>NZ_JBREXD010000002.1:0-913042 GCF_052920985.1 Pseudomonas sp. HK3
CTTCGATGATGGCATCATCAAGATTTAAGTATTCGCGAACGTCTTGACCAACCGGCGCATCCGCTGCCAACTCCATCAAGCCATCAGACTGTTCTGACATACCCAGTTCGGCTTCAGCGCATAACATGCCGTGGCTTTCTACGCCGCGTAATTTGGCTTTCTTAATTTTGAAACCTTTACCATCTGGCGTTGGCAATACTGCACCAATTTTTGCCATTGGTACTTTTAAGCCTTCACGTACATTCGGTGCTCCGCACACTATTTGGAATGTATCCGCGCCATCGGTTACTTGGCATAATCTTAATTTGTCTGCATCAGGGTGTTGTTCACATTTCACCACTTGCGCAACTACAATACCACTGAACTCACCCGCCACTGGATCGACAGCATCTACTTCTAGACCCGCCATGGTCACTTGCTCAACAAGTTCGTCGGTGGTTAGGTTTGGACTAACCCATTCTCTTAACCAACTTTCACTGAATTTCATAATTATGTTTCCTGAATTCTTTAAAATTTGTCGCGCGCAAGTAGCATGCCCCATGAGAGAAGCGAATGCTTTGGGTGCGCCATCCCACAAGTACCACCTAAATCAAAACATGTGGGAGGTCGCTTGCGGGCGATAAAAACAAGTATTAATTAAACTGTTCTAAGAATTTCACATCGTTTTCAAAGAACAAACGCAAATCGTTCACGCCATAACGCAACATAGCTAGGCGCTCTACCCCTAGACCGAAGGCAAAGCCCATGTATTGCTCAGGATCCACACCACTGGCTTGCAACACATTTGGATGCACCATGCCGCAACCACCTACCTCTAACCAACCCGTTTTACTTGATGCCCATTGAATATCAAACTCAGCGGAAGGCTCAGTGAATGGGAAATAAGATGGACGAAAACGCACACTTAAGTTGTCATCTTCAAAGAAGGTACGCAAAAATTGTTCTACCGTGCCTTTTAGATCCGCAAAGCTTACTTTTTTATCAACCAATAAACCTTCTACCTGATGAAACATAGGCGTATGTGTTTGGTCTGAATCACAACGATAAACACGACCCGGACAGATAATACGAATAGGCGGCTCTTGTACTTCCATCGTACGAATTTGCACAGGCGAAGTATGGGTACGCAGTAATTGCTGCGCATCAAAATAAAAGGTGTCATGCATAGCGCGAGCAGGATGGTGCGCAGGAATATTCAGCGCATCGAAGTTATGGAAATTGTCTTCCACTTCTGGGCCCACCGCGACATTATAGCCCGCGTGTTTAAAGAAGTTTTCAATACGCTGCAAGGTACGTGTAACAGGATGCAGGCCACCAGCTTGCTGACCACGACCCGGTAGTGTGACATCAATGCTTTCAGACTTGAGCTTTTCAGCAAGTGCCGCACTTTCTAATTCCGCTTTTTTAGCCCGAATAGCGTCTTCTACTTGCTGCTTGGCTTCGTTAATCTTCGCGCCAGCTGCTGGGCGCTCTTCATTACTTAATTTACCAAGCGTTTTAAGCTGCGCCGTTAGCACACCCTTTTTGCCTAGGTAGTCGACACGCACTTGATCTAGCGCTTGCACGTCTTGCGCTTGCTCTACTTTTGCCAGTGCTTCGGTTACCAAATTCTGTAGGTTTTCCAATTTTCCTGCTCCAAAAAGCACCTTCACAGATGCTGTTCATTTAGGCCTAAGCCACTGCCACACAATGACAATATTGAGGGCGATACAGATAAAACATTTGAGACGGGTGACACATAAGCCAAAACACGGCTTAGCTCTCGCCCTGCATTGTCATTGTTTTATTTTTCAATTTTTTAAACAAAAATAGGGAAAGTGCCTATGGCGCTTCCCCTATTCGAGACAAGACAATTTAAACATTAAATTTCTTGTAACTGTCGATCTTTAAAAGGTCGAACTGTCAGCTGGTGCTTACAGAGAGGCTTTAGCTTTTTCAACTAATGCCGCAAAAGCGCCTTTTTCATTAACGGCTAAATCAGCTAACACCTTACGATCGATCTCGATAGAGGCATTTTTCAGACCGTTAATAAAGCGGCTGTAAGACAAACCGTTGATACGTGCACCAGCATTGATACGCGCAATCCATAGAGCACGGAATTGACGTTTACGCTGACGACGGTCACGGTAAGCATATTGACCAGCTTTGATAACCGCTTGCTTAGCTACGCGGAATACACGAGAACGTGCACCGTAATAACCTTTAGCTTGCTTTAAAACTTTTTTATGACGACGGCGTGCTACCACACCACGTTTTACACGAGCCATATTGAACTCCTCTTAACCAAATAAATTATTAAACGCCAGGTAGCATACGCTTGATTAGCGGTACATCAGATGCGTGTACTTGCAACTGAGAACGTAACTGACGCTTACGCTTGGTGCTTTTTTTGGTCAAGATGTGTGCACGGTGTGCTTGACGGTGTTTGAAGCCGTTACCAGTCTTTTTGAAGCGCTTTGCAGCACCACTATGACTTTTAATTTTGTTAGACATGCTAATAAAATCTCATCCGCATTGGTTAATAACAGCAGCAGGTGGTCGTTGACTTAGTTGCCTATGACAACGACGCTCGTTACAGACCTAACTACTTCTTTTTAATGGGTGCTAACACCATGGTTAGCTGACGACCTTCCATCTTAGGACGCAGTTCTACGTTAGCGATTTCGCTGAGATCTTCTTCAACGCGCTTAAGTAGTTGCATGCCCAATTCTTGGTGAGCCATCTCACGACCGCGAAAACGTAACGTAATCTTGGTCTTGTCCCCATGCTCAAGAAACTTAGTCAGGTTGCGAATTTTCACCTGATAGTCTCCATCTTCAGTACCAGGACGGAATTTAATTTCCTTAACCTGGGTTTGAACTTGCTTTTTCTTTGCAGCGGCTTTTTGCTTTTTCTCTTCGTAGAGTTTTTTGCCAAAATCCATGATCTTACATACGATCGGATCACCATCTGCAATTTGTACTAAATCGAGTACGGCTTCTTGAGCAAGCTTCAGGGCTTCATCCATAGGCACTACGCCCAGTTGTTCCCCGTCAGCACTAATTAGTCGGCATTCCCGAGCTTTAATGTTTTCGTTTATAGATGCCTTTTCAGGACGAGCTCGGCTATTTCTATTATCGCGTCTAATTGTTATTACTCCGTTTTATTAAAATCTACTGTCCGCGCTTGGCTACATCATCTTGTAGCAGCTTGGCAAAGTCTTCGATACTCATGGATCCAAGGTCTTCACCAGTACGTGTTCGTACGGCGACAGCGTTAGAAGCCACTTCTTTGTCCCCTGCTACCAATAGATAGGGAACCTTCTGTAAAGTGTGCTCACGGATTTTAAAGCCGATCTTCTCGTTTCTCAAGTCCGATTGCACTCTAATACCGTTTTGAGACAAAGTTTTTGCAACTTCTTTGATATATTCGGCCTGATTGTCCGTAATATTGAGCAAAACTGCCTGAACCGGTGATAACCAAGTTGGCATACTGCCCGCATATTGCTCAATCAAGATACCAATGAATCGCTCAAGTGAACCCAAAATCGCACGATGAATCATAACAGGTGTCTGACGATCACCGTTTTTATCCACATATTGAGCCCCCAAACGGCCCGGCATAGAGAAATCTAGCTGGATCGTACCGCACTGCCATTCACGACCTAAACAGTCCGTTAGAGCAAATTCGATCTTAGGGCCATAAAAAGCACCTTCGCCTGGCTGATAACCAAATTCAAGGCCGCTCGATTTAAGCGCATCCGCCAACGCTTGCTCGGCGTTATCCCAAACTTCATCACTGCCAATTCGCTGTTCTGGGCGTGTGGACAATTTAACCGCCACATCTTCAAAGCCAAATGTCTTATAAGTGTCTAAGATCATGGCAATACAACCATTCACTTCTTCTAAGATTTGCTCAGTCATACAGAAAATATGCGCATCATCTTGAGTAAATCCACGCACACGCATTAAACCATGCAAGGCGCCTGATGGCTCATTACGGTGACAACAGCCAAACTCAGCCAAGCGCAATGGCAAATCACGATAAGACTTCAAACCTTGATTAAAAATTTGAATATGGCCCGGACAGTTCATTGGCTTGATAGCGTATTCGCGTTTTTCAGATACCGTCGTAAACATGGCATCTGCGAATTTATCCCAGTGACCAGAGCGCTCCCATAATGTGCGGTCCATAATCATTGGCGCTTTTACTTCGTCATAGCCATATTCAGTAAGCTTTTGACGAACAAATTTTTCAAGCTCAGTGTAGATGGTCCAACCTTTACCGTGCCAGAACACCATACCAGGCGCTTCTTCTTGCCAATGAAACAAATCAAGCGTTTTACCTAATTTACGGTGGTCACGCTTTTCGGCCTCTTCTAGCAAGGTTAGGTATGCTTTAAGCGCTTTTTTGTCTGCCCAAGCCGTACCGTAAACACGCTGCAGCATTTTATTATCTGAATTACCACGCCAGTAGGCGCCTGCCACCTTCATTAGTTTGAAGTTTTGGCAAAATTTCATATTCGGTACGTGAGGGCCACGACACATATCGATGTATTCTTCGTGGTGATACAGCGCTGGCTGATCATCCTTAGCTATATTGTCATCCAAGATTTCAATTTTGTACGACTCGCCACGCTCTTCAAAGGTATCGCGAGCGGTTTGCCAAGAGCCTATTTTTTTTATGACTTGATAATTGGTTTTCGCCAATTGCATCATGCGCTTTTCAAGCTGCTTGAGCTCGTCTTCATTGATTGGAAAGTCGGCATCAATATCGTAATAGAATCCGTTATCAATGGTTGGGCCGATGGCCATTTTTACATTTGGCCATAACTGTTTAATGGCGTGACCCAGAAGGTGGGCGCAAGAGTGACGCAGAATCTCAAGGCCTTCGCTGTCTTTTGCGGTAATAATACGTAAATCCGCATCTTGCTCGATCATGTCGCAAGCATCGACCAGCTGGCCATTAACCGCACCGGCTATGGTAGCCTTTGCTAAACCAGAGCCAATATCGGCGGCTACATCCATGACAGATACAGCGGCATCGAATTCGCGCTTGGAGCCGTCAGGCAGAGTAATAACAGGCATAATGTTCCTATATTCAGTGGTGTGACCTACAAAGTCACACATGGTATTTAGCTCGACACATTATGTGCGAAATGCCGACTTCGCTTGCTTATGCAGCAGCTGTTGTACCTACCAAGTACCGCTAACTGCATCGCCCAGCGAAAACATCCGAGCATTGAAATAAATTTAAGCGCCGTATTAAAGCAGACTTCGGCTTTTAGGGGAATATTTGAGACCGCGAGCGACAGAAAAAAACCAATCTAAATAAACACTTAGCTTGCAAAGACACAAAAAATACGTAAAATTCAGCGCGCATCACGATTTAAGTTATAAGTGATCGTATTTTAGTCGCGTAGCTCAGTTGGTTAGAGCACCACCTTGACATGGTGGGGGTCGCTAGTTCGAATCTAGTCGCGACTACCATTAAACCCTTAATTCTAGAGGGTTGCAGACACTTCCTAGTTACACCTTTTATTTTTTCGGCATATTTTCGGCATATCAACGTTACCAAATAAGCAAAATACGCATCTCTGCTTACTTAGTTTGGCGCTAGTGCATCGTCATAATAATAAACACGCTCGTCATCATTTACGACTGTTAGATTCACACGGTCAGCCCCAATTGGTTTTATGCCTTTAATCAATACACGTTCACACCAACTATCAGCGGTGCCGAACATGTAGACCAGAAACTCTTGGCGACTATTGATCGCAGCCTTATCTAGATCGATGGCAATCGAAATCTCACCACCCATCTTATTACCGCGCTCTCAAAGCACTTCCCCCCTCGCTCGGCCCGCAACACAATGACTCGGCAGAAAAGCCCCACCTAGCACTGAAGCTCGCGCCCCGTACAACCTCAACTATTTTTAATTAACTGTAACTTCAGGCGCTCAAGCTCATCTCGATATCGCGCCGCCTCTTCGAATTTCAACTCACGAGCAGAGGCCAACATGGCATCTTCTACTTTTGTTATGCGCTTATCAATCTCTCCCACAGTCATAAATTCAATCGCATCATCCACTGATTCCATCGACGCCTTACTGCGTTTTTTACTGCCCACTTTTTTGCCAGGCGTAACCGCACCCTCAAGAATATCTTCCACACTCTTACGAACAGAGGTTGGCGTAATGCCATGCTTAAGATTAAACGCGACTTGTGTTTCACGACGCCGATCCGTCTCACCTATCGCACGCTTCATCGAATCCGTAACCTTCTCTGCATAAAGAATGGCCTTACCTTTCTCATTACGTGCAGCGCGACCAATGGTTTGAATCAATGACTTATCAGAGCGTAAAAAGCCTTCTTTATCTGCATCAAATATAGCAACCAAAGCCACCTCTGGAATATCTAACCCTTCCCTCAATAAGTTAATACCCACTAACACATCAAACTCACCAAGGCGTAAATCCCGAATAATTTCGATACGCTCAACCGTATCAATATCACTATGCAAATAACGAATACGTACCCCATGCTCAGCTAAAAAGTCGGTTAAGTCTTCAGCCATGCGTTTCGTGAGTACCGTAATTAAAATACGCTCTCCGAGTGCGGTGCGGGTTCGAATTTCACCTAGTACATCATCCACCTGAGTAGTAGCTGGACGAATTTCAATCACCGGATCAATTAACCCAGTTGGACGCACCAATTGCTCAACAACCGCATCCTGATGCGCCGCCTCATATTTACCTGGCGTAGCGGAAACAAAAATAGTTTGCGGTGAAATCGCCTCCCATTCTTCAAATTTCATCGGGCGGTTATCCAATGCAGATGGCAAGCGAAAACCAAACTCCACAAGGGTTTCTTTACGAGAACGATCGCCTTTGTACATTGCACCAAATTGCGGAATGGTCACATGGCTTTCATCGATAAACATCAGTGCATCATCGGGCAAATAATCAAATAATGTAGGCGGCGGCAAGCCCGACTCACGCCCTGACAAATAACGGGAGTAGTTTTCGATACCATTGCAATAACCCAGCTGCTGGATCATCTCTAGGTCGTAAACTGTACGCTGCTCAAGACGCTGCGCCTCTACTAACTTATTATTACTGCGCAACTGCTCTAAACGCGGCTTAAGCTCAGCTTTTACATGGTCAATCATATCCACCAAGGTCTCCCTTGGTGTAACGTAATGGCTTTTAGGGAAAATAGTAACACGCGGCAGTTTGCGCAATACCTCACCCGTCAGCGGGTCAAAGACACTCAGCTGTTCAATTTCATCATCAAACAATTCAACACGCACCGCTTCTTTTTCGGATTCGGCAGGAAATATATCAATCACATCACCACGCACACGGTAAGTAGCTCGATAGAAATCCACGTCGTTACGCTTATATTGCAACTCAGCCAAACGACGCAAGAGACCACGCTGATCAATTACATCGCCTTTATCAAGGTGCAGCACCATTTTCAGGTACGACTCAGGATCACCCAACCCATAAATAGCGGACACAGTTGCAACAATAATAGTATCGCGACGCTCCAATAAAGACTTGGTGGCCGACAGACGCATTTGCTCGATATGCTCGTTTACGGATGCGTCTTTCTCTATAAAAGTATCACTGGATGGCACGTACGCTTCTGGCTGGTAATAATCGTAATAAGATACAAAGTATTCAACCGAGTTATTAGGGAAAAACTCCTTAAACTCACCATAAAGTTGAGCGGCAAGTGTTTTATTATGAGCAAGCACAATGGCTGGACGCTGCGATTGGGCAATTATATTCGCCATGGTGAAGGTTTTACCGGAACCCGTCACCCCAAGAAGCGTTTGACGCGCTAAGCCTGAGTTCAAACCATCCATTAGTTGCTCAATGGCCTTTGGCTGGTCTCCCGCCGGTGCATATTTACTTTTTACTTCAAAGGTTTTTGACATAAACCAACTCGTACGAGAAATCTCGTCCCCATCACTGCTAGCCGATTAGTTTACGAGCGCAGAATCCTGAATACAATGAATTAGCAATATTCATATAGCTCAAAATCAAAACCCTAACGACGAATCAGTATCAAAACACACAGAAACACCTTAAGTCACACGCCCAAAAAACCAACAAAAGCAAGCAGTTAAGCCTAGCCACACACCTACACAGAACAACATATTCTCGCAATATAAAACAAGATCCGTTAGAATACGGCCGCTTAAACCCACGGGTAAGCACTACTTTAAACCCTATTTTGTTAAGGATGTGGCCTTGAACCTGCAACTATCTGATCGTGTTCAAAGCATTAAGCCCTCACCTACCCTAGCCGTAACCAATCGTGCTGCGGAATTGCGTGCTGCTGGCCAAGATATTATTGGCCTAGGCGCCGGCGAGCCAGATTTTGATACGCCAGAGCATATTAAAACAGCGGCAATTAATGCTATTAACTCAGGTTTTACCAAATATACCGCCGTTGACGGCACACCTGATCTTAAAAAAGCCATCATTAGCAAGTTCAAACGCGACAACGGCTTAAACTATGAAGCCAACCAAATTTTAGTATCGTGCGGCGGCAAGCAAAGCTTTTTCAATTTAAGCCTAGCCCTATTAAATGCTGGAGACGAAGTGGTCATCCCTGCACCTTACTGGGTAAGCTATCCAGATATGGTATTAATGGCTGAAGGCGTACCGATTGTCATTGAAACAAGCGCTGAAGCACGCTTCAAGATGACAGCAGAGCAATTAGATGCGGCCATCACCCCTAAAACAAAATTAGTGGTACTAAACAGCCCATCAAACCCTTCCGGCATGGCTTACAACAAAGCCGAATTGGAAGCCCTTGGTACTGTTTTACGCAAATACCCTGACGTACTCATCGCCACTGATGACATGTACGAGCCAATTTTATGGACCGACGAACCATTCAACAATATCGTCACAGCCAACCCAGACCTATATGAACGCACCATCGTATTAAATGGTGTATCAAAAGCATATAGCATGACAGGCTGGCGCATCGGTTATGCGGCAGGCCCTACTGCATTAATTGCATCCATGAAAAAGATTCAAAGCCAAAGCACCTCAAACCCAACCTCTATTTCGCAAGTAGCCGCACAAGCCGCGCTTGATGGCGACCAAGAATGCGTTAAAGAGATGGTTAAAGTATTTAAGCAACGCCATGACTACATGGTCGAAGCTTTAAACGCCATAGACGGCATTGAATGCTTAAAAGGTGACGGCACTTTCTATTTGTTCCCAGACTTCTCTGGCGCACAAAAGAAGCTAAACTGTGAAACAGACACAGACTTGGCCGAGAAACTTCTAGAAGCAGGCGTAGCACTTGTACCAGGTAGCGCATTCGGCACATCTGGGCACATGCGTATTAGCTTTGCTACTAGTGAAAGCAACCTTGAAAAAGCAATTGAGCGATTAACAAAAGCGCTTGGTTAATATTCAAACTCGCTCTTAGAAAAAAAAACCGCCTAGGCGGTTTTTTTTGTTTATAGGGCCAAAATAAACTATATGAGCGAGCTAGCACACCCCATAAACATAGTGAATGTTTTGATTACTGCTCGCGATAAATAGCCACCTAACAGTACGAACTCGCACCCGCGAGTGATAAAAAGCACGAACCCACACCCAGTATACCCCGCGAACGAAGTAAGTGTTTTGGGTATGCGAATGATAAAACGTACGAACCCGCACCCGCGGGTGAAAAAGCAGCTTAAGCCGCACCTGCAGATTAAAACCTAAAAAAACACCTACAAACTACTCGCCACACTTTCATCCATCGCAACATCCCTGTGCGCATAAACCTGCCCAGCAAATACAGAAATCACAATGGTAAAAAACTGATTAAACACATTATGCTCAAATAGCGCCACACTCAAACCCGCCATAAAATACACTACCAAAATAATCAAACCACCAAAGGCAAAATAAGCAACGGCATTATTGTCTTTATTATTTCGATAAGCTGAAATAAACAAATAGGCACAACTTGCAAAAATAGCGATCAATGTTGCTAGGCCAATAACTCCCTTTTCAACCATTACTTGAAGAACCTCATTATGCGGATTACTCCACATACCTACCTCACGATTCATACCTGGCGTGGCTAGGCGAATCTCAGTAGCCTTTTCACTATAGCTATTCAACCCATGGCCAAATATTGGGTGCTCTTTTATCAAAATCCACGCGGCCTTGAACATATCCAGTCGCGCACCCAAAGAAGTATGAGAGTTCCCGTCGAGATAGCGTTGTAGTGATTGCTCCGTACTGTCTAAACGTTGCTGCACCTGCGGCTGCTGAATTAATACCCCCAAGCCAAACACGCAAACCACAAGAAACCCAAGTAGTAACTTTTTATGACCCACATAAAAGAGCACCAAAATATAAACAGCCAGCATCGCAATTAACGCCAACCACGACCCTCTCACTTGAGCCAGCATACACGCAATAGCAGAACCCATAACAGCCAGAGCAAGCAATACCTTCAAGGCAACCGGCTTGTTACGCACAAACAAAGCAGCATTAATGGCAAACCCCATAAAAATCAAACAAATCGCGGCATAACGCATAGGGTTCACACCACCACTCGGGCGAAGCCAAAACTGCGCCATTGGGCTTCCAGAGGTAAGCACAAAACCACCTTGCGTCTTCATATGCCAGTACTGAAAAAGAGACAAACAACCTAAACAAACAGCAATCAAAGCAAGAACAACAATAAGATGAGACAAGCTAAACTTAACCTGACGCATCACTAAAAAAAGTGGTATCACTAATATAAAGACCAAGTAATCTTCAAAATGATAATGAGCTGCCTTCGTATAAGGCCAATAGATAAAGCTGACGACTGAAACCAGTGAAAAGCCAGCAAAAGCCCAAACTAGGTAACGCTCAGGTGCACAAAGCCCGTGTTTAAAGCCAGCTTTAATAAACCTAGTACCATCAACTACACCAAAGACCAACAAAAAAACAGCAAAGATCTTCGCAATATCCGGTACAACCAAAAGCGAGACTAAAAATAGTGAAAATAAAATAAATAGAACCCAAACCTTCACAGATTGGCTAGATTCAATTTTAGACCCAAACACTGAGTTCATTTCACACACCTAAAACAAAAAGCGGATACTAACAAATTTACAAACAAGAACCACAAACAAAACCCTCCATGCTAATTAGAATTCAGCATAATTTGAAATAAACCCATAAACCAACCATGCAGGGTTTAATTTTATAGTCTATTCTTGACAATAGTCGAAAAATCAATAACATACGCATCAGTTGTTCCACGATAGCTCAGTTGGTAGAGCAGTAGACTGTTAATCTATTGGTCACTGGTTCGAGTCCAGTTCGGGGAGCCACTTTTATACGCTATACTAAGTCTCAGGATCGAGATGAGGCTATTCAATGCTAGACTTCCTGCTTAACGCTCCCCGCTCAACTAAGCGCATCATAACTCTCAGTTTTGATTTATTTGCCATACCAATAGCAATATATGCTGCACTTGCTCTCAGGTATGGTGAATGGCTTATAAGCGTAAACCACGCATTACTCTTGGTAATGCTAAGCACCACATTAATAACGACTGCTATTTTTATAAAACTAGGGCTTTATCGTGCAGTTGTACGTTTCATGGCAGCCAAAGCATTTAGCAACTTGGCAATGGGAATCACCATTTCTGCCCTTGTACTAGCAAGCTCATCATTTATCAATCAAGCCAACTTACCAAGATCCAGCATCGTTATTTATTGGTTCACTGCGTTTGCATTATTGGGCATGCCGCGATTATTTATTCGCAACATTGTCAGCCAGCTAAACAATTCAAACCGTGAATCAGTATTAGTTTACGGTGCTGGCAGCCAAGGTATTGCACTTGTAAACGCACTCACCAACAGCGACCAATTTCGTCCAGTTGCATTAATAGATGACGACAAAAAGAAGCAAGGCACAGTTATAAATAGCTTGAAAGTTCACCCATCAAAAAACGTTCAACTATTAACAGAACAATTTTCAGTCAAAAAAATCCTACTGGCCCTAGGCAATACCACTACCTCTAAACGCAAACAACTTATAGAAAACCTCGCGTATAACCAGCTAGAAATCCTTACCACACCAGCTGTACAAGACATAATCAGCGGCAAGGCAAAAATAGAAGAAGTTAAAGATGTAGAAATTGAAGACCTACTTGGCCGTGATTGTGTTTCACCGAACGCTAATCTTCTTAGCCAAAACATCAAGGACAAGGTGGTTTTAGTCACAGGTGCTGGCGGCAGTATTGGCTCTGAATTATGCAGGCAGATTATCACTCAGAAGCCCAATAAGTTAATTTTATTAGAACTCAATGAATTCAGCCTTTACAGCATAGAACAAGAGCTGAATCACTACTGTCAAAACAATGAGCAATGCGAAACTCAAGTTATCTCTATTTTAGGCTCAGTACAAAAGCAAAACCGATTAGAAACCATATTCACTACCTTTGGTGTGCAAACTATTTATCACGCTGCCGCCTACAAACATGTACCCATGGTAGAGCACAATGTTGTCGAAGGTGTACGCAACAACGTATTCGGTACTTGGTATTGTGCAGAAGCGGCTATTAAAGCAGGTGTAGAGCGCTTTGTACTTATCAGTACAGATAAAGCTGTACGACCAACCAATGTAATGGGAGCAAGCAAGCGCCTTGCAGAATTGGTATTACAAGCCCTTTCAAAACGTCAAACCGAAACACTATTTTGCATGGTGCGCTTTGGCAATGTACTGGGTAGCTCAGGTTCAGTTGTACCACTATTTCGTAAACAAATAAAAGAGGGTGGCCCCATTACCGTTACCCACCCTGACATCATCCGCTATTTTATGACTATACCCGAGGCTAGCCAACTAGTTATACAGGCCGGTGCTATGGGTAAAGGCGGTGATGTTTTCGTACTAGATATGGGTGAGCCGGTTAAGATAACTAGCCTCGCACAAAAAATGATTCGATTATCAGGCCTAACCGAGAAAACTGAAAGTGAGATGAATGGCGACATTGAAATTCAATTTACAGGTCTACGCCCAGGTGAAAAGCTATACGAAGAGTTATTAATAGGCGATAACGTTGAAGGAAGTGCTCACCCAAGGATAATGACAGCTCAAGAAGTTCATCTATCTTGGCCTGAAACACACAACCTATTAAGTAGACTGGACCGTGCATGCCACGATTTCAAAGTTGAAGAAGTAATAACCCTACTTTTAGAAGCCCCCGCGTCCTTTAAGCGCGAAGGGGAAAGCCCAGACTGGGTTCAAAACCAAATTTTAAATCCCTAAATCTTTCCAAATTGCATCAGCTATTATTCTGTTGCCGTCCTTATTAAGATGGCAACATGAATCAGTATAATAATCAGATTCAAGCTTATCCGAGTAATCTACAAAACAGTCGAGTCCCTCCGACCTTTTCCTAATTAGTGGGTAAACGCTTTTAACTTGATCATCATAGTGAGTATAGCGAGCGAAAGGATCTGATTTTAGCGTATAAGGATTCGGCTGTAATATACATAGCGGAGTCGCACCTTTTTCTTTAACTATTGCCGACATGACCTTCCAGCTATTAACTGTAAAAGATGCAACTTCACTAGCAACTTCTGCATCAACGCACTCATTACTAGGAATAACAACAGGCCTATTAGAATTTTGAATCATCTCATGACCTAAGGCAGAGCCTACAAATCGGTATAAATTTGATCCGTAAATAGTTTTTTGTACTAAGCCACCATCTTCGAAATCAGTTTCAAATTTTGATTTAAAAGTATATTCTCTAGCATGTCCGTTTACTGAGTTGGTTGATTTACAGTTATGGTAAACATCGTTAACTCCATCGTAAAATACAACGATATCACTAGCTTTTATTGAGTCCATATTTTCAATCAACAGGTTCAATTCCTGTCGTGAATTGTAAGCCTGCTCTCCAAGATTAATCGTCGAAATATTGTGATTACGGCTCAAAAAACTTGGAATTGTGTGGGAATTACCTACCCCATAACCCCACATTGTTGACCCCCCATACAAATGAACTGTATGAGGACTATCGATAGCAACAGACTGTGGTGAATACCTGCGCCCCTGATTATCGGTTGCAATAAACTCCCCATTTAATAAAGGCCCCTTCCATCCAATAAAAGCCTTGTATTTATAATCCCTAAAATTTACAAGTTCCTTGGTGAATTCGATCGTTTCTGAATCTGCGTTTGGGTGAGTGATTGAAGCCTCAATATCTATCTCACGCTTCTGAGAGTCAATCGAATCATAGTGAATACTAAGTGCTAACTCTAAAAGTAGTAGGCACACAACTCCTACAATGAAACTGTATAGAGCATTACTAATCAAGCTCATATTTATCCTTGT
This sequence comes from Pseudomonas sp. HK3, assembly GCF_052920985.1. Taxonomy (NCBI): domain Bacteria; kingdom Pseudomonadati; phylum Pseudomonadota; class Gammaproteobacteria; order Pseudomonadales; family Pseudomonadaceae; genus Pseudomonas; species Pseudomonas sp. HK3. The sequence continues at coordinate 14,350 of NZ_JBREXD010000002.1, forward strand.
AGCTTTTCACTAAACCCTGGGACTGGTCGGTCTTGGCTAGAACAAAATTATCTATTACCAGATAATCTAAATTAGTCCCCATAAAACAATTGAATGCATCTTCAGGGGTACAAACTATTGGCTCTCCTCGTACATTGAAAGACGTATTTATTAATATTGGGCAGCCAGTTAACTTATAAAATTCATTTATTAAGGAATGATACCGATTGTTGTGTACACCATCGACAGTCTGAATCCTAGCAGTATTATTCACATGAGTAACAGCTGGTATGGCTGATCTAACTTGATTTAACTTATCCAATCCGGTTAGATTCTCGCCAACATCAAGCAAACAATTCTCAGCAACTTTAGCAACCATCAACATGTATGGGCTTATGGTGTCAATATCAAACCAATTACTCACTTCGCCAGCTAATACACTAGGAGCAAATGGCCTAAAACTTTCCCTAAACTTAATTTTAAGGTTTAGGTTTTTTTGCATTAGCTCAGACCTTGGGTCGGCAATAATACTTCTCGCACCCAATGCCCTAGGGCCAAATTCCATTCTACCCTGCATCCAACCAACAGCTTTTCCAGCTGCTAACTGTTCTGCAATTAAAGAATCCAACTCGCTCTCATCATAGATGCTATATGATGCTCCTACTTCATCTAAGGCACTCTTTATTTGATCATCATTAAAACTAGGGCCCAATAAGGATCCTTTCATTGAGTCATCAGGACTTATTTCTCGAGGTGCTTTTTTCTCCAAATAGTAATATGCAAGAGCAGCCCCTAAAGAGCCTCCGGCATCCCCTGAAGCGGGCTGTATCCAAATATTCTTAAAAATACCAGCTTTTTCAAGTATTCCATTGGCAACACAATTTAACGCAACACCACCCGCTAAACATAAGTTCTCCATACCCGTTGTTTTATGGATGTCAGCGGCAAGCAATAAAACAACCTCCTCTGTAACCCTCTGAATTGAGGCTGCCATATTCATATGGTCTTGAGTAAGATCAGCTTCTGATTTACGAGTTTTAAGACCAAACAGCTTTTCAAACTTTTTATTTGTCATTTTGCTGCCGGTGCAAAAATCAAAATATTTCAAATTAAGCTGATATGAACCGTCTGACTTAATGCTGATAACTTCACTTTTGATTTTTTCAGCGTAAACTGGCTCCCCGTACGGTGCCAATCCCATCACCTTATATTCACCGGAATTAACCTTAAAACCAAGATAATAAGTGAAAGCAGAATAAAGTAGCCCAATCGAATGTGGAAAATGAATCTCCTTAACGATTTTAAGATCATTACCCGATCCAATTGCCAATGAGGTAGTCGTCCACTCCCCCACACCATCCATAGTCAATACAGCAGCCTTTTCGTAAGGGCTAGGATAAAATGCGCTCGCAGCGTGAGATAAATGGTGCTCTGAGAATTTAAGCTTTAAATTCCAATCAACGCCCTCATCCAGATACTCCTGAAGGTTTTTTACAATATTCACCTTCTGAAATAGCTTATCTTTAACCCATAAAGGCATGGATTTTGAGAAATTCCAAAACCCTTTTGGTGCAAATGCTAAATACGTTTCTAAAATACGCTCGAATTTTAAAAAAGGCTTTTCGTTAAATACTACTGCTTCGATTTGATTTGAATTAATTCCTTGAAAATCTAAACAATACTTAATTGCTTGAACTGGAAAAGCACTATCATGTTTAATCCTTGTAAATCGCTCTTCTTGTGCTGCAGCGACTATTTCTCCATTAACAATCAAGCAAGCAGCACTATCATGAAACCAAGCAGATATTCCCAAAATAAACATAAAAAACCTAGAATAATGTGTAAATAAACGGTGCCACTACTGATCCTTGAGCTAAGATAAACAAGCCTCCAATAGCGATCATAATAAAAATAATAGGTCCCAACCAAAGCTTCTTTCGAACCTTAAGAAAACCCCATAATTCAATAAGTATCTCTTTCATGTTAAAGCCTAATACTGTTTATCAAAATCAATAATAAATTCATCTCTAGCTTTCCAATCTGAGTCAGAACTTTTCAGTTTTAGTCTGAGTTCATCTCGTCCAGAAATCCTTAAAATTACCGCAACTGGAGTAATAATAAGAAAATAGATACTCCCCAATACAAGGGGAGAAATTACTGCCCCCAAAAACAAACCTAAATATAACCAACCAAAATTAAGAGGCCTTAAAACCGAAGGTTTAGTTAGCACGGTAAGAATCACTAGGACTGATACACCTACTGAGATACTAGAGGCGTACAAATTTCCTACATAGTAAAAGTATAAGCCAATGATTAAGGCAACTATCGAAGCAAAAACTCCGAAAGATTTATCACTAGGTAATAGGATTTCATGAGATTTCAATTCAATCATTTCTCAACACCTTTTACTGCATCACCGGCTCCCTTACCAAGAGAGGTTAAAAATATATATTTAAAATAAGTACTAACCGACAAGTCAGCAAGCATTTGCGCATCTATTTCAGAAAGTTTTTTTGGTGTTGACATATCAACACCACTTAATTGGGCTAACCCAGTCACCCCTGGCCTAACGGAATAGACACCAAGAGAATCTCTTTCCTGAATCAACACTGTTTGGGATGATAAATTCGGTCTTGGTCCGACCAAACTCATATGCCCGAATAACACATTTATCAATTGCGGAAGCTCATCTAACTTAGTTTTACGCAAAAACCGCCCTACTTTAGTTATTGCATTATGATCAACCAAGTGACTAGCTACAGAGTCTGTGGCGGCCTTCATAGTTCTAAACTTAATCAAAGTAAACGGCTTTTTATTCTTGCCCAACCTAGACTGCATAAAGACGGGTGAGCCGGTATCGAAAAGACCTACAACGTAAACAATTAAAAATAATGGGGCTCCTACTAATATTCCAGCCAGTGAAAAAATGATATCAAATAACCTTATTATAATACTATTTGCTCTATTTTCGTTCATGTTTTTTATCTCGAATTTCTACCAACCGTATTGGTAAAGAATTATAAGTAGCGTAATCCCTTTCAAATGGATTCTGCATCCTCTCTGAAATAAGAATAACCATTTAACTTTTTCACAAAATTGCCAAGAACAGACAACCTCGATGAGAAGGTCTAATATAAATTCCAGCATTGGAAATCTTCTGAATGTTTTATCATTCACCTTGGCCAAAATTTCAAGAAGCCTATTATTAGTAGCCAAAGACTCCTTATCTTGTAAATAAAGAAGTTTTTCAACGTTTGGTTCTGCAAATAAATAATCCAAATATCTGCCCAAATTACCCAGCCTCAAGTAATCTATTTTCTTAGGATACTTCGAAACAGGAAGAGGAGCTCCAACTAGCTTGCTGAGCTTTAGGATACTACTTCCAGTCCCTGCTACATAAGCCATTAAAATTTCGATAGCAGGCTCAACTGTAAAGCTAGCTGATCAATTTAGATTTGCTCTCGCATAAGCAGTATCAGGGGTGCCAACAACTCCAAACTAAATCTGTCAGAATGCTTTCCTCCCTCAATGCTTTACAGCTATTCATTTGATAAAACCTAGCCGCTCCAGCTTCGTTACATTAATGAATCAACTTCAGCGTGCCATCGACATTAATTTGATCAATAATCTTCTACCCCCTAATGTCCCATCTCCATTATAAGCAGCACAATTAACTAAACAGGCACCTTTTACTAACGAAACGTTTTTTCATTTGCACAAACATCTGACTGTGAACTATCAATTAAATCTAAACCATTTTCTCGGTTAATTCCTAAAACCTCAAACTCTGACTTAAATTAAAATAGGCCCTTCACATATGATCCGATAGCAGCATCGAAGTCGAAAACAATAACCTTAATCACGTTCAAAAAAGTCTTTAATTGACTCAACGATGTATTTCAGATCATCCTCGCTCAATGATTGATGTACGGGAATATTTAATGTGTTCTCTGCCGCCAAGTCAGCTTCTGAATAGTAGCCATCGACCAAATTGAAAAACAAAGAAACTTTATGCAATGGCCAATATCTAAAAGTTGTATAAATACCCTTATCAAGTAAATATTTAGCAAGTTCATTTCTTTTTTCCGTCTGAATCCAGAAGAAATAGTAAGAGTTTGTAAATTCAAAACCTGTATTCGGTGGTAATAATAGTCCTTCGATATTTTTTAGCTCATTCAAATAATAATCGAAATTTCGCTTTCTGATAGACTGAAAATCAGGTAAACGATCCAACTGAACAACCCCCATTGCTCCTTGAATATTATTCATAATTGCTCGCTTACCAGGAACTTCTAACTCAAACTCCCACCACCCTTTGTCACTCTGATCCGATTTATCCAAGCCACTTTTATCGCTAGCTGGTAATCCTAAATAAAGCCACTCTACTGCACGATCTCGCAATGCTTTATCCTTTAAATAAATCATGCCCCCATCACCAGTAGTAACTGCTTTCATTGCATCAAATGACCAAACTCCCATATCACCAAGACAACCTACAGGGCGCCCTTTATAGGTAGAATTTATGGCACATGCCGAGTCTTCAACAATGACCGCATCACTAGGCAACACAGCTCTAATGCCATCAAAATCAGCAGGTATACCGCCATAATGAGTAATCACAATACCCTTTGTTTTATTGGTGACATACTTTTCCACGATATCCGGTGTCACATTCAAGCTGCGGCTATCTACATCACAAAAAACAACCACCGCTCCACATTCTATAATTGCACTAGCAACTGCAGGAAAACTAATCACAGGGACAATAATTTCGTCTCCTTCCTGCCAATTAAATAGCTTTGGAGCCAAAAATAAACCCTCTGTACAGCAGGTAGTGGTTAAGAAATTTTCCGAACTCAAACCATGTAAGTCAGAAAATTTTCTTTCAAATTCTTTAACTGCCCCCCCCTTTCCGAGCCACTTACTTTGAAAGACTTCTGATATTTTCTGTAACTCTAATTCGCCCAAAGTTGGCTCAAACAAATTAATTCTCATGCATATTACTCTTGGTCAATTCATAAGCAAGCATATATCGCTTTCCAAAAAACATTCGATCAACAATATATCTAATAGCCCCTTTAATTTTATGACTAACATCCCCCATAAAATAAGGGCGAATAGAATGAGGCTTATTTACTATTTCAAATCCAGCATTTTTTATAAGCTTATCCCAGGCACTTTCATTCAAATCTGTAAAGGTATCATCCCCGTACTTTTCACTTACAGCTCTTGAATTTAATGATAGTATTTCAAAAATATATTTTGGTAAATAATCCTTATTTCGCACTTCTATATAGCATCTTCCGTCTGCCTCCATTGAACTATGAATGTTTTTCAAGGCACTTTCTTTATCAAAAATATGGTCCAAACAGGTGAGAGATACCACCAGATCAAAAAGCTCTCCCACTCTACCCTCAGTGATATCATAAACATCAAACTGAGAATGACCCGTCTTCACTCTTTCTTTTGCTATTGCAATTTTGTCTCCGGAAACGTCAATACCTAAATATTTATTACAAGCACCATCGACAGCGAGCATAAACTCTCCTGCTCCACAACCAACATCCAACAGCTTACTAGTTTCATTAACACCTAGTTTATCAGCAAGTATCTTACAACTATTCACATATTTATTTACACGAGACTGATCACTTTGTAAATACTCTCTTGAATCCTCACCTTCGCTAATAGCGTATTTGGCCCATCTATCCATATTCTCGCCTCAATTTTTATTTAGTATCGAATCCAACCACTTTTCTAATGAATACTCACTCATATCTATTGGATTTAGATTCGATTGTAAGAACGATTTATCGAGTACTACCTTATTTCTATTTATAACAGAAATCATAGTTTGATCATAGAAAGGGTATTTAGCTACAGCTGGGTTTGTTGTTATCAGTTTCGCCCCAGACCTGAGTGCTTCAAAGGTTCTTGATGTTAGGCCAATCTGTCCAGGGTGATTAATATCAATTACTACCTTCGACCTGCGAAACATTTGGGCAACTTCATCGGTACTTAGCTTACGCGTAGTAAACTCTTGAAAGCGGCTTTTCCACAAACTAATATTGAGCACCTTCCTCAGATAATAAAAAAATCTACTTTGAATATATATATGCTTGTGTACTTTTAAGCCTTGAACCTCTAACTGAGCTTCAATATTTCTTACAACCCTGGTAACGATCAGAATGTAGGGTACCTACAAAACTTACATCTATGTCCTTATTAGTAATATCTATATCCTTAGAGTATTGCTCCGCATAAAACAATGGTAAAAAGCTCAATTCCTTTCTATCTTTTGCATCTTCAGGGTCAAAGGTAAAAGCTTTATCACAAAGATCAACATACTCAAGAAAGCCCCCTTTGTTTTTAATTGAATCCCACATATAAAGAATAATTTCACAATTAACTCTACTTCTAATCTTTTGGACGATATCTCGATTTATTGCCTCAGTGTCAATCAACAAGATTATATCAATTGAATTAGACTCAATTTCTTTAACAATGCTATCGTAATGACGATGGATAGACTTCTTAAGGAAAATATTTCCAGTTAACCTTAAAAGTATTTTATCCAAAACTTTATTGGATGGCCTTTCATCATATAAGCTAACGTCATACTTTAACTTACTCAATGAAGTTTTAATTTGTTCCGGATACCCAAAGAAATCAGGACACACTACAGCAATTTTTGTACCTCTATTTTTCATTCTCAATAACCCTTATTAACTTCGACGGTACTCCAGCTACAATGGAATTTTTGGGATAATAACCTTTTACCACACTATTCGCTCCAATACTGCACCCGTCCTCTAAATGCGTCCCTGGTAAGATCACCGCTCCATACCCTATAAAACAGTTTTTACCAATATAGACTTCCTTTAGGATCTCTTCTCGATCTGAATACCTAAGATCCACCTGCTCAATTCGATTCTCCAAGTCCGTCACAAGAACATTTCCCGATATAATGGTTGAATCATTAATGGTTAAACTGCCTTTAACTACCACATGAAACCCTTGACCGATTGAAACATTACTCCCAATAGTTAATGATGCACCATCAAAAATTTCAAGCCTAAGACCAGGGAAAAATCCAACTTTATACCCAACGGATAATCTAGATAATCCATATACATAAATTGGCTTACCCAGATAAAAAACACCTGCTTTCTTAGTAAACACACCATAAATCAAACCTCTTAGTAACCAATATACTCGGCCATCTATTAAAAATTTTAATACTTTACTAATCATTAAATTTATCCGCTATTAATCTTACAAAATGAAGGTCTTTATCTCGAAAATGACCTAATATAAAACTACTAGAAACGAATGCTGAAATATTTCTTTTTATACTTTCAGGGTCAACTTCATCATTTATAATTTTACTAATCAATGATTTCATTTCTTTCTTATTATTTAACTTATAGACTGACTTAAGTTTGTCATAATATGCATCCCCCAACACTAAAACTTTTACGCCTAAAGCCAAAGCGTCCATTCCTGTCGTTGAATTATTCACAACTGTTAAGAGAGATTGTGAGATTTGCTCATTTAAATTTTTATCACTTTCTATTGAAACAGTAACGCAATTCAAAACATATTCGTACAATTCATTTTCATACAACCCTTTAAATAAAGGGTGCTCTCTAACGACAAGATGTACGTCTTCAGGTAGGCTATTCCTTACATCTTTCACCATATCAAAATAGCTATCGTATAAAGGGCTATGATGCGTAAAGTTCGCATCATTCGGAACCTGAAGGGCTAGCAACACATATTCCCCACCCCCTCTCTTGCCCTCATAAGCTTTACGAGACCTAAACCAAGATTTATTTTCATATAAATCGACAAAAAAACCATTTGAAGAAAATAAAATTGAAAGCAGTACGTCTAACCCCCTATAAAGTGGATTCCGTGAATAATGAGGTTTTCTTACTCTTGTTTGAAAAGTATCTAGTTGTTTTGTAATCTTTACTCGAATAGAAGCATTGGCATTAACACCCTTAGAGTCAATTAGAGTTGTTCCATACGGGCCCTGCTCAAAATATAAAACCCTAATCCCTAAAGTTTCACAAACAAGCTTAGAGATTGATTCAGACAAGCGATACTCACCCGGGAGTAACACTATATCTGGCGATAACTCAGATAAATACTTCATTAACCCACTATAATATCTATTTGCTTTAGCCTTGAATCGAAATTCGTGCTTTTCAAAGAAATCTGGATTAATATTATGGTGATATCGAAATAGACTATCATCTAAAACTACGTCAGTTTTTGGCCCTCTCTTTAAAAGAGGCAACCATTTGCCTCCCCCACCTCTAATCTTCGAATATAAGTATCCACTTAAATTAATATAGATATGATTTACTGTTATACCTTGAGCATCAAGTTCTTTCCCTAGTTCAAGATAAAACCTAGCATAATCATCATAAAACCCTATTAAAACTACTGACTTATCCATACCGAACCCTTCTTGACGTCAAAGCTCTAACCACTTCACACACAAATAATAAAACCAAAGCCCAAAAAATAAGCTTAATAACAGGGTAAAGGTTATATCCAAACCACCTAGGAAAAGTTGTCATTATTAATATCATAATTAAAGAGCTTACTGGTCCATATTGATTAGAAGATGCCAAACGCCTTAGAAGCAGCCCTCCTAGGATTACCCCGACCCACCCAAACAAGACGTATAGATAAACAGCTGTATATCCTCCATTACCTGGAATATGTGCAAATTTCATGGAATACGTATTGAAAAACGTTTCTTCAGGTAAGCGACTAGACGGTAATACAACCCCTATGATATGCCCATAAATTGATTTTAAGGCGAAATCTCCATCTAATACCCCCTCATCACTTAAACCAATATAAGTAGTACTAGCAACTGTTACCCCTCCCTGATTATTCTCCATAATTCCTTCTTCAGATACTCCAAGCAAAGCTTGCTGATAATTATCAATATTAAATTCATCCCTATATTCTCCGGCCAATTGAACTAACATGTATACTAAAAGTCCGCCAAAAAATAGAGTAATAGACTTAAATCTATTCTGGAAATAAATTCCGAACATAGCAAGAGCAAAGTATAAAAATGGAAGCCTCTTACCTACAAGCAGCGGCAGCAGCATAAAGGCAAATATAAAAGCTAGAACTATCAATGCTTGAGCCCTAGTTTTGCTATGAGCTGAAGCGATCAAAAGAGGTATTATAGCGTATTCAAAAAGTATCGATCCTTGATTTGAGGATCCAATGTATCCGACACCCAATATTGTTCCACCACTTTTAAAACTCAAAATTGCAAAACATGCTAAGATTAAACAACAAAGATAGAAAACTATCGAAGATCGCTGATCCATTTCAATCCATTTAAAAGAAATATAGTTAAGCCTTGTTGAATAAATCAGACGGATAAATATAGACTGTAAAATTACGACTTTTATTGTTAAGTCCGTATCTTGATACTCATCATATATATGATAAGAAACCCCATAAAAGAAATAAAAATATAGAACTATCCAATATGACATGGCAAAAAATTGAAATAGAAACTGGAGGTTTTTAGACCTAATCAGAAGCAATAACGATGAAAGAATTGAGAATACAATTGTAATACGACCGTAGCTTTCGCCAAACTCATTCAAAACCCAACAGCAAATAAAGACAATAAAGAAGAAGGAATTTTCAAGTTTCAGAGCTAGATCTGATTTAGTTAAATATATATTCATCGAAACATCAGCCTTAACCTATGATATTCAGGCAATATTATAGGCAGTGATACCATAAGAAAAACTAAAATAGATTCAAGTAGACTGAAATAATGGCCAAAATATACATTCACCATTAGAACAGTCAATCCCAAAAGAAATGGCTTCACTTTTGCGACGGAGATAATTTCATATCTATTCCAGACCAATCCCGCACTAATTAGTCTTAAAAGAACCATTGAAAACACAGATACACTTGCTGCACCAACTCCCTCATATAATGGAATAAAGTATGCATTTAAAGATATATTTATTGATAAACATACAACAATTAAAGCACTAACAGTCTTTCTATTGTTATTCCAGGCTAGAATCTCCACAGGAGTCCCAAAAAAACCATAAGTAAAAAAACCGAGCAATAAAATCGCTAACACATCGTAAGACTCCATATACCCTCCACCAAAGATTGGAAGAAAGTATCTACCGAACAATATGCCTCCTAGGGATATTAGAAATCCTAACTTCAAGGCTATATCTAAATTTCGATAATAATCCGTAGTGCTTTCGCTACCTTTAGAGAAATCATCTGATTTTAACTCCGACGTTTTAACCAAAGCTAAAAATGGGAAAAAAGCAAAGATCGCTAAGGAGAATCCAATATCATAAACTGCAACTCGATCCATGGCTGTGAGATAACCCAGCATGATCGAATCAACATGAATAAATAGAACAAATGAAAGTGATATTAAGGCATAAACCCCGCCCTCTTTGTAGCTTAAGTGGTATCGCTTAAAAGAGATACTACTTAGCGACAACTTGAATCCATGTGTATTCAAGCGGTAAAAAACCAAAGCCAATAGAAGCAGCTGCGATACCAAATAACCCAAAAATATGCCTTCAGGATTAGTAAAAAGAAAGACACTGCTTCCTACTATAACAAGCCGCACAATACGCTGAAACAACCCAACCATAAAAAACGACTCATTCACATAACCTATTGCTCGAATGCCTGTTGTTGCAAGATTATAAGAAATATATCCAACAACTATAAGAAGTGAGTATATTAGATAATTTACTTTAAAGTTTGGATCTAGATAAGTAATAATTGCATAAGCCAACAAACAAATTACTACCGACCAGCCCACGGTAAATACAAGCTCTTCGGTTAGTAGCCGATTTATAGACTCCCTTTGGCTTTTAATCGCAATTAGACTCTCTCTACCTAGAGTTAGAAGCGCCACCGCTATCGTTATCCAATTAAAAAAATATCGAAAGGTGCCGAATTCTTCGATTTGTACCATACGAGTCAAATAAATCGTAAGCAACAAAAGGAATACATTCCCCATTAACGAAGAAGAAACTGCCGCAACAATGCTATTCATTCAAAAATACTCAATATCTTTAAATGCTAATGCATCCATATCTTTTTCGGATAATAAAAAACCACCTTCAATTTCTGGCCATTCAATATTTAGTTCACTATCATTGTACGCGACAGAGACTTCACTCTTGGGGTCATAATGATTATCAACCTTATAAGAAAATATTGTATGATCTTCGAGTACGAGGAAGCCATGAGCAAACCCTCTTGGAACAAACAGCTGAAGCTTATTTTCTTCACTTAGCTCGACGGCATAATGCTGACCAAATGTTGGACTTTCCCTTCTAAGATCAACAATTACATCAAACACTCTCCCCTTGATGACCCTAACTAGCTTTGCTTGGGTCGCATCTCCTTTTTGAAAGTGCAACCCCCTGAGAACCCCCGTATTGGACTTGGACTCATTATCTTGTATAAAGGAAATATTTTTTCCCAAAGCTTCCTTAAAGCGCTCCAAATTAAAGGGCTCGAAAAAGTATCCCCTATCATCTTCAAATGCTTTTGGCTCAATTAAAAAGGCATCTTTAAGCGGTAATCGATTAAACATTATTTCTTACCGTCCAATATATCCAACAAATATTGCCCATATTGATTCTTACTTAATGGTGTAGCTAGATTTCTTAACTGTTCAGAATCAATAAACCCCATCTCGAAGGCAATTTCCTCTAAGCATGCTGCCTTAAGCCCCTGTCGTTTTTCCAATACCTCAATATACTGAGAGGCTTGCATTAGACTCTCGTGAGTTCCAGTATCCAACCAAGCAAAACCTCTTCCCAGTATTTCAACGTGCAAACTCTGCCGTTCTAAATAAATTTTATTTATGTCAGTAATTTCTAATTCACCACGCTTAGAAGGCTTTATCTTAGTGGCGCATTCCACAACACTATTATCATAAAAATACAAGCCTGTAACCGCATAATTAGACTTCGGTTTATTAGGTTTTTCCTCTAAAGATATCGCATTATTATTCTCATCGAATTCAACGACTCCAAACCGCTCTGGATCACTTACCTGATATCCAAAAATTGTCGCCTTACCATCCCTTGCCATATCAGCAGCAGCTTGCAACTTAGTAGTAAAGCCATGCCCATAAAATATATTATCGCCCAACACCAAACAAATCGAATCAGAGCCGATAAATTCTTTACCGATTATAAATGCTTGAGCTAATCCTTCTGGCTTCGGTTGAACTTCGTAGGAAAAGCGGACACCAAATTGAGAACCATCTTTAAGTAAACGTTTATACCCATCCATATCTTCCGGGGTTGAGATAATTAGAATTTCTTTAATTCCAGCTAGCATTAATACTGAAATCGGATAGTAAATCATTGGCTTATCGTATACTGGAAGTAACTGCTTCGATACTCCCATAGTAATTGGATAAAGCCGAGTACCAGAACCACCAGCTAATACTATTCCTTTCATTTTTTCACCCCCAATCGCTCTCGCATGTAACTTCCATCTTGAACATGCTCGCACCATTCAGTATTCGACAAATACCATTCTACCGTTTTACGAATCCCCGATTCAAAGGTTTCCTCAGGCATCCATCCCAATTTTTGTTTTATTTTTGTTGCATCAATTGCATAACGAATATCATGACCAGGACGATCTTCAACGTATGTAATGAGACCTTTAAATCCACTAAGATTTCCAGAAGAAATCGAGTTTTTATTATCTGAAACTAACTCTTCTAGTAATTCACAAATAGTATGTACAACTTCAATATTTTGTTTTTCATTATGTCCACCTATATTATAGGTTTCGCCGACCTCCCCCTCAGTTACAACTTTGTATAGAGCTCGAGCATGATCTTCGACATATAGCCAATCTCTAATTTGATTCCCCTTACCATATATCGGCAAGGGTTTACCTTCCAAAGCGTTTAGAATCACCAACGGAATCAATTTTTCAGGAAAATGGAAAGGTCCATAGTTATTAGAACAATTAGTTACAATTACTGGTAAACCAAACGTTCTAAACCATGCTCGAACTAAATGATCTGAACCAGCTTTCGTCGCAGAATAAGGAGAACTAGGAGCGTAAGATGTATCTTCGTAAAATAAATCTTCAGGCCCCTCAAGATCTCCATATACCTCATCCGTAGAAATATGATGAAAACGAAAGTTTGCCTTCTGTGATTCTGGTAGTTTACTCCAATAGGTTCGCGCTGCTTCTACTAAAGTATAAGTACCAACGATATTAGTTTCTATAAATGTAGCAGGCCCATCAATCGATCTATCCACATGACTTTCAGCAGCTAAATGCATAATTGCATCAGGTCTATGCACACTAAAAACGCGATCAAGCTCCTCACGATTACAAATATCTACACACTCAAAGCTATATCGCGAATCATTAGAGATACTATCAAGACTTTCTAAATTTCCCGCATAGGTTAACTTGTCTACATTGACCACAGCATCTTGAGTATTTTGAATTATATGTCGAATTACTGCAGACCCAATGAAGCCCGCACCACCTGTAACTAATATTTTTTTCATTTCGAATTATCGAGCTAATTTCAGCCCGCCTACAATTTTTTCATCCAAGAAGAAAAGCCTTCACCTACTGTATCATGACACATTCAGTATTCTACAAAGGCTTGCATATACCCAAGCTTACTTCCACAGTCATGACTTTTACCTGTCATATAAAATGCACCCACTTGCTCCCGCTCAATTAAACTAGCGATAGCATCTATCAGCTGGACCTCATCTCCTGCACAAGGAGGTGTAACTTTTAATAAATTCCAGGTTTTTTACTCAACACGTAACAACCTACTACCGCCAAGTATGAAAGAGCCTCTTCACGCTTTGGTGTTTCAACAACAGCTTCCATTGACTTATTCTCACCTAGAACAATTTCAGCACCTTGTAGATCAACTACTCCGTATTTATGGGCTTCTGCTTCAGGTACCGCTTCCATCATGACCTAGACCCTGGCGGACAAAAGTAAAACACCGTCTAGTGTGATAGCTCTTACCTCATCAAGCCGCTGACGCTTTACGCGAGTTGCTAACGTAGATCCAACTCAAAGGACCTATCAAGATGGTTTTCAATGGCATTTTTAGAGGAATGGGTTACTAATGCTATCTCGGCAATACACACTCTGTGCATTCATTCACCACATATTGAATAAATGGCTTGTCGACCAAAGACAACTTTTCTTTTGGTATAGCTTTAGTTGCTGCTAGCTTGCGTATGTCTAAACCAGCAACCAGAATAACGGCTTTGGTTACTTTTTCCATTCTTTCATTTCGCGATTAAGCTCGCGCCTACAATGTATTTTATTTCGCGAGCAGGCTTGCTCCTAACGTTTTGTCCATGTGCAAAGGGCTCGCACAAGCGCCCCCTTACTATATTTATTTAATGTCGCTTTGCATTTCTTCTATCTGCGATTTCATTTCTTTATACACTTTAAACTTTCGTTCAATAAATCGATTTGCAATTTTTACTTTTTCTTCTACGCCCTTATGTGTAGTAAATATAAATAAGCGTTTTTATAGTTACTGCTTTTGAAATTATTTGCTTTTACCCATGCTTTTTCAATAATGCCTTTGAGGCAGCAATTAATCTTGCCAAGGCTAGGCTGGTACCCATTTCTTCAGCCAATTGTCGTTGGCTTAGCAGGTTGCTTGGTTCAATTAACCGCATGAGCTTGAAATGTATTTCGTCTTGAGTACTCATACTACTTGGGGTTGCCCTGTGTTCAATGCTTTATTCATCTTGGCAAACATACATTGCACTTAATCAAACATTCCAAATATGTTCAACCGCTGAACAGTCTAGCCTCAGCATATTCATTTGCAATTATTTTCTGCTGCTCATGTGTTCTTTTTCACATAACTTATAAAAGTTGACATGTATGAGCGACGTCTTTTAATTTCAGGGGATCCAAACATTTACTTGGGGATATTTACACCGCAATTTAACCTGTAAATATTGCTTAGCTCGCTCACTACTATGGACCAATCGAATCTCGGAAGGTTTGCGCCACATCCGTTTAACGAAATTTAACAAATCCGTTTGCCCCGCATGGGCGCTATAACCACCCATTGTATAAATACCTGCTTCTATTGTTATTTTTTCGCCATCAATGGTCTCATATCCACCACTTGGCCATACTTTTGAATTAAGCGGCCCATTGTACCTGATGCTTGAAATCCTACAAACAAAACATCGTGACGTATACCACCCAACTCATGGCATGAGCTGGTTACGCCACTTACAGCACCATAATGGTTTATTTCTAACCACTAGGATGGCGGAGAAATACTGACCAAAGAGTAGCCACCAATGACTGTAACACTTGAAAGCATCCTTGCTTTGGTTTTTTTGTTAGGTAAGCACTTAACGCCGAATTCTTTATCTATTCAGACACAACCACCAACAGGTAGCTTCCTACTCTTTTGATTCAGCCGCGCACCCAAAACATTCACTATGTTCGAGAGGCACTCTGGGTGCAGACTCCTACAAATAAATAAAAGACTTACGAGTCAATACGCACTTTACGCTTCGGCCCTTTATTTTTAGGCCCTGCTTTCTGGCGCGTTTTCTGGCGATTCATTTCACGTTCGTATTTTTTCATTTCTTGCGGGTCAAGGGTCGCTACCGGCACGGATGGTAAATCAACCAGCTTTGCCAGCTCATCCGTATCGCGCTGATCAAGCTCTTTCCATTTACCCACTGAAATTTGTTTTGGCAAAAAGACACAGCCGTAACGTACGCGCTTCAGGCGTGATACTTTCATATCTTGGCTTTCCCATAAACGACGCACTTCACGATTACGGCCTTCCATAATGCATACGTGGTACCACTGGTTGAAACCTTCACCATCAAAGAACTGTACGTCTGTGAATTTGGCCATACCATCTTCAAGTACAACGCCCTTTTTTAGGTTAGCAATGACTTCAGGGGTCACTTCACCGGCTACTCGTACCGCATATTCACGATCGACACTTTGAGTACTTGGATGCATCAATTTATTAGCTAACTCACCATCAGTGGTGAACAACAACAAACCAGCTGTATTAATATCTAAACGGCCAACCGCTATCCAGCGCTCGCCTTTTAATTCTTGGCAGCTTATCAAATACGGTAGGGCGACCTTCCGGGTCGTTACGAGTACAGACTTCACCTTCTGGTTTATTATAAGCCAGCACACGGCGCGCTGTTTTGACAGCATGCTCAATGACTTTACCGTCTACCTTGATTTCATCCGCTGCAGTAGCGCGCTCACCGAGCTTAGCCACTTCACCATTAAGCTGAATGCGACCTTGTTCAATCCAACGCTCCATCTCACGACGGGAACCTAAACCTATTTGGGCTAGGATTTTTTGTAATTTATCACTCATCAACTGTCTCCGTTTCTGAGTTGTAACTGCTAAGCAGTTAATCTTGGATTTTAATTAAACTTATTAGCTAAGTCGGATAAGGTTTTATCACCCTCTTCTCGGCTATCTTCAATTTCGTCTTGTTCAGCTTCTAACTGAGCAATCATTTCGTCTTCCATGGCAGCCAATAACTCAGCATCGTCTTCTTCGAGAGTAGACGCCTCTTGGTTATTTGTCTGTTGATCGTGTGCCTTGGTTAAGTATGACGACATTTCGCCGCCATCTAACTCAACCGATTCTGAAGACTGTTCGTCATCAGAGTTTTGCAAATTCGTTTCTTCGGCTTTTTCTTCATTTATTGACTTGTATTCTACTGAGCTATTCACTGATGAGCTTTCAACAGTTGATGGCGTCTGAGACACCATCAACTGTTGCTTTTTAAGCAGCTGTTCTTGCTCTGCAATCATTCGAGCTATCGTCGCTTCAGCGATTTCTTCTTCAGTGGCATCTTCTGATAAGCCTTCAACCAAGATACTGTCTTCTACGTCTAATTGTGAGCTAGCTAAGCTGTCATCTAATTGCGCAATTTGCTGTTCAGCATCAAGCATCTCACCAGGATCACTCACTACTTGTTTCGCCTGGGTTTCAGCCTCTTCATCTTCTTGTGCCCGCTTAAACAGGTTATCTTCAACCTGCTGCACCAGCGCGTCGGCGGCTTCCATATCTTGGGCGGCACTGATTAGGTTTTCGCTATCACCTAGTTGCTCTTGATGATTTGAGAAGTCAAAATCACCCTCTTCCGTTTTATCTTCTAATTCTAGAGCATGATTGGCATCGGCAATTTCTTGAATTTGCTCAAGTGTCGGCAATTGATCCAAACTTTCTAAATTAAAGTAATCTAAAAACATTTTTGTGGTGGCGAACATGGCAGGACGACCCGGTACATCACGGTGACCCACCACTTGAATCCACTCACGCTCAACCAATGTTTTGGTAATATGAGAGCTGACGGCAACACCGCGAACATCTTCAATTTCGCCACGGGTCACAGGCTGCCGATAAGCAATAATAGAAAGTGTTTCTAACAATGCACGACTATAACGTTGAGGCTTTTCTTCCCAAAGTCGACTGACCCACTTACCCAGATCTTGCTTCACCTGAAAGCGATAGCCAGTGGCCACCTTTTTCAGTTCATAGCCCTTGTTTTCACATTTCTCGCCAATACGATCTAAAGTCGTTTGTATTCGCGCTTTTTCAGGTTCAAAGCCTTCATCAAATAAAGCTTGTATGCGATCAACACTTAACGTCTGACCTGAGGCCAACATAGCCCCTTCTATAATTTGTTCTAGCAATGCATCACTAATCATCATGAGGCTTTTACCTTCACATGAATCGGCCCAAACGTTTCGTTTTGCACGATCTCTATTAATTGTTCTTTTATGAGCTCTAACGTCGCAAGAAAAGTTGTCACTACGCCGGCACGCCCTTCTTCAACCGTAAATAAACGCGTAAACGGAATAAAATCACCCGTCTGCAAACGCGCCAAAATGTCACTCATGCGCTCACGGGTCGATAATTTCTCACGGTGTACTTCGTGTTCAGTAAACATGTTGGCGCGGTGCAATACATCACTAAACGCAAGCATTAACTCTTTAAATTCGACATCTGGGTGGTTTTTTTCAGCACTGTAGTCTGGTGGCTTAATTTCCACTTCAAATGTATCACGACCCGTGCGCGGTAATTCGTCAATTTCTTCGGCTGCTTTTTTGAATCGCTCGTAATCTTGCAAACGGCGAATCAATTCTGCACGAGGATCTTCTTCCTCTTCCGCTAATTCTGCTGGGCGCGGTAATAATATTCGGCTTTTAATTTCAGCTAGCATTGCCGCCATCACCAAGTACTCACCTGCTAGCTCAAGATGAACGGTTTGCATAAGATCAACGTAAAGCATGTATTGAGCTGTAATTTCTGCCACATTGATTTCAAGAATATCGAGATTTTGCTTACGAATTAAATACAGCAATAAATCCAACGGACCTTCAAACTGCTCTAATATCACCTCAAGTGCATCAGGCGGAATATATAAATCTAACGGTAACTGGGTAAACGCTTCACCATGTACCAATGCAAATGGCATTTCATGCTGCTGATTCTTTTTTTCAGATACAGCAATAGCCTCTGACTCAGCCTGTACGGGCTGATTTATTTCTTCGGTTTGAGGAACATCAGAGGCTTCTGTCATAGTCTTAACGGTACGCCAAGCCCATGGCATGACGAACGTCTTCCATGGTATCTCGAGCCGCTTCGCGGGCTTTTTCACTGCCATCATGAATGATGGATTTAACTAAATCAGGGTTTGCTTCGTATTGTTTTGCACGCTCCTGAATCGGCGCAAGCTCAGCTTGAATAGAATCAATAATCGGCCCTTTGCAATCTAAGCAACCAATGCCTGCACTGCGACAACCTTTTTGCACCCAGTCTTTTACTTCATCATCGCTATACACTTCATGAAGCTGCCATACCGGACAATTCTCAGGGTTACCCGGATCATCGCGACGCACACGGGCAGGGTCTGTACGCATGGTACGAATTTTACGCTCAACTTCGGCAGGTTCTTCACGGATACTAATGGTATTACCGTAAGACTTAGACATTTTGGCACCGTCTAAACCCGGCATTTTTGATTCTGGTGTTAACAGCGCTTGAGGCTCAGGCAAGATCACTTTACCACCGCCCTCTAAATAGCCCATTAGGCGCTCTTTATCGCCAAGGGTAATATTCTGCTGTTCTTTTAATAACGCTTGCGCCGTGGCCAACGCTTCGCCATCACCACCTTCGGTGTAACGCTTGCGCAGACTACTGTATAGCTTGGCGGCTTTTTTACCCATCTTTTTAACGGCGGCTTCGGCGTTTTCTTCAAACCCTGGCTCACGACCAAAAACATAATTAAATCGACGTGCTACTTCACGGGTAATCTCAACGTGAGCCACTTGGTCAGCACCTACAGGCACCATACCTGCGCGATAAAGCAAGATATCGGCACTTTGCAATAACGGATAACCCAAAAAGCCATACGTTGCTAAATCTTTTTCTTTTAGCTTTTCTTGCTGATCTTTGTAGGTAGGAACGCGCT
The DNA here is from genome assembly GCF_052920985.1 of Pseudomonas sp. HK3. Taxonomy (NCBI): domain Bacteria; kingdom Pseudomonadati; phylum Pseudomonadota; class Gammaproteobacteria; order Pseudomonadales; family Pseudomonadaceae; genus Pseudomonas; species Pseudomonas sp. HK3. Next base: position 33,891 of record NZ_JBREXD010000002.1, read on the forward strand.
CTAACCAACCCAAAGGGGTGATCATTGATAATAAAAGGTGAAGTTCCGCGTGTTCTGGCACCTTGCTTTGCAAGAACAAAGTGGCACTACCTGGGTTCACGCCTGCTGCTAGCCAGTCAACAACCATGTCCCACACACTGCGCTCCATAACGCTTGGATCGTCATAGTGTGTGGTTAATGCATGCCAATCGGCCACAAAAAAGAAGCACTCATATTCGTGCTGCAACTTGACCCAGTTTTTAAGCACACCATGGTAATGGCCTAAATGTAATTTTCCAGTCGGTCGCATGCCAGACAGCACACGTTGCTGAGAGTCAACAGAACTCAAAGCCTTCTCCTAATACAACAAAGTAAAGTTCCGAAGTTTACCGATGACGCAGGCTAAAAACTACTGATTAACAACAAAAAACGACACTTACCCGTTAAATAACGAATGATGAGAATGAGTGCTAAAAGCAGCAGTACAAGGATTAGTCTAATTCTTCCATTTGGCCCACGCCTTGGCGAATAATCTCATAGGCATCGCCCGTCATATCCACAACGGTGGTGGCTTCGATCCCGCAATATCCGCCATCAATAACCAAGTCAACCGCGTGCTCAAGCATTTGGCGAATCTCATAAGGGTCTGATAGCGGAGTATCGTCATTGGGCATAATCAAAGAGGTCGTCATAATGGGCTCGCCCAGCTCTTCTAAAAGTGCACTGACGATATTATTAGACGGCACGCGAATGCCAATGGTGCGTTTTTTGGGATTCATTAAGCGCCTAGGCACTTCCCGTGTACCGTCCAAAATAAAGGTAAATGCACCCGGAGTATGGGCTTTCAGTAAACGGTAAGCCGTGTTGTCTACCCTGCCATAGGTGCCGATCTCAGCCAAGTCACGACACATTAGTGTAAAGTTATGCTTATCGCTTAATTGCCGAATTTGCTTAACGCGCTCTAACGCCCGCTTATCTTCAAGCTGGCACGCCAATGCATAAGCGCAATCGGTTGGAATAATCGCCAAGCCGCCACCGCGTATGATTTCGGCCGCTTGCTTAATAAGGCGAGCCTGAGGGTTATCAGGGTGAATTTGGAAAAACTGACTCATGTATGGATCCTTAACTGCATTGTATGAGTTTAGCCGAACCGTCAGTAGGTGCTTGGCTTATTGCCAGTGCGTCCACACAGGTGTCACTGATTTTGCCATCGGTACAAATTTACCCAGCTCAGACCAAGGCCTTGGTCCATGAAAGTCACTGCCTTGGCTGCCTAAAAAATCAAATTCATCACATAGCTCAGCCATACGCTTACTAAAACTGGAATCCATCCCACCTGTGGTCACTTCTAAACCGTTACCGCCCGCCTCACTAAAGGCTTTTAGCAATAGCTTAAGCTTGGTGCCTGTTAATTTATATTTATCAGGGTGTGCCACCACAGCAACGCCACCACTTTCACGAATCCAGCTCACGACTTCGCTCATTTCTGGCCACAAGGTTTTCACATCGCCTGCCTTGCCCGCCCCTAAATAGCGTTTAAACGCTTGCGCCATATTATTTACTTTACCCAAATCGATCAGTGCCTGAGCAAAATGAGGGCGACCTATTTGCGCACCATTGGCAATTTCAACGGCTTTATCCCAAATACCTTCAACCCCTTGTTTTTCTAATTTCGCGGCAATGGTTTTAGCGCGCTCGTAGCGGCACTTTTCTTGGCGTTCAACCGAGGCTTGCATAACCGGATGCTGCTCATCAAACCCTAAGCCCACTATGTGGATACCAATGCCGTTCCACACACTGGAAAACTCAATACCACTGACAATTTCTATGTCGTGCTTTTTAGCTTGCTGGCGCGCTTCTTCTAGACCTGAAAGGGTGTCATGGTCAGTGAGCGCTAACATGGTCACGCCCTGCTCAGCAGCTCGATCCACTAAATCACTCGGACTTAACTGACCGTCACTCTTTAAACTATGGCAATGTAAATCCGCTAACATGCAGCACCCTCCATTGGGTGGTTTAAATAATTAGCTGGCATTTATTGCTCAACAATTACATCTTCAAGGCTCAAACCCGTCAGCTTTTTGATACTGCGGAACAGATAAAACAAGGCCGCCATCATGACTATCATGGCCGGGACCGAAATGACGGGAAAGCTCAGCGCCGTCATCTTGCCTAACTCTTCATTAAAGGCTGCGGTGCCCGCTGGACTTACGATAATCCACTTGGCGAGTACGTAATTCAAAAATGATGATAAAAAGAACGAACCTGCCACTAACCATGATGCCACTTTTAGGCTCTGCTCAAATTCGTTTTGAGTTTTATGCTCTTCAAGCGCACTGGCAATGCGATCAACTCGTAGAATTTTGTCATTATAAAGAAACGTCTTAACAAGCGGGAAGCGGGTTTTAAGGGACAAAACCGTCACTAACCCCAAAATACCCGGTATAGCAGCCTCTTTTATCGCAATGTACTGAGGGTCTAGCTGCAATAAGCTAATACCACCGGTTAATAAGATACTAAACACGCCAAGTGCAGAAAACACATTGACCTTTCCTGCACGTCTAAAGTCATATAACCCATACAAAATAGGAAATGCCAGCGCCACGATGATCGCGAGCTGTATGCCATGGTCTTGATAAAAGGCACCTAATGACCAGCCGGTTTGCCCATCTAGGCCTTGTAACTGGGACAATAACCAAGGGCTTTCACTGCCTTTCATTAAGATAAGGGTTGGAATAACAATGTTGAGCAATAAATTCGCTAACATGCTTTCTTTTTTAACTGGAGGTTGCTGACTCATACATGACTACTTTGTGAACGTTATAAGCGCTATTTTAAGCTTTCACGCCTTGATGTCGAGCCATGATTAAGCAGCAGTTGGTTATTCTTATTTTTCGCGGTACGATTGTGGGCAAATTTCATAGTGATAATAATAAATTCCATGTTATATGCCATTATTTCTCAAGATATTCCTAATAGCTTAGAAAAACGACTTGCCGCTCGCCCTGCACACCTTGAGCGCCTACAGTTATTACAACAACAAGGCCGTCTAATTTTGGCTGGCCCGCACCCTGCGATCGATAATGAAGACCCAGGCCAAGATGGATTCACGGGCAGCCTTGTTGTGGCCGAATTTGACAACCTTGAGCAAGCGCAAGCATGGGCAGATGTTGACCCTTATATTAAGGCTGGTGTTTACGAGCAAGTAACCGTGAAACCGTTCAAGAAAGTTTTACCATAAACCCGTAAACTTCATTGTTTACACTGATCGAATTAAAAACAGACAGGAAGCGCAAAGTGAAACGTATTACACTTTTTATACTGACATTATTAGTGCTATACCCAGCAGTGGCCGAAAAACGCTACATTAGTGATGAACTTTGGATCAATCTGCGTAGCGGTCCGGGTAATGAATATAAAATTCTTAAAATTTTAAAAAGCGGTACACACCTTCAGTTTATAGAAGAAGACGATGCAAACAAATTCTCTAAGGTCGTCACAGATAAAGGCCTAGAAGGTTGGGTGCCGACTCGCTTCATTCAAGATGAGCCAATTGCTTTTGAAAAGCTTATTTTAACTCAGCGTGAATTAGCAAAAACGAAAACAGACTTAACTGAGCTACAAGAAAAGTACAATGCCACGAAAAAAACACTGGTTGAAACCAAACGTACAGCTGGCGACTTAAGCGAAGACAAGTCAGAGCAAGAAAAAGAATTAGAGTACATCAAAAAAGTAAGCGCTAACGCCATTGGCCTTGATAAAAAGAATCAAGAACTCGTCGAGCAAGGTGAGCAATTAAAAATCACCGTTGATACACTTCGCGCTGAAAATGAACGCCTGCAAAACAGCAAGGACATGAATTACATTCTTGTTGGCGGCGGCTTAATTTTATTAGGTCTTTTCCTTGGCTGGTTATTCCCTAAACTTTCAGGTCGCGGCAGCGATACCTGGGCTTAACATCTAACAACATAAAAGTCAGTACTGCCTCAATTAGGGGTCTCGGTACTGGCTTTTCTTTTACCTATTTGGAATCGTTATGAATCGTTTATTAATAAGTGCAGCCCTGCTTTTTGTTAGCGCCTTTTCGTTTGCTCAAGATGCCATGCAAGCAGAACCTAAATCTTCAGTTACCGCTGACATAGCCACACCTTACGCGACACTGGTAACCAACAAAGGCAATATCACATTAGAATTACTACCTGAAAAAGCCCCCATCTCTGTTGCAAACTTTTTAAATTATGCCAATGAAGGCTTCTACAACGGTGTTATTTTTCATCGTGTGATTAAAGACTTCATGATTCAAACCGGTGGCTTTAACGAATCAATGACACGTAAAGCAGTGAAAGAACCCATTAAAAATGAAGCTGACAATGGTGTCTTTAACAACCGAGGTTCCCTTGCAATGGCCCGCACCGCACAAGTAAACAGTGCGACCAGCCAGTTTTTTGTTAACGTAAAAAACAACTATTTTTTGAATAATGGCCATCGTGATTTTGGTTACGCTGTATTTGCAAACGTCATCAGTGGTATGGAAGTCGTTGACGCTATCAGTCAAGTTGAAACCACACGCACCAAAGGCATGACCGATGTACCCGCAGAGCCAATCATCATCAAAGAAGTAAAAATCAGCTATACCAAACCATAAAGTTTAAGCGGATCGCTCGTAAGTAATACTCTTTACTAGAGAACACTTACGTGCGGTCAATTGATCACAACATTACACAGCATACTTTTCTCAACGTTCTCTGCTAAAATACCCTCACGCGCTATTTTGAAAGTCCCTTATGATTAAGCAAGCACATATTCAGTGGTCCGATGGCACACCGGTTTCTACCCAATTCGACGATGTCTATTTCTCAAGCATTAGCGGTATTGACGAAACCCGTTATGTATTTTTACAGCACAATCAACTCATTCAACGATGGATAGACGATCACCCTTCTGTTTTTACAATAGCTGAAACCGGTTTTGGCACGGGGTTAAATTTTTTATGTGCTTGCCAGCAATGGTTAGAACACAGCCAAGCCGATCAAACATTGCATTTTGTCAGTGTCGAAAAATTTCCACTTAGTCGTGAACATTTACGCCAAGCATTACAGCCATGGCTTGAACTTGAAACACTGAGCCAGGCCCTATTAAACGCTTACCCTGCCCTTGTGCCAGGCTGGCATACCATTGAACTACCATCATTAAAACAAGGTGCTGGCAACATCGTTTTGCATTTATTTTTAGGAGATATTAATGATTGGCTAGAACAAATCACCGCCAGTGTTGATGCCTGGTTTTTAGATGGCTTTACTCCATCAAGAAACCCAGAAATGTGGGGCGCACACTTATTTCATTCAATGGCACGCCTTAGCCATAGTAAAACCACCATGGCAACATTTACGGCTGCAGGTGACGTACGCCGCGGACTACAAGCGGCAGGATTTAAAACCCAAAAAGCAAAGGGCTTCGGCAAAAAACGTGAAATGCTTTATGGCTACTTCGACGCTAATCAAGGCCCCGTTGCACCCGTCTGGCTAACAGAAAAACCCTGGTTTGCTCATGAATACCACGTAACCTGTAAAAACAAACAGGCCATTGTAATTGGTGCTGGCATATCAGGCTGCGCCACTGCCTACTCTCTCGCTACAAGAGGCTGGCACGTTACATTGATTGATCAACACAAAACCGTTGCTGGTGGTGCTTCAGGTAATGCACAAGGTGTGCTGTACGCCAAGCTGTCTAGCGATATGAATATGCAAAGTGAGTTTTATTTAGCGGGCTACCTGCATAGCTTGCAGTTACTCAAGCGCGTCATGCCGGATAAAAAACAGTGGGATAACTGCGGCGTATTACAGCTGGCGTTCAGTGAAAAAGAATTTAAGCGTCAGCAGCAATTTTGTGAAAACTTTGATTTAAGCGATGTGCTTGTGCCTGTAAATCCTGATCAAGCTAGTGAACTTGCTGGCACAAACATAGAAAATAGTGGCCTGTATTTTAAAGATGGTGCATGGGTTTATCCCGCGGCTTGGTGTGACGCGCTGATTAACCATTCGAATATACAATTTTTATCCGAACAAACTGTGTGCAACATCACACAAAATACCGATCAACGCTGGCACGTCTCAATCGAATCTTCTGATATTAAATTACAGCAAAGAGATTCAAAATCGTTGACATCCGACAGCGTTATTATTTGCAATGCGCATGACGCTAAAAAATTAGCTCCCTTATCTTTTTTGCCAACTAAACCCATTGCAGGTCAAGTATCACAATTAAGCTGTAGTAACATGCAACTTAATACGGTTTTGTGCGGTGATAGCTATGTCACACCCACACACAACCAACAATTGAATTTTGGTGCAACGTATCGTTTAAAGTCTGAAGACTGCGTGATCACACAAGCGGATCACGATGACAATGTAGCAAAGCTTAATCAGAATTTCCCATCGGTTGCGCAACAAGTTGACGTAAAGAACGCACCAACTGGACGGGTATCCGTGCGCTGCACAACGCCTGATTATGTACCAATTGTGGGGGCCGTTTGCGATGAGAAAGCGTTTAAGCATCACTTTAAAGACTTGAATAAAAGTAAACACTGGCGATTTTATGAAGCGGCGCCTTTTTTAAAAGGCTTGTATTTAAATATTGGTCACGGCTCTCGTGGATTAAGCTCAGCTCCGTTGTGCGCAGAATTCATTGCAGCGCAAATGAATAACGAGCCATGGCCACTGACAAAGACACAAGCGAACATGCTAAGCCCAAACCGCTTTTTAGTTAGTCAGACGATTAAGGGCCAATAAGACATCATTGGTCGTTTGCCGCTTGATCTCTAGGTTGGCCAATAGGCAGGACATGATTTTTAGCTGTCATTCGATTTTGTCGAATCGCAATCATCACTTGTGATATTTGCTCGCATTGCTTGCGAGTGGCGGCTAATTGAAGCTGAAGATCGTCCGCACAGGTAAACAAATCCTTGATCACCTTGTGAAACTTATAGACATGTAAATGTGTCATGTTCGCCTCCTTTGTGGCCCTATTATCAGGGTAGTCCTGAATCACTAAGGCACGCCAGCAAACATAACTAAATAGGCTAACTAAGTTGGTCTTTATGCAGTATTGATACAGACTGACTGTCGTGATCAAACACAATCACCGCCCGCCCTGATTTAATTTGTGCCAACACTTGCTGGCTTTTTTGCTCAAAGGAATATTCTTGTTGACCGTAGTCAGTGCCTTCACGGTTAATGAAAGCCTCTATCACACCGTCTAACGCATCTTGGCTAAGCTGAGAATAATCAATTGAAGTGTACTGAAAACCATCACTCATAATTACACCTTGAAAAAATAAGTCACGTTATTTTAAGAACGCGGCTTCACGTTCCCACTCGCATTTCACACGCAAATCACCACTATTAGGCACATGGCAACCACGACTAATGGGCTCCCAATTAAACGTATGTTTACCGCTTAGTTCTGTTTCTAAATGAACGGTGGCACTTACCCAATACATTTGGCCAAGTAGCTCTTCAAATTTTTGCATCCAGCGCTCCCATTCGTACTCAACTGCACGATAAGACGCTCCAAAGTGAATCAGCTGAGTGTGGTATGAGCCACTAAAGACATCTAAGCCAGGTAAGGTGAACATATCACCACATAAAAATGGGGAGTTTACATCAAGGGTTTGAGGTAAATCGAGCAACGCGCCGCTGTTGACCATGCGTCGTTTTTCACCGTCAGACTCTGGAGCCGACGGTACATCCTTGATAATGCCATAAACGATAGACTCTTGATCCACTATCGATCCTTTTAGTTAGTGATCACTGCGCTGCTATTAAATACCAAAATTAATAGTAATGCGACCAATCTCTATTTAACCAAATACAGAGCGCCAAAAGCGTGAATCATCTAACTCTTTTTGACAATTTCGTAACTGAAGGCGATACATTTCACTGCGTTTTTTTACTTTTTTGGCAATTTTTAATAGCCAAGGTTTATTCTTATAAGTGCCGCGAGAAAATCCGCCTTGGCCTTCGTGATAAGCCAAGTACAAACTATAGGCATCATGGGGGCTCACTTTATTACGAATAAGAGTTTTATGGTTATACCAGCCAATAAAGTCCACCGCATCTTCAAAGTCGTCTCGATCCGCGCCCCAGTTTTCGGTTTTTTCTTGGTATTCATACCACGTACCGTCTAGCGCTTGCGCATAACCAAATGCACTTGACGCGCGACCCGTTGGAATAATCCACAACAGCCATTCCCAAGGCGGGCGCGCATCATCAACAAATTTTGATTCTTGATGAATAAACGCCATCGTCACATGATGAGGAACCCGCCAACGCTCATACACCGCATCCGCTGCAATATACCAATCGTAATATTCATCATAAATTTCACAAACATTGTTGATGTTTTTGGGTGGCGCAGTGGTACAAGCTGCGAGCAATAAAACAAAACTGATGAACACAGACCTAATTAGCATGATTAATACCGTGCTCAGTTAACAAAGCTAAAAATGCCACTTCGTCAAACACTGACACGTCTAAATCTTGTGCCTTGGTTAATTTAGATCCGGCTTTTTCACCAGCAACCAAACCGTGGGTTTTCGCACTCACGCTGCCTGCCACTTTTGCGCCTAAACGCTCGTAAGTAATCTTTTGCTTGATCACGCCCCATACTGGCAAGCGTACCAGTGACCACAAACGTTTGGCCAGACAATGGCAACTGGGAAATGTCTTTTTTCTCAATCACTGGCCAATTAATGCCGATGTTTAACAAACCATCAATAATTTTTTGATTATGCGGCTCGGCAAAAAAGCTTAAAACATGTTCTGCCACAATGGGGCCAACATCATCCACTTCAAGCAATGTTTCTAAATCGGCTTTTACCAGTATTTTTAAATCTAAAAAATGATTTACCAAGTTTTGCGCAGTGGTGACACCCACTTCACGAATACCCAAAGCGTATAGAAATTTAGGCAGTGTCGTTTGTTTACTCACCTCAATAGAAGCCAATAAATTGTGCGCTGACTTTTCACCCATGCGCTCTAACTTCATCAAGCTTTCTAACTTAAGAGAGTACAAATCTAAAAAGGATTCGATTAAACCTTCATCCACCAATTGCTCGACCAACTTATCGCCTAGACCATCAATATCCATGGCCTTGCGCGAAGCAAAATGCTTAATGGCTTCTTTGCGTTGGGCTGCGCATACCAAACCACCACTGCAACGCGATACGACTTCACCCTCGATGCGTTCAATATGTGAATCACATACTGGGCAAGATACCGGAAACACAATTTCTTTAGCATCCGCTGGGCGCTTACTTACGACCACATTTACTATTTGAGGGATTACATCGCCTGCACGACGAATCACAACTGTGTCGCCAACCATGACATCTAAGCGGGCGATTTCATCCATGTTATGCAATGTGGCATTCGATACCGTCACGCCACCAACAAATACGGGCTCTAATCGAGCAACTGGGGTAATCGCACCTGTGCGCCCTACTTGGAATTCAACATCTTTTAATAAGGTCATTTCTTCTTGTGCAGGGAATTTATGGGCAATTGCCCAACGCGGTGCTCGTGAAACAAACCCAAGCTGTTGCTGTAAATTAATATCATCCACTTTAAACACGATGCCATCGATTTCATACGCTAACGTATTTCGCTTTCCTGCAAGTTGCTCATAATATTCAAGGCAACCTTCTATTCCTTCTACCACACGCATTTCAGGGTTTATCTTAAAACCCCAAGCCGAAAACTGATTTAGTATGTCACTGTGCTTGGTTGGCATTTCGCCACCGTCTGCTCGGCCCAAACTATAACAACAAAACTCTAACGGGCGCGCCGCCGTAATTTTAGAATCTAACTGACGCAAACTGCCTGCTGCTGCATTACGCGGGTTAACAAATAACTTTTCATCACGAGAAAGGGCTTTTTCATTAAATGCATTAAAGCCTTTTTTCGGCATATACACTTCACCGCGTACTTCTAATACAGCCGGATAATTTGAGCCTAATAACTTTAAAGGGATACTTGGAATAGTACGAATATTTTGCGTAATATTTTCCCCAACGGAGCCATCACCGCGTGTTGCAGCGCGTATAAGCAAGCCGTCTTGATAAAGCAGACTAACCGCAATGCCATCAAGCTTAGGCTCACACGCATAAGAGACTGCATCACTTTGTTTTAAACGATCACTTATTCGTCGATTAAAATCTCGCATATCTTGTGCATCAAACGCATTATCCAAACTTAACATAGGCACTTCGTGAGTGACTTGCTCGAAATGTGGTAACGGTGACGCACCAACGCGCTGAGTTGGAGAGTCCGATGTTAAAAGCTGAGGGTGCTTTTCTTCAATGTCTTTCAAACGATGAAACAAGCGATCATATTCGGCGTCAGGAAGCTGAGGGTCATCTAATACATAATATTGATAATTCGCTTGGTTAAGCTGCTGATGCAGTTGCTCAACTTCAGTCGTTAATGCTGCATCATTAGAACGAGAAGACGATGACGAGCCATCTTGCGGCTCGTCAAATAAAGAAGGTTGATCAGACATAGTTGTATTCTCGCTAAACTACTTTTTATGCGATAAATGCTTGCGGGAAAACTCACGAACACGATTACGATAATGCTCTAGCGTTTGTGGCGTTAAACCACTATGGGTATCGTCATGTAAGGTGGCATCGAAATTTCGAGCAAACACTAACGCTACCTCAGCCATGGCATCAAATGCTTCCATTGGTTTATCAGGCCCCGGTAAGCTCATAAACAAACTAATACCAGGTGTCACCAATTCGCTCATGTTACGTGTATCAAACGTACCGGGCTCAATGGCATTTACCACACTAAATTGAATCTTGCCTTGGGCATTGGCTTTTTCAAAACGATGGTAAATCCCCATTTCACCATGGCGCATATCACATACTTTGAATACATGCTCAAGATCTTGGCCGTTCAAGCATTTACCGCCTTGTCTTAAAATATTGATAACAAAAATTTCTTCAGCCGCTTCACGCTCTGATAATTTTTCGCCGACGGGTAACGCCTGTACATCTTCGATGTACTCCATCAATAAATCGGGTTTGACTGGTGCGATTTCGATTTCTTCTTCGATCGCGTAAATAGGCTCGTCTTGTAATGTTTGCTGAATACGCTCAGGTAATACAAGCTCATGCTGCTTTGGAGGATTAGGGTCGACTTTTTGGCCAAGCTCAACAGGCTCCATCAATACCGGAACCGGCTCCTTGTCATCCAATGTAATCTCATCTTGCGCGTCGACTAGCGATTCACTTTCACTCACTTGAGGCTTTGCATCCTGTTTTGCTTTCGCTAGTTGCGCAGCCAAGGCATCTTTACTAATACGTTTTGATGAACGTGAATCCGCTTGGCTTAATTCAGAACTTTGTTTGGCTAAAACAGTTGATGCTCTTGCCACTTGGTCCGAATCGGATTGGTTAACCTTAGCGGTCACTTTTGCCTGATTGCGTTTAGCCACGATTTGATCACTATCTTGTGCCGCCAGTACATCATCACAAGCGGTGAAATGCTCAAACTCGTCTTCTGGTGCATGGACACTTGGTGTCTCTTTAGCACGACTAGCAACGGCACGATCAGCCGTGGAATTGTTAGCCTCATACTCAGCTGCTGTCACTTGATTTAGTTGCGGCTCTAAAACGTCAAACACAGGAGGCGCAGCACGGTTTACATCAACTGCGCTGTCTTGTTGTATTTCTTGCGACTGCTTTTCAACCTCTGGTTTAGCTTCGAATTTTACAGAGGCAAAAGATTCGCTAAATTCTTCACTAAGGCCGTGTTGCAACAGCTCATCTTTGATTTCTAAGTCATCAAAAACAGGCAGGTCTTCGTTCTCAGACATTACATCTAAGCTATCGTAACTATCTAGCGTTTGGTCTAGTTGATTAGCACGTGCTGCACGTACTTTTTTGACGCCATCCCAAACAATAAAGCCGATGACGATCACACCAACCACTAGGATAAAACTGTGTAAACTAATATCCATGAGTTATATTCTTTTTCATTTAAAAATTTAATGTTCGGTTAGTTCAACCGCTTCTTCCATGTTCACGGAAACAATTCGGGATACACCCGGTTCGTGCATGGTTACACCCATCAATTGTTTTGCCATTTCCATGGCAATCTTATTATGGGAAATATAAATAAACTGTACTTGTTCGCTCATGGCTTCTACTAAGCGAGCATAACGGCCCACGTTCGCATCATCCAATGGCGCATCCACTTCATCAAGCATACAAAACGGTGCAGGCTTCAAACGGAAAATAGAAAAAACCAATGCAATGGCGGTCAATGCTTTTTCGCCGCCCGATAACAAGTGGATAGTGCTGTTCTTTTTGCCCGGTGGACGCGCCATAATAGCCACGCCCGTATCCAATAAATCATCACCGGTTAATTCTAAATATGCATGTCCGCCGCCAAACACTTTAGGGAACAATTCTTTCAAGCCAGTATTTACTTTATCAAAAGTTTCTTTAAAGCGGGTACGGGTTTCTTTATCAATTTTGCGGATGGCATTCTCTAGTGTTTCTAATGCTTTTTCCAGATCAGCGTTTTGCTTATCAAGGTATTCTTTGCGTTCAGATTGCGTTTTATATTCATCAATCGCGGCAAGGTTAATGGCGCCTAGGCGCGTAATACGTTGCTGAATTTGTTCTAACTGTAATTGGCACGCCTCAACACTGGCATCATCTGTCAATTGTTCAAGTATTTCGTCTAATTCAACTTCGTATTCAGCCAATTGCTCTTCAATACCGCCGCGGCGCGTATGAATGGTTTGATACTGCATACGACTTTGTTCGAGCTGCGAACGCACACCTTGCGCTTTTTGCTCAAGCTGCTGACGATTTTGTTCAACGTCTCGAATTTCATTTTCGATCAATTCTTTTTTGCTGCGCGATGCCCTCATGAGTTCTTCAACGTCTAAACGTTGTTGCATCATCTCTTCATATTGCGCTTTTAATTCTTCTACTGGACTGTCGCCTTGATCTTGTTGCTCAAGTAACTGCTGCTCACGCTCTAACAGTTTTTGTTTATCTTGTTCGTGGCGACTAATGGCATCCATCAATGTTTGACGTTGATGCTGTAACGTTTGCACTTTTAATTGCTGTTGATGGGCTTGGTCTTTTTGATGGCGCGCTTGCTGGCGAATATGATCAAGTTGCTCACGACACGCATCTCGTTTTTCTAATAACTGTTCACGCTCTTGTGTGTAGTGCTCCATATCTTGCAACGCGTTTTGCCACTGCAAACGCGCTTCTTCTAGATATTCTTGTTCTAATTCTTTTGATTCTTTTTGCTCAGTTATTTCGCCTAACAACTGATTACGACGGCCGACCTGTTGCTCTAAGCGCACTTTTTCAGCATGAATAGTGGATTTATGATCACTCAATTGTTGCGCGGCAAGATTCACTTCACGCTGTGCATTATTACGCTGTTGTTCAAGTGTATTAATGCGCAAAGAGGTGGATTCTAGATCAGCATCTAACTCTTCAACTAAGGCATCTAAGTCATCTTCTTTCGCAATCAATTCTTCTAATTCTTGTTTGCGAGCCAGCACACCAGATTGATCATCGCCTGAGCGTTTAACTCGAATCCAATTTGGCCCTAACCAGATACCGTCTGGTGTAATCACACTTTGGTTGCCTTGCAAGCGTGCACGTAACGCTAATGCCGCGGCTAAGTCATCAGCGTATAAAACATCATTCAACCATGGCACATTGGCACCCGAAACTTTGCTGGCTAGGCTGCCAGCAATTGCCGCTTCAGACGTTTGGTTATCACTTTCAACTAAGGTCATTTGACCTTGGTTAAGTTGCAACAAACGTTCGGCGTATTGATCAATTGACGGCACCACAACGGCTTGTAACTGCTCGGCCAGCACCGTTTCAACCGCTTGCTCCCAACCGCTTTCAACTTGCAGATGATCAGCCAAGCGTTTGTTTTGATGTAACTGCTGACTTTGCAACCAGCGGCCAGATTCGCCGTCGGTGCCTAATGCGGCTTGCTGCAGCGCTTCAAGTGAGGCTTTGCGACCCATAACCGATTGTAACTGGCTACGGGATTCGTTTAATTTTTGCGACAACGTTTGTTGTTGCTCACGAGTATCTTCAACTTGCTGCTGATATTGTGCTGAGTCTTGTTGCTGCTGCTCAAATTGCAATTCTTTTTCAGAAAGCTGTTCATCGAGCATGGCAAGCTGCTCTTCTGCTTCATCACCAATTTGCAGTGATTCGAGCTCACGCTGCAATCGCTCAATACGCTGCTGAATTCGGGAAATATTTTGCTCAAAGTTTTGTATTTGAGTTTTGCTGACTTCAGCTATTCGTTGAGGCTCTGCACTTTTTTCGTTGAAGTTATCCCAAGACTGTTGCCAGTTTTGCATGGCCTCTTCGGCCTGCATCAAGGTTTCTTGGCTCGATTCTTCTTGCGCTAACATCAATTCGTTTTCTGGCTCAAGCTCCATAAGCTGTTCATCAAGCGCTTCTAGCGCTAATGCGTCGTCTTCTTCTTGTTGAGCAACCGATGTTTTTGAATCTGTTATTTCTTGCAAGTCACTATTAAGCTGCAATGAACGCTGACTTTGGAATTGAATGCTTTGCTCTAACCGACCTAAGTTACCGCCAAGCTCATAAAACTGCGCTTGGACTTTTTCAAAGTCGTCGGTTAAATCCACCAGCAAAATGCGCTTTTCTTCAACTTGGCTTTCGTCTTGAATTTGTACGGTGAGTACTTGTTCAAGTGCCAGCTCTTGCTCGGCAATCACTTGGTTTATTTGCGTCAGCTCGGCGTCCATGGTGCGCCAGCGCATGGCAAATAACTGAGCACGAGTTTGACGTTCATCTTCTTTGTAATTTTTGTATTTTTCAGCAGCCTCGGCTTGGCGCTGTAGTCGCCCGATTTGGCGTTCAAGCTCATCACGAATATCACTTAAACGCTCTAGGTTTTCAGCGGTACGACGAATGCGGTTTTCCGTTTCACGGCGGCGCTCTTTGTATTTTGAGATGCCCGCGGCTTCTTCGATATACACACGCAGTTCTTCTGGCTTTGACTCAATGAGTTTTGAGATCATGCCCTGCTCAATAATCGCGTAGCTGCGTGGACCAAGGCCGGTGCCTAAGAACAGGTCGGTCACATCACGACGGCGGCACTTAGTACCATTGAGATAATAAATAGACTGACCATCACGGGTCACTTTGCGCTTGAGGGAGATTTCGCTGTATTGGGCATATTCACCCTGTAGCTTGCCTTCACTGTTATCAAATACCAGTTCAATACTGGCTTGACCCACGGGTTTACGCCCGGTTGAGCCATTAAAGATAACGTCTGTCATGGCGTCGCCACGCAGGTTCTTGGCGCTGCTTTCACCCATAACCCAGCGTACGGCATCAATGGTATTCGATTTACCACAGCCATTCGGGCCGACGATACAGGTCAGATTAGTTGGAAATGGTATCTTGGTTGGGTCAACAAAAGATTTGAACCCAGCAAGCTTAATGGACTTAAGTCGCACACTGCGCCCCTTTTTATTATTAGTGCTCTAGGGCATCCATCATGATGCTTAGCAAATGATCGCCGTAATCTTTTAACGCTTGTTCTACTTTCGGCACATCACGTTTAACCACGCCTTCTAGCAATTGAGCAAAAAAGGTCATGCTGTAACTTAACGCATTATTATCAACGGTTAAAGCCATATGATAAGCACGGTGAATAGCGGGCTGTAAATCTTCTAAGATGCCTTCTAAGTATGGATTTTCAGCTAATGGGTAGGCCATGCGCATTAAGTCAAAACCCGCTTTAACCACACGTTCGGGTGCTTCTGGGTCGGTGCTATTGGCAATAGCACGCATCTTTTGTAATTGTTCGATCAGTGGATCTAATTGACCTGGCTTCCAAGTATTAGCCACTTTGGATGCAAGCACGATCAATAAAATAATATAAGTTTCGTATAACGCCGCAACGTTCGACTTATTCATCTCGGCCACCATGGCACCGCGACGAGGCATAATATCGATAAGGTGACGCCCTTCAAGAATCAACAGTGCTTCACGCACAGAGCCACGACTGACTTCTAAATCGTTGGCAACTTTGAGCTCTTGAATACGCTCTTTTGACTTTAATTTACCTGTGATGATTTGATCACCAATATGCTGGGCAATTTGCTCAGATAAACTTTCCGGTGCTTTAAAGCTCATGTGGCCCAAAATCCTGTATAAAATACAAACAGTGTTAACCTGATCCGCAGGATCAAAGGCCTTAGTGTACCACATAACATATAATTGACTACGGCCTAACCTCGCTGTTTGTGAGCCTGTTCCTGCCTGTGCTAGATCATAAAAAGGCCCTATATTTGTTTAAAAAACAAACACAGGGCCTAATCGTAAGTAGCTTAGAACAACTCTCTCATTCAACGTTAGTTGATGCTAATATCAATACGCTTTGGCTGCTCCTGCTCAACCTTTGGTATCTCAATTTCTAAGACACCATCTTGATAACGTGCTGCGATGTTTTCTGTATCGGCTTTATCTGGCAAAGTGAAATTGCGCACAAACGATCCATATGCTCGCTCGACTCTATGTACCTTACCTTTACTCTCTTCGTGCTGACTGTGGCGCTGCCCTGATAGCGTCAGGACATTTTCATGCACACTAATGCTAATTTGATCTTTGTCCACACCCGCAAGCTCTGCATGTAGGTGATAACTTTGTTCGCTTTCAGAGACATCCACCACCGGATGCCAATCAGCTTTTGTCATCGTCTGCGTACTGGCTTTTGTCTCTTGCGGGCGATAACGGTTTAACACAGCTTCCATTTCAGTGAATGGGTCCCAAGTTGATAATCTCATGTGAGCCTCCTATTCATTTGTATTACGCTCACAACCGATATAGGTTTTAAATAATCTTTTTCAAGTATCAATTTTCATATTTTTTGAAATAAATACTTAAATTATATTTTTTATTTGGCCAGCGAGGTCTCATTATTTATGGCATAACTTTTGTTATTAAGGGCGAACAATAAAACTTCAAGTCTAATTTTTTATACTTTGTTAGTGCCATAAAAAAACACGATATAACAATTCATATCGTGTTTCAGTTTGAAAATGCAGTCGCCGTTAAGCGTTAATTTGTATTGTGGCGCTCATTAATGAGTACTTGCACAACCGACGGCTCTGCCAGAGTTGATGTATCACCTAAACTGTCAATTTCATTAGCGGCAATTTTTCGTAAAATACGACGCATTATTTTACCACTACGGGTTTTTGGCAAGCCTGCCGAAAGTTGAATAATATCCGGGGCGGCAATTGCGCCAATCTCCCCTCTTACCCATGTTTTTAATTCCGCTTCTAACTCGGCACTGGGTGCAATACCGGATTTTAAAATCACGTATGCATAAATACCTTGGCCTTTAATGTCATGCGGGTAACCCACCACTGCCGCCTCAGCCGTGTCTTTGTGTGCTACTAGGGCGCTTTCAATTTCTGCCGTGCCCATGCGATGCCCAGAAACATTGAGTACGTCATCCACTCGGCCGGTTATCCAGTAATAGCCATCTTCATCACGGCGCACGCCGTCACCTGAAAAGTATTTACCCGGAAAGGTTTTAAAGTAAGTATCAACGAAGCGCTGATGATCACCATACACGCTGCGCATTTGCCCAGGCCAACTGTCTAGTATGACTAAGTTGCCTTCACATGGGCCCTCTTGCACCTTACCGTCGCCGTCAACAATGGCAACCGACACGCCAGGCAATGGCTTAGTCGCCGAGCCTGGTTTTAAATCCGTGGCTCCCGGTAGTGGGCTAATTAAAATGCCTCCAGTTTCTGTTTGCCACCACGTATCAACAACAGGACACTGACTATTACCAATGGTTTTATAATACCACTCCCATGCCTCAGGGTTGATCGGTTCACCCACACTGCCTAACAGTTTTAAACTGTCACGCTTGGTGCCTTCAATGGCTTTTTCACCATGGGCCATCAAGGCACGAATCGCCGTTGGGGCGGTATACAGAATATTTATTTGATGTTTATCAACCACTTGGGCCATACGATTAACGGCAGGGTAATTAGGCACACCTTCAAATAAAACCGTTGTGGCACCATTGGCCAATGGACCATAAATCATATAACTATGGCCGGTGATCCAACCCACATCAGCTGTGCACCAATAAACATCACCTGCATCGTAATTAAAAACATGCTCATGGGTATACGCGGCGTAAACAAGATAACCGCCCGTTGTGTGCAACACACCTTTAGGCTTGCCTGTACTGCCCGATGTATACAAGATGAACATCGGATCTTCTGCGCTCATGGGTTCACACGGGCAGTGATCATCAACTTGCTTAAGCATTTCGCCGTACTCAACATCACGACCTTCTTGCCAATTTACATTAATACCCGTGCGCTTAATCATTAACACTTTTTCAACGCATTCGGTGCCTGCTTTATTTAAGGCTTCATCAACGCTGGCTTTTAATGGGACGGTTTTACCGCCACGCACGCCTTCATCTGCTGTGATTACCCACTTGCTATGACAATCTTCAATGCGCCCCGCTAAGGCGTCCGCACTAAACCCACCAAACACCACAGAATGAATCGCACCGATACGGGTACACGCCAACATTGCTAAACTGGCCTCTACAATCATGGGCATATAAAGCGTCACAACATCGCCCTTTTGCACGCCCATTTCTTTTAAAATATTGGCAAAGCGTGAGACTTGTTGATGCAGTTGCGCATAGGTAAGTTTGGAATCATCTGTAGGCTCGTCACCTTCCCAAATAATGGCAACATCATTGGCTTTTGTTGGCAAGTGGCGGTCAACGCAGTTATGGCAAACATTTATCACACCATCATAGAACCACTTGATGTGTAGATCGTCGGCAGCAAAATTGACATCTTTTATTTTTGTGTAAGGTGTAAACCAATCTAAGCGCTTACCTTGCTCGCCCCAAAAGGCTTCGTTTTCTTGCATAGAGTGTGAATACGCTTGCTGATACTGCTGTGCATTCATATGCGCATTATCAGCCCATTTTTTGGGCACGCGATGGATCGGGTAATCGCTCATGAGGTATCCTGATATTGTTATTTTTGTTATCTATTGATCACCCCATTTAACCGATTCTATCTTGTACATTCAACCAATAACGCCAAAAGTTCGCATTAATACTGTCGCTATTTACTCCCTATGTTGACCTCTAACACCCTAGTACCAGTATTTGTAATTGCTACACTGCCAGCAGAAACTAAAAGGTACGTTTATGGACACGTTAATCAACAGCCAAGGGCAGGTACATTATGGTGTTTTACCCACCAGCCCGACACACATCAACCACTTAGATTTTGATTTACGCAATAATATGGATAACGCCATTAATGGCTTTCGTAAAAAAATGCGATTTAATCAATTTCAATTTGTTGGCCTAACCGGTGATGATCTTATTTTTGGTGTCGCCATCGTTAATCTAAAATGGGTCAGTAATTGTTTTTTGTACCTTTACCAACCCAGCACACAAACCTTTAAAGAATACTCATGGTTAAAACCGTTTGCGATGTACACTCAAACCGACACCCAACCCAACAACGGGCATTGGTCATTTAAAAGTGGCCACAACCACATTCAAATAACCAGCAACGCACACACGCGTCATTTAAAAGTAAGCTGCGGTAATGAATTGAATGTTGATGTCATGATTAATGAAACACAATCCCCACTCGATGTATGTTGCCGTGCGGGTTACAACGGATGGGTGTACACACAAAAAAATACCGCACTGCCGTTTACTGGCCAAATTCAATGGCAAGGGCAAGACATTCAAACGCAAGATTTACTCGCCAGTGTAGATTGGTCTTGTGGTTATATGCGTCGCGAAACGTTTTGGCACTGGGCAAGCTTAAGTCACAAAACTCAAAGCGGCGATGTCATTGGTTTTAATTTAGCCGCCGGTGTGAATGAAACCAGTTACACCGAAAATGCACTGTGGGTGAATGGTGAGATGATCAAACTCGACCGCGCCGAATTTATATTTGATCGTAAAAATCGCATGACGCCTTGGCAAATAGAAACCAGTGATGGACATATTTCACTCACCTTCACGCCCGCTGGTGAGCGTAAAGAAAAAATCAATGCCGGTTTTATGGCATCAAATTTCACGCAAGTATTTGGTCGATTTAATGGCACGATTAAAAATGCACAAGGTGATGTGATTTCCATTAAGCAAGCCACTGGTTTTTGTGAGGATCATTTTGCTAAGTGGTAATACACTTAATAAGCAGGTGGGAACTACTCCCCCTGCTAATCCTGCGGGAAAACAAATGTAATTCAAAGAGTCTGCCTAACATTTCTCTGTCTTATATCTAAAGATTTGACCAATTTCGTTAAGGAGACCATTTGTTAAGGTAGCCACTTACTGGATTACAAAAAACATCCGTATAAGCCTTAAATTTATCGCTATTGCGAGTCATAGTGTTACTAACGGAACAATTAAATATTCATAAAATAACTGTGTTAGAAAAATGATTAAAGCCAATTGTAGTGGTACGGTGAATTTGTCCACCGGACACATCAGCAGAATCATGAAAAACAAACCAGTCATCATCGCTTTGTGTCACTGGCGTTAGCGCCAAATATTCACACTCACACATCCCGCCATCAGTGTATTTACAATCCACACAAGATCAGGTGAAATATTGAAGAATTTGTTTGATACTTAATTCCATTTAGTTTATTTCCCTATTATAAATTAATACATATTCAGATTGTATGTATTATCAATTGAGATGACTATTTTCCGGTGCTTATCACAAAGCTCATCCCATTCATTTAAGCTTTTTAGGGTGACGAATTTCTTTTGCAGAAACGAGAATATTAATTTTTCCTGTCTAATATCTTTATTTTCAATCGCTATATCCGACATAGACTCTATCGTGGCACATATTCCTAGTACACTTGCTGACTCATGAAACCTCTTAACTATTTCCTTATCAATTAATACCTCTTCTGAAAAAGAAGGGGGAATAAAAATTAACAATGTTAATAATGGTAATAATTTCATCATCTGTTTATTCCCCTTCTTCTCAGTAATCGTTTGGGCTTAAGTAATATGCTCAATGTACTCATCTGTAAACATTACCCTCGTATTTGTATCTAATATCGAATAGACAGCTTCGGCCCGATTTTTCATTCCCTTGTCTCTTGTCTCTTGTCTCTTGTCACTAGAATATCACAATGAGAACCATTAAATACGTGCTCACTATCAGCGAATCTAGATCCTTTTTTGAACACTTTTTTAGAGTCTGGCCAATAACCAAAACCTTCTAATAGGGAGAATATAATATGTAAATCCTCACCAATAGTCATATGGCTACCTGAAGCCCCCATCTGCTTCCACTGCTCTGAGAAAATTTCTTTATTAATTTTTTTTAGGAGTAACAGCATGTCTTTCAATGATCTAGGACCCTCACTTCCCGCAGGGATTGCCCTAGAGATTGCTTCGTCTATAGTGGAAACTGCTTTCGTACCAGAAAGATTGTTCAATATGTCAGGATTCAGACCAAGTTGATCCCTCATGATTTTCATTTGCTCAAAGGGAATTAAATTATTAAGTAAATTTTTATCAATTAAATCTGGATTTGGGTTTGTTATGGTATCCCATACGCTTTCAGGTGATTCTTGTCGGTATTCATAATCATAAATACTATGAACAAAGTAAAGGTCGTTACTTATAGAGCTAATAAGTTTTAGCCTATCATGACACCTTTTGGTGAGAGAATTACGTGTTACTTCTGAAACTTGAGCTGCACTAAAAGGATATATATAAGTATTTAATTTTTTGGGGCTTATTAGGTGAGACATAAATTTATCTAGACGACCCTCACTTAATTCAATTATGACATTTGAGTCAAGATACACTCTTACAGGTTCACTCATACTTATTTTTCCCCTGCGTGTATTAGGAAGGGTGCTGCTTCTTTTGTATTAGCATAATTTGACACCACCTAACCTTTAGATAATAACTTAAGGTAATATTTCAGTATTTCAATTTCAGCTTCAGCCGTCATTTCAATAAATAAACTGTAATCATCGGTGGTATGAGCAGTGTCTAATGCCTCATAATAAGCGAGCCGATCTTTAGCCTTAATTACTACAGGCAAATATCCGCTACGCATTAGTTCAAAATTCATTAATAGTCGGGCAGTTCGGCCATTACCATCAATAAAAGGATGAATCTTTACAAAATCCGTATGAAGCCGAGCTGCCATTTCGATAGGGTGAAGATTATGTTTTTCATACTGCTTTACTAGAATTTGCATTTCGTCTCGAACTTTTATGTGGTCTGGTGGGGAGTGATCCGCTCCAGAAATGACCACATTCTGATTACGATAAACCCCAGCATTACCATCATCAATTTTTTTAAGTACTAAATTATGGATAGATTTAATTAGCCGTTCACTGAACTCCTCTTTCTTACTAACAATATCTTCAACATAGTCAATTGCTTCTTTATGATTGATTGCTTCGAAATGTTCAACCATGGACTTCCCACCAATTGTAATACCTTCAAGCACTACTTTGGTTTCTTTTAAAGTTAATGTATTACCTTCGATTGCATTTGAGTTATAAGTCCAATTTAGGACTAATTGCTCATGAAGACTTTTTACCGTATACACAGGCAAAGGACGTAAGGCATCCAATTCCGATTTTAATTTATCTAACTCGTTAAACATTATAATTATCATCCTGTATCTAACAGATTTTTCTATTCGAAACTGGCCACGGGGAAGAATTGCCCCTTCCGGAAGATATACCTGCCAATATCCAAAGGGACTCAATCCAAACATATATTTAACCTTGATAGTCATATACCGTTTATTTTGAAATCCGTAGTCATTATTTTTCCCTCAAAAATAGGTTCCACTCGTCAACTTGGTCAACCTTTTGGGGTCTTCACCGTGACCACCGCTGAATAATACCCCCGGTAAAGGAAAGTACCATCCCCCTGCTTTGTACCAACAATCACTAAACCAATCATATATGATTGAATTGATTATAGATTGAACGAAAATATCGTTATCCAAGTAATGGGAATTATCAATTTCAAGGAAAGTCGTCAATGAATCTCACAAAATCTTTGCATATAAGAGGGTCTTCACCAAATATGGAAACCAGTGGAAGTGGATTCTTGTCATCTAGGTCGTCAAGACATGCTGGATTCGCGTCTAATGGATCTTCATCGACCACAAACTCTATGTCGCTATCTAAGTCATTGTTCAAATCAATATCACTAGATTTAACTGCAATAATATAGTCGTGCAACTCATCAATTAACCGATCTGTATAACCGTCAACATGCTGTGTATATATATTTTCTATTGCACCACTTGATAGATTTTCGGGGAGTTTTCTTCTTTTTCTCATTAAATTCACCTATATTCTGCCACATCAGCTCGATTGATATATTCTTCGCAGAGCATATTTGTCGTGTTTGTTTTGATGGGTTCTTGCTTTGTTTTTGTCATACTACGTCTGCATCTAGTTCATCGTCGCTTATTGTGTAGAGCGCTTCAAGTGTTCGCCTTATACCAGATATATCTACATCAATTCCCTTAGCTCATGTTTATTATCATAGTTCCCATTGGGAGCTATTAAAGTCTTTTTCAATTGATTTTTTAGCTTTTGAATCAGCTAAATAATCAAACGTTTCAATGTGTGCAGCGATGTAAACTGGTACTTTTCGAGTACCAGATAAAAACTCGCTCATTTTTGATTTATTAACACGTAACACCTTGGCGGCATCCGTGGGCTGTAAGCTCCACTTGTCTAGCCAATTTTGTAATTCTTCTTTATTCATGCAGCCTCTCGTCATCAATTGCGTATAAGGTCTCTAAGGTTCGCTTAATGCCCATAATGTCAGCGTCTGTATATTCATACGGCATATCGTCTGTTTCGTGACGTAACAAGACGCACAATTCAACTTCGCTAGCACCAAGCCTTGCTGAACGTGTTGCTAGTGTCCTCCGCCCTGAGTGAGTACTAAAACCTTTGATTCCAGCTTCACGCCCCCATTTGGTTACCATGGTTTGCAATGTATCGCAGGCCCAATAGATTTTTTCTTCACCATTACTACTTACACGTTTTTTTTGTTTTAACGCGTAAGCGCGTTTGTTCTCTGAAAGTATTACTTTAGAATCTTTTTTAAGACCTCGATAATGAGGGTTATCATCCATAATTAGACGCCTTACAACACGATATTTAATATATTGTTCAAGTGCGTTAAGTAATTTCTTATGATAAAAAAACACATGACCCGCTTTATTGTTCTTACAATATTTTGCTGGAATTATCACATCATTCTTTAATTTTCCGCTTTTCCAAAGCACATCTTTAATTTCGATTCCAGCCACTTCTGATATACGAAAACCCGCCGCAAACAAAAGCCAAACGATCAATACATTACGTTCTGGATTTCGCGTCTGTGTAGCAACAAATAAAAGCCGTTTTAGCTCTCTTGGCGTAAGAACAGGTGCTTTTTTCTTTCGATTGTCGCTAAGTCTTCTTATTAATCTTGGCCTTGCCATAACTCATTACGCTGGACTCTTTCCCCTAAGTTAGACTATTCACGAATGAATCGCAACAAAGCCCATAAAATAAGGACTTAAGGGAATAGCATCATCCCGATAGCCATCATTAACACAGTTATAAACACCACTACTAACACCTACCTATTTGTTCTACCTTTTTTCTTTCCCCACAAACCAAATTACTATATATTAGGTAAATCTAATTTAGATGTATCTAAATTTAATGCAAGATGCCTCTAGGACAGCCTATCCTCTACACTTACCAGAGGCATTTCACAGGATAAATACATGAAGCGCTTTCGATTACTCACAATATTCATAGCTTTAGTGTCACTGTTTAGCTCCACCACATGGGCAAATGATGTTGATACCTATCGCGCTAGCCTAAAAAACTATCCTAGTTGGTTCATATTAGAGGCTGAAATTGAAGCCATTAATCAAGCCACCATCAGTGCACAAACCAGTGGCCGCGTGCAATCTATTGAGGTGGATGTTAACGACTATGTTCAAACAGGCGACCTCATCATTCAGCTGCGCAACAAACAACAAAAAGCCGCTGTTGCGCAAGCCACCGCTGGGTTAACCCAGGCAAAAGCGTTAAGCACAGATGCTCAATCTCAACTAAAACGTGCCACCCCTCTATTTGAACAAGGCTCTGTCTCTAAGGGGCAATATGATTCGATTAAAGCCAATGCCGCATCCGTCGCCGCGCAAGTAAAAGCATCACAAGCCTTGCTGGCGCAAGCTCAAGAGCAGTTATCGTATACCCAAATTCGCGCGCCCTACGCTGGTATCGTTAAAGCTCGACTCGTCGAAATAGGTGAAGCGGTTAATCCTGGTACGCCATTAATGACAGGGTTATCGCTTAATCAATTACGAGCCGTTGCGCATTTACCGCAGCGTTTTATTACGATGGTGACGCCTCAATCTCAATTATTCGTCACGCATAAAAATCAAACTTTGCCATCAACAAGCGTTACGATTTTTCCGTTTGCCGACTCTAACAGTCGCAGTTTTAAAATACGGGCGGATATTAAAGCCGATAACGTAGGTTTGTTCCCTGGTATGTGGGTAAAGCTTAATATCCCCATGGCAGAACAGCCTGCTATTCGCATTCCGGCCAATGCTGTGATACACAAAGGCGAAGCCCGTTATGTTTACATCAAACAGAACAATACTTTTTTGCTGAGACAAGTGCGTTTAGGTGAGCAACACCCATCAACGTCCAAACATAATACTCAAATGTTTGTTGAGGTACTGGCTGGCATTAAAGATGGCGATGTGATTGCAGCCAACCCTTCGTTGGTTATGGCTGCTCAGGAGATTTAGCATGACTGAGCATTCATCAATCAAATCAACCCCCTTGGGGATTAGTGGCCGTTTAGCCAAAACGTTTCAGAATAATGCCATTACACCGTTACTCGCGTTATTTGGATTATTACTGGGCTTTTTTGCCATTATGGTAACGCCCAAAGAAGAAGAGCCACAAATTGATGTAACGTTTGCCAATGTTTTTATTGCGTTCCCCGGTGCATCGGCAAAAGAAGTCGAGAGTCTTATTAGCACACCCGCTGAACAAGTCTTAAGCGAAATAAAAGGCGTGGATGATATTTACAGTGTCTCCCGCCCCGGTATGTCGGTATTAACGGTCGCGTTTGAAGTAGGTCTAAAACGCGAAACCGCTATTTTAAATTTATACAACCAAGTGTATAGCCATCAAGATTGGTTGCCCGCAAATCTTGGCGCATCACAACCCATCATCAAGCCTCAAGGCATCGATGATGTCCCCATTATGTCGCTCACATTATTTAGCGAAGATGCATCTGTTTCAACTCAACAACTCACCGAACTGGCCCATGTATTAGAAGTCGAATTAAAGCGCATTGATGGCACACGTGATATTTACACCATCGGCGCACAACAAGATGTGGTTAACGTGCGTCTTGATCCGGTTCGCTTAAGTGCTTACAACATCACCATTGAGAACGTTGCAAATACACTGTTAAACGCCAATGCCAGTGCACCGATTCATAATGTTTATCAGCCGCAAAAGTACATTCAAGTACAAGCCGGACATTTTTTAACCCGTGTTTCTGAGATTCAGCAACTGGTCATTGGTCTGGCAAAAAATGGCAGCCCTGTTTACTTATCCGATGTGGCCGACATTGTTCATGGTGCTGATATTCCTGAATCCCAAGTACTGCATTTTGAAAATAGCCTAAGCGCGAATCAAAGCGCGGTGACTATCGCCATTGCTAAGCAACAAGGGAAAAATGCCTTTGATATCACCAGCGATATTGAAAAACGCTTAGAGCAACTATCAAACATTGTCATACCCGATAACATTAAAATAAACGTCACACGCAATTATGGTGATACCGCAAAAGATAAAAGCGACAAGCTCATTGCAAAATTATTATTTGCCACCGTCGCCGTTGTGTTGTTGGTACTCGTGACGATGAGCTGGCGCGAAGCCATTATTGTGGGCGGCGCGATATTTATCACGCTCGCCATTACATTATTTGCCAGCTGGGCATGGGGGTTCACACTTAACCGCATTTCATTGTTTGCACTGATTTTTAGTATTGGCATTTTAGTGGATGACGCCATTGTCGTGGTTGAGAATATTCATCGGCATTTACACATGGGCGGCAAAAAACTGTTAGATATTATCCCAATCGCTGTAGATGAAGTGGGCGGCCCGACCATTCTTGCAACGTTTACTGTTATTGCAGCTTTGATGCCCATGGCCTTTGTGACAGGGTTAATGGGGCCGTATATGAGCCCTATTCCCATTAATGCTAGTACCGGCATGTTAATTTCATTGGCCATTGCATTTATTGTAACGCCTTGGCTATCGTATCAATTATTGAAAAAACAAGCATCAACCAACCATCATCACAGCGATGAAAACACCACCAAGGAAGCCAAAACATATAAGGTATTTAATCGAATTATGCGCCCGCTTATCCAAGGTCAAAACGCGGCCCGCAATCGTTTAAAGGTGTTAGCGCTAGTGATCGGATTGATTTTATTGTCTGTGTCATTGCCCGTAATGAAAATGGTCGTGCTTAAAATGCTGCCATTCGACAATAAGTCTGAATTCCAAGTCATTGTTGATATGCCTGAAGACACACCAATGGAAGAAACACTGATTGTATTAGAGGCCCTTGGTGAAGAATTAAAATTGAATGAATACGTAAAAGACTTTCAGCTATACGCTGGCATCAACGCTCCAATTAATTTTAACGGTTTGATTCGCCAATATTATTTACGTAACGAGCCTCACATGGGCGATATACAAGTAAACCTCGTATCAAAAGGTGAACGCGACAAGCAAAGCCATGATATTGCGCGCCAGTTACGGCCAGAATTACAGCGTATCGGCAAACAATTTAATGCCAACGTAAAATTAGCCGAAGTACCACCAGGGCCTCCGGTTATGGCACCCATTGTAGCTGAGGTATATGGTGCAAATTACAATGAGCAAATTGCCACGGCCAAAGCCCTTCGCGCCGTGTTTGAACGCACAACCGACATCATTGATGTAGACGACAGTATCGAAGCGTCTCAGCAAAAAACCACCATACACATTGACCGCCAAAAGGCCGCTCAATTTGCCGTCCCGTATGCAAGCATCGTTAATGCACTAGATATTGCGTTGGGAGGCAAAGATGTCAGTTACTTACATGCGCAACATAATAAGTACGCCACTCCGATTCGCTTAGAATATAACGACAGCGACAAGGGTAATTGGCAAACGTTACTTAATAGCAAAGTTAGCAGCTTAAATGGCCAGTTGATATCCATTGCGGATATGACAACGCTGACCCATGGCACCATCGATAACATCATTTATCATAAAAATTTATTGCCTGTAGTATTTGTAAACGCCGATATGGCCGGTGACTTAGACAGTCCACTATATGGTTTATTTGATATGTCACTTGCAATGGACGACGCCGCAACGCAACAAAATGGCTTTAGCCCCAAGCAATATTTTATTCATCAGCCACAGGTCACGCATAAACCATCTATTAAGTGGGATGGCGAATGGCAAATCACCTACGAGACGTTTCGTGATATGGGGATTGCTTATGCCATCGGCATGATCTTGATATATTTATTAGTGGTGGCTCAGTTTAAAAGCTATCTAGTGCCTTTAATCATCATGGCCCCTATTCCGTTAACCATTATTGGGGTCATGCCGGGCCATGCTTTATTAGGCGCACAATTTACCGCCACAAGCATGATTGGCATGATTGCCTTGGCCGGAATTATCGTACGTAACTCCATTTTATTGGTTGATTTTATTAATCAAGAATTAGACAAAGGCATCGATATTGTAGAAGCTGCCATTAACAGCGCCGCCGTGCGAACAAAACCCATTATGTTAACCGGCATTGCCGCCATGACGGGGGCCTTCTTTATATTGGACGACCCCATCTTTAATGGTTTAGCCATTAGCTTAATCTTTGGAATTTTAATCAGTACGCTCTTCACCCTAGTACTCATCCCAATGCTGTATTGCGTATACAAACGCAATTAATCTCAATAAAAAGGCTTTATAAGTATTCATAAAGCCTTTCATTCAGGTTCTATTCAGATAAGCTTGTTAATATTAAACATTTAATATTTGAAGCAGGCTTTGTGTTGCGAACATTATTATCTATAACCCTTTTACTGCTTAGTTGCGCCAGTCTTGGCGCGCAAGAGCAAGCGACTGAGGACGAAAGTGACCCTTACTGGTTTGATGAAACGTTAGAAGACATGGTCACGCCCCTTAAACAGTGGGTCGAGGACCAAGTACATTCATCTGACGCGCCCGCTGAAAATATCTTCCGTGACAGTGATTTACGCCAAGCCATAAAAAAAGCCCTCGCTATCTTTCCTGGTACGGTATTAAGCGCCCAATACCTCAACCAACAGTACGAAATCAAAATAATCTCTGAGCAAGGCGTGATTGATGTGGTGACGATCAATATGGAGGAAGCAAATGAAACTCCTGCTAATTGAAGATGACAATGTCTTACGCGAACAATTACGCCTCAGCTTAGAAAAAGCCAATTTTACGGTCACATGCAGTGCCGATGGTGAAGATGGCTGGTATCAAGCAAAAGAATTTGAATTTGACTTGGCTATTATTGATATTGGCCTGCCTAAGCTATCAGGGCTTGAGGTCATCACAAACATTCGCAACAAAGGCTTAGCACTGCCCATATTAATTTTAACCGCCCGCAGTAGCTGGCAAGACAAAGTAGAAGGCCTAAACGCTGGCGCGGATGACTACCTTGCTAAACCGTTTCAATTAGAAGAACTGATTGCACGTGTGCAGGCTATGATTCGCCGCTCGTCGGGGTTTCCTAATAATATCATCGAACACGGTGACATCATACTCGACAGCACCACTCAAAGTGTTCGCAGTCAAGACCGCGATGTTGTACTCACCGCATTTGAATATAAAGTCCTTGAATACTTTATGCGCCATCCTCAACAGGTCATCTCTAAAACACGTTTAATGGACTACCTATACAATAATGATCAAGACAGAGACAGTAATGTTATTGAAGTACTGGTTAGCCGCCTACGGCAAAAATTAGACCCTAACAATACCATCAAACCTCTAGAAACATTACGAGGCCGAGGTTATCAATTTACGCTTAAAGGCAAAACGTCATGACGTTTTCACTGCGTAAACGTTTTTTTATTTTCACCGCCATCGCCTCTATCATTGTGATGCTTGTCAGCTCACTTATATTAAACTATGTGTACACCTTAGAGCTAAAAACAGAAGCGCAAGATAAACTTCGCCTGCATATTTTTAATCTTTTGTCTGTTTCTAATTTTAAAAATAATGAAATAGCCCTGCCTGTTATTTTATCTAACCCTGATTTTAACCGTGAAAACAGCCCTTTATTCTCTTATGTTACGAATCAAGAGAATCAAAAAGTATGGCAATCGCTTTCACTCTCAAAAGAAATTCATATTGAAGACAAACAGTCAAAAACCGGCAAATGGTAAATTTTGGTGAAACACGTTTTGAACAAGATGAATACCTATGGGCAAGTTATGGCATCAGTTGGAACCAAAGCCCGAAAAGCTATCGATATATGGTGGCAGTTAATAGTCAGCTGCTAAATGATGTCATTATGCGTTTTCGTATTTGGTTGGTTGGCGGTTTTATTTTTGTGAGCCTGCTTTTTTTATTGATTCAGCACTGGGTACTTAAACTTGCGTTTAATCCGATTAAGTCACTTAAACAAGAAATCATTCAATTAGAAAACGGCAACCAAGATCATATAATGAAACAATACCCAAAAGAATTAGTGGGTGTTAGCCATAATATTAATGCGCTGATTAAAAAAGAGCGCAATCAAAGGGAGAAATACCGAACCAGCATGGCTGACTTAGCCCATAGCTTAAAAACGCCCGTGGCTATTATTAATAATGAGCTGGGTCACAGTAACGACAACTTAATCGTACATAATGCTCTGTCGCGTATAAACGAGACCATCGAGTAACCAATTAAGAAAAGCGGTTATCAGCGGGCCTCATGTTATTTCACAAGGCGTCAATATTGAAAAATCCGTTAATGATGTGGTGTCTGCATTACAGAAAATACACATTGACCGCCAGATTATCGTTAAGATAACGGTGCCCAGTGACGTCACATTCCCTGGAGACAGCAATGACCTGCTAGAAGTACTGGGTAATCTATTAGACAATGGTTTTAAATACGCAAAATCGACGATATCGGTTAATGTTAGTACACGCAATAACAAACTCATCATCACAATCGAAGACGATGGTAATGGGTTATTAAGCGAAGATTGCATGATTATTTTTAATCGCGGTTTGCGCATAGATGAAACGCCTAACGGACAAGGATTAGGGTTATCTATTGTGAAAAACGTTATTGAAAGCTATCACGGATCAATAGAAGCATCGACATCACCGCTAGGCGGTGCACGCTTCATGATTGAAATACCACTAAGGACGCACAATGAAAATAATTAGCATGCTGCTTGTCGTTATTTCTTTATCGGCTTGCTCGTCTGTCACTATGCGCACAGACGATAAACCTAAATCTCATGCTGCACCCACCTTTCAAAAAACCTACACATACTGGTGGTGGTATTCGGTGGGCGAACATGATGTCAACGTACGTGAGATATGCAAAGGCAAGCCTGTTGAGCAAATACAAACCATTACCACAGCCACTGACTTTCTTGCCCATATATTTACCCTAGGTATTTATGCACCAAGAACAGCAAGAGTATGGTGTAAGGAGGGGGATCTATGAGCTTTCAATATAGAAAAATTTTAGTCAGCATTGGCGTGCTCGCTTCACTTGGTGGCTGCGCTAAAATGAACTTTATAAACGGTGTTGAGGTGAACGAAACCGTTAAGCGTGATCAATGGCATCACTCAGGTTTATTAGACTTCATTGAATTCAGTGCCCCCGTTAAAATCAATTATCTGTGCGATGACAAACAATGGGATACCATTACGATTGAGAAAAACTTTGCAAATATAGTTGCTAGCACTCTTTATATTTACACACCTTGGATAGCGCATTATGAGTGTCGAGAAAATATTGATTACTGACTGCTAACAAATACAATGCTAGCACGTAACAAAAAAAGGCTTACACATAATGTGTAAGCCTTTTTTCATGAAGTTAGAATGTAAATTTAGCACCTAATGAAAACAAGCTAGGTAAATCTGATACTTTTTCGCGGGTTGAGTAATCGTCATTGTAATCATATCCCGTGATATTCTGACGACCATAAATATTCTTCACATCAAAATATATATTGGTCATCTCACTTTTTTGATAATCAATGCGCAAGTCCATGGAGTGCACCGCTGATAAGCGTTCACTATTGATCTTGCCTTCAATCGGGTCATATAGATACGGGGCACTGCCACAGCCTGCACCCGTGTTATCGGCCTCGTAACCGCTGTCACATTTGTATACGGCTTTACCGCCAGAAATAGGCGTCACTAGATTTCCGCTTTGGTAGCGCCATTTAGCACCCACCGTCATTTTTGGGGTCAGTTCATAGCTCGCCACTAGGTTAACGATCCAAGGGCGATCATAAGAATAATTAAAACTTTCATCCGTAATGGTGTTTTTACGCTTTGTTTTACTGTAGGTCACCGATGCCCAACCATACCATCTATCTGTCAAATTCTTATTCACTAGAAATTCAACCCCATAAGTATGACCTTCGGCGGCATTTAAAAATTTCTTTTCGTTAGGCGACGTTTTTTCATCATATGCAGGATTAGAAATTACTAAGTCATGTAAATCTTTGTAATACACTTCTAATTTAGCGCTAACACTGTCATCTAACTGGTACTCAAAACCTGTTACATAGTGTTCACTGTTGGGCATATCTAATTCAGGGTTACCCGTTTCTTTTAATACCGCAAAGAAATCACGAGGGGTTTGAGTGTGCCTGCCAACCGCCCCAGTTAAGGTCCAGTTGTCTGTTAACTCATAACGGGATTGAAACCTTGGCTCAATGGTGGTTTCTTTCATATAATCATCATAGACATTGTTCATACCAAATGTCAGCTGTAGATACGGCGTAGCCATCCAATCATAAGCGTTAAAAATACGGGTTGTATCAAGGGTTAATTTATCTTTTAATGTGATTTTAGTTCCGGTTGATGCAGGCCCACAAACTTCTAAGTCGTCATTACACGGGTCATATAAACCCGTCATATCATAACGTAAAATATTTTGCGAAAACTCTGCGCCATAACGGTAATTGTCACCATTATTTAGCGGGGTTTCAAACTGCATTTTCATACGATAATCATCACTGGTGGTAACAATATCGAATAAAGTACCGATTTTAAATTTGAAATCTTGCTCTTTGTGGCTAAACACAAACAAACCAGATGTGCCGCCAGAGTAAAGCGTGTCATACATGATGCCCTGGCTATTATAATAACCATCGGAGTTCAGTTTTCCGACAATAGCCGGTTCTTTATTGGCATCTTCATATTTATCACCAATCTCAATGGTCACATGGTCACGAGCACCTAACGCAAGAAACTTCAAGTTGCTGGTATCACTTAAACGATAATGATATTTAAACTGGTAATCGTTGTATTTAGGGACCTGAGTAATGGCAATATCATCATCTGTATCTTTGATGTTATCAAAGTACCAATCCAATAAACCTTCACGCCAAGAGGCATAAAATGAACTTTTTTCAGTAACCGCACCTTCAACTAAAATGCCCGCCTCTAAAAAGCTAATATCCACAACGGTGGTTAAGCCCTCTTGGTATGGATCACGTAATGTTGTATCCAACACCGCACCTAATGCATTTGAATACTGGCTATCCCACGCACCGGCTTTTAGGGAAAAGTCTTCAATAATATTAGGGTTATAAGTACTGTTGCCTAGGTTATGAAACAAATAACCCACCGGAATATGATCGGTTTGGTAATAATTATCTTCTGGACTTGAACCACGTACAGCAGGCTCGCCTTCGCCGTTATCACCTAACACCACACCAGGCATGGCTTCTATGGCTTTAAGCGGATCACCACCAGAGCCTGGTACTTTGAATAATTTATCTGTCGTGATTTTAGCGCCTTTATTTTGCGCGCCCTGTACGCTGATCGTTGATAACTCAGCCACATCGGCATCTGAGTTGTCCGCACGTACCTGCAACACAGTGGTTGCTAAAATTAGACTTAATGAAACCGTGGATGCTTTCACTTGCTACTACCCCATTTATAAGATTAGGTGAGCATAACAAGCCAATCTGAATGCTAGCTGAACAAGATATCTTCAATTTCAATAGTTTTGTCAAAGTATAATTAACTCAGTATGCTAGCCCCTCTCTTTACGCCCTATGGTTATATTTGTGATTTGTGACGCTTTAAAATCGCCTAAATTAACGTCATTAGTCACGTTTTTTATTCTACTTATCACTGTGTGCTTAAGCCCAGTGATTGCACAGCCGTTTACTCCAGCACAAGAACCGAGCACAAACGTTGACGCTCAGCCGGATTTAACGGGTCTGCCAGACTTGCCCCTTGCTGAACATAAAACGGTAACAAACAAGCAAGATCATTTTTTTTATTTTAATCAACGCTACGGTTCAGAGTCTCAGTTTGGGCCCATGAATGTTTGGCTCAATGTAGGATTAGTCGTGCCCGGGCGATTGAGCACACAACCTCAATTAGATAAAATAAATTATGCCCAAGGCTGGAAGCAACTAAAAAGCAGCTTAACTCATCAAGATGATGTGCTCGATGAATCTGGTGGTACCGATGCGTCGTTAAAAAAAGAATTCATTCCTTTTGCGCATCCATCCGGTGCATGGCTGCCAAATTATTTTTTGCACCTGCTAGGCGAAGGCATGCTCTCACGCAAACTGGAGGAGTATTATTTAAGTCAAGAAAACACCACGCCACTACAAGCTAAAGTAAAAGCGGTTGTTACACTGGTGGCGGCTCAAGCAACAAACGAAGTGGTTGAATACGAATTACCATGGGAGCAACGCTTAGATCCATTAGCCGATTTTTATTTTAATCTAGCCGGCATCATTGCTTTTTCATTTGATGAGGTGGCGCAGCTTCTAAGTAATGATTATCTTGATTACTATTATTGGCCAGGGCAACCCATTCTTGATGTACAAGATGGTGCCCTTTTTAACCAAGGGGAACAATATTACTTTCGAAGTAATTTAGGTTTTGATAGCCATATACGTCTAGCCATTATTAGTGGCATGCCCGCCACAGGGCTGGGCATAGCATACCCTATTAATGATGATGACCAGCTCAGTGTCTTATTCGCCACCGACGTATCCGTTAGTCACCCCCATGAACAAGTAGAGCAACTTGAACGAGGCACTGACTTTACCGCCAGTGAAATCGCAAAGCTTTATAACCGATCTGTAAACGCCTACTGGGACCGTAAAGGCTCGCTCATGGGCAGCCTAGCGCTCAGTTATGACCCCTTCTATCAAGTTAGCCTCAATCTGTACCCACAAACTTACCCAACATTAAAAATTGGCGGTTTATCACTAAGCGATGTTGGTATTGGTGGTTACTTAATCGCCTCTCAAGAAGGCGCGAACAGTATTGGCCTCACCTTTAGTTTCACCCCATTAATGCTAGGGCTACGCCGCTAAGCAAGCGGGTTAAGCTAGCTTAATGCCATAACCGAAATCAAAGCCCAATCATCATAACTGTAAAATATATAAGAAAACCGAAGATTCACCCTGCCTTATGCAAAGCCTTGTCTATACTAAAAAGGGAAAGAAAGGGGGAATTATGTGGTTATCAATAGAAAAATGGATCGCCCGTTACCACGCTTATCAGGCAAGATCACACTATAAACGCCAACGCTATGCTTTATGCTTGCATTATTTGCATGCACTGGCAAATTGGGATCGACAATTTTTAAACAACCCTATGTACGCAGGCTACATGGCAATTTGTCATTACCAGTTAAAGCATTGGGATAATATTACAGAAGAAGTAGAAACCGCTTTATTTTTATTGCGCCGATATGTTGATAATGATAAAGACGCTTTAATTTTGTGGCAGGATTTAAAAAGTCATCTTGCTGATCTGCGTTATGTCACACCAAATAATCTTGGGTTAAAAAAAGCAGGCGGCCTTTAATCAACACACAAAAATAAAACACGATATCGATCGTGTTTTATTTTTATCAGCCTTGTAAAATAGGCCAACGTTGATAAATACCTTGCTCATCATAAACTAAAATATCACCAAACTGCAGCAACACAGATTCAGACTGAGTGGGTCGTAGAAAAATATAATCATCTTGTTCTAGCTCAATACTCACTGAACCGTTATACATTTCTTGATTACTCGAACGGCCATAAACAGGGTTTAACGTTAAGCCTCTTGGTGAAATTGGGTGGGCTTTCCAATATCCACCATAAGCAAAAAATGTTTTATGCCAATTTTGATTCCACATAGCCATCACCCTACCCAAACCCGATACACCTGGAATCTGCGTTTGATCCAACACTTTTAAAACAGGGCTCGCAATAAACGCCGCGGCATCATGATCTTCCAGTGTGGGCAAATCAAAATCCGATGGTTTTACTAAGCACGAACCAGCGCTTAATTCATTCATCGGCCAACTTGATGTCGGGCCCTGATTATAAAGTTGATATGTTGGGCTCCCTGCTGCATTCAAGGTTAAATCTTGCACACTGTGTTTTAAATAACGCTCCGCGAGCTCAACATAATGCTGGTAATCCGCCATCGCATTATCACGATGATCAAGCGGATCCCCCGGGACTTTGCCGATGTGTGGCTCATACCCCATAAAACCAGATAAGGTTAAATATTCGCTTTGCTCAATTCGCGCGAGCATAGCGATTAATTCATTGTCGTTATTAACACCACCACGATGTAAGCCCACATCTAATTCGATGTTTATATTTAAATAAAGTGAGTGTGCTTGAGCAAAAGACTCATACTGCGCTAAACGCTTATTTGAATCCAACAGCCACTGTAATTGTAATCTAGGGTTAAATGTAGAATCTGTCTGGGCATGAGTTTGATAAAAGGTTTTCACCGCCGCGATCGGCATTGGCTTTCCCATTAATATATCGGAAGCAGGAATGTCATTCGCCACAGAATTTAAAAACGGTTGATGAAACACCATTAGTTTGTTTGTATTGGCTTGCGACATTGTCCACTTTAGCATATCAACAGACGGTAAAGACTTAGCAACAATACGATATTCAAATCGGTCTTTTAAATGTTTAGTCAGGGTTTCAATATTCTTTGCCATTATCCTCTTATCAATCACAAGTGCTGGTGTTGCTATACCTTGAGCACGCAAAAATTGACTCAATTCTTTAAAGTATTCATTATGATTTTTTTCACCCATATCACCCGGCTTAGCCCAAGCCAAGGTCCCTACTGCCGCCGCTGCAACCCCTGCTTTTATAACGGTGCGCCTTGATACACCTTTATTCGAATCGTCACTCATGTGTTACCTTTTTATTGTTCTTAATTAGCCTAAGTGTTAAATAGCGACGCCAAATACGGATTTAAGAACTGTCCTTTAGGATCAAGCTGCCGACGAATATCGTTGAAGTCTTGCCAGTGTGTGTAATGCTGCGAAAATTGATTGACCTTCATTGTATTCATTTTCCCCCAATGCGGCCGACCATTATATTTTTGCATGATAGGTTCAATCGCCGCAAACATGGCTTGGTAATTTTCTTTGTGGTAACGATGAACCGCAATTGAACAGGTTTCCCGACCGTTAAATGGGCTTAGCCAAATATCATCTTGTTTTATAAACCGCACTTCGAATGGAAAAAATACTTCGGGAAATTGTGTTTCAACGACTTTACGAATTTCATTAAACGCTTTGATCATGTTTTCACGTGGCAAATGGTATTCCATTTCATTAAAACGCACGTTACGCTCACTGGCATAGTTCTGCCAGCTATTAGCGACATTCACTTCGTTTGATAGGGTTTTTATATACGAGCCTAGTATAAGCTCACGTAGTTTAGGGCTCCAACTTAAAATATCACGAGCGGTTTTTAAATCTTCAGCACCGTCGTTTTGATCCAGTTTCTCGGACTTTGTTACAGGGTCATCGGTTGTGTTTTGCACATCAATGAATCCCATTCCTGTAAAGGGAATAAAATAGAATTCAAAGTTACGATTATTATCTGCCAAGCTATCTGCGTTTTCTAATATTTCTTCTATGGGCAGCCATGTGGTTTCACGCTTTAATTTGTAAGGTTCTTGATTTTGTAAAGTCACTTGCGAAACAATGCCTAGCGCGCCTAAGTTAACCCGTGCAGCATTAAAAATATCGCGGTTTTTATGTGTACTGCATTCTATGATGTCACCATTGGCAAGTACCATTTGTAACCCTGCAACGTCGTTCGACATGCAGGTTAGCTGTGCTCCCGTACCATGAGTTGCGGTGGCAATTGCGCCTGCCAGACTTTGTTCATCGATATCCGGCATATTCAATAGTGCTTGACCTTGCTTAGCTAGCGGCTCGCCCATATCCCCTAAACGAGTGCCCGCCCAGACCGTTGCCTGTTTCTTGGTATCGTCAACACTGATCACTCCCGATAACCGGCTAAGAGACACGATCGTATCATCGGTAGGCACCAGTGGTGAAAATGAATGGCCTGAGCCCACTGGCCGTATAATTCCTGTACTTTGCTGCAATAACTGTTGCAGTTGCGATACATCCGCCGGGGCGCTGCGCATAGCGGGATAGCACACTTGCGAGCCAGACCAATTTCGCCACGGTAACGTTTTTTGATTTGCCGCTAACAGATGAGAAGGCATTGCCATCACTGCTGCGGCGCCCATTAATTGTTGTAGAAACGTGCGACGTGATTGCATAATTATTATATTTTTTAATGATTGTTATTGATTTTTTGTGCCATGAAATCAATCAAAGCTGTAAATTGTTCCGCGTTACAGTCCATGCATAAGCCAAAGGGTGGCATACCACCAAAACCATTTACGACATTATTAAGCAGTGTTTCGTTGCCTTTTTCTAGGCGTTCATTCCATGCTTCTACATCGCCTGTCAAAGGGGCCTTGGTACCTTCTAATGTATGGCAGTTACGGCAGCTGCGCTGATAGATTTCATTGAGTTGTTGATCGTTTGGCTGTAAAGACTGAGCAGTGGCTAATATTTGTTCAGAGCTAGGCCCTTGTTCGCAGGCACTAAGAAAAACAGTCAATAATAGGAAAATATATGCTCTTACCACAGGGCACCTTTATTTTTATTTTAAATATTATATTTTGTAAGGGTGATGTTTTTTGCCAATCAGGTCAATTGTCAATCCGGCCAACGTAAGTGCTTATTCTAAGTTTTTGGGAATCACAATTTGTATACTAAACCCTTCTCCTTTTACTGGAAAAAACAAACGCCCCTTTAATGCTTGGCACACCAAGTTATAAACCATATATAGGCCTAAGCCAATGTGACCATCAGGACCTGTTTTACTGGTAAAAAAGGGTTTGCACAAGTTTTTAACCCACTCAGGCTTAATACCTTGGCCGTTATCATTAAAACTAATCTTCACTTGATCATTGCTATCTTCTGTTACAATAATATTCATAATGGGTGTTTCACCCGCATCAGCATGACTATGAAGTAACGCGTTATCAATCAATTGTACTAATATCGAGCTCAATGCGGTTTTATAGGTATACATTTTAAGCACATGATCACACTCAATATTGACGCGCCAACCCGCCATACGCCAGCGCTGACTGTTAATCACACTTTCAACTAAATCAAAAACCGTAATATGGCTTGCCTTTAAATCGACCTGCCAAGATGACACCTCTCTAAAACGTTTTACCACTTTGATCATACGTTTTTGATTATTACTGACCAACCCTAAAGATTGGTTAACAATCGAAATAAACCGCTCATAGTTAAAAGATTTATCATTTTCTTTTTCTCGCATCGCTAAAATATCCGTTAGGCTCTCGCTTAAAAATGTTGTTGTCACCACATTACTGCCAAGCGGTATACTAATTTCTTTTGCAATGCCTAATGAAAACTGCTCCATAATGGTTAAGCGCTCTTGGTCTAACTCTTCTCTTAATTTTTCTGACGATTTACGGGCGGTAATATCCTGCACTGTCCCTTCAAAGCCAGCTTCATTTGACGATTCAAAATAACGTAAATTAATGCTCACCCAGCGCTCTTCTCCGGGT
Organism: Pseudomonas sp. HK3; assembly: GCF_052920985.1. Classification (NCBI taxonomy): domain Bacteria; kingdom Pseudomonadati; phylum Pseudomonadota; class Gammaproteobacteria; order Pseudomonadales; family Pseudomonadaceae; genus Pseudomonas; species Pseudomonas sp. HK3. Next base: position 74,220 of record NZ_JBREXD010000002.1, read on the forward strand.
TCTGTTTTAATCAATAATTCGTTATCTGTGCTACTACCATGTTTACGTGCTTGCTTTACCATGCGTTGAAAATCAGCATAATTAGAACGTAAATAACCTCTTATATCCGTTACGGTATCCAGCATATCTTGTCGTTCGTTAAACCCAAATATGTTGGCACATGCTCGATTAACGCTGGTTAGCTGATAAAGTCGATTGGACTGAAAATTCCCAATCGGAGAGTTCTCATACAGGCTTTGGTAACGTTTAAGCGCGTTAACATGTTCATCTTTACTTTTAATTAATGCCTGTTCCGTTTCAATACGTTTCTGTGTCGATGTGGTGATACGATCGGCTAATGAGAATGCTAAAAATAACACTTCAAGAATAGAACCAATAAGATAGCCATACGTGCTTAGCCACGTGGTTTCTCCTATCCCCAACCCCCTAAAATTAAGCAGTAGTATCCCAACTAAAAAGAGCGCCCAGGCACAGGTAAAATAACGAGCCGCGGTATACCCTTTAGACCAAAGATAAGCGCCCGAAAATAACCCTGAAAAAATAGACACTATGCCAGTGACAACAATGATTGGGGTCGCAGTACTGTAATCTAATACAAACAAACTGATTAAGTTAATGAAAACAATCACGCGTAATGCGACAAAGTATTTATGCAGCTTGGGGCTACTTTTGGACAGCCTTAAAAAAGTCGACATAAACGTTAAAACAGCCAACTGATACAAAGAATAGGCAACCGGGAAACTATAAACGTTTACCTCCGGTGTGTTTGGCCAGATCCAAGCAAAACCTCGCCCATCAAATGAAAGCTGTAATAATAAAAATGAAGAAACGGCTAATACATAAAATAAATATCCACGTTCTCTTATCACCAAAAATATAAATAAGTGATAAAGCGCCATGACCAATAACACACCATAATAGGCGCCATAAACCGCCTGTTCTATGGCAAGGTGCTCGGCATAGTCGAGTTCTGTCCACCATTTTATGGGGAACATCATGGTGCCTTTGGTTTCTATGCGTGCAATGAGGCGAAAGTACGTTGGGTCGTCATTGGACATGCCCAAAACAAAATCTGGGACTTTTACTAAACGCTCTGAAAATTGACGAGCATCACCACTGTGTATGCTTTGAATAAGCTGATCGCCGTCATATAAGTAGATATCAAGATAATCCAACAGCGGATAAGAGATTTGTGCCACCCACTCACCTTTTCGGTAAGCTTGGATATTTTGCATTACCCATAAAGTGGCATTGGAGTAGCCAAAGTTGAGCTCGCCATCGCTGGCTTGCCACTCAGACGCTTCCAGCACCTGCTCGACTGAATGAGGCTCGTTTTCAGGCTCGATCCAGTAATACAGCGGCGATGTGGTTAACCCTACGATACTTTGCTCTGAAGCCTGTACAGGTAACAGCCAAAACAAGGGTAAAAGAATAAAAAGATATTTCAAAAGGGACCATCCAACCTTACTCTTTTATAAGCTTAGCAGCATTGAAAAAGTCTTCACTGGCATATATCTTTAATAGGCAACAGCGGCCACATCTGACCCTCATCATAATGTGCCATATCGCAGTTTTTCACTGGCTGATGGGTATCACGGTGAGCAAGGGGAGCGAAACAGATTAAACGCCTCTGCTAACGTCCGTATCTTTATATGGTCACTGACTTGTTACCCCTTTGCCGACTGTTTATTTACATACGCTTAAGGCCCAAGCCAGCTAACATATTAGGTAAGTGCTTTCTCAGCGATTGTCTGAACCGACCTATTTGGTCATGCCAAGCCTAATCAATAACCCTCGCTCCCCTACCTTTCCGGCATTATGGTGGATATTTGCTAGGCTTTATGTATCTGCATTGCTAAGGAGTGGATATGGCAAAACGCTCACCCATTGCGCCTAGCCGATTTAAAGCAAAATACGACAAACTCAACAGCACTACCAAATCACTGCTTTTTTTTATTTTGATAGTAAGTGTTTTGATTGGCCTAGGTTTGGTTTACCATTTTAACTCGCCCCCTAGCCTGGAGAATGCTCAGCGCTTTTTTGAGCAACGAAAAAGTGTAGAAGAGTATCATGCGTATAAAGAAGAAGAGGAAAGCGCAAAAAAACGGGCTGAAAAAAATATTTTTTTACAAAATTAGTCTATTTTTTTATTAAATTTAAAGCATTCACTAAATGAACAATAGATAACACTATCTGCTAACCCTGCCTTAATAAGCCTCAAAACATAAAAAATGCCCAACTGGGCATTTTAATATTTTCACTTTAGCGTACAAACAAAGTGTATTTACGAGTTAGGCTTTTGTCGCATTAATCCTTCTTGCGCAACACTCATAATCAATTGGCCGTCTTCATGATACACATGGCCAATATTCAGCCCTCGCCCGCCGGATGCCGCTGGGCTTTGCATATTGTAAAGCATCCAGTCCCCTACTCGCGGAGGGTGATGAAACCAAATAGCATGATCCAAACTCGCCACTTGCATTCCTTTAGTGGCAAATGAAACACCGTGTGGTTGCAATGCCGTGCCCACTAAATGAAAGTCAGAACTGTAGGCCATTAATGAATAATGTAAGGCTAAGCTTTGTTTGCTCCAATCATTAATCGGTTTAAACCACACATCTTTTTGCGGGTCACGCTTATCAGGCATAAAAATATTAATTGGGTTAATCGGGCGACTTTCAACGGGCTTGTCAGAGGTATACTTGTCACGGACATTTTCTGGAATCATCTCGGCAAATTTACGCGTGATCTCCAATTGCGACATGATGCCGTCTGGGCCTTTCACATCAGGCATGGGCATTTGGTGCTCAAAACCTGTTTCAGGCAACTGAAAACTGGTGTTTTGAGTTAAGATAATCTTACCATCTTGAATGGCGTCAACCCGTAATGCCGCAAAGCTTCGACCTTTACGTAAAACCTCAACTTTGTAATCAACATGCCCGTTTACATGCCCTGGTAATAAAAAGTAGGCATGTAACGAATGAGGCAAAAAACCTTCTGGAGCCGCCTGCATAGCGGCATTCAGGGATTGTCCTAGAATTTGCCCCCCAAATAAGTTACGAAAACCCAAGTCTTCGCATTCGCCACGGTAAAGGTAGGTTTGTGGTCCTTCGTGTAGAAATTTGACACTCAATAAATCAATTAATTGCTGGGTGACAGCGTGCATGTGCTTGTCCTTTATCAATACAACTTAGACCAGTTTAGATTAAACACTCTAGAGAAGCATATTCAAACAGACGTTTGAACGCAAAATTATCGTTAAAACACACTGTCATATTAAACACGCCATTGGTGACACCACTGCTTTGCCCTATAATGCGCGCCTCAATTGATATCCAAGGTAGTGGTTGCATGCATCAAGTGGCACCAGAGCAGTATTTAAGCTTATTGGCAGACAAACAGCAGCTTATTGAAGACCAATTTGCGCAGTTTAATATTGGTGACATCGACGTTTACGACAGCGAGCCTGTGCATTTTCGTCAACGCGCCGAATTTCGCATCTGGCATGAAGGCGATGAGTGTTTTCACGCGATGTTTGAGCCCGGCACCAAAACCAACCCAATTAAGATTGATCACTTCCCGACTGCCAGCCTCGCCATTTGCGAATTAATGCCCAAGTTAATTGAAGCCATCAACAAGCAGCCCATTCTTAAACACAAGTTATTCCAGCTTGAGTATTTAAATACGCTGTCAGGCGAAATGCTGGTTACCCTGATTTACCACAAACAGCTTAACGATGAATGGATTGCCGCCGCCACTGCGGTAAAAGAAGCCTTAGGTGTGCATGTTATTGGCCGTGCTCGCAAAATGCGCTTACTGATGGATCAAGAGTACGTAATGGAGACGCTGAACGTCGATGGTAAAGCCATACAATATCAGCAGATTGAAGCCAGTTTTACCCAACCCAATGCCCGCGTAAATGAGAAAATGCTCAGTTGGGCACGCAGCTGTGCCACCGCTGGTGATGCCGATTTACTTGAATTGTATTGCGGTAACGGTAACTTCTCTTTAGCGCTTGCAGATCAATACCGCAGCGTATTCGCCACCGAGATCAGTAAAACGTCGGTTAACGCGGCTAATTTTGCCAAAGAAGCAAACGGCATCGAGAATGTGACTTTTGCCCGCGTGAGTGCAGAAGAGTTCACCGAACATATGAATGGCACTAAAATCCGTAGGCGCTTATCAGGCTTGGGCTTAGAAGACGCCGATTTTCAAACCGTTTTAGTGGACCCGCCAAGAGCCGGGCTAGATAAAGCCAGCTGCGATATGATCAGCCGCTACCCTAATATTATTTACATTAGCTGTAACCCTGACACCCTAGAAATGAATATCCAGCAGTTAAGCGCCACCCATGAGGTAAAGCGCTTTGCTATGTTTGACCAATTCCCCTATACACATCACATCGAATGCGGCGCCTATCTTCAGGCTAAGTAATCGTTATTGGCCCCTTGATGCTTAAGGGGCCTTTCAATTTAAGTTATAAAAAACGCTATACATAAGCCATATAACACGTCACTTACATGGCTTTACATAATCACCACTGAGTTAAAAACAGCAATCCGCCATAATGCGCTCAAGTTAGTACAGAAGTGCACATTATGTCATCACCTGAAAACTACCCTTTTTTCACACTAGTAAAAAATCAATGCCAAGCAGAAGCCGTGCTTGCGGCTATTGAATGCTTCGCTGAAAAAGCAGAAAGCTTTCACCTTAAACCGCGGGCAATTAAACTAAAACGTGATTACTTGTACGCAGATGGTGGCATATGTTTAGCAAACAAGGTCAATACTTTGCTTGCACACTACATCGAAAGCTTTGGCGAACTGAGCGACCAATTAGTTATTTTTATCAGTAAAGGTTTACAGCAAGACAGCAAATAAATGCTACCAAGCTGTAAACAACATTTGATAATATTTATCAATAAAACATTAAGCCACTTTACTGCTAGGCACATCTGGTTTTGCGTGACGTTCATGCAAAAAACGCAACACATCTGCACGATATTTATTGTACATCGGGTTATCCGCTAGCTCTAGACGATGACGGGGGCGTGGCAGATCAATATCCAATATTTCACCTACCGATGCCGCCGGGCCATTACTCATCATCACAATTCGATCACTCAGTAATACCGCTTCATCGACATCATGCGTAATCATCACCACTGTGTTTTTTAAATCCCGCTGAATCTCCATCAATGAGTCTTGTAAGTGCGAACGTGTTAACGCATCCAGTGCGCCAAAGGGTTCATCCATCAATAACACGGTGGGCTCCATTGCCAACGCGCGGGCAATACCCACTCGTTGCTTCATACCACCGGAAATTTCATCCGGTTTTTTATGTAATGCATGGCTCATGTGTACAAGCGCCAAGTTGTGCTCGATCCATTCTTTCATTTCGGCTTTGCTTTTTTTACCTTTGAATATTTGCTTAACCGCCAACTCAACATTCTCATACGCGGTTAACCAAGGAAATAACGAATGATTTTGAAACACCACCGCACGTTCGGGCCCCGGCTCACTCACTTCTTTACCATCTAATACAATGCCGCCTTGTGTGGCTTGATACAAACCAGCAATGATATTCAACACCGTTGACTTACCACAACCAGAATGGCCAATCAGTGAAACAAACTCACCTTTTTTAATTTTCAAATTAACATTCTCAAGCGCCTTAAATTTGCCGCTTGGTGTATCAAATTCCATCGACACATGATCAATATTTAAATGTGCACTCATAATAACCTCTCATTCTATTTGGATAGCTTATATATCAGTGATCGCTTAACGATTAACCGCTGACTTATCCCAACTAAAATATTTTTGTAATTGCAGCATCATCCAATCTAATAAAAAGCCAATAAAGCCAATGGTCAATACCGCCACCATAATACGGCCCAACGAATTAGAACTGCCGTTTTGAAACTCATCCCAAACAAATTTACCTAAACCTGGGTTTTGCGCTAACATTTCTGCGGCAATTAATACCATCCAACCCACACCCAGTGACATGCGCATGCCGGTAAAAATCATAGGAATAGCCGAAGGCAACACCACCTTAATGATTTTTGACCACCAGCTTAGACGCAATACTTTTGCCACATTTAATAAGTCAGAACTAATGGATGACACGCCCACGGCGGTATTAATCAAGGTTGGCCACATACAGCACAACATGACGGTAATGGCAGACGTGACAAAGGATTTTTCAAACATAGGGTCGTCGCTCACGTAAACAGCCGACACCACCATGGTGACAATAGGTAGCCATGCAAGAGGCGAAACCGGTTTGAAAATTTGAATAATCGGATTCATCGCATTATTTAATGTTTGGCTTAATCCAGTCAAGATACCCAATGGCACGGCAATGAGTGACGCTAAAATAAAGCCCGTAAACACGGTATATAAACTGGTTAAAATCTGTTGAGGGTATGTGGTGCGCCCCCGATAATCACGCCATTTAACGGTGGCATCTGGGTTTTCTGCTAATTTTTTCGCGTTACGTTTTTCTTGACGCTCATAAAACTTTTCTTCTTTTACGCTTTCAGCGCGATACTCTTGCCATAACCCTTTCGCTTGTTCAAACACTTGAGAAGGTCCTGGAACTTGGCCTAATGAGGTCACCACACTTTTTGCCGCGCTATCCCAAATACCCAAAAACAAAGCAAAGGCTAAAATCGGCACACCTAGTGAACGTAATAACACATTAACTTGTTCTCGACGATTTTCTCCTTTGATGATTCGAACCCAGGGCGCAAAGATCCTAAGGTCTTCCATTTTCGAAACTACATTCATCATATTCTCCCCTAACGAATAATCGGCTGCGCTTAGCGCAGCCGTTCAATACCTTAAACTTTGTCTTTACCTTTTAGGCCAATGTTGAATTTTTTAAGATATTCATTGGGTTTTTTACCGTCATAAGGTACTTGATCGATAAAGTCTTTTTGTACCGGTTTAAAACCATCTTCTTTATCAAAGTTAGGGAATTCAGATGCACTCATTTTACCTTCAGCAATTAATTCTTTTGCTGCCGTTGCATAGATATCAGGACGGTATACTTTTTTCGCAATATCCATGTACCAGCTGTCAGGCTTATATTCAGACACTTGGCCCCAACGACGCATTTGAGTTAAGTACCAAATGGCATCTGAATAGTATGGGTAAGTGGCGTTGTAACGAAAGAACACGTTAAAGTCTGGAATATTTCGTTTATCACCTTTTTCATATTCAAACGTGCCGGTCATTGAGTTAGCAATTACATCATAATCGGCTCCCACGTAATTAGACTGCGACAAAATCTTCACCGCTTCTGGACGGTTAGCATTGTCTTTATCATCCAACCATTTCGCCGCACGGATCATCGCCTTGACAACGGAGATATGCGTTTCTGGGTATTTATCTGCCCATGCTTTTGATACACCAAATACTTTTTCTGGATTGTTTTTCCAAATTTCATAATCGGTAATAACCGGAACACCAATACCTTTGAATACCGCTTGTTGATTCCAAGGTTCGCCCACGCAATAACCATCAATGGTGCCCGCTTCCATTGTCGATGGCATTTGTGGTGGTGGTGTCACTGACAACAACGCATCGGCTTTTAATGTGCCGCTTGTGTCGCCTTTTTCAGGCGCATAAAAACCTGGGCTAATACCACCAGCGGCTAGCCAATAACGTAATTCATAATTATGGGTGGAGACTGGAAACACCATGCCCATTTTGAACGGTTTACCATCATCTTTGTATTTTTCAATAACGGGCTTTAAGTAATCCGCTTTAATCGGATGCACAGGCTTACCATCTTTATGAGGAACATGTTTTTTCATTTCGCTCCACACATTATTCGATACCGTTATGGCGTTACCATTTAGATCCATCGAAAACGCAGTAATAATATGCGCCTGTGTGCCAAAGCCAATAGTCGCCCCCAACGGCTGGCCTGCAAGCATGTGCGCGCCATCAAGCTCACCTGTAATCACACGATCTAGTAACACCTTCCAGTTTGCTTGTGCTTCTAATTCGACAAACAAGCCTTCATCTTCAAAAAACCCTTTTTCAGCGGCAATAGCCAGCGGCGCCATATCGGTTAATTTAATGAAACCAAATTTCAACTCGTCTTTTTCTGGTTCGCCTGCAAAAGCAGATGCACTTAATACACTGGCGGCAAGTCCAGCCCCAAGGGTGACACTTTTCATAGTGCGCTTAATAGCGTGGGATAACGTCATTGTGTTTTCCTTTTAAGTTTGAGTCTTAAAGTTCTTTCGTTAAAAAGTGAAACATTTATTAATTTTCTAATTTGTTGTCTCAAACTCTGTGCCAACGTATTGAATTTTCTTTCAGCGTGTATGTTTTTTTCTCCCTTTCATTTTTTTTCATTATTTAGGTGCACAAAAATCAAATTTGGGCACCAATAAAAATCCAAACGATTCAATAGTGCTCACACAATGCACCAACTTGGGATTCAACCCCGTTAACCAAATGGCTATTTGTGCACCCAAGTAATGCAAAAAACATCATTATCGCCATTACAATTTACTGACCAAATAGTCATACTTTTGGGTGTGCAGTCACATAATGACCCAGTTAAGCGCACTGACTGGCTACGAACCTAGCCAAATAGGTGCATTTCAGTGCGTCAATCCAGCCAACACAATCCCACCTATCTAGCCTTTATCCTTTATTTAGCAGTACAAATTAGTAGGCCTGTCCTCTATAATTCGTCGCAAATTTACAGTGAGAGTCACACATGAACCCCAACCTTGCCCTGTTGCAGCCTTATCCCTTTGAGAAACTGAATAAGCTTAAAGCGGATGCTAAGGTAAGCTGTGACCTTCCCCATATTGCATTGTCTATCGGTGAGCCAAAGCATGAGAGCCCTGCATTTGTCTTACAAGCTATGGCAGACAGCCTAAATAAACTGGCCAATTACCCAAGTACAAAAGGCTTACCAGAGCTACGCCAAGCCATTAGCCAATGGGCAACCACACGTTTTTCATTAAACAGCCTTGATAGTGATACTCAAATTCTGCCAGTAAACGGCACGCGTGAAGCGATCTTTGCCTTCACCCAAGCCATGGTTGAAAATAAGCCCGGTGCGCTTATCGTAAGCCCTAATCCGTTTTACCAAATATACGAAGGTGCCGCTTATTTAGCCGGTGCTAAGCCTCATTACTTACCGTGTTTAGAAGAAAACGGCTTCAACCCTGATTTTGATGCAGTACCTGAAAGCATTTGGCAGAACACGCAAATTTTGTTTATTTGCAGCCCAGGCAACCCTACCGGTGCTGTGATTGATATGGATGAGCTCAAGAAATTGATTGCGCTTTCAGACAAATATGACTTCATTGTGGCCAGCGATGAATGCTACAGCGAAATTTATATTGATAGCGTTAAAAAGCCTGTTGGCCTATTACAAGCTTGTGCCGAACTTGGCCGCGATGATTACAAAAACTGTGTGGTGTTCCATAGCTTAAGCAAGCGCTCTAACTTACCCGGTTTGCGCAGTGGCTTTATTGCAGGAGATGCAAGTATCTTAGAGCCATTTTTCCAGTACCGGACTTATCACGGTTGCGCCATGAGCATCCCAAATCAGATCGCAAGCATTGCCGCTTGGGCTGACGAAGCACATGTAAAAGAAAACCGTCGTCTTTACACTCAAAAATTTATTGCGGTATTGGATATTTTATCACCCGTCATGGACGTAAAACAAAGTGATGCCAGCTTTTACCTTTGGGCAAAAACGTCTATTAACGAAGAAGTGTTTACTCAGCGTTTATTTGCCGAACAACAAGTAACTGTATTACCGGGTAGTTATCTGTCACGCACCATTGATGGCATTAATCCAGGCAGCAATCGTATTCGTATGGCGTTAGTCGCTGAAGTAGATGAGTGTATTGAAGCAGCCAAACGTATTCGTGCATTAATAGAAAGCCTATAGCCCATCTAATTTAAAACGCGCTAACGATAGATAGCTATCGCTAATCCTGTCGATATAATTTAAAAGGCCCAATGATTATCATTGGGCCTTTTTTATGTTCAAGCTTTACAACTTAATCACTTATTCCTAAAAACTCTTACTGCTTATGCGTTTAACATAGAGACTGAGGAATTATTAACGTATTAAAAATTAATTTCATGCCAATACCCACCTAAAAAACAAAAATCAATAAAATAAAAGCCATACCAAATAATTCACCCTTAACATTATTAAACATATTTTTTATAGTTATGGATTTTTTGCGCCAAAAAAATGCACAAAAATAATTTTAATTTAAAAAGTTAAATTAAAACGCCACATATAGGCGCACCACACAAAAAATAATGTTCAATTATCGCCACCAAACACCAAGCATTACATATGCCAACCTACAGCTACGAAAACTAAAAAATATCGTAATAAATTTATTTTTATGAAAACAAAAATCACATATGAAAATAGGAATATTTAAACCTACATCTCATTTCTATAATTTATTTTTTAAATTTCATTGCACTAAATATAAAACGTATTGAGTCTAATCTTTAATAACTAGTTCCTATTTATAATTAATACTATTACTCTAAAATTTAATCTTTATTTTTTGAAGAGTTTAATAAAGTGTTTCTTTTTTAAAGTTTTTTATTTTACTGTGGCTCTGTATTTATAACATTGAAAAATATAACGGCTTAAAATGTCTTCTTTATTTTTTAATGCTTATAAAAAACTCATTTAAGGAATAGATAATGAAAAGAACATCCGTTTTATCGGCGCTTATTTTCTGTGCAACAGCAGGGGGGATACCGACAGTTTATGCCAACCAAGATCATTTAGATCAAACTCTTGAAGGCATAACCCAAGAAATGTCGATCACCAACATTTATCGGGCTTACTTCCCAAATGAAGATATTGCGCGTAAAGCCGCTATTAGCTTTCACGCAAACTTACTAGAATCAAACATAAGCGGCGGTTACTTAATTTTAGAGCTAACCGATGAAGACAAGCTAAGACTCGAACCCTTTGGTTTTAAATTTGAACCCGCTACGGCCTTTATCAAGCAACGTGATCAACGGTTATTACGTATACAAAAAGACGTACTATCTAAAAAAAACGTCTCGACTCTGGCTCTCAGTAGTCAGGCGGCATCACAGTCGATTCCTGGTTATAGCTGCTATCAAACAGTCGAAGAAACGTTTTCCATTGCACAAGGAATGGTCAGTGCAAACCCTAGCCTAGCCCAATTCATTGATGTTGGTGATTCATGGCAAAAATCACAAGACCTCGGCGGTTATGATATTCGGGTTTTAAAACTGACCAATCAAAACACAACCGGTAATAAACCGATTTTATTTATAAACAGTGCCATTCATGCGCGCGAATACACAACTGCACCACTAACAGTTGAATTTGCTCGCTGGTTGCTTGATGGCTATGGCACAAATGCTGATGCAACGTGGTTACTTGATGCTCACGAAGTTCACCTAATGTTGCACACTAACCCTGATGGTCGTAAGCAAGCAGAGACTGGTCTGTCATGGCGTAAAAATGCAAACCAAGACTATTGTGGAACGACTTCCAACAGCCGAGGCGCTGACTTAAACCGTAACTTCACCTTTAGCTGGAATTCAACTAACGGCGGAGGCTCTAGCGGCAACCAGTGTAATGATACCTATCGTGGCCCTTCTGCTGGTTCCGAGCCTGAAATTCAAGCACTAGAAAGTTATGTCCGTTCAATCTTCCCAGATAAGCGTGGCCCGAATGTTAATGATGCTGCACCAACAGATACAACAGGCATACATTTAGATATTCATAGCTATAGCGAATTAATTTTATGGCCTTGGGGCGATTCACAAAATGTGGCACCTAACGGCACAGCCATGCAAACACTAGGACGGAAATTTGCTTACTTTAATGGCTATACGCCGCAACAATCAGTGGGTTTATACCCTACAGATGGTACTAGCGATAGTGTCAGCTATGGCGAGCTTGGTGTGCCCTCTTTTACGTTTGAACTAGGCACCAGCTTCTTTCAAAATTGCTCTACGTTTGAAAACACGATTGTGCCAGACAATTTACCAGCCTTGGTTTACGCGGCAAAAGTGGTACGTGCTCCTTACATCACCCCTGGTGGCCCAGACATTACTAACTTAACCATTAACGGTACAAGCGGCAGCGGAACAATTGCGCCTAACAGTACTGGCAGCCTAGCGGCAACCGCAACTGACAACCGTTTTAATTCAAGTAATGGCTCAGAAGCGACGCAAAATATTACCGCAATGGAATATTATATTGATACACCACCATGGACTACAGGCGCGGTAGCAAATGTTTTATCCGCAACTGATGGCTCATTTAACAGTAAAACCGAAGCGGGTAATGCCACAATCAACACAAGTGGGTTAAGCGACGGCAAGCATACTGTTTACCTTAGAGCAAAAGATGCCAGTGGCGTCTGGGGTGCTGTATCTGCCATATTTTTGCAAGTATCAGGTGATGTAGTCGTGCCTGGCGAAATGACAAATGGCGTAGCAAAAACTGGCCTATCGGGTGCGAAAAGCGCTGATAGCTTCTTTACTTTAACCGTACCAGCTAATGCAGACACCTTGAACTTCACAATGGCAGGTGGAACCGGCGATGCTGATATGTACGTACGCTTTAATGCCAAACCGACAACCAACAATTGGGAATGTCGCCCTTATAAAGGTGGTAATGAAGAAACGTGTAGCATAACCAACATTCAGGCCGGCACTTATCACGTGATGCTACGAGGCTTTAAGGCATTTAGTAACGTAAGTCTTACGGGCACTTATACAACGGGCACAGTTGATAATTTTGAAAATAACACCGATGTAGCCATTCCCGATAATAATGCCTCTGGTGCCACCAGCGATATTAACGTTACCCGCAGCGGTGCATCTGGCTCGGTGAGTGTTGAGGTCGATATCATTCATACCTATATTGGTGACTTAAAAGTAGATGTAATTGCGCCCGATGGCACAAGCTTTAATGTTCACAACAATACAGGTGGCAGCGCAAATAATATCAACAAAACCTACACGGTTAACGTTGGCAACATTGACTCAAGTGGAATTTGGAAACTAAAAGTAGTTGATAATGCCAATAACGATACGGGCAAAATTGACCGCTGGAAACTTACTTTTTAATTAGTGTACGTTAGTGAGTCGTTCTATTAACCCCTTGCGGGTTAATAGAGCATAAGAAGATCTTGCTGTGTGTAAAAGATAAAGTCAGACAGTAGTCACTACTAATTGATTAAAGATCTAAAAAACACTAACGCCCTTATTAAATTAAAGCAACAAGCTACAAACGAAGTAAAAAGCCCACTCACTTGTGGGCTTTTTTATAGGTTTAATCAGTATTGATAGTTATCGATCCATTCATATACCGACATTAACACCCTATCTAGACACGATACTAAACCATATAAACAAGCCTGACTGAAATATCAAACACCCTGAAATAGAGTCAAGATAGACCCTATACGCCAATATTAAAAGGTATGCTGCAAACAAACTCGGCACGTATATGTTATCGTATTACTATTTTATCTTTAACTGTGAACTTGGCGTTGTATTTATAGGCGCCTATTATTTACAATAAAAGTCTTAAAAATAGAGGTAAGCTAAAGTCTTACCATAACGGGGAAACCCGAGGTAGTTGCTTTCATGGTCACCCTGTCTTATCAATTTCTCTTATCTAGACTATCGATAGTCTTCTTCGCTATTAGCATATCGTTTTGCACACATGCTAAAACCTATACAGTTGGTGTAGAGGCCGTTAATCATTTCCCCCATTATGATTTCACAGGTGCTGAACCCAGAGGATATTTGGTTGAGGTAATCAACAAATTTGCTAAGCACCAAAATATCAAAATACGTTTTAAAATCATGTCTATTGACGACCTATGGCGTGCTTATCTGAATGACGAAGTTGATTTTCGTTTACCTGATAATCTCCTATGGCAACGGGACATGAAAAAAGACTTAAATATCACATATAGTGTGCCAATAGCTTATTTTACAGATGGCATAGTCAGCTTATCGCATAACGCCGATAAATCACTTACTAAGCTCGGAACGATTGAAGGCTTCACCCCATGGGGCTATCAAGGTCAAATAAATTCAGGACAAATTAGATTAATTAATGAACGCAACCTTAAAAATTTAATTAATAGCCTATATGCTGAACGATTTGACGGCGTTTATTATAATATTGAGGCTTTCATTAAGCTGGTACAAGAGGCTGGGCACCCTGCCGACAGTGTTGTGTTTCGCAAAGATCTAGTGAAAACCAGCTCAATTTATATGCTGTCATCGATTCATCATGGCAAACTTATAAAAGAATTAAATCAATTCTTACATACCAATAAAGCTTGGATCCGCGAGCGAAAAGCCTACTACAACTTAAAGTAAAATTATTAATCTATACAACAGTCAGGCTAATTGATTAACGTTGATTAAGCCTGTGCGTGTAGCTTACTTGGTAAACTAATATTAAATTCATTGCATCATCATTAACCTCATTCATATATAAAAAATAAATAAAACTATATAACCATCCTATTTAAGGTCATTAATCCCACAAAACTCCTTTCATATTTATAAAAATTTCCTTTCTAAATAATTTAGTGACAAACATACCAGAACAAACCCTCCACCCTTACAGCCCAATAAACATCATTCATTTCACTTTTTAGTACGCCATACCCTTGATGAATTTAATCAATATTTTTTTATTATGAAAATAAAAACACAACTTATTTAAATCAACAGATACAAACAATCTATCAGAAAAAAATTAACAATAAATATACATTTTCAATAAAAATTTCATCAAATAAAAATAAATAAGGAATAAAGATGATAACTGAATCCAGCCATGAAAGTGGTGCTTTTTCGAGCACTAAAATGAAAGCTATGGTCACTAACGATGAAACAGGGTTATCTATCTACCACCCTAAAAAATCTGACTTAGATAAAGCAAGACTAAAAAAATTAACATCCGATTATCTTGATGGTGGTTTCCATCATGACAAAGTATCAATTTCTGAAGCTCATTTTCATGAAGATGGTGGATCGCTTGTTTTTGAAGTAAATGATTTTTTTATGCCTTCAGATGCTCAATTCCACCTATCCTCGATTCTTGCCGAAGTCTGTGTGCTACATGCTGGTGTTATTTATGCTCATATAGAAACCGGCTCTTGTGTTAAAGACAGGGAAGTTTATTTGCGCTCAAGCACAATAAAATACAAAAGGCCCATAAGAGATCAACGTTTCACATTAGATTTTACCGTTACAAAAAAAGTAACAAAAGGCGCAATAAAGTCTTATGACGCAATTCTTGACTTTAATGATGGCTGTTTCACGGGTGAATACAGCTGGATTATTCCGTTAAATTCTGAGACAAAATAGGCACTAATATGAACATTGAACAAGCAAAAAAAGAATTAGAATATGGTAAGGGTTGGGTAGTACTTCAGGACATTGATCTCACTAACCCAGAAGCCTCATTTATTGAGTTAATGAATCAATTTGGCACGGTGCTCAATCAAAACAATAATGGTGATGCTATTTCCTATATTCAAGACAAAGGTGTTTCTACCGAAGATGTCTTAAATAAAGGCGTCGTATCAGGTGACAACAAGGGACAAACAAACAATCGCCCCTATCTCACTAATGCAGAATTGGAATTTCATACAGATTTATCCGATATCGCTTTTTTACTGAGCGTTCAACCGGCACAAAAAGGCGGTGAAAATCATGTTGTGAACTCGGAAGAGGTTTACAGCTATATAAAAGAACATCACCCAGAAGACTTAGTCGCATTATCTGACACATTCAAAATCATGCACCAAACACCATTAAAACCAGATGGTAAAAACCATTTAATTAGTATCCCTGTATTTACCAATAAAGAAGGTTTCTTCTCAAGCTTTTTACTGCGAGCATTCATCTTTATTACCTATGAAAAACTAGGCTTAGATCTAAGCCTAGAAAAACGAGATGCTTTAAACCGTATAAATGAGGTCGCCACAAAGCTGTGCACAACCTTAACACTAAGAAAAGGTGAGGTATTGATACTCAACAATCACACTGCATATCACGCCCGAAGCAGTTTCAATGATCGTGACCGCTTGCTTCTGCGTGGCTGGGTATGTGCTGATAACAATCGCCCACTGCATGATGATTTTAAAGAGCTCTACGGAAACTTAAGCGCAGGCTCATTACGTGGGGGCTTTGTACAACTATGAAAGTATGCGTGATAGGTGCGGGGATCTCAGGCCTGAGCTGTATTCATGAACTCATGTCTAAAGGCATTGAGTTTGATTGCTTTGAAAAACGCACCACACTAGGCGGATTATGGAACTACAATGATAACGATAATAGCGTGTATAAAAACTGCAAACAAAATCATCCTCGCCCTAGCATGCAAATAAACAATACTCCGATTGAAAACTCATTAGCGGATTATTTGTCTCATAGTGAATATTTATCGTATTTACAGCAATTTAACTCACCCAATATTCACTATGGTAAAGCAGTAGACAATGCGAAATACAATGACAACAAACAATGCTGGGAAGTCATCGTAGATGGCAATCGACATAATTACTCTCATTTAATTGTATGCAGCGGTCATTATTCAGTGCCAAAAACTCCCTCGTTATACAATGAATTCACCGGCTCAATCATTCATTCAAAAGATTATAAAACACCAGAAGTCTTTTCAGGTAAACGTGTACTGGTTGTGGGCGGTGGCAGCTCCGGAATACAAATCGCCTCTGATCTAGCGGGAATTGCCAGCGATGTAACGCTGTCTGTTAGGACAATGCCCTTTATATTGCCACGCTACATTGATAACCAAGTATTGCTTGAATTTTATAAGTCCGTTAGGCATTTACCAGAAGAGCGTATTATTGAAGTATTAAAAAAAAACGGCATTGATCAAACCTCATTCAATATCCCGAAGCCAGAGCAAGGCTTGTTAAGCGGGTCTACCATCCCGATTTGTGATGATATATTCACATACGCCAAATCAAACACAATACGCTTCGAAAAATCTGCAAATACCATTAATGGCAATAGCGTGTCATTTGGTAATAAAGACTTAAGCTTTGACAGCGTCATACTTGCCACAGGCTATGACTTGGCCTTTCCTTTTTTTGATTTCAACGTTGACTACAATGACAACAAAGACTTTTTAATCAATCAAAATCATCCGAATTTATTCTTTATCGGCATGCTTCAGCCTGTTGGCCCAGTTCCCCCTTTGTTGAATATCCAATCTAAATTAGTTGCAAAATTAATCGATGAAAGCATGAACATAGATACCACTTTTAACTACTGGCAGGGAAAAAGTCATCGGATATTACTGGCTGACTATATGGCCCATCTAGAAAAAGAATATGAGCTAGCCTAATTTTTAGTGTAAAACCACCACTGAGCAAAGACATGACCGTATTAATTGAACAATCAAAAACCCCAAAAGATATTAATGCAAATGTTAGAAACCGGGTATTTAACTTTGACAAAATAAATATGGCAACCGACTGGTTAGATAATGACCCTTTTAAAACGGCTTTTTTTAATAGTCTCAGTTTAGGTTTTCCTATTGGCGAAAAGTCATTTATTGACAGTGTAAGACCCTTTTTTGATGAGATCCCCGACCCTCAACTTAAAAAAGAAATGCGTATTTTTTTTGGCCAAGAAGGCATGCACAGACGTGAACATAATAAATACAACACATTGCTGTGTACTGCCAGAGGATACAACGCCGAAAGAATAGACGCCCAATGGCAAAGGCGTATCGAGCAAATCAATGCTTTTGATAATAAAGTAAAATCCCTAGCCGCAACAGTTGCAGCAGAGCATTTCACCGCCATATTCGCAGAAAATATTCTACGTGGTTGGCAAATGGAAAACGTACCTAATGATATGAAAGCTCTATGGCAATGGCACGCAAGTGAGGAGATCGAACACAAATCGGTGGCATTTGATGTCTTCACATACGCAGGTGGCAGCTTAGTCATGAGAAAAAAATTAATGATTCAATTCACATTACATTATGTTTATGACTTAACACGCGTAATTATCATGCTGCTGCACCATGATAAACAACTATGGAAATGGCGAACATTAAAAAGTGTGGCCAAATTCATATTTGGAAAAAATGGCTTTTTAAGGAAACACTGGATGCTATACGTTGATTTTTTCAGAAAAGATTTTCACCCATGGAATCAAAATAACAAGAATCTGTTAGATAGCTATAACTTCAATAATAATTAACGACTATAACATCGATTGTTACTTTGCCAGAACCTGTTAGAAATCGAGTTTGGCTTGCTTTAAGCATACTAGCGCATTACTAATGATTGATTACTTTTAATAACACTCGCTCAAGCTCGACCATGGTAACGGGCTTGACAATAAAATCATTCATTCCCGCTTCAATACAGGCTTGTCTATCTTGCTCCGATGCATTTGCAGTTACCGCAACAACCAAGCCTTGATAATTTAGCGCTCGAATCTTATTTGTCGTTTCAACACCACTCATACCTGGCATTCTCATATCCATTAGTATTAACCGTGTATCTATATGCTGAGTAATATAATCCACTGCTTGTTCGCCGCTATTAACTGATAAAAGACAATCGGCATCAAACTCGGCTAACATGGCCTCTAACATCATGCAGTTCATTGCAATATCATCTACTACTAATACCGAGTAGCCTCTTAATGACACTGTACTTTTAACTATAGCGCCTTCACGCGCTATAGTTAGATCCAAATCAGGAATGCGTTTTTGCGGCAATACAATAGAAAAGCAACTGCCTTTATTTATCTCACTGGTCACGTCAATATCGCCTCCCATATGTTTAACTAAGCCCATTGATATGGCCAATCCTAAACCAGTCCCCTCCATGTTTCTGATTGAGTCATTAGTAAATTGAGAAAACTTTGTAAATAATCGTTTACAGTCTTCTGCCTTAATACCAATCCCACTATCTTCAATGGATATTTTAATCCCACTATCACCATATTTCTCTAAAGAAACATTAATGACACCTGCATCAGTAAACTTCATAGCATTCGAAAGCAGATTCATTAAAACTTGTGACAATCGATTTTGGTCACCATTGATATAAATTCGATTTTCAGGCAGTGATAATTCCAACCTAACGTCTTGCTTTAACCTCGGCGTTATCATTCGACATAACTCATTAATTTGTTGCGTTACATCATAGGGTTCCTCTATTAAATTCAGCTCATTTACTTCTAACTTACTAAAATCCAAAATATTGTTTATCAAAATTAACAATAAATTACCGGCTAATGCAATATCATTCACTTTAGTCTGATGTTTGTCTGGTAAATCCGCACGGGCAAGTAACTGAGCATTCCCAATAACACTATTCAGTGGCGTGCGTAATTCATGACTCATTGTGGCGAGGAATATGGATTTACTGTAAGCTGAAGATTCTGCCTGAATTTTTAATTCGTTCATTTTTTTAATACGTTTTTTCTTATTCTTTACTTCTTTTTGTAATTCTTTTAAATGTGTTTTTGACAGGTTCGTCATCCCTCGGGTACATGTCACAATCATAATCGCAGCACAAAACATATAAAGAGCTTGCATGAAACTCCAACTTTCTTCTTTAATTATAGGTTCTGGCAGCCACCCCTGATACAACGCAAAAACGTTGAAAAGAAATAGAGACAAAGAGAAAATTAAAGATAAAAACAAAGACAAGCCTGAAAACAATAACGACATTAATATGAAAGGAATAACCCATAATACTGTCGTGGGCCCAGTGATTGATGAGTTATTAAAATCCACATAAAAAATCAGTGCCGTTGAAATCAAACAAACATACACCGAAATAGAGCTCAGGTGCTTGGCATAACGCATAAGAACCACCACCGCCATTAACATCGCGGCTAATATCACCGTAACAAGCCTACGAGCGGGCACGCCACCTTCTAATAATGATATTAAGATCAAGACTGTTAAACCCAAACTTCCCAGTACGGTTGAATACACCCACAAAACTTTGGCACGAAAAGCATCCTCGCTATTCATAAAGCGATTCGGTATTAACCTTCTTAAAACACGGTCCAAGCTAGACTGGGGCCCTTTTGTATTGTTTGAATTCAAAACATTTATTCACTATGTAAGCCTATCTATACAGTCTAGTTGATGATCATAGCCCTATGAGGCACACCCAATATCAGACCATTAACCCCTGCCTGCCCATGGGTTTGCGAAACATTTACTGCTCAGCTTCCATCATCTTGGGGCTGAACTTCAGCGCTGTTTATGCTTTAATGCGGCCTTTTATTTTTACGTGAAGACATCATGAAGATTTACGGCATTAAAAACTGTGACACCATGAAGAAAGCCCTTAAATGGCTTGACGCTCAAAAAACAGCCTACGAATTTCACGATTACAAAAAAGCAGGCTTAAGTCCTGGTTTAGCGGATACGTTCATCGCCAACGTGCCGTTAGATGCTCTCATTAATAGACGCGGCACTACTTTCCGCCAATTAGATGATGCGACCAAAGACAAAATCATAGCGCAAGATGCAGGCACCATTAAGCAGGTTATGCTAAATAACCCGTCCATTATTAAACGCCCTGTGCTTGAGAAGAATGGCCAGTATTTACTGGGCTTTAAAGAAGATGAATACCAAGAATTCGTATAACCCTTATTTATTAATAGTTAGCAACAGACCATAGGAATATTAAGATGGCATTAGCATTTGCACTGGGTGTAGGCACCCAAAACGCGGAAAAACGAGTGGCTAGAAGTATTTTATCAAAAGCCCGTTTATCAGCCAGACGCGCAATTAGTGGACGCAGCTAAAACAGCAGGTTACACCGCTGGCAACCAAGCCATCGAATTAGACAGCGCAAAACTGGCTGCATTGGCTGAAAGCCTACCAGCCGAGCAAGCCTCTTTAGCCAAAACCCTAAGCAGCAGCAAACGCCCTACTGTATTAGTTGTATTAGAATCAGACGAGCAAGCAAACAGCACGCCTGAGGTGTACTTGAAGCTACAATTGATTTCTCACCGCCTAGTTAAGCCTCACGGTATCAACCTAGCCGGCATTTTTGGTTTATTGCCAAACGTTGCTTGGACAAACAAAGGCGCTATTGACCTTGCTGAGCTAGCCGACGCACAACTTGAAGCTCGCTTAAACGGTGAACTACTTGAAGTGATCAGCGTTGATAAATTCCCTAAAATGACCGACTACGTCGTACCAAGTGGTGTGCGTATTGCTGATACCTCACGCGTGCGTTTAGGCGCATACGTAGGCGAAGGCACCACCATCATGCATGAAGGCTTCATCAACTTTAATGCAGGCACTGCTGGTACGTCTATGGTTGAAGGCCGCATCTCTGCTGGCGTATTCGTAGGCAAAGGCTCTGACCTTGGCGGCGGCTGCTCTACTATGGGTACGTTATCTGGTGGTGGTAACATCATTATTTCTGTGGGTGAAAACTCATTGATAGGCGCTAATGCTGGCATCGGTATTCCACTAGGTGATCGTTGTACCGTTGAGTCTGGCCTATACATTACTGCTGGTACCAAAGTACAAGTACTTGATGATCAAAAACAAGTGGTTGAAGTGGTTAAAGCACGTGATCTTGCTGGTAAACCTGACCTACTGTTCCGTCGTGATTCTATCAGCGGTGCCGTACAATGCGTCACCAACAAAACAGCGATCGAGCTAAACCACGAGCTGCACGCCAATAATTAATCCTATTAGCTAGACGTGTAACCCCAAAAAGGCCATGAATTATTTCATGGCCTTTTTTATTGGCAACACAAACACCACCCCCCTAATAAACCAACGTCAAACCAACCCTAATATTGACGTTAAAGATAATGACTTAAGTCATATCTTTAAATCCGGTTATACATCAGAATCGATGTTCGGTTTATATTTAACCAAACTATTCTGTGAGATAAATATGGCACATTTAAATTACGCGGCAGCACTAGCAGGCAAATTCTTTAACGTGTCGTTCTCCTATCAATCAACATTCGCTATGGGCATTTAACATGCGTAGCTTAATTACCCCATTTATCAGTGGTTACTGGTCAACCGACCGCTACCTTGCCAATAAAAACAAACAAGCCGAAGCCGTGTTAAAAGAACAACAACGACCTCGCTACTGCGAAGTGTTTGTTGCACTTGATGACCCGTATAGCTACATACTGCTGCAACTGTTAGCGCAATTTTGTGATGATTTTGCTTTAGAGTTAGACATCCACTTAGTGCATCATCGTCAAAACGACATGTTCCCAGAAGAAGCCATGTGGTCAACATGGGCAATAGATGACGCCGCACAACTAGCCCGCTTGTACCATTTGTATTTACCACCTTACTATCCAAAACAAGCCAGTATTCGCCAAGCGCAATCGTATTGGGCTCAACATCCACCACAAAACCCACGGGAAGCCATAGAACGTTTTGAGCAAGTTTGGCTAGACAAAGTTATTCCAGCATCCGACACAGATGCACAGCCCATGTTGCGTGAAAATGAGCAACACTTATCCGCCCAAGGCCATTACTTACCTGCCAGCCTATATTTTGCTGGCCAGTGGTATTGGGGCGTTGATCGTCTTGAGCATTTAGAACGCAGACTTTTAGAACTGGGCTTTAACCAAAATGAATACCCCGAATCAAAATACGCCCGCACTTGGCAAAACTTTTGTGCACAGCCAAGGAATGCAATCACCAATAAACAAGAACCGGTTGAGCTGTTTTTTTCAATGCGCAGTCCATACAGCCATCTAGCACTCAACCGCTGTCAAAAACTGGCCGAACATTATGGTGTGCCGCTGACCGTCAAGCCAGTTTTGCCTATGCTGATGCGTAATTTGAGCGTACCCAAAAATAAAACTCGCTACATCTTTTTTGATGCACTGCGTGAAGGCAAAAAACTGGATATTCCGTATGGCAAGGTAGCGGACCCATTAGGTAAAGGCGTTGAAAATACCTATGCCATTTGGCACTGGGCCAAACAAAAAAACAAAGGCAATGAGTTCTTATTGGCCATTTCGCACTTAGTGAATGCAAAGGGTGTCAGCGCAAATTTCACCCCAGGATTAAAGCAAGCATGTGAAAAAATAGGGCTCAATTGGGCGCAAGCTAAACAAGCATTAAACTGTGAAGACTGGCGTCATGAAGTGAGCGACAACATTAAAGAGCTCTATACTCTGGGCCTTTGGGGGGTTCCTAGCGTACGCTACAAACAGACTCATGTTTGGGGGCAAGATCGAATTTGGTGTATTGAAGCCGCTATGCTTGCCAGTCAATAGCCATAATACTCATACATTTAAAGGCTAAACCTGCTAACCTATATACTGTTTGGTTTTATCTAATTTTTGCGGCTTAAAAAATTGCCTTAAAATTCAAACAGTTAATTATAGACATTCGCAACTTTTCCCTTCGTTACACCACTGAATTAAAAACGAGCGCAACTGTTCACATTTTCCTCAACTAAAATAAGGCATAGTCACGCCTAGCACTGCCGTTGGCACTGAATTTAAAAGGATTTCTGCATGCTCATATCAAACCTCGTTCCTGGCGAGCCTGTCTTAAGCTGGCTACTTGTCATCGTTGCCGGCAATCTAATCTTATATTTCATTCGTCACAGCGCGCACCAATTATTCGACAGCCTAACGCTACTGGTTGTTCACAACCTTAAACTCTTCAGCCAAGCCCTAGTGACAACCGCCCGTCACATGAGCCGACGTAACCGCGAAGTTTTGCTAGAGCATGGCAAACAGCAAGCCGAACGAGAATTAGAGCGCCAGTTTATTCGCCTTGGTACATTAGTCGAAAAAGACTTGGGTCGTTACCCCACGATTCAGCGCAACATTGAGCAAAACATCTCCCACATGGAAGATAAATTATCGCAAACCTCAGAAGTGCCCGCCCCACTACCGGAATGGACAGAAGCCGTTGAGTCAATTGCTCGCCTAAAAGACGTCACCAAAAACGATGCTGTTGTGGGCAAATTACTACAAGCCATTTACGAGGCCTTCCATAAACAACAAGGCGAAGTACTCGGCACTTTTCGACAAGACACCGCCAAGCGCCACAACATATTAAAGTCCGCCATGGTTCACTGGCGTCACTTGCTACATAAAATCGAAAACCTCAACGAACAATGGCAAAACCTAAATGAGCAAAGTAAAAAAGTCGACTTACAAGTTGATCGCTTTGAAAGCATGGTAAAAGGCACAGACAAAGCCGAGCGTTTATTAAAAGCCAGCAACACCACTCAATTTGTTATCTCTGTCATCGTAATGGTCATTGCGGGCTTTGGCGCTTTTGTAAACTACAACCTAATCGCACTGCCAATGTCAGAACTGATGCCGGCCACTAGCCAAGTTGGCGGCTATGATGTGGCGGATATCGGCGCGGCAGTCATCATCATGTTAGAACTGACCGTAGGTTTGTTTTTTATGGAGGCCATCGGCATTACCCGGCTCTTCCCTGTTATTCATTTTATGGAAGATAAAAAACGCATTATTTGGGCATGGGTCTGCATTATATTTTTATTAGCGCTTTGCAGTGTTGAAGCGGGCCTAGCCTACATGCGTGAAACCATGGTGGCCGATAAAGCATTATTAACCAGCTTTTTAGTGGGCGGCGAAGAAGCCGTCACCGCATCCGCTAGCCAAGTGCATAGTAATATCCCCATGATCGGACAAATGACACTGGGTTTTGTATTGCCATTAATTTTAATGTTTGTAGCCATACCGTTTGAATCCTTTATTCACACCGGCCGACACGTACTGGGCAATATGGTGGTACACCTTTGTATTTTTGCCAGTACCATTGCTCGCAGCATATCTATTTTAATGAAACAACTAAACAACAGCCTAAAACATGTTTACGATATTTTATGCTTCGCACCGTTATGGTTTGAGCACATGATTGAAAGCAAACCTGCATCAACCAAAAAAGTAAAAGCGGCGAAAGAAAAACAAGCACTTGAACACGCACACGCATTACTTGAATCAGATGACACGGATAAAAGTAAAAAACCGAAAAAAGATACTCCTCCTAAGATTACAAAAGAAGCCTAACCATGATGAAATCAATCACAGTAATCGCACTATTCTTAGGCACCCTTTTTTTACTCAGTGCCTGTACTCAGCAAAAGCCTACCACGGGTTTATATTTATTGCTCGATACATCTGGTACTTACACAAAAGAGCTGAAAAAAGCCCAGCAAATTATTCACTACTATTTAGCACAACTAGAACCGGGGGACAGCTTTGCCGTGGCCCGCATTGATAGCGGCAGTTTTTCCGAAACCGATATTATTGCCAAAGTTACATTTGATCATCGCCCTAGCCGTGCCAATGAACAAAAACGTGTTTTTAGTGCCACTATTTCTAAGTTTATTGAAACCGTACAGAGCAGCGCTTACACCGACATCAGTGGCGGCTTGTTATTGGCGAAAGAATACCTAAATGAAATCGACAGTGATAAAAAATACATCATGGTATTTTCAGACATGCAAGAAGAGCTGCCAAAAGGTTACAAGCGGGACTTTGAATTAAATTTACCAGGCTACGAAGTCATCGCCCTTAACGTTACAAAATTGCGCAGCGATAACCAAGACCCAACAAAATACATGCAACGCCTAAAAGATTGGCAGCAACGCATAGAACAAAGCGGCGGTAAGTGGCGCATGATCAACGATTTAGAGCGCGAAGAATCACTGGCACTTTAAGCATTAATCTTCTCAAAAAAAAGGGTCGTCACTATAATGTGACGACCCTTTTTTGATCAATCTGCGTTTACTTTTTATTCTGTTGTTTCAAGTACATTGCATGGCTGCCCGCCAGCACCATACGTAATTCAATGTTTAATTTACGGACTAAATTTTTTCGCTCTTGCTCACTCATGTCCAGCGACATCACGCCTTGACTAAACACTAACATAACCATCATTTCGGCGACTTCTGTGATATTAGTCAGCGGTTGACGCTCCATTTGTTGCGGTGAGCTTAAATCATCAGTTAATTCTTCAGCAAAACGACGCGTTTCACGAGCAATGGATTCACGAAATTGCTTAGGGCCCGATACCATATCGGAATTCAACAGGCGAATTAAATTAGGGTAATTTTCAACAAACTCCATGAACGTCTCAACCGACGTGCTCACCACAGAGCCTTCAACTTTCACACGATGACGGGCTTGGCGCATGATTTGACGCAGAATTAAACTCACTTGGTCCACCAGCGCCAAACCAAGATCTTCCATGTCCACAAAATGTCGATAAAACGTCGCTGGCGCAATGCCTGCTCGACGCGTGACTTCGCGCAGACTCAATGCCGAAAACCCTTTGTCCTTGCTGAGCTCTAATGCCGCATCGATGATCGATTGACGAGTTCTTAATTTTTGTTCAGCACGCGTGCTCATGTGATTAGCCTTCTAGTAATGCCGCTATTGTAACCAGATCGCAATAAAGCGCAAAAAACTTGTTCGATATAGTCGCTTATGTACCTAATATATTCACTGCGCTCACGGTCGCCTGCAATCCAACACTGTACGAGGGTGTACCCAATGCACTCGCTACGCTCATGGGGCATGCAACCCCGCGCCCGACAACCATTCCAGTCGTGCACCCACAAACCCCAGTCTTTTATCTCTCACACAACAAGCCTCCAAAAAAAAGCATCTATAGAGCCCAAAACTTGCCTATGGTAAGATGCGGCCCTTTATTTAGCGGCTCTGATCCATGTCCAATCCCCTGTCTAATATTCGTATCGTTATGGTGAACACATTTCACCCAGGGAACATAGGTGCCGCCGCCCGTGCCATGAAAACCATGGGCCTAAGCGACTTAGTGCTGGTGTCCCCCCTTGACTACCCAAGCGACCAAGCTACATCCATGGCGGCAGGTGCCACAGACGTTCTAGACAGCGCCACCGTAGTCGAAACCCTTGATCAAGCCATAGACGATTGCCAACTGGTTATTGCTACCAGCGCTCGCTCACGCAGCCACCCTTGGCCGATCAAAGAAGCCCGCGAGATGGCACCACAAATTTTAGAAGAAGCCAGCAAAGGCAAAATCGCCATTATGTTTGGCCCAGAACGCATGGGGCTGCATAACGAGCACCTACGTAAAGCGCACTTTCATATGGATATTCCTGGCAACCCAGAATACCCCGTACTGAATGTGGCCTCTGCGGTACAGTTGGTGTGCTACGAATGTTTTATGGCCAACAGGCAAACCTTTGCCAAGCAAGATAAAGCCTATCCTTTAGTCAATGAACTAAACGGCTTTTACGAACACCTAGAAACCACATTAGATGATGCAGGCTTTTTAAACCAAGCCCATAAGGGCCAAGCCATGTTGCGCTTAAAGCGATTATTTAACCGCGCACGCCCTGAAAAAATTGAACTGAACATGTTACGCGGCATACTCGCAAGCGTAGACAAACTGATTAACAAATAAGAGACCAAGTATGAGCGATACTCGCACACTGGCCCTAAGCAAAGCCTTAATCGAACAGCCGTCTGTCACCCCAGAAGACGCCGAATGCCAACAAATGATGGAAGACATCTTGGCACCTTTGGGTTTCAAATGTGAAACCATGCAGTTTGCTGAAGTGAAAAACCTATGGGCACGCAAAGGCACTGAAAAACCCCTTGTGTGTTTTGCTGGTCACACAGATGTCGTACCGACGGGCCCACACGCTGGCTGGACTTACCCGCCATTTGAAGCCACCATCGTTGACGGCATGTTATACGGACGTGGCGCGGCCGACATGAAAGGCTCCATCGCCGCGTTTTTAGCTGCCACCGAAAGCTTTGTAAAAAAACACCCAGACCACAAAGGCTCTATTGCGTATTTAATCACCGCCGATGAAGAAGGCCCAGCCGACAACGGTACGGTTAAAGTGATCGAAGCCTTAGAAGCGCGCAACGAAAAAATCGACATGTGCATCGTGGGCGAACCATCTAGCACCACACACTGTGGCGATGTCATCAAAAATGGCCGCCGTGGCTCATTAGGCGCATGGATGACGGTTAAAGGGGTACAAGGTCACGTGGCTTACCCGCACTTGGCAAAAAACCCAATTCACTTAGTCACCCCTGCCCTTGCTGAAATGTCCGCTGAAAAATGGGATAACGGCAACGAATTTTTCCCAGCCACCACCTTTCAAATCAGCAATATGAACAGCGGCACCGGCGCCACTAACGTGATTCCGGGCACTGTAGAATTAATTTTCAACTTCCGTTTTTCAACTGAATTGACTCAAGAAGAATTAAAACGTCGTACCCATGCCATCATGGATAAATACGGTTTTGAATACGAGATCGAATGGAAACTCAGCGGCCACCCGTTCTTAACCGACCGCGGTTCATTAGTAGACGCCGCCGTTGACGCCATTAAAGAAGTGACCAACATCGATACCGAGCTTTCAACATCCGGTGGGACAAGTGACGGGCGCTTCATTGCACCAACAGGCGCACAAGTAGTTGAGCTTGGCCCAATCAACGCCACTATTCACCAAGTAAACGAACACATCAGTGTGGCCGACTTAGATACCTTAAGCGCCATCTATGAACGAACTCTTGAAAAATTGCTTTTGGATTAACAATTAAGCCTTATGTTAACGTGCCCAGTTTGCCAAAGTCTGCTTGAGCTTAATGAGCGTCAGTTATGCTGTGAAAACAATCACAGCTATGACCAAGCCAAGCAAGGCTATTTTAATTTATTACTCAATACCGCCAAAAGTTCGAAACAACCAGGTGACAACGCTGCCATGGTGCAAGCGCGCAGCGCATTTTTGAATGGCGGCCACTATCAGGTTATTTCTGACACCATTAATCAATTAGCCATTGACCACCTACTGCAAAACACAACTGAACAAAGCCAGATTTTAGATTTAGGTTGTGGCGAAGGTTACTACACTGAACGCCTACACACAGCGTTAAGTGACCACCAAATAAATCATGCTTTTTATGGCTTAGACATTTCAAAAGATGCCGTAAAAACAGCCTGTAAACGCAGCAAAGATATCAATTGGTTAGTGGCCAACGCCAACCATGCGCCCTTTGCTCAAGGCAGCATGCAATTAATCATGAACGTGTTTAACCGCATTATGCCGAAAGCCCTTGCTAATCTATGCCATGAAAATGGCCGCGTATTTATTGCAAGTGCCGGTGCTTACCATTTACAGCAATTAAAAGAAGCCATCTACACCACACCAAAGTTTGTGGAATTTGATGCCATTGCCGTCATGAACGACGACTTTAACCACGAACACCGCCAAACGTTAGATTTCACCATGAGCTTGCCGCCAGAAAGTACTCAACACCTTCTCGCCATGACGCCACACACATGGCGCTCAAGCCCAGAAATACAACAAAGCTTAATGGCGCAAGAACGTCTAGACTTACGTGTACAAATCAATTTAGATAGCTTTAGCTTAAAACCCATAAGTGAACGTATTTATCGCGAAAAACCAGTTGACGACATTCAAGCAGACGAACAAGAAGACAACCAGCAAAGCGACGTTTAACCTAACAAAAGAAACAAACACAAGGAGCGTGCATGTTTATCGTTAGATGGCTTGGTAACTTAGCTCAAAATTATCAACGCTGCTTTGCTATTTTTGGCGCGGGATTAGCCATATTCATGATTGGTATTGGGTTGTTTTATCTCAGTGCTAAACATTATGACGCGCAACCCCTGTTAGCCGAACTGCTAACATTACTGGCCATACTTTTATTTATTATCGGCATTATCACCGCGTTAATTGGTTATTTAAGTTTGACCTATTACCGCTGGTATATATTTTTTAAAAAACGTAAAACAAGCCAACGTGACCAAAATGACAATCACTAAAAAGATAATCATCACAATTAAACTTGTCTCGTAAAAGGTTTAACCATGCGCTACCCAGACATCGAAATTTACGTCAAAGACGTCACCTTCAAACAAATTGAAGACTGGCTTGCCCTGCACTTTAAAACGGTAGAACGTAAACACATCGAAACCAAAAAGAGCGAAGCCCGCAGCCACTGGTTAGTCGACGGCAGCGAAGTCATCGCCTTTGGTAATGCCATCGCTAAGTATTCCAGTATCTGGTTTAAACAAAACAACAGCCCGTGGGACACCGATTTAGATTGCGCCCATGCTGCTTGTAAAGAATTAGCCACTCAAATTCGCTGTTCCAACAGCAGTTGGGAAGACGGCCAAGGCCCTGAGAGTCAATGGTGGCGAATCGTTGATGGCGAAGAAGATATGTTGATTGAGTGGCCAGAGGGTTAAACCATACCACTCATTTTTTCGCTCGCAGGGGCAAGCTCCTACAATTGTACGAGGGTGCCCCGCGCCCGACCGACCTAAACCCAACACCTAAACCCTTTCCACAAACCTTAAAGATTCTCAATTCTAGTACTGGGCGCGCTCACATAAACCCTTTACAATCAAAGCACTATTCACATAAAGAAAAGGACATTTCATGCCCATCTCCATGAGTACTATCCTCGCTGGTATTGCGTTTTTATTCGTACTGGTTGTACTGAAAAAAAGCATTATCTTCGTGCCACAAAACCGCGCTTGGTTAATCGAGCGTTTCGGCAAATACCATAGCACCAAAGTAGCGGGTCTTAATTTTATGATGCCGTTTATTGATCGCATCGCCGCTGATCGTAGCTTAAAAGAACAAGCCCAAGATGTACCAAGCCAGGCCGTTATCACAAAAGACAACATCTCTCTTGTGGTTGATGGCGTACTGTATTTGCGTGTACTTAACCCATACGATGCGACTTATGGCGTAGATGACTACACCTATGCCGTCACACAGCTCGCGCAAACCACCATGCGTAGCGCCATTGGTAAACTTGAACTAGACCGTACATTCGAAGAACGTGAAGCTCTAAACGCTGACATCGTTTCATCTATCAACCAAGCCGCCGAGCCTTGGGGTATTCAGTTACTGCGTTACGAAATCAAAGACATCGTGCCACCTAAGTCAATTTTAGAATCCATGGAAGCACAGATGAAAGCCGAGCGTGTAAAACGTGCTCAGATTTTAGAATCTGAAGGTGATAAACAAGCCGCCATCAACGTGGCCGAAGGTCAAAAAGCCTCAATGGTACTGGCAGCAGAAGCCGATAAAGCCGAGCAAATTTTATTAGCAGAAGGTGAAGCACAAGCCATTATTGCAGTAGCAGATGCAAAAGCAAAAGCTCTTAAAACCATTGGTGATGCTGCTATGACTGAAGAAGGCCAAAAAGCGGTTCAACTTGACCTAGCAACCAAAGCGATTGAAGCACAAAAAGCCATTGCCAAAGAATCGTCTGTGATCTTACTACCCAGTGGCGATACAAGCGCAAGTTCGTTAGTGGCGTCATCTATGGCTATCATTAACAAGATTAACGAACAACAAAAAGGCTAACCATGGACTTCATTGCACAAAATCTGTCAGAGAGTTTGATCATTGCGGGTATTGCACTGTTGATCATAGAAGTGGCTATACTCGGCTTTGCCACCTTTGTGCTGTTCTTCATGGGGTGCTCAATGGTCATCACTGGGGGGCTGATGTTATTAGGCGTATTAGACGCCACTTACATCAGCGCTTTTTGGAGTAATGCTATTGTCACCGGTGTTTTAGCCGCCCTACTTTGGAAGCCGCTTAAAAAGAGCCAACAAAACAGTGGAAAAAACAAAGAAACCGCAACAACGATTGTTCATCAGTTTACGCTTGAAAATGATGTCGATAACCAAGGGCTAACGCATCATCAGTATTCAGGTATTCAATGGAAAGTTAAAAGCCAGCAGCCCTTAACAAAAGGCACACAGGTTAAAGTGGTAAAAGCCGATGTAGGTGCATTATGGGTTGAGCAAGTGTAATTGCTTTCTTAATTTCACATTTACCAAAATAAAAACGGCCTCTATTGAGGCCGTTTTTATTTCTTTTTTATCGAATTTAACTCTGATTATTCAAATCATAAAATTAATTTAAAATACAAAAACATCTAATCATCTGCCGTTATTATTAAATGACACTGCTGTATTGATAAATACTAGAAAGGTAAAAGCTGACCTTATCATTGGTATGACTATATTAAATAATTATTACATAACCATAAAACAGTAGCTCTCTATATGTATAACCAACTATATCGATATAGCAATCAATCACAACGTGAATTCAAAAATATAACGATAAAAAACCGAAATTCGTTACGAATGCGGTTTTTTAAAACGTTATGCCCTGTTTAATTAAGCATGAGGATGAGTAGAAGCAGTTTCACATTTCACGTTGTTGTCATAAAAATATAAATATGTATCGCCACCTAGTGCAGGGGCTTTATATTCATATATTAAATAACTGATTCCATTTTGCGCTGCATTGCCATAAGTAAAAACATTACCATATTTATCTATTGTAACCTCACCATTATCGCCATAAGTAACGCTTAAGTCAGTTTCTGAGTCGGCTGTACCGTCTGCGTTTGAATCATAAATATTTTTAATGTTACTCAAACCAGCAGCGGTATAAACAAGGTTTGAGGTTGCTGTAGAATTTGCAGTACCATCACCGTTTGAATCACTCTGTGAGCGACATTCACTAATTCGACCCTGATCATCATAAACATAAGTCATGCTCTCGATGAAGGTAACAAGACCACCGCCATCAATCGCTTTTGTCTCTTTAGCCGTCAACAAACCCTCTGAGCTAATGATTTCTTTAATCTCTTCTTTAGTGCCGTTTGATCGATTATATGTTCGCGTTGAAATCAAGCTGCCTGCATTTTCGCTATACGTATATTCAAAACTAGACTGTGTATTTGAATTTAAATTTTCATATTCTGTTTTAGTTAAGCGGCTTTCAGAATCATATAAATATGATTTAGTGCCGTATTCAAAAACCTCTTGATCCGTTGTATCCCCACTAAAATTGGCAGATGATGTTCGTTTTTTCACATCATTATATGTTTTACGAACAGAGTACGAATTATCAACGGTACCGGCTGCATCAGAGTACTCCACTGTGCGCTCTGTTGTTAAATACACCTTGTCATCCATATAGCTATTGGTTTGAATATCATATGTTGCAAGCTCGGTGGTATTACCACGAACAAAAATTTCTGCACGGTCAGAATTTAATAAACCAAAATTATTATAGGTTTTTGTATTTAATTGACGGGAAGATAGATGTTTAATTGCATTGCTTTTTTGTTCGGTTGCATATTGCTCGATTAACATTTCACCATTTTCGGCAGAATAAGTGTAGGTGTATTCTGTAATAGAACTTGATGAACGATCATCTGTTCGGGTAGCCACCTGACCAAAGGCAGTGTAGCTTAAGCTTCCGACGCCCTCTTGTGTTACACGCTCAGCTACAGTGATATCAATATCCGCCAAATCATAAGCATCACGTAATGGGCGTGCTGCATCCATCGCCAAAGAAATACCGCTGCTGTGCTGAAACGCCAACGCATCATCATTAGCAGAAAACTCATACAAGCTCACATCAAAGTTCAACTTTAAACCCACAACAGCTGCGCTATTCGCCGTAATATCAAAGCCGTTTGATGAATCATTGTCATTATCCAACGCAATCAATAAACGCATCACATTAGACGTATTATGAAGTTGGTTATATTGGCCCACTGTTTTTTCTATTAAATAACCGGTTTCAATCCGCTCACGGGTATATTCTGGCATACGTAAAGCACTGCGTACGGCTAAGGGGGTCGCTGGTAATTCATCCAAGGCAAGCAACTTTACAAGGCTTGTCTCGGCAGCCGTATTCGTTTCGGCAATAACCGTATCACCGATCAAAAGGGTAAGACTCTCACCCTCTTTATATTTGAATTCACCACTGCTACTGAGTGTGCCCGACTGAGTTTCAGTACGGTAATCCACACCCGCCAATGCATCAATTTTTCCTGCCTTAATATCACTGGATGAGCTACTGCCACCACCGCCGCCACATGCTGCCAATGCAGTAAGACTCGTAATTAGTATGGTTTTTTTAAACATGGCATCACCTTAGTTCTTCGGACTAAATATTGTTTATTAAGTAGTCAGCGAATGCTAAGAGAAGATGGGGCAAAGGGAAATAGTGCAATTTAGGGTTATATGCTTATAACTAGCCATCAAAACAGGCGTCACGTCTCAAAATCAAACAATACATAGCCATTTCGGCACATATTAAAGGTAATGCTTACTCACCGCATGTGAGCTAAAGTTGGGCGCTAGGTATGAGCGCGATTTCAGCCTTTATTTGATTGAATCATTTTTTCAACGCTAATATCCAGCCGTTTGGCCAGTCGGGTTAAATTAGCGCGGTCCATTTTTAACAATCGCCCTGCTGCCGCCCAATTACCATGGCTTGTTTCAAGCGCCTGAATAATATGTTGTCGCTGAAAATCATCGGTGGCTTGCTTTAAACTGCTCGGAGCATCCAATTGATGCATGCCACCTACCTGTGCGTTAGAGTCGTCACGCTCATTACTGGGAATCAACCCTGATGATGACACCATTAGCTCGCCAATATGTTCTGGGCGAATCGATACAATGTCTTTTTTACGCTGATCGTTTCTGGCTTTTAACGCCGCACGATTAATACAGTGCTCTAATTCTCTGACATTACCAGGCCAGTCATATTGCTTTAAATGATTTAATGCAGCAGTCGAAAATCGCATTTGAGGAATACCCAACTTGCGTTTTGTATGTTCAATAAAATAACCCGCTAACAAAACAATATCGTCTTTGCGTTCACGCAGCGCAGGTGCATTAATTGGGTAAACACTTAAACGATGATACAAATCCGATCGAAAATGGCCCCGCTCAACCTCTTCTAATAAATTACGATTGGTTGCCGCAATAATGCGTACGTCCACGTGATAGGTTTCATCTTGGCCAACCGGCTGAATCTCTTTGCTTTGTAAGGCTCGCAATAACTTACTTTGTACGGCCAATGGTATTTCACCAATTTCATCTAAAAATATCGTACCACCATCGGCAATCGAAAATTTACCCGCACGGTTTTGATTAGCGCCAGTAAACGCGCCTTTTACATGGCCAAACAACTCGCTCTCAATTAAGTTTTCAGGCAATGCCGCGCAATTGACATACACCAATGGGCCATTACTGCGCATTGATTGTTTATGAACCGTGCGGGCAACTAATTCTTTACCAACGCCCGTTTCGCCATTAATTAATACGGTGAAATCAGAGCCGGCCACCATTTGAATTTCATCTTTTAATTGCTGCATCACATGGCTCTCGCCAATTAATTCGCCACCATCTTTACTTAACGCTTGCTGCGTTAAATTTTCAACCACTGCCTGCGCATGGGATGCGTGTCGCTCAAGTAAATCGAGTGTGAGTGCCGTTTTTAAACTGGCCGCCGACATAGCCGCAATAATATCCAATGTTTTTTGCGGGATATCATCAAATTCATTGGGCGTTAAGCTATCGAGAGTCAGTACGCCAATCAAATTATGATCAAACATCAGTGGCAAGCCCATACACGAATGCACGGGTAAATCCCCCTCTGTGGCCAATAACAAACCATCATAAGGGTCAGGCAATGGCGTGTGGCTTTCAAAACGCACTGGCGAACTGGCATCACAAATTTGCTGAAAGCGTGGGTGTTCAGCAATGGCAAAGCGACGCCCTAAAGTGTCATGACTTAAACCTTGTAATGCTAACGGCTTTAAGTAATCACCCTGCTTAACCAACAACACCACGGCATCGCAGGTAATGGATTTTCTAACGGTGGTTAATAATCGCTCAAAGCGATCTTTTGCAATTAGGCTGCTACTGAGGTCAATGGCCAGCTCAATCAAGGCCGATAAAGTAATATTTGTCATGTGGCTAAACCTTTTCTCAATACATTTCAAAGCATAAATCAAAAAGAGTCTTAATGACACAGTCGTATTAAATATACATAAAAATAATAGAGTCAAATTGACTCGAAAATAACAAATATATTACTCAAGTCATTGTTTATAAAGGGTTTTATCATCTGGCACGGTATTCGCTATATAGGAGTCATTCTATACCGCATCAACCAGGAGACTGCCATGCATCCCGCGATTAGCTCAACTAACCCGCTAATGCAGCAACCCAACACACACCGCATGCAACGCTTATTACACACTGGTAATTTCAGCATGCTAGCGGGCTTGGTGCTCATCATTGTGTCTATTCTTGCTAGCTACCAATTTGCGCATCTTTTCTCTTTATCGGTACAGGTGAGTGCTCATATTGGCACTTTAATTTTCGCCACCG
This sequence comes from Pseudomonas sp. HK3, assembly GCF_052920985.1. Classification (NCBI taxonomy): domain Bacteria; kingdom Pseudomonadati; phylum Pseudomonadota; class Gammaproteobacteria; order Pseudomonadales; family Pseudomonadaceae; genus Pseudomonas; species Pseudomonas sp. HK3. The sequence continues at coordinate 110,520 of NZ_JBREXD010000002.1, forward strand.
TTATTAAACTTGGATACATCACTCGCTGCGTCGCCTTGAATCAGTTACACAAGGAAAAATCTCGTGAATTTTAAATTATCACTGCTGCCATCTAAGCCAATACAAGCCGCCCTTTGGGACTTAGCGTTTCGCCCGTTTTTTATCATCGCCAGCGCGCTTTCGATTGTATCCCTGGGTGCTTGGTTATTAATACTTAACGGCCATTTAAACTGGCAAAGCGAAATGCCTGCAACGCTGTGGCACATTCATGAAATGTTATTTGGTTTTGCACTCACCATCGCCGCAGGCTTTTTAATGACGGCGGTGCAAACTTGGACAAACCTGCGCAGCTTACATGGCTATAGTTTAATGGCGCTTGTGATCATATGGCTGGTAATACGAGTACTATTGATACAAGACACCGTTAATTTATTTATGCTCATGCTGTTGCAAACCATTTGGTGGGGCATGGTGATCGTTAAGCTGGCCCAGCTTTTATTAAAAGCAAATAGTCAGCGTAACTATAAAATACTGCCGCTACTGTGTGTGATCGCCAGTTTGCATTTGTTCTTTTTGTACTGCGCCTTTACCCACAACACTGAGATGGCGTTGCATATTGCACGCAGCGTTATTTTATTTTTTAGTATTATCATCAGCCTGATTTCTGGCCGCGTTATTCCAATGTTTACCCGCAATGGTATCAACCGTGACGGCGATCCGCGCGCTAAAAAATGGGCCGCTAAAAGCATCATCGCCACGCCTAAGTTAGATAAAAACCTATTGCTAATTTCACTTTTTGGCGCAAGCGTCTTTTTCATTAATGGTTTATCGGCCAATACATCATGGTCGTTTGAGGCTTTGTTAAGCATAAACCCCGTCGGTATTTTAATGTTAATTGGCCTAATGCATTTATACAGATTAAGCCACTGGGCACCTCAAGCCACTCTTAAATTGCCTTTATTATGGTCACTGCATGCTGCCTATTTATTTTTAGGCCTAGGGCTAATTGCCATGGGGGCTAGCGCTTATACCGATGCCATTCGCTTCGCCGATGCCGTTCACTTAATTACGGTGGGCACATTAGGTGGGATGATTTTAGCCATGATCTGCCGTGTATCCCTCGGCCATACAGGCCGCGCATTAGTGATTAATCGGTTAATCGCCGCCGCTTTTTTTATGATTATAGTTGCGACTTTATTGCGTTTTTTATTACCGCTATTAAATCAACACTTAATGGGCTGGAACATCTCGGCTTTATTATGGGTAAGCGCCTTTAGTCTTTTTTTATATCGATACACGCCTATGTTAATGCAATCGAAAATTTAATTTCTGCATTACTAAACCCATAAAGAATTATTCATACATCCCTGCATGTTAAGGCTCCGAAGAGAGCCTGCAGGCTCACGCACGCTTAAACCATAAACCACTGGAGCAACCATGTTAAGCCAACAACAAATAGAGATCGTAAAAAGTACTATTCCGCTTTTAGAAAATGCGGGCACCGCCATTACTGAACATTTTTATAAGCGTATGTTTATACACAACCCAGAACTGCAAGATACCTTTAACATGAGCAATCAAGCCTCTGGTCGCCAACAGTTTGCGTTGTTTTCGGCCATTGCCGCGTACGCTAAACACCTCGAAAACCCATCGGTTTTAGCCAGCATGGTCGAGCGCATTGCCAACAAGCACACCAGTTTGCATATTCAACCTGCGCAATATGACATTGTGGGGCATCATCTTATTGAAACACTGCGTGAACTGGCCGCTGACGCATTCACACCAGACGTTGAAGCGGCTTGGGCTGCGGCTTACGGGCAACTGGCCGGTGTATTTATTAACCGTGAAGAAGCCATATATAACCAAAATGCACAGGTCAATGGCGGCTGGCGCGGCGGGCGACAATTTCGCTTAATTGAAAAAAGAATCGAATCTGAACTGGTCAAAAGTTTAGTGCTGGAACCCTGCGACGGTGGCGATGTAATGGGCTATCTGCCGGGCCAATACATTGGTATTGAAGTACAACCACCTGGTGGTGGCTACAAAGAAATTCGCCAGTATTCGCTTTCAGATAAAAGCAACCGTAACAGCTACCGCATTAGTGTTAAACGTGAAACACCACTGCAAACTGACCACAAAGCCGGCGTGGTTTCAAACTACTTGCACGATGACTTACGCTTAGCGGGCGAGGTAACATTATACCCACCATCGGGAGACTTCTATTTAAAAACCAACGACAAACCCGTGGTGCTTATTTCCGCTGGGGTTGGTTTAACCCCGATGCAATCAATGCTAGAAACACTGGTAGCTAAAGATTCTAAGCAACCTTTGTTTTACTTACATGCTTGTGAAGACAGCGCACAACATTCGTTTAAAAAACGTAACCAAAGCCTGAGCATTGCTAGCCGCGTCACAACTTTTACTTGGTACAACCAAGAGCAAAGCACTTTAGCCAATACGTTTAATGGGTATATGGACCTAGCAAAGATACAAAATCAGTTACCACTAAACACGGCCGATTTTTATATATGCGGCCCTGTTTCATTTATGCAGTTTGCCAAACAGCAACTCATTCAATTAGGCGTCAATAAAAACAACATTCATTACGAGGTATTTGGCCCACACGAAGACCTCTAACCGTAAACATACATATACACATAAAACTACTTAATAAATATTGAGCCATAAAAAAACACCCTAAACGCATAGCGCTTAGGGTGTTTAAATTAATTAATCGGTTTTTAATAAACAATAATTTTTAACAATAACCGATTAATCATTCGTATCAGTAACGTGGGTTACTCTACGATCAATGCATCCATTAATTTTTGACCAATGTTTGTATGATGCTGCATGGTCGAAAATTTATTGGCAATGGCTTCAGGGCCAAATGCATATACAGGTACAGGTGATGCAGTATGAGAACCGTTGCTCCAGGCAACACTTTGCTCTGCACCAATCGCACGGCTAATGAGAGGGCCATGATCTTCACCTGGGTAAACGTAAAAGTCACTGTAATCGTTAATTAACGGCAATCTTGCAACCGACAAGTACTTGTGACCGTCAATCACATTCTCGTTATCGGTACGTGCTGCAATGTGATCCGCTTCGTCGTCTGATACGTGGAAGTCAGCGTGTAGGCTAGCGTTTACTGCGGTTTTCCATTCTGCTGGGGTCGACGCTGTGAAGTCCCAATCGCCTTCAACATCACTAAAGATATCGTAGTATGATTTTTTCTGTGCGTAGATTTTATCTAACGTATTTAGTGAACCAAAGTTGAAGTTTGGTTTGTATTCTTTACCGTCCATGCCGTCGCCATCCAGTTGCTTACCTTCTGGGATTTCATGTTTGTGGTATGCAAAACCAAAACCACCGGTTTCGTGGTCAGCGGTGATCACCACCAAAGTGTCGTCACGCTCTTTTACCCATTGGTACACCGCTTCAACGGCTTCGTCGAATTTTAGCATTTCATGTAGCAACCAACCTGTGTCGTTTACGTGACCCGCCCAATCAATTTGACCGCCTTCGATCATTAAGAAGAAACCATCATCATCTTTAGACAAGATATCCAACGCTTTCATGGTCATGTCTTTTAACGATGGCTCGTCAGTACACTTAGCGCTTTGTGCACCGTTTTTACAATTGGTGTATTCGATGCCGTCATTCATGGCCGAATCATCAAACAAACCTAACAGCTTAGTGCCGTTGGCTGCCGCTAATTGCGCTTTAGTGAAAGCCAAACCGTAACCGGCCACTTGTGCTTCTTTAATAAGGTTACGATCATCTGAACGTTTTGATTTTTTAATAACATGAGTCGGTGCATTTAACTCAGCCGCCATGGCCGCAAAATCACCAGCCGGTACCCAATGACGTGAGCCACCGCCTAGCATCACATCAACACCAACATTTAATAAGTCTTGTGCGATTTCGTTTTCATACGAACGATGTGGCTGGTGCGCCGCAAAAGCCGCTGGTGTCGCGTGGGTTAAACGCGTATCAGAAATCAAACCCGTGGCTTTGCCCATGGCTTTGGCTTTTTCTAGAATGGTTTCGACTTTATTGCCGTTATCATCAAGGCCTACCGCTTCAGAGATTGAACCTTTACCCGTGGCTAGTTGAGTCGCTGAACACGCAGAGTCGACAACCAAGCTTGGATTCGCGCCCATAGGTGCGTTCATTGATAACCCTAAACGGCCGTTATCTGCAAATTTTTGCAAACCTGTCACTGTTGATGTTAATACAGAATTAGGGGCGCGACGGGCGTATTCTTCTAATAGGCCAACTTGCTGTGCGCCCATGCCATCACCGATCATTAAGATCACGTTTTTAACTTTGTTTTGTTCAACGACTTTAGGTTCTTCTATCTTTGGCTCTTCAATCTTTGGTTCATCAACTGCAGGCTCAGTATTTGGCTTACTATTACTGCTTGAACCGCATGCTGTTAAAAAAGAGCACGTCACCAGCACGGCTAGCACATTTTTGGTTGGCGTAAATTTCATTGCGCATTCCTTTTATTGTTTCAGATTCGTTACAGTTTGAATCACTGATGATGGGCAGTATGGGGGGGAAATATTACAGTTTTCTTAAAATTGCATGGCCGTTCAATATAAAATGAAAAAATATATGAAATCAGTGCCTTATGATCACTTATTCGGCCACATTAAGTGTCCTATTAAGCCTAATACTTTGACAATTAACCTAAATGCAATATCACTGTCATATGATAGTATCGTTATCTTTTGAATAAACGAGGACAATATGCCTAAAGTCGGCATGGAAAAAATTAGGCGTGAACAGTTAATCAACGCCACCCTTGCAGCGATTGAAGAACACGGTTTTCATGGCACAACGGTTTCTGTTATCAGTAAAAAAGCCAACCTAAGCACGGGTATTATCAGCCATTATTTTGGTGATAAAGCCGGACTAATGGATGCCACCATGCGCTATTTATTAGAGCAACTGAAACAAGACCTACTGCAACACTTGCCTAACAGTATTGATCATCATGTTCGTTTAAATGCCATCATCGATGCCAACTTCACAAGCTTGCAACGCTCAAAACAAGCCGCCGTCACTTGGTTAGCGTTTTGGACGCAATCTATGCATTCACCACAACTGGCGCGCCTGCAACAAGTCAATGCAAAGCGTTTAATTTCAAACCTTAAATATTCGCTAAGGCATTTGATTCAAGCCGACAAAGTTGAATGGAGCGCCCAACTGATTGCGGCACAAATAGATGGCTACTGGTTACGTTGCGCCCTAAGCCACGAAGGTGACAACGCATACGCGGCCGCGGTTGAAACCTGTAAAACCTCAATTGCCAATATTATTCGTGATCACGCTGTTCAAACCGCTTAATTTTGCACGCTGCCTGCCCACTTTATATTGGGTGTAATGTGCATACGCGAACAGCGTTACGACCCCGCATGACTTTAAATGGCTAATTTAACAATTGCATTTAGTCTGTTCTCGCCTAAATACGGCCATTACTTATATTTGATTAGCCATTCAATATAAATTAAGCAATTCGTCATATTTAATCTCTACTCTGCATTGGCAGTCTCACCAATAATAAAGAGAGAGCCCACAATGAAAACCCAGCGACCACATTCGTTTGCGCCTACGTTTACGAGAATAACCGTACTCAGCGGCTTGCTTGGCGCATTGAGCCAAACCACCTTCGCAGCACCCGAAGTTCACTTCGAGCAATGCCAACAACCTTTTACGTACAAAGATAACCAATACGTAGGAACCACCAACCGCGACCACATTGGCGGCCAGTGGTGTTATTTAAAAACGCCCATTAATGGCAGCAATTGGGGTAACGTACGTGAAGAAACCATTCCTCAACAAACCACGGTTTCAGGTAATAAATGTGCGACGTCTAGCTCTTATAAACTAGAAAAATTCAACGGTTGCAGCACCCGCGACAACGATGACTTTTGGTGTTACACCGAAGGCAATGGTAAAAACTGGGAAAACTGCAATGTAAATAGCCAACCCAACGAACTGCTTTCACACACGCAACCACAATCAAGCGACCTGATCGAAAAAATTGCCGTGGGTTCGTGCTTTAAAGTACAAGGCACCATGGGCCAAGCCATGAGTCGCATTATTGAAAGCAAACCGGATTTATTTATGTGGCTAGGTGACAACATATACGCCGACACCACTAACATGACCACCATGCAAAACAAGTACGACACTAAAAAACGCAACACCGATTACCAACGTTTTTTAGAGGCCCAAATTCCGGTACTGGCCACTTGGGATGACCACGACTTTGGTGCCAACAACGCAGGCAACAACTACAGCAAACGCGAAGAAAGCCAGCAGCAGTTTTTGCGTCACTTTGATATTCCAAACAATGACGTACGCTACAACCAACAAGACGGTATTTACAGCGCAACCATTCAGGGGCCAAGTGGCAAACAAGTGCACTCCATCATGTTAGATGCGCGTTACTTCCGCTCGCCTACGTTTAGCAGTTATGGCACGTGCCAAGGTGACAACTCCACCGTATTAGGTGATGCACAATGGGCATGGTTAGAACAAGAACTGGCAAAACCGTCTGAAATTAAAATTATTGCATCGGGCATTCAAGTATTGCCACCACTGCACCGCGCCCGTAATTTAAACCGTTATTGCGCATACGGTAACGGCCAACAATTTAATGCAGCGGTGAACAACCTAAACGAAAGTAATGATTCCGGCACCAGTTACGAATCATGGGCTGAAATGCCACAGCAACGAGAAAAACTATTACGCCTAGCGCAACAAGCCATTAACACAGGTAAAACCAAACAGATTATTTTTGTTAGTGGTGACCAACACTGGGGCGAGCTACTTGAAAAAACCATACCCGCCAGCAACCAACACGGCGCTCAAGCAACGGTTTACGAGATCACCGCATCCGGTTTTGGCCAAAACTGGCGCTACGATGTACCCAACCCAAACCGCCTAAACATCTATGCCGACAACCAAGGCAACGGCCAATACAACCAAGCGTGTCAATTGCCGTTTAAATACGCGGGCATTACTTACGACAGCTGCATCACTCGTGATAACAGCGCCCCATGGTGTTACACCCAACTAGACAGCAACGGCAAAGGCATTGAAGACGCATGGGGCAACTGCGCACCCGAAGGCGCAAGCATCCCAACAGGTAAAGTGGGTAAAGTGCCGAGCAACCTGGGCAGCGTATCCACCGCCGACCGTCACATCATAAATAAATCTGGCAGCAACTACGGGCAAATTGATATTGATTGGGCTAACAGCACGATTAAATTATCACTGCAAACAGAAAGCGAAGAGATTGTTTCGACGATCATTACGTTTTAAAAAGTAACAAAATTAAGATATGGGACTCCTACTCAAGGACTGCGTTCTATTAGCATGTCCTTTGGGTAGGCAGTGACGGTAGCGGCTTAATCACAATCACTTCTACTAGCCACACCGTCTTTCACGCGAAGGATCGTCATCCCCGAGTGTTGTTATCGGGGAAGACGGCCCAACCCTTACCGGCAATATTTCCAAGTATTCATGACCAACCACCTCTTTCGTTATGAAATAGCAGAAACTCGTGAAGGCGCTTACATATCAAACGCCCCGTAAGTACATCAGCGCTTTTAACACTCGATTGAATTGAATTGAATTGAATTGAATGCATTACGAGGTGATGGGTGGCAGCGCCTTAACTAAAAGTAAGACCTCATTTGTAATGCTTATTAGTTCTTTAAGCAGTTGAGGGTTGACCTCTAGATGCCCTTCATACTCGGCTAAATTTCGCGCTTTATGACAATTATCAAGTACACGCCACTTTGCACGATCAAGTCCTAATGTATGCTGCAAACATTGAAACACCAAATAGCGACTATCACTACGATAACCATGCCAACGCAATGCCGCTAACGATAAAGCATGGGCCGCACCATACGCCAAGGAAAACTGGCTGTCTTCACTTAAGCCCTGTATTCGAGCATCGCTTAATTTAATTTCAGCAGCGCGCAACATACCTGCAAACTCTTTTGCATCGGCCGCTTCATGTTTTAATTGCTGTATTTTGACTAGGTTATCCAGCTCTAGCATTGGGCTTCCTAGTGGTTAAGTTGTCGTTAATCACTTTTCTCTTCTAACAAATTAATTTTGGTTTGCGCCATCACCTTACTTAAAAAACCTTGGCCATCTGCTAAACGTTGTGACAATTCTTGTGGCGAATAAATGGTCGGATTCACGGGCCGCTGCAGCTGAGTTTCAGCAGGTTCTAACAGTGCCATAATTTCGCTATAACTTAAATCATCACCGACCAACATCACATCCACATCACTGCCGGCATGATCTTCACCTTTTGCCACCGAGCCATAAATAAACGCCTGCTCTAACTTTGGCATAATGCTTAACAAAGCCGATTGCAAAACCCCTCGCACTCCAAAGGTTTTTTTCACAATTGCGATTAATTCATTAAATACTGGCGCGGCTTTATTCGCTTGATAGTGATTTTGATTCCCCCTGTTTCGTTACCACAAGCAAACCCGCAGCCGCTAGATTACTCAGTTCACGGCTGATGGCACCTTTGCCCATATCAGCAATGCGCACCACTTCATTTAAATAAAAGCTTTTATCTGGCTGAGTAAACAGCAATGCCAACACCTTTTGCTGCGCCTTGGTGAACAAGGCATCCCCTATACTGGTATTCATATCATCCGACCAAAAGACCCAATTTGGGTACTATAGGTCCCAATTTGGGTCCTGTCTAGTTTTAAACCATAAACCAATAAACTACACCTCAAGAAAAAACGACGCCTGCGCCACAGGCTGCCCATTCATCAGCACCTCAAGTTTTTGTGTGCCCGTATAATAGCGTCGCGTGGTAATGGCTTTAATGGCGTGTGTTTTTTGCACACTCACCGATTGGCCAGACTCTAAACTAAGTGTTTTCAATTTAAATACTTTGGCTGAGGTTTTGCCGTTGGCCTTCATAAAATGCAGCGCAAAATCCACCACCAAGCAGACTGAGGCTCATTCGTCGCGGACTCAAACGACAAGTCAAACGTTAAGCTATCACCCAGTACAAGGTGATCAGCCGATAATGTTAAATTAAGGCCTTTAACCTTAACCGCTTTACTGTGCCCTAATAACTCAAACACATCAGGGTGCCCCGCTTTGACCAAGCTGCGGGTTGCGTGTTTAATGAGCCACTTTACATTATCATCACTGTTTGGGTACCACGCCTTGCATTGATCAATCACCACGTGCGGATGGTCTTTGCTGATGTCATTAAGGTGGTTCGCCACCGAACGCCTTACGTACAAACTCTCGTCATTTTTTAATACATCAAGCCAACGCAAATTATCGCTAGGGTCTTTAATATACGGTTTTAACTGCATCCCCCAAGGCAAGCGTGGGCGCGTGCCCTCAGAGACTAAACGCCGCACATGCTCACTCTCATCTTTGACCCAGGTTTTAAAATGCTGGTGGCAAAGCTTAGGGTGTTTAAGCAAAAACGGGCGAATCGCAAATTCTGCCGAAAATAAATGGGTTAATTCACGCAGTGCAGGCAACGCAACATCGGGGCTATCTACCCCATACTCCCCGATATAATCAATAATGGGCCATGCGGCAAAGCCCCGCAGTGGGTCATCAGGGTTACCAGCATCCCAAACGCTAGGCAGCTCAAGTAAACACTTAACGGCTTGATCAAACTCAACCGGCAAAAACTGATGCAGGGTTTCAATAACATGCTGAACACGCTCTTTTAATTCGAGTGATTCAAGTGGTTTTTTTGCCGCTTTAATAAACGCCTTACAATCAAATGTATTTTGCAGGGTACGTGTTTGAGCAAGTGCTTGGCTTATGCGCTTAATCGCGGGCAAGCCAAGGCCGTTCTTCATGAGTTCCATAATTGGGTTCTGTTTTTGTTAGATTCAAGAAATAATAACAAGTTCTAGTGACAGGGTGTGGCAGGAGTGATGCTGCTCATTAAAGACATTATTCGATTTATCAAATCTAACGTGGGACAAATAGATGTTGCAGGTATGGCTAACGTATCCGCTAAGTCCGTTGTTCACTTCAAACAATCAAAAACAAACATCAACTAACGATACTCATCCCAAAAACCCTCATCTTGAATATGCCCCACCCAACTACGAGGATAAACATGAGCCGCCATCCGCACAAACACAGGGGATAATACCGTTTGCCCTGCACCCACCACAATTTCAACCGCCGGTTTTAAACGCCTAGAAAGAAGACCACCCATGACCATTTCGTTGTATGAATCCATCACATACACACCCGGCGTCAGGTTATCCATAATTTCAACCCGTTTACCTACTTTAAAATCCATCAAAGACTTATGCACCTGACCTGTCTTTTGATTTTTAAGCAGCACCTCAATCCCAATTGAAGTGTTAGAGCGTTTACCCATGAACTGCTCAGCAAATACAGGAAAAGCGATTTGGCCAACGGCGTTAGATTCAGGCTGCGCTTGGTTCTCAAACTGGGAGCCAAACAGAACAACCCGCAATAAACACCAATATACATAAAGCGCTTAATAGTTTTGAAAGTTTCATTGATCAATCCATTTATATGAGTATTAAAAATAACGACTAAGTATACACAGCTGTACAAACTCGGCGTGCCGTTTGTAGGTATACTGCAAGCGATAAGCTCAACACGAAAACACAGAGTCCAATCTACACGAAAACTCACTCACAATATGGGTATCGACACACTATTTATTAAAAATAAAAGAAATAGTAATAGGTTTAGGGTTAGACACCTTTAATACATTGCGAAAAGCCTGTGGGCATAAAAAACTCGATAACCTAAACCAAGCCATTGAAAACAGTTTTTAACATGAAAAAAGCCGGATTGCCTGCCAAGCCCACACTGGGCAGCTTGGCGGGAGTAATCGGAACCTTGGTGGGGTTGATCGGGTGAATGGAGATTGGGCGGGGTTAAAGCAATATATTTAGTAGTGTTGCGTCAGGCCCTTAAATATTACAAGCCTAATGCCTAATTAATTAAATTATTAGAAAACCAATGTCTATTTGTCCCCAGATGTCCCCACACCCTCCCTTATTATGATTTTGCTTATCCCAAGAACCTAGCGAGGTTAATAGGAAAGCAAATCAATCACTAAAGGAGACATGAATGTCTAACTCAAAAACAACAGCCGCTGCTGCGAAACCTGTAAAAATACTAAAAAATACTAAAAAAGGGTTAAAAATAGATTCACAATTCCATGTTAATCTGGAGCATGTTTGCGCGTTTATATTTTATGAAAAAAGCATCCAGCTTCAACTTTCCGATCAGAACATAGTTGACATATACATTCAGAATCATGACCAATTATTAGTAGCGCCACACTCATCTGTATCTGTCAATGAATTCAAGCGTATTGAGCGTGAACTAAAGGAATATATGAATATTTAATTTGACTGGTTGCTCCCAAGTAACAAAAGCCATTATTTTTTATTCAACCTGTTCATTGATTATCTCTAGAATGATGAACAATGGAAACGCAAAAAAAAGGAAGTTAATATGTCTAAACAAAAAACACCAATGACACCAGCCGCTGCTGCACGAATTCAAGCAGCTAATGCCAAGAAAACTGGCGGCCAAAACCCAAAAGGGTCATTCCCGGCAAAAGCTCAAAAGGCGGCTGCTAAAAATTCTGGTAAGGAGCCACAAGATGCCTGATTCTTCGGATATGTCACAAGATGAATTAGACACATGGTCTGATATCAACAATCCAAACAATGAAGCCGATATGGATGATTGGTCAGACACACACAACCCAAACAACGATGATTATATAGGAGATAAATAATGGCTAAAGGATCAGCGCCTCGTCCACCTAACGGACCAAGTACTACGGGTAAACCATCAGGCGGTGGCCGTGGAAATAACCCTCCAAAATAACTAGTAAATAAAAGGGCTGTCAATTGACAGCCCTTTTCAATCTACATCAAATGCTGAAACTATTTTATGCCTGTAATTTGTACGTGCTAAATACTTTTTTGAACTTGCCAGAACGATACGATCAACATTATCAAATTCGGGTAGCTCTGCGATATAACCCCAATACTTATTCAAGGTTTCTTGCTTCATTTTCCGACTAAATGATTTTTTGACACTTTGAGTTTTCTTATCTTCTTGATCAGCATCTTCAGAGCCCTCATTTACTGCGACCAACTCGCAAAACTTAGCTAAACTATATCCAATCTCATCTAGTGTAGCCCTAAAATCAGCAATCTCATTCTCAGAAGCGACATCACTCACAGAAACCGACATCAACTACACTCTCGCATTGTGGAGTTTACTGAAGTGAAAAAAGCATCTACCACTTCATCTGTATCATTGCTTTTTGAATCAACCCCAAGGTTATTGACAACCTTTCTGACTGAACACGAACACTTATCAATACGAGATTCAAGAGCTTTAGTAGAATAAGAACCCCCATAACGATTGACACATGCCGTCATCAGAGTAAATTCACTTTCGTAAGAGAGCCGTTCATCTTCAATTTTTTCGTTAAGTGTAATACCCGTAACCGCACCGCTGACCACAAGAACGGCTGCAGCCCTTGTAAAATATTTCTTACGTTTAAATACCATACCACTAAAAGAGGTTTCGCATTCAGGTGATGAACACTCAACACCTGCTTCCGTTTTAACTTTTGTATTCTTATCACACTCAGGGCAAACCAGTTCCAAGTGATCTTTTTTATTTTTATTTTTATTAAACATATTAATTCTTAAATAATTTTTTATTAACTCTACTGTTGTAGATAGTGAAGGAAATACTATTAGTTAGATAGCCTTAGCTATCAAGTCTGCCTTTAACAATCCACCTTTAGTCAACAACTTGGCTGAGAACTTAGGTTTATTACGCGCTCGGAAAGCATCTAATATTTTCTTCAAACCTTCAGCTTCCAGTAACGAAATATTAATGTCAGTATCCAACTCTGCCGATTCAATAAAATCTGGCGAAAAAGAAGGAGCAATAATCAATGCTTGCGCAACACGCTTTCCATTTTCTTCAAAACGGTTCACATATGCTTTAACCTGACGTGACGTCGTTGAATACTTAGCATAATCACCATTTTTATGTGATTTAACTTCACCAACAATCACATCATCATTACCAATAGAAATAACTATATCGGCTTTATCTTTAGCGGTATTAACTTCCTTGCGTAATTCCTCATCTACATTAAGTTGGAGATGAGACAAAATAGAACGAGTTATTTCTTCGAATTTAGCTCCAATTTCAAACTCTTTAATATCAATACCGACTTCTTTCAAGCCTGCTAAATCACGCTTGGCTAGCTTCACATAGTGATCAACTAATTTATCGTTCGCGCTTGCGAAGTGCTCAATAATAGCGACCCTTGGGTTTATTCGCTTAGATAGTTTAAACCCATCTCGGATGACTTTGACTTCATCATTACTATAGAGATACAAAATATCTAATGGCGAAATAGTAAGTCCTCGTAATGTTTCTGTACTGAGCTCTTCTCTTTCTTCAATTTCAAATTCTCCTCTTAATCTATCAAGTACAGATAGCTCAGTTGCTTCTAAGCTTTTCAATAGCTCAGAGAAACCACTTATACTTAGCAGATCAAACTCTTTTTCGGCATTCGCTTTAATCGACTCAATCATCAGATCAATACGATCATCAACTGTCACACCTAATCTAGGCAGCGATAGTCCTAGGTCCTCAATCACACCTTTAATTCGATCTTTGCGATTATTTAAAGATTCATCTTTATCGTAGATTTCTTTACTTAATACATTACGTATCGAAATACCAGAACTGACAATAAAATGGATTTTATCCGATCGCGAGACGCCTCTCCATTTTTGGTCATGACACTTAACTGTATTCGATAACTCTGCATCACTCAGTGAACGAAGTATTCTAAGTACATACTTATCAGACAATTCTTTATTCTGAATTTCATGCAAAATCGCGATAACTTCATCAGCAACCAATACTTCTTGCTTTCTTCTTGCTAATGAATAATATCCCTGATTCTTTCAATAGCTCTAGAGTCGCTTCTACAGACCCCTTAGGTAGTGGCTCAATAAGATTCTCGATTGCATAGACTTCATCAGAAGACAAATTCAATCTAGCCGCCAAGGTATTTAGAATTGTTCGCTCATCGTCAGTTACCTTCGCTTCACGATTCAATCTCTCATCGTTTAGAAAAGCGGTTTTAAAGCAATCATGATATATAGCCAGCCGAGTAGCACGCTCATAGCCCGTAGCATCGACAGATTCTTTAATTTCGGCATCAATTTTTAAGCTCAATTCTGCTAGTCTAGAATTCTCTTTCTCATACAAGGTTTCAATCCATTGAATCCTAGCAACACAATTCCCATCTCTAGAAAGGATATTAAGTAATAGCTTGGCTTGGCTTCCTAAAAAATAAATACGCTCCCGAATCATTTCTTTGTAATAGGTAGAAACAGTCGTGAATAAATCGATAATTTGACTTTCAGATGCTTGTCTTAATTGGCCATCAATGTTCGAAAGATCCGTTATGGAATCTTTATTGTCTTTCAGAATTTGATCAAGGCAGTTAATGAACTTTGACCGTTCGATTAAGTTGATTTGTGTTAGTACTTGATTTAGCTTCATGACCACTCCTGTGGGAAATATATCCTTAGTTCATACACCGCCAAATCGATAGCTACTACTTGGTAAGAACAAAAGTGAAATTTTAGATGTTTTTAGTATACCCAGACTTCAATTAATAAAAAGTTTCATATCAATAAAAGCGTAAAAATTTTATGTAATCCCACAACATTTCCGCGAAAACGTTTTCTATACTATTGTGAGGCTCCCTACCCAACAAACTCTGACTTCAAATATTCCGACAGCTCACTATCAAGCCCCGCAATAACACTCATAGGCTTCTCACCCTCATGAGACTCATAATTCACAGTGCCGCAATAATAAAACGGCGCACCTTTCTTAGCTTCTAACTTATTCTTACGCACAAACAAATGCAGCTTGCTGCCATTAGCCTTATGATTAATTAAGCGCTGGCCTTTACCACTAGTCGAAGAGGTAGAGTTCTGGCTTTGCCAATGGAAGGTATTTCCATCTTTAAAATAGTCATGATACTGGTGGTCGGCATTTTTTCCCTGCTTATTCAGTGTTACCAACAAGAACTGATCATCTTGGCCCTTCGGGCAAACATGCCCTGCTTCCCAAGCACCAGTATTAAACTCAAGCCCAAACAACCCCGGTATATCCGCACGCATAAACGATTGATGCAGATATAAATCCAAAGGATCAATAACATCTTTCAATCGCGCAAACGTCGCCATATCTTCAGTAGCCATCATGGGTTCATAATCGCTGTTCTGCGCGACTAGCTCATACTGGCCTTGGCCAAGCTTATTAACCGAACGTAGAAGGTACTGGTCATCACCACTGGTATCTTGGCGTTCAATGGCAACAATCTGATTACTGATGCTTCCTGCGTTATTAGACGTAATATGTTCAAGCAATAAATAATCGCCATCATGTATGGGGTGTTTTCCCCCATTCATGGAGTTACCCATTGCGCGAGCAATGAAGTGCTTCGCAGGATCTAGCGTGCCGTATTTTTCTGGCAAGGCGATCTGTTCAATTTCTTCTGTTTCATGGCTACTGGTGCGGAAGTGGCCACAGGCGATTTTTAAGTCGCTGAAATAAGGAATTGAATTAGCGGCATCTGGTAATACATTTACAGTGCTTGATTCACCCTCTATCACCTTATTGGTTAAGCGTTGTTCATATTGCAAGAATCTATAATTCACTAGCTCTTGCACCATCACGTTGAACGCATCCAGTTCTTCAGGTGCAATGGCTGTTAAATAAGTAAGCTTCTCTTCTTCGATTTTAAAATACGCTTTATCGGCGGCCTTCTTTCCTCCTTGAGCCCTGCTGCCTCCCGTCCAAGCGTTAACGGGGTTATTCAACCAGTAGGTGTGCCATGTTTTCAATTGCTTAGTATCGAGTATTTCTAATGCTTGATACTTCTCTGGCAGATCAACCAACAAACGCTGGCGGCGCTTAAAGATTCCAAAGCTATTTTGGGCAATGGCCAACGTATTCGCAGGGGCTTTGAAACCATCATTTTCTAATAACGATTCCAACAGTATTAATTTAAAAGACTTATCCAACTTCGTCACTTCAACTTCACGTAAAAACGCTTTGTGCGAGGTTAAGCATGCTAACTCACTATCAGAAAGATCCCCCTGCTTAGCCACAAACTCCCACCACTGGCCATGTTCGCGGCGTATAGTATCAATGCTGCCACCCGCATGATAAAACGCGCCCATACTCGGTTTATAGCCAAACGATGCTTTTAACGATTCATACAGCTCTACTTGTGAATCAATGCGCATCGCGGTGAGCTGTTGCATAAAATCAATGGCAACAGGGTCGTAATTAATAAAGCAGCCTTCCGGCAGCTCTAATGATTGATCGTTCGCGCCTTTAATGAAGTCTTTTTTATTGGCATTCGTTGGGCCGATTTTAAACAGCGCTTCGGGCTTGTTAAAGAAGCTGTGGTGATTACCAATGAAGTCCACGATGATTAACTTATCTTTGCCCTCGCAACGTCTTAGGCCACGGCCCAGCTGCTGCATAAAGATAATTTTAGATTCCGTCGGCCTTAGCATTAACACCGTATCGATCGAAGGTAAATCTACCCCTTCGTTAAACAGGTCTACCGAGAACACAACATCAAGGGTGCCCGCCTCTAGCTGAGACAACGCATCATTACGGCGAATAGCCGATTCACTGTGTACCGATACCGCCTTAATACCGTGTTTAACAAAGTACTCAGCCATAAAGTCGGCGTGCTTCTTTGAAATACAAAACGCCAGCGTTCTGGTTTGCTTGTGTTCTTGCCAGTGCTTTAGCGCATGTTTCGCACGGGCCTGTGTGGCTAACTGATTAACCAATTCTTTTTCATCAAACTTATTATTACGCCAGCTAATCTCTTGGTAGTTAACCGTGGTATCGCCAATACCGTAATAATGAAACGGTGCCAAAATGCCCTGAGTAATACCTTCAAATAAATCACTGCGATACACTAAGTTATCATCACATAGCGAAAGAATATCCGACTGATCGGTGCGGTCTGGGGTAGCGGTTAACCCTAATAAATAGCGCGGGGTAAAATGCGATAGCAGCTGTTGATAAGTTCTGGCAGACGCATGGTGAAATTCATCCACCACAATGTAATCAAAGTGGTCGCTTCCAAAGCGATCCAAATGATGCTGCAAACCTAGGGTCTGGATAGAGGCAAACAACATATCCACATTAAGCTCTTTGTGCTTACCCGAATAACGGCCTACTTTGGCGGTAGGGTGAATACGCACAAAGGTTTCTTCTGCCTGATATAAAATCTCTTCGCGGTGGGCCACAAACAAAATACGCTTAGCATTCATCTGCTTACTGTCGAATGCCGATAACCATGTTTTACCCATACCCGTAGCCAATACCACTAAGCCACGGCGATTACCCGCTTCTCTCGATTCTTCTAACTTAGCCAAGGCTTCTATTTGAATATCATTGGGGGTTGCCGGTTTTTCCTGCTCATCGGCCCCAGGCACTACCGCAGCGGTACGCTGGCTGGGTTCTTTATAGTGGGTTTGATAATGCTCAACCCAAGCATGGGTTAGCTCGACACTTTGCTTATGCTGAAAGATGGTTCTAAACTGATCACATATTTCTTTAAAGCGATCAGGGTTCTCTGCCTGCTCAACCTGTAAATTCCACTCTAGCCCAGTGGTCAGTGCCGACTTGGTGATATTACTTGAACCAATAAAAGCACTGCTTTTATCTTGATCGTCTTGAGTAAAGATATAAGCCTTCATGTGAAAGCTCTTATGCTTGCTCTCAAATATTCTTACATCTGCCCCTTGCTGTTCATTGTTCGCTTCTTTTAGCAGCAATAAATAGCGTAACGCACCGGGGTCGGTAATTTGCATGTAATCGCAGGTTAAAATGCGTATTGTCGCACCGCGCTCTAACGCTTCCCTTAATGCAGGAATTAATAGCCGCATGCCCGTTTCACGGACAAAGGCTACCGTCATATCAATTTTCTTAGCGCTGTTAATGGCAGAGATTAACTTAGGTAAAAAATGATCTTCACCGCCAACAGATAAATATGAAACATCCTGATTCATTTACTGCTTATCCTTAACTGCTTTATTAGGCTTACTGACTTTACGAACAAGGCCATTCACCCATGTTTGATCTTTACCGCGTAATAATTCTGTTTCTTGCCACAGTTCGACAACTTCTAATTCGTCAAACTTAGCGATAAGGGTTTTTATACTCTCAAGGGTGTAATCATTAAAGAAACGACCCCAATCATCTAAGCGTTCGCCTTCACCGTGTTTGAAGGAAAAGTAAAATACGCCCCCTTCTTTCAAAGCATCAATGCAATTCTGCATCACATATTCAATCTGGCTTTTAGGGCAATGCAATAAACTGGCGCAGGCCCAAATACCATCGTAGGTATTTTTTACCTGAAGCTGCTGATAGCGCATATTCAAAACAGGTTGGCCAATATGATCTTCCGCTAACAAAGCGAGTTCTTTTGAAGCTTCTAATGCAGTAACAGTAAAGCCAGCATCGAGAAATACTTTACTATCGCGACCCGCACCACAGCCTAAATCTAAAATGTGTTGGTTATCTGAAGTAGTAGAAGACAAAGTCGATAAGAAGCGTTCACAAACATGGTTTACATCGTTCGCGAAAGTATCCTCATAATAGAATTTAGCATTATTAGAATAGAACTCAGCCGTAGGCTGAGCTTTGGCTTGCTGCTTTAACGCTTCAATAATAGGAAGGTCCGCAGGGGCCCACTTTAAGCTATCTAGCGCTTCAATAGGCAACCAACGAATTTCATCATGATCTATCAGCTGAAACTCACCCGATACGTGTTTTACCTTGTAGGCTAAAAGACGAATACGTTTTTCACCGTAATCAAAGATGCTTTCTGCCACAAATTCACCAACTTCAGATTCAATAGTGAATTCTTCTTTTAGCTCACGCTTTAGGCATTGCTCTGGGGTTTCACCGAGCTCTATCTTGCCACCGGGGAATTCCCAGTGGCCGGCTAGGTGCTTGCCGGGCGAGCGCTTAGCCGATAGATATTTGTTTTTATCTACAATGATTGCTGCGGTTACATCCAAGTACGACAAACTTACTCCAATAAACTTAATTTAGTAATTAAAAAACATATATTAATATTGAGAAAATATTCTTGAATTTTTTATTAATAAAAAGCAAAAATAGAGCCCTCACACCATTATTAGGGTTTTCATATATTCCTACTTAATCTCTAGAGATTTTTCTAGTAAGCTCAATTTTCAACCTTCCTTTTCCTTTTTCTAAGGATACTTTTTCAAATCTAGATATTGCGATCACACTTAATGTCCCTCCCATCAACAATAGCACCCCAAAGCTAAACAACAGCACATAAGGGTCAATTTTATCTAGTAGCTCCATTACAAGATATCCCCTTCTAATTCTTTAGTTAGCGCTATAATGTTGTAATTGCATTCTTCCAATTCGGCTTCTAATTTTAAAACCTCTTTTAATATGTCATTAGACTTTAAAGTGGTAGGATTTAATTTTTCAAGATACTTACTAGGGATTAGACTCCAATTATTTTCTTCTAAAGCCTTATACTGTTTATCGCATAGAAAACCCGAATTTTCACCAGTTTTGCTATCATCCAATATAACCTCGCATATATTAGACGGATCCTTACCATCAATTAGAGTACGCTTTAAATCAACTAACCTAACTTGGTCAGAATTAGTTCTATTATTAAAATACAATATGCACCCTGAAACTTTTTTAGCCGGTGATAAACTACCTTCGGGAAGTTGAATAACTGCACGTAAATTGTACTCCAGAACCAACCTCTTTCTCAAAGGAGAGTCAGCAACACTATCAAGAAAACCCTCTGGAACAACTACTAAAGCCCTGCCATTCTCACTTAAAGATACAACTATCATTTCAATAAATAAGGTAAGTAACTTGTAATGCTTGAAAGATGCCCCCCGCATTAACACCTCATAAGGTGTGCCTATAATCCCCCCCTCAAATACAGGATTAGCCAAAACGATATCAAACTTCTTACTTGGCCAGTCCGCAACCTCAATCTCTTCAACCTTTCCATCCAATGCATAATAATTAGCACTTAGGTAGTCTACCGTCCTCTCAAACCAATTAGTTGGCTTTATGTACTCTAAGTTTATTTCTTCTAGTTTAGGGTTCTTAAATAAATCAGTTAAGACCCCACCTAGATCGGTAACTGTATCACCTTCTCTAACTCCCAAAAGGGACCATGATAAATTGCGCACGAATGCAGACGTTGGTTGGCGTCGAATATAGATTTGATGGAAATTAATCACAGCATCCAATGCCTCCGCAAACAAATCATAAGCTCCATTATTTTTATGGTCAATAAAATCGAGTGCCTCGAATATATCTAAAGCGTTCTGATCTAGTTCTAAGTTCAAAACAGATTTAATCTTATCTACAGTCTCTTCTGGCAACGAGACGAATAATTCGGGTAATAAACTGTCGCCATAACTTTCAATTGGATTTGGTCTATTTAGGCAATCAAACAACTCTTTCGTAGTAGCGCCTTCATATTTATATTTACTCCAGATAAAAGCAAAGATCACCGTAACCAAAGCAACATCAGGTTCGCCCGCCTCGCTTCTACAAATACGCTTTACAGCATTTTGCATTTCCTGAGCAATATCTCTATTCACTATCGTTTCCCCAAATTTGTTCATTCATAAAGGCAGCCCGATATTTCTGCTTAGTAAAAATTAACTCTTGCATTAGCATTTTTTGACGATTGAAAGCATCACCTAACCGCACTAGCTTCATTTGTTTATCGATCGAAACCTCTGGGATTTCAATGTCTTTAGTTACCGCCAACGGAAAGTGGCTAACAGTAGAGCCTTTAGCCCTATCACTTAAAAAAGACTGAATTTGATTAGAGTTGATAACCCACCTGATAAAGTGAGGGTCAAACCTCCCCCTTTCATGAAGCCTAATCATATGAAATAAAGAACTAGGGAATGCGGGAAGGTCTTGCCGAGGGAAGTCAAAAACAACGGCTAACCTACTACCCCCCTTAGATTTAAGAAGGATGTCACCCGGTAACACCTCTTTTTGTGGCACTCTCAACCCTGGCTGACGAGTTGATGCTCTCACCATTCTTTCAGGTGCAACTCTACCTTCAGCAATAGCTGTACTATCCAATACGTAAAAATCGCCATTATTGTCTACTACTGGCTTTTTAGTAAACGCTGTACCCGATTGAATATGCGCTATATCCGCTAATTTCACTAACTTCCCCTAGGCCCTGAACTATTCGAGTACAATCTCGTACTCGAGATAACTTAGCAATAGCTTTACTTACTATTTTTTAATTAATTGTTAAGGTAGGTTGTTTTTTAAACAGAATAACAAAGAAAAAGAGGCCAAACGGAGGGGGATTGAAGGTTCTAACTAGCCCCGCGTGATAAACAGTGGGGCTAGCCTTTAAGAGGGTTAAGGGTTACAGGTACGGCAGGGTTTGTATCCGGCCTCTTCTGCTTCTTCCCGAGAGCTGAATTCAATGCGATTAGCTGAATCTTCTAGTGTTTCAGCATATTCACAATCCAATTTGTGAAACTTTGTCTTTTCACTACTTCCTACAAACTTCTCCGCAACTCCATAGCCTGGTAGTAGCGCAAGACCCAGCTCTTTCAAGAAAGTGTTGTGCTTTGCACCTGCTGCGTTAATTGAAGTCTCGATAGCTTGTAAATCTGAATTTACTTTAGCTAATTCAATTTTAGGCTCGGGTTTGGCAGTGCTTACATAACGAGAGATATTTAAGTTGAAATCATTTTTCTCGATTTCATCCATAGACACACGGCGCGCATAACGTAGTTTTTCACTTTCTTCGTCATCACCCATCACTTCACGGTTTTGGTAAGTGCTGATGATTTTCTCGATATCGTCCTCACGCAGCTTGTTTTGACGCTTACCTTTTTCAAAGTGTTCGCTGGCGTTTATAAATAAAACATCATCGTATTTTTTGCATTTTTTAAGTATCAGAATGCAAACAGGGATACCTGTAGAAAAGAACAAATTAGCAGGTAAGCCAATCACAGTATCGATATGGCCGTCTTGAAGCAGCTTGGTACGAATACGACTCTCTGCACCGCCACGGAATAACACACCGTGAGGCAGAATAATAGCCATGGTGCCTTCGTCACTTAAAAAGTGAAATCCATGCAATAGGAAGGCAAAATCAGCAGCAGACTTAGGAGCTAAACCGTGACTTTTAAAACGGAAGTCTTCACCCATAGCCTCTGTCGGCTCCCAGCGGTAGCTGAATGGCGGGTTGGCTACAATAGCGTCGCACTTTAGTTTTTTTGCTGGGTTCATTTCACTCAGCATATCCCAGTCATTTAGCAGGGTATCACCATGGTGAATCTCAAACTCGGTATCTTTAACCCCATGCAACAACATGTTCATACGTGCAAGGTTGTAGGTAGTGATGTTTTTCTCTTGGCCGTAGATTTTACCTACACCGTTCGGGCCGAGACGCTTACGTACGTTTAACAGAAGTGAGCCAGAACCGCAGGCGAAGTCCATAACATTATCGAGTTTCTTCTTTAAGCCCGTTTTGGGTTCTTGGCTATCTAACACTACAATGCGAGACAAAATATCCGAGATGGGCTGCGGTGTATAAAACTCGCCCGCTTTTTTACCTGACCCCGCTGCAAACTCACCAATCAAGTACTCATAGGCATCACCAAGAATATCGGTATCGGTTGAAAACTGCGCAATACCTTCTGACACTTTTTGAATAATGGTACAGAGCTTATCGTTACGGTCAGAAGGCTTTTTCCCGAGTTTTTCGGAATTAAGGTTAATCTCAGAAAATAAACCCTGAAAGCTACTATCAAAGCTGTGGTTTTCAATATACTTAAAGCCTGCCTCAAGCGTTTGCAATAACTCGCTATTTTGCGTGCGCGCCATTTCGGCAATACTGTCCCACAGATGTGTAGGCTCAATTACGTAATGTAATTTACGGCGCATTTGTTTTTCAAAGGCGGCGGTATCACTGGGGTTTTCTTCGTACCATACCTGTAATGGGGTCGCGACACCTGTTTTAGAAAGAACATCACTTGCTATATCAGGATAGTCTTTACCCAACTCTTTTTGTGCCGCTGTTTCGTAATTGTCCGATAGGTAGCGTAAAAACAAAAACGACAGCATATAATCACGAAAGTCATCGGCATTCATTGCACCACGTAAGCTATCGGCGATATTCCAAAGGGTTTTACCGAGTTGGTTTAATTGTTCTTGGGTCATATTAGTTTATCTCTACTTGCTGATCTTGTGGCTCGGCTGGCTCTACAAATAATTCTGGGTTAAATCGATAATTATTTCTGAAGTTTTCTAGGATACGACGAAAATGACCTTTATTTTCCTCGGTCATTTCCATCGGTTCAAAAAGTGAATAATTACCATGGCTTAGAATATTGATAATTCTTGCATGCAGAACACCATCGGGATCATCATCCTCCTGTTTTATACAAGCTGAAAAATTCTTAAAACCGTGAAAAGTGGCTGTTTTCTCAAGAACGCTACGCAAGATATTAAAGTGATATGTAAACAGCTTCCCAGACAAGACAGCTTGGTGCAGTTGCTCTAGTAACGCCACATGGTGGAAGAAAGGAGTGCTATTGGTGTATCGCAACTTATAAACTGAGGTGTCTTTGTCATAGCTTAAGAAATAAGGCTGTAGCTTTCTCTTTTCATTAAGT
The DNA here is from genome assembly GCF_052920985.1 of Pseudomonas sp. HK3. Taxonomy (NCBI): domain Bacteria; kingdom Pseudomonadati; phylum Pseudomonadota; class Gammaproteobacteria; order Pseudomonadales; family Pseudomonadaceae; genus Pseudomonas; species Pseudomonas sp. HK3. The sequence goes on from NZ_JBREXD010000002.1 coordinate 134,369, forward strand.
TCGTTCCACATTACATTGAAAAACAAGGTATGATGTGAAGATATAACCGTTTTAACCGCGCCATTTGACTTTTTTAACAATTGCGCTAAATGACTTGCGACCGCAATGGCATTATTGTCATCTAAGGATGATATAGGGTCATCGATATATAGGTATTTCACCCAGTCATACACATCTTGCTTATCCACTACTAATTGAGCTATCGCTAGAAAGAAGCACCAGATAAAAATATTTTCTTCACCTCTTGATACTTTTATATAATCAACATTTTCGGCTGTACCATCGACCAATAGCTCCCGAATAAAATTCACATGGCCAAGCTCATAATCAATAAGAAAATTAAAATCACTATAGCGTTGAAGCAGAGGTCTTATTTGGCTCTCCAGATCCAAATCCTCATTCTTCAAGACATCAAAAAAGCTAGAATCTTTATTTAATTTTAAGACACGAGTCTCGTCATTTTCTATATCATTATCCCAACGAAACAAATCTTCTGTAAACGCATTAAAATACAAGGTATCTCGATTTTCATCGTGCTTTCCTTGCTCATTAAACTCCATGGAAAGTCGGGTTTTACCGGTGCCATTGTATGCAAACAAAAGTACTTGATTGACGGTTTTCTGCCTATTCCCTTGAGGTATTCCGTTATCTAAAATATCACGTAACTCTTCAGCTATTTGGCCAAGAGTGTCAAAGCTTTTTTCACTCATACGCCCACCTCATCAATAGAAGGAAACAGCTGTTGCATTAAGCCTTTTTTATGGGATTTTAGTGATTCTATTTTTTGGATTTGGGCGGTAGTATGGTTATCGAAGAAAGATAAACAATCCGCGATTTTTTGTTGCTCCCTCTTATCTGTTGGCAAAAATATTGGGCAATCAAGAACATCATCTTTTTTAAGATTTGTTTGCTTTACGCCATCATCAAAGGCCAAGAAATAGGGGTTTTTATTAATCAAATAGAACATCAGTTTACTGACTGCGTCCTTTGCCGTCAGCTTACTTATCCGCTGATTTACAGTATGTCGTCTGTCTTCCTCAACATAAAAACATTTAGCAATTGCTCTACCATTAGGTATATCACTTAAGACCATCAAAATATCGTTTTTAGCTGCAAGTAGATTTGCAGAATTGGTGTACTTTACAACCCCACCTTCAGTAGATATAAACTTTGAATTTACAACAATAAATTCACCTTTCTCATCTATATCTTTTTCGTGTGCCTTGCCATTCTCATATTCAACTACTTCACCTAAGGTCGTCTCCCTCCATTCTCCCCGAAATCCAGGAAACCGTAATTTAGGTACCGTTTCACCCTCAGCAGGGAACAGCTGTTGCATTAAGCCTTTTTTATGGTCTTTAATGGCTTCGAGTTTTTGGTTATGTGCGGTGATTAAATTATCGATGGAGGATAGACAATCGGCGATTTTTTGTTGTTCTGCCTTAAACGGCAAAAACATAGGAAGTTTCTTTAGATCATCTAATCCAATGCGCTTTCTTGTTGATCCTGTAGCTGACTTCTCAATAGTTGACCGAAATTTATTATCGTTAATTACACAGTAAATAAAATATTTACTATGTAATTTCTCATCCACCACCAGTCTTATCCCATCCGAACACATTACATACCTGTCATGTGTATCAGGTATGATACAAGCTCTACCTACAGGGTCACCCATCTTAGAAATAATGATATTGCCTGGGTATATATTATTAGCGAGAAGTTCATCTGCTTTCTTTATAGTTGTAAATATTCTATATTCTTCTTTAAATTCCCCATCTCCAATATTTTGAAGCTGAATTATTCTAATACCTTTTTCAACATAATCAGAAGATTTCAAGTTAGACCCAAATGGCCCTCCAATAAAACTCCACTTAGTATTTTTATCTGCAACATCTATAAGCTTAAAACGGTCCCAACCCTCTAAACTTCTAAATTCAGGAAACCTTAAAGCCGGAAATAAGTCCTTCTTCTTTAGATTACTCATATGCCGCCAACCCCGAAATTTCTCGCCCTTGGGCTAGTTTATGTAAATGCGGCACAAGGTCCTCCATCAGTGCTAACTCTTTCTTAGTTCGATCTTTCCAGCCCAAATCTAGCGGTTCTAGTAAATCACTCAATTGCTCACCATCAAATATCATGCGGTTCATTATATTCTCTACAAACACTCGTAGCGCTTCTGGTGCTAGCTCGTGCTTAGTGGCCATATCACTTAATACACGAGAAGATTTATTGGCTTTAAACGCTTGGTATCCTTCGCGTATTTGTTTTTCATCTAGCGCTACATTTACGGCAAGGCTATTGATGTAATCAATAATATCATCCCGCTCATCCATTAAGTTTGAGTTTGAGCTGATCATATCGATGAGTTCTTTTTTGGTCATTTTTTGTTTTGTAGTGGACTGTGTAGAGCTTGCGATCATGCCCATGATGTAATCGTAATCAATCACGGCGGAGGCAAAGAGTACAAATTCAAAGTCTAATTGTTGCACTTCTTCTGTCTCGCCATTATTTTGATCTTGTTTTCGCTTAAGATCTTGGGCGGTTTCTAAGTACACGCCCTTAAAGCTGCGCAAACTATCGGTTGGCAAAATTTTCTCAACGGTTTGCACTTGCGCTTCGTCTAGCTCGGTGTATTGGTCTATTTGTGTTTTGAGTTTTTGTACTTCCTTGAAGTGATTAATGAACTCAGCCTTTGCACTATCACCTTTCAGGTTCACCACATCTGATGCGTTACAGTCTAACCCTTTACTTTTCATAAAGGTTTCGAGTTTCTCGACAGCATCTTGATATTTGCCGAGTACAACGGGTGCAGGCTCTACTAACCAAATTTCTTTGGCTTGATCTTTGGCAGCACCTGAGAATAATTTAATGGCGGTATTCACTTCATCTTCTTGCCCACGAAAATCCAGAATATTGCCCCATGGCTTACTGTCGTTAAGTACACGATTAGTACGCGAGAAAGCCTGAATCAAGCCGTGAAACTTTAAATTTTTATCGACATATAAAGTATTAAGATATTTAGAGTCAAAGCCTGTAAGTAACATGTCGACGACGATCACAATATCGATTTTGTTTTTAGGTGCGTAATCTTCATTGCTGTATTTATGGTCTTTTATACGCTGCTGTACATCTTGGTAGTAAAGGTCAAATTCGTTAATATTGTGGTTAGTATCGTACTGTTTATTATAATCCGCTAGTATCGCCATGAGCGCTGCTTTTTTCTGCTCAGGGTCTTTCTGATTGTCGGCTTTTTCAGTCGGCAAATCGTCTTGTAACTGTTTAATATCTTTTATATTTTTCTCAACAGCCTTTGCATCCTCACCATCTTTGTTTTTTGGTGGTATGGCAGGCGGCGAGAATACGCAAGCAATGTTTAACGGCCTGTAATCGACCACTACATCGTAATTCTCTGTTTGCATGCGCTTGAAGCATTCGTAATATTCGATTGCACTATTAATTGAGCTGGTTGCGAGCACGGCATTAAAACGACGGTGATTGGTTGCTGCATCGTGCTTTAAGAGTATTTCACTGACGACGGCTTCGACGGGCGGGGTTTCAGCTTTATTCTTTTTCTTTGGTTTATTCTCAGTACCACCTTGGATTTTATTACCTTTTGTAAAGTAATCGATATGAAAGCTCAGTACGTTTCTATCATCAATAGCGTTGGTGATGGTATAGGCATGGAGCTCTTTCTCAAAAATGTCTTTGGTGGTTTTGAATGAACCGACAGTACCATCTATTTGAGTGTAACTAGAGTTTTCGTCAAATATGGGTGTGCCGGTAAAGCCAAATAACTGTGATTTAGGAAAAAAGCTTTTAATGGCTTTGTGGTTTTCACCAAACTGTGAACGATGACACTCATCAAAGATAAACACCACGCGCTTATCACGCAGTGGCTCTAAGCGCTCTTTAAAGGTTAGCTTACCTTCTTTAATTTTACTTTGATTGCGCGTGCTGTTTTCGTCTAGCGCCAAACCTAGTTTTTGAATGGTGGTGACGATGACTTTGTCTTTATAGTCCTCAGATAGCATACGGCGTACGAGGGTTTCGGTATTGGTGTTTTCTTCTACACAGCCATCTTGGAATTTATTGAATTCTTCACGGGTTTGTCGATCAAGGTCTTTACGGTCAACCACGAATAAGCATTTTTCGACATCGGGGTTGTCTTTAAGCAACGTAGAGGCTTTGAATGACGTAAGGGTCTTACCTGAACCTGTAGTATGCCAGATATAACCATTACCACGATTTTGATGAATGCAATCCACAATAGCTTTAACTGCATAGATTTGATACGGGCGCATCATGAGGAGTTTTTGTTCAGACTGTACCAATACCATATAACGGCTGATCATTTGCCCTAAGGTACACTTCGCTAAAAAGCCTTCTGCAAACTCATGTAGGTGATCGATCTTATCGTTGTTTTCCTTTGCTAATTGGTAGATGGGCAAGAAGCGTTCATCGGCATTAAAACTGAAGTGCTCCTTTCGATTATTAGCAAAGTAGTAGGTACGGCTTTCGTTACTGACTATAAACAATTGCATAAAACACATAAGCGTATTGCCATAACCATTACCAAGGTCATTTTTATAATTAACGATCTGTTCCATGGCTCGGCGCGTGACAATGTGATGGCTTTTTAGCTCAATTTGCACAACCGGTACGCCATTAATTAGGAGTATTACATCGTAGCGGTGGTGACTATTATCGGTATTGATGCGTAGCTGGTTGATGACTTCAAATTCGTTTTTGCACCAGTCTTTAATGTTAACTAAGGTGTAGTGCAGTGGGGTGCCATCTTCACGCTGGAAGTAGCCTTGTTCGCGAAGAGTTTGAGCTGCGGTAAATACGTCAGCGGTAACGATTTCGTCACGCAGGCGGGCGAATTCAGCGTCTGTTAGCTTTACTCGGTTTAGGGATTGGAATTTTTCGCGGAAATTCTGCTCAAGCGCCTCTTTATCACGTATATCAGGGCGATATGCATATTTTAGGTCTTCCAGCTTTGCGATTAGCGCATTTTCTATATCTTGTTCTTTTTTCATTCAGTTAATCACTTTGCTTCGATGGGCAATAGGCAGTTGCCTATGATACCAGCTGATTCAGTTTAATCTTCAAAATTAAGCACTTACTTGGTAAATCATTCACGCCTTGTGGATTCAGCTAGTAAGTTTACCGCTACTACCGACTTACCTGTGCCTGGGCCGCCTTTTACGATGAGGGTTTGCTTGTGGCCTAGCTGGGCTTTGTGGGCAAGGTCTAGGGCGGTCTCGTAGACTAGCTTTTGCTCGTCTATCATTAGGAATTCTGGATTACCGTCGAGCATGGATGCTAGGGCATCGGCTAGGTTTTTACTGGGTTTGATTTTGCCGTGTTCAATGCGATACATGATGTTATCGCTGTCGCCGTATTTTACCGATTGCTTTAAAAACTCAGACAGTTTGAGTGCATCGGGGGATATAAACACGGGGGCTTTTTTTATGTGCTCGGCGTAGAAGTTATCGTTTATGGCATCGCGCGCTTTCATGTTGTGCAGGTAGGCACAGGGTAAGAGTGCTATGGACTCGTTACGCACGGTTTCGTTGTAGTCGTGTATCAGGGCGGCGTAAGACCATGCTTGATACGATGGGTGGTTGGTTTCTTTTTCGCCGTGCTGAAAGCGTGTTTTTACGATGGCGTCTTTGCGGGTGACTTCTACTTCTTGCCACTGCTTTAATTCTACGATTACGGCGGTATCACGTCGGTTGGCGTCTTTACCGGTAAGGATAAAGTCGACCCGTCGATTGGTGAGGGGAATATTGTATTCTATGGATACCCCAGCCGATGCGGGTATGTCGTCATCGTGTAATACATTAAACATGTATTGCAGGGAGTTTTTCCAAGAGATGAATTCGTTCTTTGGGGAGTTACGATTCAGCTTGCGCGATACTTCGTTTTCTATGATGTCGGCAATGGCATTTGAACGTACGTCGTCAACGAATTGCTGCTTGGTGGCTGAGTAGACGATCATGGCTTTATTGCATCATCGGAATTTTCTTGCGCAATATTCTGTTCGTATTCTGTATATTTTTTCGTACTGCCCCTGACTAAATCCGCCGGATACTTAGCCGCGTTTTTTACCATTTTTTGTTCGACGGCTTGCAAAATATTCACATCTAACTTGGTGGCAAGGCGAACTAAATACACTTGTATATCGGCCATTTCATCAATAACCGCTTGGCGTTGTGCTGGCGTTAAGTTTTTGGATTGCTCTTCGGTGAGCCATTGAAAGCACTCTACTAATTCAGAGGCTTCAACACTTAATGCCATTGAAAGGTTTTTAGGGGAGTGGAACTGGTCCCAATCGCGCTCGTCAGCGAAGGCTTGTAGGGGGCGTTTTAATTGCTCTAACGAGTCCATGTGTATTCCTTAAGGTAAGGAATTTAAAGCTATCGCTTTAGCTTTGTGGTCATTCCTTAACCATGTTTATATTTTGGTACTTTTATATGATTAGCTTTATACCTTCTTCGTAGTTTTAGAGCAATGCCATAACCTTACGACTTGAAGGGTATTTATTGCTAATTAAGCCTTTACGATTGTTTAACCGCATTCTACGTTGTGTATTCTAAACACTAGGCACAAAAAACCCGCCATTAAGGCGGGTCAATAATGTGTCATAAACACTTCAATATAGTTATTTTATTGTCAGTGTTTGGCTGGATTTTAGGTCATTTTTAATGGCTTCGTCAGTAAACAACACCGGGCGCCAAGTGCCTTCGCTGAACAGTTTGGTTTGGTCACTGTAGTGGTCTGACTCTGGGTCGTGGCTTTGGCTGTAGGTTAACCATGCATCGGCCACTGGGCCTGCATCGGTAAATTCAAGCGCCATGACCCAGCTTGCACCGTGAACAACTTGGTAGCCGTCATTGGGTATCGTTGCCGAGGCGTTGATGTTAAATACGCCATCGACTGATTTGCCCCCAGGAATCGAAATACGATCGTCATTTTTCATGTGGTACTGCAAGTCACCCAGCTTTGCGGTCAGTGGGAAGTTATAGCCTGCAAGTTTGGTGACCACATTGGCTAAAGCGATCAATACTGGGTCGGTGTTGTCGGTGGCGCCCGCATCTCGTGCTTTTAAGCCCGCTGGTGTGGTGACGGGGTTGGCCGCATTAAAACCGACTTCAAATAAATCCGCGTTTAATACGCGCTCGGTTTCCTGTTTATATTCGTTCATTAATTCACGGAACACATGTGCGCCAATGCTTTCGTTGGTGTATAGGCCATCCCAAGTGGTGATTACATTACACGCCGCTGAGATATCAACCACTGAGGCATCTTCTCGTGTGATGTTGGTTTTGCCTGCACAGCGTGCGGCGATTTCATCTTTTAGTAATTCTGACAGTAAACCGCGCTCGCCTGTGACCACGCTTTTCAGTTCGGCTAGTGTGAACTTGCCATTAACACCCGATACTCCGTTTGGTGATACTTCTTCTAGTAAGGTGGCGTTCATACGGGTACGTGGTGAGCGTATGGTTTGCTCTGGGCCATACAAGATGGAATAACCTTCAAGCGGCGCATTTACGTTGGTTAACCAATGGCTTGAGTTGGCGTTAAAGACGTAATCGCTACGGGTCATTTGTGGTGCGGCTGAGTAAGGTGCGGTGCCCGCTACGGGTGTGGTGTCGTCGGTTACCCAACTATAAAGTGGGCTTGAGCCATCTAGTACTAAACTGCCCGCGCCTTCTTCCCATACTGCTTGTAAGGTTGCACTGGCCACATCGGTCGGTGGGTTATTTAAAATGGCTTTTAATCCGTCATCCACTGGGCCGGCTAGGTTTGCAGTACGAGCGGCATCGATGTAGTACGCATTGCCCGCTGAATCGGCGGCCATGGTATTCACCCAAGGGATGCCTTGGTAATCAATAAATGCTTGCTTAAATTCGTCTAGGTTTTGTGCGCTGTTCATGGCTAACCACTGCGGCACGATATTAATATTGCCTGCGTTGGCGTCACGGTAGGTCATAACTTGGCCTGAGTAATTCCAGCTGATCATTGGGCCATAATGCGTTGAGTAAAGTGTACGGCTAACGTCACTTAGGCTGCCATCTTCGCCTTTTACTTTGATGGTGAAGTTTTGGCTGGTCATGTCGGTGTATTCACCATTAAAAAGGTAACGCAGTGGGTTTGCAGGGTCCAATGTAAGTGTGTACAGGGTCATTCGTTTTGATTGGCTTACGGTATGTGTCCAGCCGATGTTGTCATTAAACCCAATTAATATTCCGGGCACCCCCACAAAGCCGACACCGGTTACATTGAGCTTACCTGGGATGTGTAAATGGCTTTGAATAAAACGCAAATGCCCCGACCATGGAAAATGCGGGTTAGACAACAGCATGCCCTTGCCACCTTCGCTTCTATCTTTACCAATGGCCCAACCGTTGCTGCCTAGGTCTTTATTTTTAAGTGTGATTTTATTAAGGCTGCTGCCTAAAGGCGCTTGCGCTTGTTCTGGCGTGGCCGTGGCGATTTCATCGCTCACTGCGTCACCGCTTGAAAGCAACGCTAGGCGTAAATGGTATGCGTGTAAGTCAACATTGGTAAGCGTCGGCACCCAATCGGCATCACGACAAGGGCTTGGGTAATGACTGGGTGCGCCTTTTTCAGCCACGGCAGCGTTAAAGCCTTTTACATAACCTGTAAGCACAGAGGTGTGGTCTGGGGTTAGGGTATCAATCGTGTCTTGCGCTTGTTTGTACACCCCAAGTGCTAACACACCAAAGTCATCAATGACGTAGACATCGTCATCACCGGCCCCAAAGGTGGCGGCTTTTTCAGAACGCACTTCGACAATTTCTTCGGCGAGTGTGCACATGTTTTCTTGTGCGTGTGCGTACCCTTGCCCATAAGACAGTGACTCATAATCACTGGCCGTAATGTGTGGTACCCCATAAGAGGTATATTCGATTGTGACTTCTTTTTCTGTTGTTTTTGCATCGCGGCTACTGCTGCTGTCGTTGAAGCAACCTGTCAGGCCGATTGTTAAAGCGATGGGCAGTAACGTTATTTTAGTTGGGCGCATTTTTTTTATTTTTATCATTATTTTCTCCAAAACATGAAACAGATATGCTTATAGTGGCTTAGGTCACCTAATCATATTATTAAAGAATAACCATTTGCTTATTCTTAAGCGTCCTGCCAGATCGGTTTGGATGTTTAATTTTTCTTTATTTTTCAAACACTTATATTTAACCGTGATATTCAAACATAGTGCCGACTCATTCAGACACCTATATTGTAGGTTTAAGGTACAATCGTGATAGCAGTGAATATGTAAGAGAGCGTTATGGCAGTCATCTTAGTTTTAACCACCCTTTTTAGTCTTGTCATGGCGTTAATTGCCTTACTGAATAGACATGAGAACCCTAAAACACACTTAAGTTTTATGGCTTTGATGTTATGCTTTTTTTTCTTGTTGGCCGAGTTAACCCTCATTAAATTAAAGCTCACATCATTGGGCTTGTTATGGTTTCCTGTCAGTTCTGTGGCTACGGTGGCGATTCCTTCCTGCTTTTATTTGTACTTTAGTTCGAGTCTTCGACTTGAAAGTGAATTCAAATTAAAAGACGGTGTGCATTTTATTTTTCCGGCCATTTTTGCAATTTTACTCACGCCTTATAGCTTTGTTCCTTTAGCCGAAAAAGTGGCCGTGCTCACTGCCCTTAGCCATAAAGAGCCCTTACCTTGGTTTTTACAAATCACACCCACCCGCGAAATACGCATGGGCATGGTCGCAGTGCTTGGCGCATTTTATGTGCAGTTGTGCTGGCACGAATTGCATCACGAAAGTAACCACAAAAAAGCAGACGTGTTACGAGAAATAAGCCGTTTTCGTTGGATCATTTTAGTGATGGGTGCCGCGATTGGTTGTACGCTTATCTTCTTTATGGTGCGTCTGCCGTATAAACACAATTGGGCTATCTCAGCGTTGGTGATGCCACTGGTAATTTGCATGGGGCTGCTTTATTGGCGCTTACCGCAATGGGGACACAAGTGGTGGATTCCGGCTAAAGACACAGAGGCCGTGAATCATCAGGCGAGTTTAGTGTATGCCGCAGAGCTGACTTCAGACAAAGAAGAGGATAAAAAATATCGCTCTTCCGTCACCAATGAACTTGCCCATATCACCATGACAAATTTACAAACCATGATGCAAGCAGGGTTGTATAAAGATTCTACTTTGACCCTAAGAAAACTGGCCCACGAATTAAATTTAAGTCAGCATCATCTTTCACAAATTATTAACGAACAGACTCAAGGTAACTATTACGACTTACTCAATCAATATCGCATTAACGAAGCAAAAGACTTGCTACTGCACAGCGAAATGAACGTTATTAATATTGCGTATGAAGTTGGCTTTAATAGTAAATCATCTTTTTATACTGAGTTTAAACGACAAAATAATTGCACCCCAGGTCAATTTAAAAAAAGCAAAGGTGAGGTTATTTTAACGGAGCACTCTGGTTGAAGCGTTTTAGGTGTAAACAAAAGTACATCACGTACAAGCGCCCCCCCCCAAGTGCTAGCGGTGTTCAGCTCGATGAATATGTGGTTTGTTGGTTTAAAATAGGTTTAGGCTTTTATGGTCTGATTTAAATATCCTAGGCGGCAAATGAGCAGCTGAACTTAGTGGGTATTTGGTGATATTTTGATTTATCGATCACGGGGTTGCATGCCCCGTGAGCAACGCGAGTGCTTTGGGTGCACCCTCCTACAGGTTGGGTTCCAACCTTAGGGCACAAAAAAACCCGCACTCGGCGGGTTTCTTTTTCTGCTTTCGTTAAGCTTGTTAGGGCTTAGCGTACAACAGATACGTCTTCTGCTTGTAAGCCTTTTTGGCCGTCTACTACGCTAAACTTAACCGCTTGGCCTTCGCTTAGTGAACGGTGACCGCTGCCACGAATGCTGCGGAAATGTACGAATACATCGTCGCCGTTATCACGGGTTACAAAGCCGAAGCCTTTTTTAACGTTGAACCACTTAACCACGCCACGTTCGCGGCCGTCATCAACGTCTGACTCTACTAGAGTGCCAGTGCCGCGACGTTTGAACTGCGCTTGGTTAGATGAGCTTGCTGCAATGAACAGTACAACAAATGCTACGAATACAGCGGCTAAATAGGCTAGCACAGCTCCGTCTTGTTGTAGAAATAGTGAGATACCACCTTGATCGGCAATTGGTTGAGCAAATGTGAAAATGGCGCTACCGCCAGCCACAGTGAACAGTGCTGCCATCAAAGCAGGGGTTGGAAGTGCCAACAGCACACAGACTAATGCTTTCTTGAATAGTGAATTTTGCATCTTTAACCTTCTTTCTTACGTAATTTGTCAGTTGTTACACTTGCTTGGTGTACAATTCAGGCAAGCCTGTGTATCTAATATGAATTAGCGTTAAAAATCAACACGATAGAAATTATGACTCAATCCGACCAAGACCACATTGAAGACCTGCAAATCCGTATTGCTTTCCTTGAGCAAAGCGTTGATGAGATGAACGAGATCGTCACCAGCCAGCAAGCTCAAATGAGTATGCTTGAGCGTGCGGTTAAGCACCTCAGCAGCCGTTTAGAGCAAGTAGGCTCTAGTAGCATTCGCAGCTCTGAAGACGAGAGCCCACCGCCCCATTATTAATGGACTCATCCTCAGCTGTTTAAACTGAATTAGTGGCCGTTTTATAGGCTGTTTGAGTTATTGACTACGCCGTATGCATGACAATTAATTTAAGTCAGCGCTTACGGGCAAGACAATAAACGTTTAATTAGGCAAATCTCGACCAAAAAAAGAAAACAAAACAGAATAACCGCCACAAAAAAAGCCTGCATATGCTGGCTTTTTTTGTGCGTGGTTAATATTCAAAGGTTAGTTTTGGGTTTCAACGCTTGTTTGATCCAAGTAAACGCTTCTTCTTCGTTTTTAAACGTACGCATTTCTTTTATGGGTATATTGCTTGTGGTGTGTTTGGCCGCAAACTCATGCAAAGGGTTGTATGCCACAAAGCCAATGTAGTCACAGCCATTTAAAGCTGACCAATTAAACTGGGACCAAATGCGTTTTTGCACATCTGGCCCACCTGCTTCGTAGTCGTCATATACGTTGATAATGCCCCATGACTGCCCTTTTAACGTGGCGGCCATTTGGGCAAATTTGGTTTCGTACTCGGTAACCCCTTCTAAGTTGAACGCCCCTTTGGGGCGACAAATAAAGAGGTTATCTTGTAACTCCACATCATTTAAACCGTGTTGCATGGTGCTCCTTGCGCATGTGCGTTTTATAAACGACATCCTGTTATTTATGTACGGCTGCTTACCTGCTGTTATTAGCGTACTCTTAATTTACATACTGTTATTTGCGGGATTTACGCAATGTTAATCGGGCTAACAGCAGCAACAACAAAGTTAACAGCACTGGCATAATGGCGATGTTAAGTACCTTTAACCAACTGCCTAGGCTTTCGATGTCTTTATCTAGCTCGTGGCGTACGTCACGCAGTGCTTTACGAATACGCAGTTTTTCTTGCTGAAAGCCGTTTAGAGTGGCTTCTTGTTCTGGGCTTAACGTTAACGCATCTTTGTTGCGCTGGGTTTCAAGCTCGGCCATGCGTTGCTCGGTTTCTTCTAGCTGTTGCTGCAAGGCTTGTTCGTTTTCATAAAACTTACTTTGCGCTTGTTGCTGCAAATCTTGTACAACTTCAAATGGGCGAGCAAAGCGGCCACGGCTACGAATGGTGATTAAGTCGTTGCTGCCAAGGTATTGCTCAACCATGTTGCTCACCAATGCGCCGTTGTCGGCCCAAGGTTGCACAATGCGCTGACCAAAAAAGTTTTGGACTTGCACCCATAAACGATCGGTTAGTACGTCTGAGTCGGCGACGACCATCACATTAATGTTGTCGTTGCTGCCCACATGTTCATGCGGTGTTTCTAGTTTAATCGGCGCTTTTTCAAAAAAGCTTGTGGCTTCACCGCTGATGCGCGCGGCTAATACGTAGCTTTCACCTGTGGGTGCAAAGCCATCCATTAACTGTCTTGGGTCGCTCACAACGCTGTAGCGGTTGATATCAATGGGTTGTGCTGCGGTGCTTGACCACGCCAATGCGTCGAATGTTGTCGTGGCGGCTTCGCTCGGTTGTACAAAACCAGCACTGGCAAAATTGATGGATTCTAATTCGCCCGTCACCACTTCGTTAGGGTTTAGGCCGTCTGCTTGCAAACCTAATAAACCAAGGTGTCGCACAGGCGGCATGCCTTGACCCATTGAAACCGTTAACCCGTATTGCGCATCGATCACCACTTGGCTGTCGTCGTAATCAATCCCCCACTGGTTAAACAAAGGTTTAAGCGGATTAATGGCAATGTCTTCTTCACCCATTGGGCTGGCTTGTTTACTGTCGGCTTTTGGGTCAACAAAGGCGATCAGTTTACCGCCGCCCATAACAAACTGATCAATGGCGTACAAGCTGGCGTCATCTAGATTGGCAGGTTGCACCACGACTAAGAGCTCGATGTCTTGTTCGATTTCTTCAATTTCATCTTCAACCCAGCGTACATCGTATAGCTGGTCTAGCTGTTCAAACACGGCCCAAGGTGGTGTGGTGCCACCGCTTTGCATATCAAATCCGCCACGCATGTCTAGGCTGGTCATTAAGCCCACTACCGGTATACGGGTTTGGCTTAAGCGGTAAATCAGTTCGCTGATTTCATATTCTAAAAAGGGTTCTTTGTCCGGTTGGAAAAACCCAATAATCGACTCATCACCTTTGCTGTTTTTAGCTTGCAAACCAAAGTACACATCATCGCCTGTGGCAATGGGCACCGCTTGCAGACCAGCTTCGGCGGCGCTGTCTTCGGCTTCTGAGAATGGCTCTGGGTCAATTAGGTTTAAACTGAGTTTGCCATCCGATAACAACACATACTCTTGCAGTAATTCTTCTACACGCTTGGCGTAGCTGCGCAGTGCGGTTAAATCTTTGGTGGCCTTATCTGAAAAATATAAGTTTAAGGTGACCTCTTGTTCGAGGTTGCCCATGATATTTTTGCTGCCTTGCGACAAGCTATAAATATTTTGTTCGGTTAAATCGACGCGTGCGCTTTTTAATACCATTTGGCTAACAATCAGCACCAGCACAAAACACACGGGGGCCAATACAAACTTTAATACGGTCGGTTTCATATTATTCTCCTTGTGTTATTTGGCTTTGTTGCGTTGCAGCATCACTTGCGTGAGGTACAACCAAAGAGCCATCATGGCTAAAAAGTAAGTGATGTCACGCAGGTCTAACACGCCGCGAGCAATGGCATCAAAGCGGGTTAAAAAGCTCAAACCGGCAATGAAGTCGATCATGCTTTGTGGTGCCCAAGCAAAGCTGTCTAGCACCATTGGCACACCGCTCACCATAAAGATAAAGCACACCACAACGGTAAAAATAAACGCGACAATTTGGTTTTTACTGCACACCGACATACAACTGCCAATGGCTAAAAAGCTACCGGCCATTAACCACGAGCCAATGTAACCGGCCGCAATCACGCCGTTATCTGGCGCGCCTAAGTAAGACACGGTGATCCACATAGGAAAGGTTAATACCAATGCTAAACCGGCAAATAACCACGCGGCTAAAAATTTACCAATCACGGCATTGGCTTGGCCAATGGGCAGTGTCATGAGTAATTCAATGGTGCCCATTTGGCGCTCAGGTGCCCACAAGCCCATGGCAATAGCGGGCATAAAGAACAAATACAACCAAGGATGAAAGTTAAAAAAGGCGCTTAAATCCGCTTGGCCTTTTTCATAAAAGTGCCCAAGGTAAAAGCTGAACACACCCGATAACACCAAGAACATTAAAATGAACACATAGGCGATGGGAGTAGCAAAATAGCTGTGCAGTTGGCGCTGCATGACAATGGTTGTCATATTCATGTTAAACGTCATGGCATGCTCCTTATAAGCTGTGGGCGCGGGTCACTTGACGGAATACATCGTCAAGGCGGCCTTTTTCTAGGTGAATGTTTTCAACGGCCCATTGTTTGTCGTCTAACCAGCGAACAACCTCTGGCAGCAACATTTGGCCTTCTTTAGGAAACAGCATAAAGGTGCGGTCTTCTATTTTTGCGGCAAGCTCAACGCTTTCAATGTCAGTAATGCTGGCAAGTTGTTGCTGCATGTCGTCGTATTCATTGGCCAGTTGTAAACAAATGGCGTTGTGGTGACGGCTTTGACGTTCTAGCTCGTCTGGTTTGCCGTCGAGTAATAATTTGCCTTCGCTGATGATGAGCGCACGGGAGCACACCGCGCTGACTTCTTCTAAAATATGAGTCGAAATAATCACGATTTTATCTTTGGCTAAGCCTTTTATCAGCTCGCGCACTTGGTGTTTTTGGTTTGGGTCTAAGCCGTCAGTGGGTTCATCTAATACCAACACTTTTGGGTCATGCATAATGGCTTGGGCTAACCCAACACGACGCGCAAAGCCCTTTGATAAGGTCTCGATCGGTTTATTCAGTACCGATTCAAGTTCGACTTGTTTAATAACACTGGCCAAACGTTTTTCACGCTCTTGGCCATTCAAACCCCGTACTTTGGCAATAAAGTGTAAAAACGCCATAACGGTCATTTCGCCGTAGGCGGGTGCCCCTTCGGGTAGGTATCCCATAATTTCTTGGGCGGCTTGAGGATTTTGACTCACATTAATGTCGCACACGCTGACATGACCTTGGCTTGGTTCGATAAAGCCCGTGATCATTTTCATTGTGGTGGATTTGCCAGCACCATTGGGTCCTAAAAATCCCAACACTTCGCCAGGTGACACATCAAAACTTAGGTTGTTGACCGCCGTAAACAGGTCAAACCGCTTTGTGAGATTTTGCACACGAATCATGATTAAACTCTCTATTATTATTGAGCGCAGATTAGTCTTCTAAAGTTAGGGAAAGTTTCATTCCCAGTAATAATGAGCTGTCAATATAGCGTCACTTTTTCCGATTACAATACCTTGATTATGTGATTGCCTTAACGGGGCAAGATTTTACCGTTGGTTTGTAACCCAGACCTGCTACAATTCGCCATTGTTTTGCGTTCAGGCTATGGTTTATCAGTAGTCTGGTTTCACAACCTACAAGGCTATTTTAAGCTTTGGGTTTAATTTAAAAGGTGATGACTTTGCGCGCCCTATTTTCTATTGTTAATGCGTTATTCCGCGGAATTCTTAAAATTTGGGTTAGAACCAATGTCGTTGGGATTAAAGAGTCTCAAGACGTTCTAGCCAACGACCCCGACCAACCAATTTTTTATGCACTGCCCCATCGTTCCTATTCCACAAGCCTTGTGCTCGACAGCGAAACCCGTAAAAACGGTTTGCCCCACGCACTTGAACCCATTGAAATTGCAGGCACTAAATTCAGTAGCCGCATTATTTATTTATCACGTACCGAAGGCCGTTGGTTTCGCCGTCGTGCCATGCCGTACCTGCATCAATCTGTCCCTGACATGATTGATGTTTGCCAAAACAACCCAGAAATTAAAGTAAAAATCGTCCCTGTTAATGTGTTTTGGGGCCGCTCACCTGATAAAGAAAAAAGCTTTTTAAAAATATGGCTAGGCGACACGTGGTCTGTTGCCAGTAAATTACGCCGTATTGTTAGCATCATATTAAATGGTCGTAATACGTTTGTGCATGTTAGTGCGCCGCTTGATATTCAAGAGGTGATTAGCGAAAGCCCTAACATGGAAGCACCGCGTTTAATTCGTAAATTAGGCCGTGTTTTACGTGTGCATTTTCGCCATACCCGCAGCGCGGTAATCGGCCCTGATTTATCCCATCGCCGAACACTTGTTCACCGTTTAATTCGTAAACCCATGGTAAAAGCGGCCATCGAACAGGAGATGCAAGAAAAAGGCATCAGCTACGAAAAAGCCGCGGCTAAAGCCATTAAATACGGCGACGAAATCGCATCAAACCAAAGTCACAGTACCATTCGTTTTTTAGACATCGTACTCACTTGGGTTTGGAATAAATTGTACAACGGCGTACAAGTGCAAAACCTTGATCAGCTTAAAACCACCTACAAAGACAACGAAATTATTTATGTGCCGTGTCATCGCAGCCACATCGATTATTTATTGCTGTCTTACGTGTTATTTAAAAATGGTTTTGTGCCACCGCAAATTGCCGCGGGCATTAACTTAAACCTGCCTGTTGTTGGCCCTATTCTGCGTCGTGGTGGTGCCTTCTTTATGCGTCGCAGTTTTAAAGACAACCCACTTTACAGTGCGGTATTTGATGAATACCTACATGCTATTTTTACCTCCGGTTACTCGACTGAGTATTTTATCGAAGGTGGCCGCTCACGTACGGGGCGTACCTTAAAACCCCGTGCAGGTATGTTAGCCATGACCGTGCGCAGTTTCTTACGTGACAGCCATAAACCCATCGTATTTATGCCAGTGTACATTGGTTATGAAAAAGTATTTGAAGGCGGCACCTATCAAGGCGAGCTGCGCGGTAAGACCAAGAAAAAAGAATCGGTACTGGGCATTTTCAAAACGTTAAAAGATATGAAAAAGAACTTTGGCCGCGTATACCTGACCTTTGGTGATGCCATTGATTTAAACCATTACCTTGAAGACAAACGCCCTGGCTGGAAAACCGAAGACCACGGTGCTGACTTCCGCCCAGAGTGGACAAAAGATGTGGTCAACGAATTAGCCATTGATGTGGTCACTCAGATTAATAAAGCCGCGGCGTTGAACCCTATTAACATGCTGGCACTCGCTATTTTAGCCGCGCCAAAACAAGCTATGGATGAAGCCGTTTTAGCGCAAACCCTGAACCTATATCGTGATTTAGCCAAAGACATGCCGTACAGCCATTTAACCACCTTGCCAGAAGGTGATGGTAACGATTGGATTAAATACGCAGAAAACATGAATGTGATTGAGCGCTTAAGCCATCCGCTTGGGGACATTATCCGCATGGATGAAGCTCAAGCCGTCATGCTGACGTACTACCGCAATAACGTGATTCACTTATTCGCGATTCCGTCCATGCTGGCGTGTTTGTTTATTAATAACGTCAAAATGAAGCGTGATGATGTCGTGCGCTTTGCCAAAACCATTTACCCATACTTAAAAGCGGAGTTGTTTTTGCATTGGCAAGAAGATGAGATCAGCGGTGTCATCGACCAGTGGCTTGATTTGTGTGTCAGCAAAGGCTATTTATCACAAGAAGGCGACGAACTAATACGCCCATCGGTTAGCTCAAACAATTACATTATGTTGTCTGTGTTATCGCAGCAAGTGATTCAAATTCTTGAGCGTTACTATATTGCCATCGCACTATTACAACGTGCCGGCACGGGCAGTGTTAGTAAAGACAGCATGGTGCAAAACTGCTCGTTAATGGCACAGCGTATTTCGATTCTGCACGGTTTAAATGCACCAGAATTTTTCGATAAATCGCTCTTTAAAAACCTGATTGAAGAGTTACTCGAACGTAAAGTGCTTACCTTAAATGACGACGGCAACATCGAATTTGGCAAGCGCATTGAAAGCATTGCCAACGATGCCAAAATCCTGCTTAACGCCGATCTGCGTCGCAGTATTTTGCAAGTCACATTGAATTAACCTTCCGTTAATTCAACTAAAAGCACAAGCCAAAAAGGTGAGCCTGTTTAACAGCTCACCTTTTTTGTTGGATGTTCCCTACCCTTTAGCGCATCTTTGTGGCAATTTTCGGTCGCGGGGCAACCTCGTACTGGGTTTTGGGTTACGGTCCTGTAAGGTAAGAGTGTGTTATTTTAGGCTTAAAGATTAACTTGTTGTGGTCGGTCGCGGGGCAACCTCGTACGGATTGCGCATGTAAGGCATCGCAGTTAAGGGGCTAAATCATAAAGCTGAGCACAACCCGAACAGGCGTGCCCATTATATTATTGAAACACTAAGCGGATTTCTTTTTGCCGTTAAAGGTTTGTGCAAATTGATGCCGCAACTGTAAATACTTGGGGGTCAGCCCTACGTCTTCATACAAGGGGTCTCCTAATTCATCAAACGAAACCACCTTTTTACCTTGTTTATAGGGCATTTGTCGCTCGACCTCATCGAGTGCAACACCTATTAACTGAGCGATAATTTCATTGCGATTTAAGCCTGGGTATAACCCCGTGAGGGCTTCGATGCGGGCCGCATCTTTAAGCGGCAATTGGACTTGGTATTTTTCATCGCCATTATCAATATGGCTAGCAGATTCCCATGATGACATGAGCTCTCGGACATTCATGCAAACAAACCTCAACACTGAACAACTTACCTTAACCAGTTTAGCTCAGCTTTGGCCGAATGGTCTTTTTGGTTACTAATATTTACAAAAAAGTTTGGCGCTGTTTTTGCTTCCTTCTTCTTATGGCAATTATCTGTAAACTAGGGCCTAACCCCATGCAATAACAAACCGTCTACAATTAATCTAACGTTTATCTCTTGCCATTAGGAAGGTTTATGACCAACACATTGGACGCAGATCTAAAAGAAAATGTTCGCCTATTGGGCAATTTACTCAGTGATGTGATTGAGCAAGATTTAGGGGCGACTTTCATTGATAAAATCATTGCGATTCGGACTCTGGCCAAACAAGCCCGTGCGCAGAAAGAACGCCCAGCGGATTTAATTGATAATCTAAGACAATTAGCTGATGACGATATCACGCCGATTACCCGTGCTTTTAACCAATTTTTAAATTTGGCCAATATTGCAGAGCAATATCACGATGTTATTCGCGGTCGCCGCAATGATGGCGAAGCCTTCTTAGAGCAGCTCGATCATGTGATTCAAGATATGGGCAGTAAATTAAGCAACGAAGCCATTCAAAAAAAGCTTAACGAACTGGATATTCAACTGGTACTCACCGCGCATCCAACAGAAGTGACTCGTCGTACTTTAATCGGTAAATATGAGCAAATTCTTAATGCTCTTAATAGCTTAGATACGCAACCCTTTGAGTACGAGCGTAAACAAATTCTCGAAAACCTAAAACGCGTCATTGCCGAAATTTGGTATACCGATGAAATAAGACAACAACGCCCAACACCAGAAGACGAAGCAAAATGGGGCTTTGCCGTCATAGAAGGGGCACTGTGGCATGCGATACCACGCTTTTACCGAGAAATGAACGAACTCTTAGAAAAACGAGGTTTGTCACCACTGCCACTCAATGCGGTGCCCATTAAGTTTCATTCATGGATGGGCGGCGACCGCGACGGCAACCCCAATGTCACCGCCAAAGTCACCTCCAATGTGCTCATGCTTGGCCGCTGGATGGCCGCTGACTTGTACCTACGCGACTTAGGTGACTTAGTTAATGATTTATCAATGGAGCACTGTAACGACACTCTGCGAGCGGTGGCTGGCAATGTAAAAGAGCCATACCGTCATTTGTTGCATGATTTGCGTCAGCGCTTACGCGAAACCCAGCAATACACGCAAGACAAACTCAAAGGCAACAAAGATAACCGTAACAAAGGCATTTATAACCTCTCTTCATTAATTGAGCCGTTACAACTTTGTTATCAGTCTTTACTTGATTGCAATATGGCTGTCGTGGCCAACGGCAAGCTGCTGGATACCATTCGTCGTGCTCACTCATTTGGCCTAACGCTTTGCCCGCTGGATATTCGTCAAGAAAGCACCCGCCATGCAAATGTGTTTGCCGAATTATGCCAATATTTAGAACTCGGCAACTATCTAGAATGGGACGAAGAAAAGCGCGTCGCCTTTTTATTAAAAGAACTGCAAAGCAAACGTCCATTATTACCAAGCGAATGGGAGCCCAGTGAAGAGGTGCAAGAAGTCTTAGACACCTGCCAAGTCATTGCCCAAGAAGACCCAAATTGCTTTAGCGCTTATGTGATTTCAATGGCTGGCGCCGCCAGTGATGTATTGGCGGTGGCGCTGCTGATGAAAATGAGTGGCCGTACCCAACCCATGCCAGTGGCCCCATTATTTGAAACTCTTGATGACTTAACCCATGCCGCAGACAGCATTGAAACCCTGCTGAGTATCCCTTGGTATCGTGAATATTGCTCGCATAAACAGATGGTGATGGTGGGTTACAGCGACAGTGCAAAAGACGCCGGTCAACTTGCTGCCAGCTGGGCGCAATACAAAGCGCAAGAAGAATTAGTTAATATATGTGATTCGCACACAGTCGAGCTCATGTTATTTCATGGTCGTGGCGGCACCGTTGGCCGTGGTGGTGGCCCGGCTCACAGCGCTATTTTATCGCAACCACCCGGCTCTGTTCGTGGTCGCATAAGGGTAACCGAACAAGGCGAAATGATTCGTTTTAAATTTGGTAACCCAGAAGTCGCTCTGCGTTCACTGCAGGTTTATATGTCAGCGGTGTTGCAAGCCACTGAAATGCCACCACCAGAACCTGAACCACAGTGGCGCACGATTATGGATGAACTAAGCGCCATTGCCGTAGAAAGTTATCGCGGTGTGGTACGCGAACATCCGGATTTTGTTTCTTATTTTAGAAACGTCACTCCAGAACAAGAGTTAGGTAAATTAGCACTAGGCTCGCGCCCTGCTAAACGCAAAGCCACTGGCGGAGTCGAAAGTTTGCGTGCGATTCCTTGGATTTTTGCATGGATGCAAATTCGCTTAATGCTCCCTGCTTGGTTAGGCAGCGAAAAAGCACTGCAAGATTTCATCGACAAAGGTGAGCTGGCCACATTGCAAAATATGGCTGACAAATGGCCATTTTTTCAAACATTGGTTGATATGCTTGAAATGGTGCTGAGCAAAACCGACCAAGGCATTGCACAGTATTATGAAAACAGACTCATTAACCAAAATGGCAGCCTAGAAGCAAAACAGGCGCTAGGTCGTCAATTGCGTGAGCGCTTAGGCCAAGCGGTTGAGACCATCCAAAATATTAAGCAGCAAACCCAGCTACTTGAAAATAATCCCGCCTTCCGTCATTCAATGGCGGTCCGTAACCCCTACACCGATCCACTGCATTATTTGCAGGCGGAATTACTGTATCGAACACGGGCTCAAGGCGAACAGGTGAACCCCAACTTAGAACATGCGTTAAAAGTCACCATGGCCGGCATTGCCGCAGGTATGCGCAATACCGGTTAATCTTTGAACGAAAAGCTGACCTCATGACAAAATGAGGTCAGTGATCGCATACCCCCTACCTACTGATATTACTTATGCGCCCTCTTTCACCCTTCGTTTATTGCCATTATGCTACTTGCCCAAGCTGCATGGGTGCGGTATCGTTTGGCTCTTTTTTATTTGCTTGGTTATTAATTAAACAAGACGGTGCAATGTCCCAATGATGTAATTTTTGTCGCGTCATTGGGAGATTGAATCGATACAACTTAAGGAAACATGAATGCGTATTATTTTATTAGGTGCTCCCGGCGCCGGTAAGGGTACTCAAGCTAAGTTCATTTGTGAGAAGTTCAGCATCCCACAAATCTCTACAGGTGATATGTTGCGTGCGGCCGTTAAAGCCGGAACACCGCTTGGCAAACAAGTCGAAGAAATCATGCAAACAGGTGGGTTAGTGTCTGACGAGCTAATCATCTCTTTAGTAAAAGAGCGCATCTCTGAGCCTGATTGTGCAAACGGTTGTTTATTTGATGGTTTTCCTCGCACGATCCCACAAGCGCAAGCCATGATCGACGTCGGTGTTGATATCGACCACGTTGTTGAAATCGACGTAGACGATGAAGAAATCGTGAAACGCATGAGCGGTCGCCGTGTGCACCCAGGTTCTGGCCGTACTTATCATGTGATCTTTAATCCACCAAAAGTGGAAAGCAAAGATGACGAAACAGGTGAAGAGCTTATTCAACGTGAAGACGACGCAGAAGAAACCGTACGTCACCGTTTGGCTATTTACCATGAGCAAACTGAACCATTGGTTGGTTTTTATAAGTCATTGACTGACGCCAATGCACCTAAATATGCACACATTCCTGGTGTGGGCACATTAAATGACATTCGTGACGCCGTATTTGCCGCAATTGATTAATCAATTGCGCTTACGTTTAAAAAAGCCAGCTATGCTGGCTTTTTTTATGTCTGGGACCTTTTGTTTGATCCATATCAAAGAAAACCAGCCAAATGTAAACCAGTTTTTCTTTAAGTTCGTAAACCTCAGCAAATAATTTATCATATATCTATTCATTTCAGCATTTTATCGAGAGTCCACATGTCACAAAAAAGCGCCGTCATATTAGTAAACCTTGGAACGCCAGATGCGCCCACTGCAAAAGCAGTACGACGTTATTTGAAAGAATTTTTATGGGATGACCGTGTTATTAAACGCAATCCTATTTGGTGGCTCGTACTAAATGGCATTGTTTTGACTCTTCGCCCCAAACGCGTAGCCAAGTTATACGAAAGCATCTGGGAAGGTGATAGCCCAATTCGCACCATCGGTTTAAAACAACAAAAAAAGTTACAAAACCTGTTAGGTGATTCGGTTCACGTTGAACTTGCCATGACCTATGGCAATCCTTCATTTAAAACAAGCCTAGAAAAATTAAACGCGCAAGGTTTTGAAAACATTATAGTTTTACCGCTGTACCCACAATATAGCGCCACCACAACAGGTGCTATTTATGATCAAGTTGCAAACTTTGTTACAACTCAGCGTGATTTGCCTTCGATACATTTAATTAAGGATTATCACCAAAATCATTTTTATATTGATGCCCTTGCTAAAAAAATTGAAGATTTTTGGGATAAAAATGGCCGCAGTGAAAAACTATTATTCTCTTTTCATGGCATACCAAAAGCTTATGTAGAAAAAGGTGACCCCTACCGCGCGCAAGTAGAGCAAAGCGTCAAATTAATGGTGGATAAATTAAAGTTAAACGAAAACCAATATCAATTATGTTTTCAAAGCCGCTTTGGTCCCACTGAATGGTTACAGCCTTACACCGATAAAACACTCGAAGCATGGGGAAAAGATGGAATTCGCTCCGTTGACGTAGTTTGCCCAGCATTTAGCGCGGATTGTTTAGAAACACTCGAAGAAATTGCCGAAGAAAATAAAGAGATTTTTATAGAAAACGGTGGTGAGCAATACCGTTATATTTCTGCACTCAATGATGACGATGAACATATTCATATGATGTCAGAACTGGTTAAACCGTTTATATAAAAATAATCGCCTGCCAATTTTCCATATTTTTTTGCCTAACTCACATTTATCGGCCTGTTTTTGAATACTCATGATATTTCAAAAACGGGCATTTTTTTATTAAAAATCCAAAATATTAAAAAAAATCGCATTTTTTTGCGCCAATATTTCTAATTTGAGGGTAATAAAGTAGTTTTTTACAAAAAAATCATTTATTTTTCCTCATAAGACTATGCTCTTACATTTTTTATGCTATTTTTTTATTGAAACACCGTCCACAACAAGAAGGAAAATATTATGGCTCGAGGTCGTAAAAAAACTGCAGCAAAAAAACGTGTAGCTAAAAAAGCTACTGCCGTCGTTTCTCCAGCACTCACTAAAGCAACCAAAGCGGTTGAAAAAGCGAACGCTGGTATTAAAGCTGCAACCGTTAAAGTAGATGCTGCCAATAAAAAATTGGCTGCTGCTCGTAAAAAAGCAACATCTACTAAAACGGCCGCTGCTAAGAAAGCTGTTGTAACTGCACGTGCTGCTGCTGCGAAGCAAAAAGAAGCACTAACAGGTGCAAAAGGTAAAGCCCGCGAAGCTAAAACTCTGGTTCAAGCCGCTAACGTAGAAGCAAAAGCAGCAGCCGCTGCCGCATCTGCAAAAGCTGCTCTTGAAGCATATGAGCTTTCATTGGTTACTAAAGCCGAAGCTGATCTAGCAAAAGCGCTTGCTGCATATGAAGCTAAATGGACTAAATCTCGTGCGAAGAAAGATGCTGCTAAAGTCAGCGCTCGCACTAAGAAAGAAGCCGCTAAAAACAAAGCAGCCGCTAAAAAAGCAGCCGCTAAGCTTAAAAAGCTAGCTAAACCGGCTAAGAAAAAGCCTGCCAAGAAAAAAGCCGCTAAGAAAAAAGTAGCCGCAGTGCGTAAACCTGCCGCGAAAAAGGCTCCAGCGCGTCGTAAAACTGCCAAAAAAGCGAAGAAGTCGAAAAAATAAGCTTTAGCGGTGAGTAAAACTAAAAAACCAGTTCAGCTTCGGCTGTGCTGGTTTTTTATGGCTATTTGATTTGTATCCCCTTATTTTGCACGCCTTCGTTTTTTTCAAAGTTAGGTTTCTGCTAGAATACCCAGCTAATTAGTCTATTGAAGTATTCCTATGGCCAACTTTCTTGCCATTGAAGCTGCCAGCGATAGTTGCTCGGTAGCATTAAGTTGCAACGGCACACTTATTTCTCGGGTTGAAAATGCACCTCGTATGCACAGTCGCTTGCTTTACCCGATGCTCAACGATGTTATGAACGAAGCAGGTATTCGCCCAAATCAGCTTGATGCTGTGGTTTTTGGCAAAGGCCCAGGCTCATTTACTGGTTTACGTATCGCCGCGTCTACCGCACAAGGAATTGGCTTTGCTTGCGAAATTCCGTTAATTGGCGTCTCGACATTACAAGCGATGGCCCAACAGGCATTTATTGAGCACAAGCAAACCAATATATTAGCGCTAATGGACGCTCGCATGAATGAGCTCTATCTAGGGCAATACGCATTAAATGAAACAACTCAACTCATGAGCGCTCAAGTTAACGATCTTATTTGCCCAACCGATGCGCAAATTGACACGCTCAACCTGTCTGCGGGCCAACACTTTGCTTGTGGCCATGGTTTAAAACTATGGGATAAGTTTGATTCATCACTGCAATCTTTGATTACTCAGCAAGAGCCTGAACAAATATTAAAAGCAGATTCGCTTTTACCTGCTGCCCTTGCACTGTATGAACATAACCAAGTATTGGCACCTGAAAACATTGAATTAGTTTACTTACGTGAACAAAGTCACTGGAAAACCATCAAGCAGCAAAAACAACAAAGCTAAATCTAAGGATTCATATGGAATGGTGGCAGGCCGTTGTTTTGGCCATTTTGCAGGGACTGACTGAATTCTTACCGATTTCGAGTTCTGCACACTTAATTTTACCCTCACAACTTTTAGGCTGGCCCGATCAAGGTTTAGCATTTGATGTGGCGGTGCATGTTGGTACGTTAGTCGCTGTGATGGTGTACTTTCGTCATGATATTGTGAAGCTAATTAAAGGTTTTTGTGACACAACTTTTCTTGCTAAACCCAATATGGATGGCAAATTAGCGTGGTGCATTATTTTAGCCACCCTTCCTGCTGGTTTTTTTGGCTTATGTTTGAACGGCAGTGTTGAAACGTATTTACGTAATGCGCTGGTAATTGCCACCACCACGACAGTGTTCGGTTTGTTGCTCTGGTATGCTGATCGCAAACAAAACCTCACCAAATCGATTTCTCAAATTGGCTTTCGCGAAGCCTTTATTATTGGTTGCTCACAAGCGTTGGCGTTAATTCCAGGTACTAGCCGCTCAGGTATCACCATTACTACTGCCATGTTGCTCGGATTTGACCGACAAACAGCGGCACGTTTCAGTTTTTTATTGTCGATCACCGCTGATTTTATTAGCAGGCAGTTACAAAACCTATGAAATGCTCACCAGTACACACCCCATTCCGTGGAGCTTTATTTTTATGGGGGCGATTGTGTCGTGCGTCAGTGCGTACATTTGTATTTATTTCTTTTTGAAACTCATTGAACAGCTATCAATGACACCCTTTGTTATTTATCGCTTACTGCTTGGCGGCTTTTTATTCTTGGGCGTAGCACTAGGATGGATCATGTAATGACGCAAACACTCACACTGGTTTGTCAGTTACCTCAATTAGCCGAACATGCTCAACGTATCAGCGAGCTATTACATGTCCCCATGAGTAAGCGCATACCGGATCAAGCCGAGTTTATTTTAAACCTTGATATAAACGGTTTGAGCCTATGTAAGCCCTTTGATAAGTCCGTTGGGGATTTGTGCATTGATTTTACTGATGGCGCGCTGACATGGCGTCGCCAACATGGTGGTGGTACTGGCCAAGCCATTGCAAAGGCGG
This sequence comes from Pseudomonas sp. HK3, assembly GCF_052920985.1. Classification (NCBI taxonomy): domain Bacteria; kingdom Pseudomonadati; phylum Pseudomonadota; class Gammaproteobacteria; order Pseudomonadales; family Pseudomonadaceae; genus Pseudomonas; species Pseudomonas sp. HK3. The sequence continues at coordinate 161,504 of NZ_JBREXD010000002.1, forward strand.
TGGGATTAAAACAAAAAAAGCATTTAAATATACTGGATGCCACAGCAGGCACCGCAACAGATGCGTTTGTGCTCGCTGCACTTGATTGTAAGGTGACTATGGTCGAACGCCACCCTGTAGTGGCGGCTTTGCTTGCAGACGCCTTAGAGCGCGCTGAGTTAAACCCTGAAGTGCATGACATTACGCAGCACATGTCTCTTCACACAGGCAGCAGTATCGAATTTTTAAAACAATGCGAAGCGGATTGCTTTGATGTGGTGTGTTTGGACCCAATGTTTCCTCACGCCGATAAGAAGCAAGCTCAGGTCAAAAAGTCGATGCAGTTTTTCCGCGACATGGTGGGTAAGGACGAAGACGCCGATGAACTATTGCTACCTGCGATCAACGCTGCAAAGTATCGTGTAGTTGTAAAGCGGCCGCGTAAAAGCCCATTTTTAAATAATCAAAAACCGACACTTAGCCAAGAAGGCAAAGCCAATCGGTTTGATATTTATGTAAAAAAAGGACATAAAGGACTGATTCGTTAGTTCCCTTTTTCGAGGGATTTAGCTTGCTGCCAAAGGCTTTCCATTTCTTCAAGACTCGCCGCCTCAATAGAGCGCCCTTGTAACTGTAAATGGCTCTCTATGTATTGAAAGCGACGCTCAAACTTTGCATTAGTGCTGCGCACTGCCAGTTCTGGCTTCACATTTACATGGCGCGCCAAGTTCACCATGGCAAACATAACATCACCTAGCTCATCTTCGATAAGGTGGTGTTTTCCTTCAGCCATGGCTTCTCTTAGCTCTGCAATTTCTTCTTCGATTTTATCCAGCACTTGCTCAGACTCGGGCCAGTCAAACCCAACGGTTGCGGCACGTTTTTGCAGTTTTTCAGCACGTTGAATAGCTGGTAACGCCAATGGTATATCCGCCAGCACGCTGGTATTTTCAATCCCGGTCGTACCTTGTGATTTGGCTTTTTCGTCACGCTCTTGCTGTTTAATCGCTTCCCAACGACCTTTAATTTGCTCGTCGTTCAATGGGGTATCATTATTTTCACTGTGTAGCTCACCGCTCGGAAAAACATGGGGATGGCGACGCACTAATTTACTGACTAAGGTATCGACGATTTGAGCGAAATCGAAGTGCTGCTCTTCTTTACCAAGCTGACTATAAAAAATCACTTGGAAGAGCAAATCGCCTAATTCTTCTTTTAAGTGCGTGTAGTCTTGTTTTTCAATGGCGTCAGCCACTTCATACACTTCTTCTAAGGTATGGGGCACGATGCTCGCAAAGGTTTGTTTTAAGTCCCACGGACAACCATGCTTAGGATCACGCAAACGGGACATCAGATACAATAAATCGTCAAGCTGGTACATCGTGCTGTGTTCCTTAAATTACTGATTGTGGCGACGCACATCCATAACATTGGGTAATTGCTGTAATTTATTTAATATTTTGCCCAAGTGATTCAAGCTATCGATTTCCACCGTAATTAATAAGTCGGCGGTGCCATCGTGTTGAGACAAGGTGTTCATAGACAAAATATTAATGTCATCTAGGGCCAAGGTCATGCTCACGTCTTTCAATAAGCCACGACGGTCATAGGCTTTAATCATTAAATCAACTGGGTACAGTTTCTCAGGCGCTTTGCCCCAATTGACTTCGGTAATGCGGTTTGACTGGCTTTGTTTTAAGTTAAGTAAATTATTACAGTCCGCTTTGTGGATACTGACACCACGACCCTGAGTAATAAAACCGGCAATAGAGTCACCCGGCACTGGGTGACAGCAAGTGGCTAACGTACTTAACAACTTGCCCACCCCATAAATATACACATCACTGCCATCAATGGGTTTCGCTGGCTGAGTAGGCAATAAACTTAATTGTTGCTCATCATCCACGTCTTTTTGCAGTTGTTTTTGCGCGTGATGAATGGCCTGAGAGATGCGTACTGTACCCGCACCCACTGCCGCATATAAATCATCAAGCTGTTTAAAGTTTAAATCTTGCGTCAGTTGATGTATGTCGATGTTATGGAAGCCAATTCGCTTTAACTCTGGCTCTAGGATTTCTTTGCCATCCAAAATATTTTGATCACGAGCTTGGTTTTTAAACCATGAGGCTACTTTTGCACGAGCACGCGTGGTGTTCACATAGCCGTTTTCTGTATTCATCCAATCGCGAGACGGTCGAGCATCACGGCTGGTTAAAATTTCAATTTGTTCGCCCGTTTTCACCTTATAAGTCAGCGGTACAATGCGTCCGTTCACTTTAGCACCGCGGCATCTGTGGCCGATTTCAGTGTGCACACGATAAGCAAAATCCACTGGGGTTGAGTCCGGTTGCAGGTCCACTACATGGCCGTCTGGCGTAAACACATAAATACGGTCTGGGGTAACATCTTGTCGTAGGCTGCCCATTAAATCGTTAATGTCACCTAGCTCGTCATGCCATTCTAAAACTTGGCGTAACCATGAAATTTTTTCTTCATAACCGTCATCCTTACCACTGACATCGGTGCCTTTGTAAAGCCAATGGGCACAAACACCTAATTCAGCATCATCGTGCATGTCGAAGGTACGAATTTGAACTTCGAGTACTTTACCTTCTGGGCCAATTACGGCGGTATGTAATGATCGATAACCGTTTTCTTTCGGATTGGCGATGTAATCGTCGAATTCATGGGCGATATGACGCCAAAAAGTATGCGTGATGCCTAATGCGGCGTAACAATCTTTTAATTCCGGCACTAAAATACGCACAGCTCGAATATCGTAAACTTCTGAGAAGTCGATATTTTTACGCTGCATTTTTCGCCAAATACTGTAGATATGCTTAGCACGCCCTTCAATATCACATTTGATACCGGCGCCTTCGATGGCATTTTTTAACGTCTCAACCACATTATCTATGTATTGCTGGCGACCTAAACGCTTTTCATCCAGTAAACTTGCGATTTTTTTATAAGCATCGGGTTCAATATAGCGAAAGCTTAAATCTTCTAGCTCCCACTTAATTTGGCCAATCCCTAATCGATGAGCGAGGGGTGCATAGATTTCAAATACTTCGCGCGCGACTTTTAAGCGACGCTCTTGCGGGGCATTTTTGACGGCACGAATCACACTGGTTCGTTCAGCCAATTTAATGAGCGGTACACGTACATCATCAATCATAGCCACAAGCATTTTACGCATGTGTTCCACTTGCGCTTCTGATTGGCCGAGTACTTTTAATTTTGATGCGGATTGCGCTTGTGTGATGGCAGCCATTTTTAAAACGCCGTCGATTAACTTGGCAATTTCTTCACCAAATTGACGCACCACATGATTCAGTGCCAAGCGCCCTTCTCGCACAGGTCGATATAAAATGGCGGCTACAATACTGGCTTGATCCATGTGTAACTCGGCCAAGACTTGTGTCATTTCGGTGGCAATTTGTAGGCTGGAAATATCAGCGTTCCACTGTTCGCGATTCGCGATGGCTTGTGATTCGAAGGTTTGTGCGATATCACACGCTTGACGTAATTGCTCAACGTCTTTTATTTCGACTTGCTCATTGAGGCTGTTAATCCATGCATCAACATTCACTTCACCGTCAGTGATTAAGTGGTCGTCCCGTACTTTAACCATATCTAATCCTTTACAAATAACGCCATAGATTCCACATGCTTGGTTTGTGGGAACATATCCATGACGGTTATTTTTTCAATTCTAAAGCCTGCGTCCAGCAAGGGCTGAGCATCACGTACTAACGAGCTAGGCTCACACGCAATGTATAAAATTCGACTTTTTTGTTTTGTTAACCATGGCATTAATGTAGCGGCACCGGTACGCGGTGGGTCTAACAAAATGGCATCGGCTTTGGGCAAACGGAATAATAATTCTTCATCATCAAGGTTTAAGGCCATCGCCGTGATGTTGCTGATGTGATGACGATTGGCATTGTGCTTAATGCGTTCAACCATCGGGCCAACCCCTTCTACGGCTAACAATGATTTCACTTTGGGGGCTAATGGAATACTGAAATTACCAATACCGGCAAATAAGTCCAACAGGGTTTCATCTGGCTTCAAGTCGAGCCATTGCGCGGCTAAATCCACCATTTTCTGGTTAACTTGAGCATTACCTTGGATAAAATCTTTCACTTGAAATTCAAGTTGAAAACCGGAAACGTTATAACTTAATGCCGGTTCGACTTCAGGGAAGACACACTCGAGTGTTTCGTCTCCTTGTAAGTACATAATGCATGCGTGCTTGAGAGAAAATGCCTTTAACAGCGCATGGTCTTCAACATTAAGCAGTTTTAAGTGTCGAAGCACCACAACTGGGCCTTGCTCACTGGCGATTAATTCCATTTGAGTAATAACCGCTTTGCCGCTTAATGCGCTAATACAGCCCTGCATTGGCGTAATTAACTCGCTTAGTACCGGTTCTAATACTGGACACGCATCAATAGAGGTTAAGTGTTTATTCGCCTCTTCACGAAAACCAATGATAATTTCGTCTAATTGCTTGCGATAACGCACACCTAAACGGGCACGACGGCGGTAACCAAAGCCATTGCTAGCAATGGGCGTTTGCCAAGGAATATCCGCTATTTTCAACTGTCGCGTTAACTGCTGGTGTAGGTTTTCTTGTTTGTGGGGCAATTGCTCTGCGGTTGTCAGGTGCTGCAACTGGCAAGCACCACAACGACTATAATGAGGGCAAGATGGTTCAACTCGGTGCTCGCTAGCCTCTGTAATTGATAACAGCTGAGCTTGGCTAAAGTGGCGTTGCTGTTTTTGTAAGCGCACATGCACGTTTTCGCCCGGTAGTGCACCGGGCACAAACACAACTTTGTTGTCATGACGACCAACGCCATGGGCTTCATGGCTTAAGCTTTGAATCGTAAAGTCCAGCTCTGGCGCTTTTTCTGTGCGTTTTGCTGTTTTTTTTCCGTTGCGCACAATTGCCACAATCACATTCCTAAAATAACTTGAGGCCATTAATGGCCCCAAAGATTCATTTTTCAAGGTTTTGGCCATTTTACGACACACGCCGTAAAAAAGGCAGGTTAGGTTTGTCCAAAGTGCCTATCTGTTCTCGCACAAGCTCATTCCTATTATTTATCTTGCGGGAGACTAAACACACCGGTTGATAAATAACGGTCACCACGATCACAGATGATCGCCACAATAACCGCATTTTCGAGCTGTTCACTTAAACGTAATGCCCCAGCAACCGAACCACCTGAACTGACACCGCAGAAAATACCTTCTTCACGGGCCAAGGCACGCATGGTGTCTTCTGCTTCTTGCTGGCCAATATCCATAACCGTATCGACTCGTGTTTTATCAAAAATTGACGGTAAATAAGCGGGTGACCAACGGCGGATACCCGCAATCGCGGCTCCTTCCTTGGGCTGTAGCCCCACTATTTGGACATCAGGGTTTTGTTCTTTTAGATAACGACTCGTGCCCATAATGGTGCCCGTTGTGCCCATCGAGCTCACAAAGTGCGTAATGGTGCCTTTGGTATCCTGCCAGATCTCAGGGCCCGTGCCTTCATAATGCGCCATTGGGTTATCTAGGTTTGCAAACTGATCCAACACCTTACCTTTGCCATCTTGTTGCATTTGTATGGCCAAATCACGCGCATACTCCATACCTTCAACCAGAATAAGCTCTGCGCCATAGGCTTCCATGGCCCAGCGACGTTCCATGCTGGAATTATCAGGCATGATCAATACCATTTTATAGCCCATGATCGCACTGGCCATGGCTAAAGCAATACCAGTATTACCACTGGTGGCTTCGATGAGTGTATCACCAGGCTGAATATCCCCGCGCTCTTGTGCCCGACGAATCATATTTAATGCAGGGCGATCTTTTACCGAGCCTGCAGGGTTATTGCCTTCAAGCTTTAATAAAATGGTGTTGCTTGTGTGGGTGCCTAGGCGTTGTAAACGCACTAATGGTGTATGGCCAACAAAGTCGGCAATGGTAGGAAAGTCCATGCTGTCATCACTTATATAACAATCTCTGCGCGCATAATACGCTTAATTATAACGCTTTAGTAATATCAAAAGGCAATTTGCTTATATCTTCAGAATCAAAAACTGAAGATTGAGCAATTCCTAATCAAATCCGTTAGAATAGCGCACCTCTAAAAACAAGTATTTTGCAGATGAATTATTGGGGCATCCAAAAACACATACTTTGGCTCACGTTATTGCCGTGCTTAATAACCGCCTTAGCACTGGGTGGCTATTTTACGCTGGATCAAAATTACCAGCTAAAACGTCAAGCCAATGAACAAGCAAAGCTGCTTAGCCAACAATTAGCCATTGAGGGCGCTGATCTATTCAACCAACCCAGCAATGAAAGCCAAGCCAAGCTTCAACAATACTTGGACCTGCCTCATATTCGCAGTATTTCGCTGTTAGACAGTGAACAAAAAACCTTACTGCATATTGGCCCGAGTATGTATGAGCCTTCTACTAAACGGATTATTGATAACGGCTCTCACCGCTTTGAAACAGAGCATAGTGTTCGGATTTTAACGCCGGTATTTGACCCAACATCACAAATGAACAGCCAGTTATTAGGCTGGATCGAACTTGAGCTCACCACAACACAAAGACAGCTCGTTTTATATAAGTCCTTATTCAGTAGTATTTTACTGATTCTTGCGTGTTGCTGTTTTGCCCTTTACCTTTCATACCGTTCAAGTTCACGCATCACGGTGCCATTACACCAAGTTAGCCATACGCTCAATGAATTAGAAGCCGGCAATTTAGAAGCACGCGTACAGCTAAGCAATTATCAAGAATTTAATGAGCTATCCGGTGGCATAAATGCCATGGCGGCAAGCTTGCAACAAGCACAACAAGAATTACAAGACAGCGTCGAACAAGCCACCGAAGATTTAAAAAGCACCGTTGAAGCCATGGAAGTGCAAAACATTGAACTGAACTTTGCACGACGCTCTGCACTTGAAGCCAGCAAAACAAAATCAGAATTCTTGGCAAACATGAGCCATGAAATTCGCACACCATTAAACGGTATTTTAGGGTTTAGCAAATTATTAGAAAAAACGCGCTTAAACAAACGCCAACAAGAATACCTTAGTACCATTGAATCATCGTCGTCTAGCTTGCTGTCTATTATCAATGACATTCTTGATTTCTCAAAAATTGAAGCAGGCAAATTAGTACTGGATAAAGTACCCGTTAATCTACGTGACATTTGTGATGATGTATTAACCATGCTTGCCCCTGAAGCACATAAAAAACAAATAGAACTTGCTGCCATGGTTTATCAAGATGTTCCCATGGACATCATGGCTGACCCAACCCGAATCAAACAAGTACTGACAAACTTGATCAATAATGCAGTGAAGTTTACGGAGTCAGGATCTGTCATTGTTCGTGTAATGCTAGAAGAACATATTAATCAAAAAGTCGCCCTTAAGTTTACCATCACCGATACCGGGATTGGGTTAAGCGAAGCGCAACAAGACAACCTATTCAAAGCCTTTAGCCAAGGCGACACTTCAACTACACGTCGCTTTGGTGGTACAGGCCTAGGCTTGGTGATTTCAAAACACATTATTAGTCACATGCAAGGTGAAATTGGTTTATCAAGTCAATCTGGGGCTGGTTCTCAATTTTGGTTTACCGGTCAATTCGAACCGTGCGATGTTGAGGCAGAAAGATGGGATGACGCGCCTTGGCATGGTAAAACGGCATATTTGTTAAGTGAGCTGGACACCACATCTCAAGTACTTCGTCATCAACTTAGTACCATCGGCTTTAACGTCACCAGCTTCCCGAATTTAAAAGCGTTACACGCCGAACAAATGAATAACCAAGCTGATATATGTTTGCTTGAAATAACACAGCGCACAGACTGTCATTTGACAGAGCAACTTCAAAGAAATTGTCATGTGATTGCATTGCTTAGAAATAATGACAGCCATAATTTATCTATTTTACAGCAGCTTAATATAGAACATCGTTTGGTTTGCCCTGTCTCTACTCGTAGAATTGTGCATGTCATGCACGATATTTTTACAGACCAACTGCAAAATAATTTAGATTTTCTTGGTAAGAGCCAAGCACCATTAAAGATTCTTGCCGTGGACGATAACCAGCCAAACCTAGAGCTACTAACCACCTGGCTGGGCGACCTAAATGTGGAAGTCATCAGTGCTACCGGTGGACTACAAGCCGTGGAATTTGCTCATCACGAGCGTTTTGATTTGGTCTTTATGGATATTCAAATGCCAGACTTAGATGGTTTGTCTGCAACGAAGAAAATTCGCAAACAACCCCATAATCTTCACATGCCAATTATCGCACTGACGGCCCATGCCCTACCGACAGAACGTAAACAACTTTTACAGAATGGGTTTGATGATTACCTCACAAAACCCATAAGTGAAGAGCAGTTAATACATTCGTTAATGAAGTGGACTCATTATCAAGGTTATGGCTACAACAAACCCAAAGTCATTCAGCAAGTAAGTGCAGCGACTGATGAAAACGAAAGCAGCGTCATCAATTGGCAACAAAGTTTAACATTAGTCGGGGGTAAAGAAGAGTTAGCCCATAAAATGTTAATTGGATTAATTAAAGAACTAACCGATATAACACCATTAGTGCTCAATGCAGAGAGAGACGCATTGATTGAGCCCATCCATAAATTACATGGTTTATGTAAATATGTGGGGGCTGAGCATTTACGCCATTGTGTTGAAGGTGCTGAATTATGTTTGAAAACAGATTGCGAGCAGTGGCCACAATACCAACAAGAACTATTGATCGCTATTGAAGAGATTAAGCAATGGCAAAAAGAAAATATGTCAGGCGTACTACTAGAACAATCATCAATAGAAAGTTAACGCTAATACATTAAATAATAGTACAAAATGCCACACAGTATAGGCGCTCATCACTTAATGTGATCAGCGCTTTTTTTCCACCTAATGCCTGTAGTTGATCTAACGCCGCACCCGATAAAACCACTTCAGGTGCGCCATTTGTTGCATTATTCACTTCAATATTTTGCCACCCCACGCCTTTGGCTATTCCCGTTCCTAATGCTTTGGCGATGGCTTCTTTTGCGCACCAACGTTTCGCTAGAAATGACACTCGAACATGTTCGTCCTGAATATCATAAAAGCGTTTTTGTTCAGCCTGCGTTAAAATACGGGTAACAATTTTATCCCCTTGTTTTTCATACACGCTTTTTAGCCGATCGATTTCTAAAATATCGGTGCCAATGGCAATGGTCATGTCAACTAACCTTGATTGAAAGCCGATGCTTGGTCTATCAGTTCACGCATTTCTTTCACGGATTGTTTTAAACCAACAAACATGGCGTGCGCCATCATGCTGTGTCCAATATTCAATTCATTAATACCCCTAATAGCGGCTATGGCCTGAGTGTTATGGTAGTGCAAACCATGGCCTGCATTAACAATCAAGCCTTTACGGTTACCGTACTCAACACCTTTTTTAATTTTCTCTAACTGCTTTAATTGGTCAACTTCATTTTCAGCATCGGCATAATGCCCGGTATGAATTTCAATAACAGGAGCACCACATCGTACTGCCGCATCAATTTGTTTTTCATCCGCATCAATGAACAACGATACTTCTGCATTAATTCTAGCCAGACGCTCACAGGCGTCTTTTATAACCGCTTCATTGGCGATCACGTTTAAGCCCCCTTCTGTGGTGAGCTCTTCACGCTTTTCAGGTACTAAACACACGGCATGGGGTTTAACTTGCTCGGCGATACCAATCATTTCATCGGTCACGGCCATCTCTAAGTTCATGCGTGTATTAAGCATGTCACGCAACATAAACACATCACGATCTTGAATATGACGGCGATCTTCACGCAGGTGTAATGTAATGCCGTCTGCGCCGGCTTCCTCTGCTGCCAATGCACCATAAACAGGGTCAGGGTAACGAGTACCACGGGCCTGACGCAGCGTTGCAATGTGGTCAATATTCACACCCAATAATACGCGCTGACTTTTCATAACTATTCCTATTTAAAGATGTTTATATTGCTTTAATAACTCACGGGCTTGTATCGGTTTATACCCAATTATAGGCCTTAAGGCCAACCGTAACAGCCGTTTACACATTTTTAACGTCGCGGCTCGAGAGATATCCCCTTGCGCAAGGTATGTTAAATCTTGCCCATAAAAACAATTATTAGGATTTTTTGACGCATAAATATGACTCACACGTGTCATACCCTGCTCAACGAAAAAACCATAATGGCTATCTTCCTCAACAAAATCAGCGGTTTTGAAATCCATATCCCACTCATAGCTTTGGCCCATGTGTTCAAGTAATGTTATCTCAAATGTTCTAAGGGCTAATTCTAATTGTTGATTTTGCAAGTTATGCAGTGCACCTTCATAGGCTTCATAAAGATATTCCGCTTCTACTTCTGCATCACTGCGTAAGGCACGTAAAATCATTTCATTCACATAAAAACCACTGAAAAGGGCATCCCCTTTCTAATGCTAAAGGCAGGCTTTGGCTTTCATACTTGTCTAGGTTTTTAAGTCCAGAATCACCATGGAAAAAGATATGATATTCAATAAATGGCTGTAAGGCCTGTCCCTGACTCATGGCTTTTTTGACACCACGAGCAATGCAGCGAACGAGTCCATAATCAGGTGTGAATAAATCCACCATGACACTGGATTCACGATAAGGTCGAGAGTGAAGGACATATGCGGATTGTTTGATCATAGATTATGTATTTACCGCATATCTATAACGAGGAAAATAGAAATAATAATTGTTTTTTATAATTAGTTGGCTCGCGATAATCCGCGAGCCGTAACACAAGATTAATCTAAATCATTATAGCCTAATGATTTTAATGCTCGCTCATCATCCGCCCAGCCACCTTTTACTTTTACCCAGGTGTTCAGCATCACTTTACTATCGAACATTTTTTCCATATCTAAACGGGCATCTGTGCCTATTTGTTTGATACGCTCGCCTTTGTCACCAATTAGAATTTTTTTCTGGCCTTCACGTTCAACCAAAATAAGCGCATGAATGGTAACTAAGGTGCCGTTATCTTCGAATTTTTCAATTTCGACCGTCATTGAATAAGGTAATTCATCACCTAGTTGACGCATGATTTTTTCACGTACAAGCTCTGCCGCCAAAAAGCGCACACTACGATCGGTAAATTGATCACGATCATAAAAGTGCATGCCTTCTGGTATATATTTCGCAATACTTCGCTCTAGGGCTTCTACGTTATTTCCAAGTTTCGCGCTAACGGGCACAACCTCTAAGAAGTCCATCCTCTCAGACACTTCTTGCAAATAAGGCAGCAAAGTTGATTTGTCCGCTAGATGATCGACTTTATTGATTACCAGAACACAGGGAACATTCGCACCCTTAATTTTTTGTAATACGACTTCATCTTCTGGTGTCCATTTAGTGCGATCCACTACAAACACAACAAGATCAACATCTTTAATCGCATTAGATGCTACTTTATTGATATAACGGTTTAAAGCTTTTTCTGTATAGCCTTCGTGTAACCCAGGTGTATCGACATAAATTGCTTGAACATCACCCGTGGTTTTCATACCTAGAATCTGGTGGCGAGTGGTTTGAGGCTTACGCGATGTAATGCTGAGCTTTTGCCCAAGAATACGGTTCAGTAACGTTGATTTACCAACATTAGGACGGCCAACAATGGCGATGTAGCCACACTTATCATTCATGACTCTACTCCTAATGCTTTAAGGGCTTTTTTGGCAGCATTTTGCTCTGCAATACGACGACTACTGCCAATTCCCAGAGTCACCTCTGGTAAGGCTTCGATACGACAACTCACTTTAAACTTTTGATCATGAGCTTGGCCAAATACTTCGGTCACTTCATAAATAGGCAGACGGTTTTGACTCTTTTGCAAATACTCTTGTAAGCGCGTTTTTGAGTCTTTTAAAACACCATCCATTTTCAAGTCAGTTAAACGCTCGCCATACCAATCGTGTATACGCTCGGTAACCACATCCATACCTGCATCTAAATAAATAGCACCGATAATAGCTTCAATAGCATCCGCTAGAATGGATTCTCGATTATAGCCACCGCTTTTTAATTCGCCTGAACCCAATACTAAGAATTCGCCTAAATCAAAATCACGTCCAAGCTCAGCGAGCGTTGTACCTCGAACTAAACCTGCCCGTAAACGGCTTAACTTACCTTCTTTTGCCTCTGGGAACTTATGAAATAACGCTTCGGCCACCACAAAATTCACAATGGAATCCCCTAAGAATTCCAAGCGTTCATTATTTTTACCGCCTTTACTGCGGTGAGTAAGCGCTAAATCTATTAGGCTTTGGTCTTTGAAATCATAGCCAATTCGCTGGCTGAGCTTTTTTAAAGGATTATTCACTGAAATCTATATAATGGTTAAATGTAGCAACAAGTTCGATATTTGATACCAGCGGGACTCGACGCTCATACTCCATATCAATGATAATATTAGAACCCTGACCAGTAACTTCAACAAGTTTTACTAATTCACTGATGCCGTTAATTTGGAAACGCTTTTGAATCATTTCTCGAACTTCACTGGCTCGGTATTCATTACTGGCAGATTCTTCTTTTAAATTATTGAAAACCGTTTCTACCGACCAATTATCGGAGTACAACGGAAAAACTTTTAGTAAGGTAAGAAAGCTAAAAAAACACAATACAATGACAATCAATATAAAAATGCCACTCGAACCTTGCTGTTTATTCATGTTCCCACCTTATTATTTTATTAATCTTTAACTGTACCAGTAGATAGCATTAGCTATCTACTGACAATACTGCATGGAAAGCAGACTGAGGAACTTCTACGTTACCCACTTGCTTCATGCGTTTTTTACCGTCTTTTTGTTTCTGTAGCAGTTTCTTCTTACGACTCACGTCACCGCCATAACATTTCGCAGTTACGTTTTTACGTAGTGCTTTAACGGTTGAACGAGATACAACTTGGTTACCAATAGCCGATTGAATGGCCACATCAAACATTTGACGAGGAATCAATTCTGCTAATTTTTCACAAAGAGAGCGTCCATAAGTACGTGTTTTATCACGGTGAATAATCACAGCAAGCGCATCAACACGCTCTCCGTTAATCAGTATGTCCATGCGTACTAAGGGTGCTGCCTCAAAATGCGTAAAGCCATAATCCAATGAAGCATAACCTTTACTAACCGATTTTAGTCGATCAAAAAAGTCACCAACCACCTCACTCATTGGCATATCATACTTCAATGCCACTTGCGTGCCTGTGAAGTTCATATCCTTTTGAACACCGCGTTTTTCAACACACAATGTAATGACATTACCCACCAATTCTTTGGGCACCAAGATATTGGCTTCACAGATTGGCTCACGCATTTCAGCAACACGACTTGGGTCCGGTAATCTTGATGGGTTTGCCACCTCTATCACGTCACCATTATTCATCGCTAGCTGGTACACAACGGTTGGTGCAGTGGTTATCAAATCAAGATCGTATTCACGTTCTAAGCGCTCTTGAATAATTTCCATGTGCAATAAACCAAGGAAACCACAACGGAAACCTAAACCAAGTGCATCCGATGATTCAGGTTCAAAAAACAACGAGGCATCATTAAGTGATAACTTATCAAGTGCATCACGGAAGTCTTCATACTGATCAGACGACATTGGGAATAAGCCAGCGTATACCTGTGGCTTCACTTTGGTAAAACCAGGCAAGGCAGCTACTTCATCGGCTTTTTTACTGTGAACCAAAGTGTCACCTACTGGCGCACCATGGATATCTTTAATACCTGCACAGATAAAGCCCACTTCACCGGCTTTTAATTCGTTGGTAATCAAACGTTTTGGAGTGAAAATACCAACCGAGTCAGCGTACCAATCACGCCCAGTTGTTTTAACACGAATTTTGTCGCCCTTTTTCAAGGTGCCGTTCATGACTCGAACCAATGACACAACGCCTAAGTAGCTATCAAACCATGAGTCAATGATTAGAGCTTGTAGCTCACCATCAAGCTCACCCTTAGGTGGCGGAATGCGTTTAATCATGTCTTCCAATACATCTTCGATGCCTAAACCGCTTTTTGCACTACAGCGCACGGCTTCTGTTGCATCAATGCCAATGATCTCTTCGATTTCTTGGCTAACCTTATCTGGGTCCGCCTGAGGCAAATCCATTTTATTAAGAACTGGAACAACCTCAAGGTCTTGTTCAATGGCGGTATAGCAGTTGGCTACCGATTGAGCCTCTACACCTTGTGCCGCGTCCACAACCAATAACGCACCTTCACAAGCGGCTAATGAGCGAGATACTTCATAGCTAAAGTCAACATGGCCTGGGGTGTCGATAAAATTGAGCTGATAAGTTTTTCCATCACGGGACAGATAGTTCAGCGTCACGCTTTGGGCTTTAATAGTAATGCCACGCTCACGTTCAATGTCCATACTATCAAGAACTTGCGCTTGCATTTCACGAGCGGTTAGACCTTCACAATGGGAAATAAAGCGGTCAGCCAAGGTAGATTTACCATGGTCGATGTGGGCAATGATTGAAAAGTTACGAATGTGATCCAGATTACTCACGTAGAGACAAACCTAATAGGTGAAAATTGCCGCAATTTTACACGAATTAAGCCTTATAGCATAGGCGCTTGAAGCGCTAGATGATTGAATAAACAAGGTTTTACAGTAGATTACACGCCTCAATCAGTATTCTAATTGAGGCGTAGAGAGTTAATCGTTCACACGCAATGAAATAAACATAGCAGAGCCACGACGAACAATGCGCATTGGCACAAGCCGCCCACTAGGCAATTGTTTCACAACACGCTCAAAATCAGCCATATCACGAATGATTTCACTGTAAATCATGGTAATCACATCACCATTAATTAAACCGGCATTGGCACCAGGGCCTTGATTAACCGATTGCACCATAACGCCTTCGGTATCCCACTGTTTTTGCTGTGAAGCTGTCAGACCAATAGCCTCGATACCCAAGCGATTAATCTGCTTACTTTGCTGCGGTGCTCGATTACTGGCCAAAACATTGCCCTCTTGTGGTAATACTCCGATCTCCACATTCAAGCGCTTAACTTTACCATTACGAATAACGTTCAATACGGCTTTAGCACCGGGTCGAACACGCCCAACTAAGTGTGGCAAGTCACTGCTAAGCAAGACTTCTTTACCATTAAATTCAGTAATAATGTCACCGTATTGCAACCCAGCGGCCGCTGCGGGACCATTATGCACCACCTGACTCACCAGTGCGCCTGCGGCTTTTTTCAGGCCAAAGGATTCGGCTAAGTTCTTATCGACCTCTTGAATAGCAACGCCTAACCAGCCACGAGAAACCACACCATTTTCTTTAAGCTGTGCGACGACTTCCATAGCGACATTCATTGGGATTGCAAAACTCAACCCCATAAAACCACCACTACGAGTATAAATTTGCGAATTAATACCAACCACTTCGCCTTCTAGATTAAACAGCGGACCACCTGAATTACCAGGGTTAATAGCAACATCTGTTTGAATAAACGGGACATAGTTTTCATTAGGCAGGCTACGACCTTTAGCACTCACAATCCCTGCGGTTACTGAATAATCAAAACCAAACGGACTGCCAATAGCCACTACCCACTCACCAACTTTTAATTTTTCACTATTACCAATCTCAACGGTTGGTAAATTTTTCGCATCGACTTTTAGCAATGCTAAATCTGAACTGGGATCATGGCCGACTAACTCAGCTTCCAACTCACGACGATCATTTAAGCGTACGAAAATTTGATCCGCGCCATCGATCACATGATTATTAGTTAAAACGTAACCATCTTTACTCACGATAAAACCAGAACCTAAAGAAGCTCGCTCTTGAGAGTGCCCCCTAGGATTACCGCGAGGTGTTTGCGGAACACCAAAAAAATGGCGAAAAACATCAGGTACACCTTGGGGTATTTCCATGTTTGCGCCAAATCGGCTTTGTGGTTTCTGCGTCGTACTAATATTGACAACAGCGGGACTAGACTGCTCCACCAGTTCAGTGAAATCGGGTAATTGCGAAAATGCCTGAGCAGAAATAAATAAGAGGCAAAAGCACAACAATTGTTTCATTTATAAACTCCATTACAGTTAAAACAGTTAAATTGACAATTACGTTTAAACTAAACCATTAAATATTATGCTCGCAATTTAATGGACTTCGCACATTGGGATATGTGATTCAACCGCTTGCGCCTTACGCATCAATCGAGGATGCCAGTGAGCATAGTTAGCGCTTTTTGCCCGACGACTCACCCACACAAAACCTGCAACCAAGGCAATGAATGCGAATAATACGCCTAGCTTTTCTTCTACCCCAAATAAACTGGCCGCCATAGCAACGGCCATCATGGTCATTAAAGGCACCCCATACATAAGCAATGATGAGCGTAAAATAGCTTGCTCAGGGACACCAATAATGACTTCATCGTTTTCATGAACATCAACGCCATTACGAGCAACTGGCAAGTCTATTTGTTTTTGGCCGGTTGTTGCTAGCAGGCTATGACCACAGCCTTTTTGCGCCTGGCAAGACCCACACGCACTTTTGGCTATGGCCTGCACCCAGACAACATCACCGTCTACTTTTAGCACTCGTGCCGATTCTTCAACCATTATCTGTTACCACATGCACACACAAAGCCGAGAGTTTTACAGTAGCTCAACGCTTTGTGCAATGCGCTGTGCCGTAGCCGCAGGTATTTCACCTACTACCGTAATTCGATGAGTCTGACCATGCCACTGCTTATGCTGAACAGCTAATACAGTTGGACCCGATTGAGCGGTTCCTTCATCTAGCGTTTTTTCAACTTGTTCAACATAAACAGAAAACATGACAATGCCATCACTGTAGATACGACGAGCCGACAACTTAGGTGCGTAACCTGTAGACGCTTCGTTTTCGAACCCAACCGGAATCCAATTTAAGCGCCACTCTAATACATCTTGCTGTGTGGTTTTGAGGACTTTTGCCATTTGCGCGTCAGTTAATATGGCCCCTTTTGTACGAGGCTCAAAACGTTCTTCTATGAATTCAGTTTTGGGTGCAAAGTAACTAAACTGATAACGTTCTAACACTTGCCCCTTGCGAGAAACCAACTCTGTTCGCAATGGCACCATGGTTTCTATATCTAGCCAAAGTTGATAAAAGTGTCTGCTGGCATCTTTTGGCGCAAGCTGTATACCTTCAACCATACGACCAGCGATTCTCTGTTTACCTAAATTACGAAACTCATAGGCTTTTGTAAGCTGACGAATACTGCCCAACTCAGTATTAGCAAACGGCGAACTGCCTTGTTGCTGCACCTGCTCTACGGATTGATCAGGATGAATACAATAAAGCGCCTCACCGCGACGAATGACCTCTCTGGTTAATCCATCAAGATGAAGCAAACGCTCCCAGATCACACCTTCGTTCGTGCCATGCACAATCTCAACACTTTGTGTTTGATTACCCGCTTGGTGGATAAAAATCCCTTCATACATGGCATTAGGCGCACGGTTCAGCATCTCTTCATAGAAAGATTGTGCAGTTGGAGAGACATTTTTTTTTGCCTCGGTGTCAGCTGATGCAAACCAAGATACGCTTACAATGCATAATGTAATGATACAACGCAGCATTATTTTTCCTTGCTTGTCTCAAAGTTAACCACACGCGCAAATGGCATAGCCGTTCTGCCTTGGCCTATTGCACTATCCTGAGCATGCTGTTTAAGGTAACTATTCAATCGTTCTTGAGCTTGTTGAAGCTCTTGCTCATCAACCCCTTCAATACCATTTTGACCCTGCGCAATCATACTCGGGCTACGGAATTTGCTCACATCTGGCGTCACCACTTCTACTTTCGATTTATTCACCAATTGGTCATCAAAGCTTTGCTGTGTAAGCGGATTAAATCGTGCCCCTATCACCACTGCAAACGCCACAGACGCTGCAACCGACAGCCCTGCAATTGCCTTAAACCAAGGCTTCTGGATCGTTTGTTGATGACCCATTGACTCTTGCGCTAATGCGTCACTTACCGCAGCACTGATGTCTAAATTCGCAAAAGGGGATGTATCCCCTTTTAACGCATCACGAGCAACATGAAAACGCGACCATTGTGCCTTCATAGCAGGGTCGTTATCGACCTCACCAAGCACACGACGCATGCTTAATTCATCCAGCTCACCATCCATCAGTGCGGATAAGGATTCGGTTTGTTTTTCGTTCATAGTCACCTCTCGCCTTAACAGGCTGTTAAAACTCATTTATGTCTCTTGCTCACGCAAGATATCGGTTATAAACGTTTTTCAACGCCTGTTATGCACTCTTGGTATTGTCCAGTAATGGTGCCATCGCTTTATCGATAGCCTCCCTTGCCCTGAATATTCGTGAACGCACCGTGCCAATTGGACACTGCATGACCTCACCAATATCTTCGTAACTCAAACCTTCTAACTCACGTAATCGAATCGCGGTCCGCAGCTCTTCTGGCAGTTTCTCCATAGCCGCAAATACAACGGTATTTAGCTCATCACGGGCCAAAATTTGATCTGGCGTTGCTATATCCTTTAGAGAGGCTGCATGGGCATAATGTTCCGCATCATCTACATCGACATCTTGAGCAGGTGGGCGACGGCCTTGACTCACTAAATAATTCTTTGCGGTATTCACCGCAATTCGGTACAACCAAGTGTAAAACTGGCTATCACCGCGAAAGTTTTTAAGGGCCCGATACGCTTTTATAAACGCTTCTTGAGCCACATCTTGAACTTCACTTGAATCGTTTATGTAACGTGAAATCAATGACATAATTTTATGCTGATACTTAAGTACAAGCAGATCAAAAGCACGCTTATCGCCCTTTTGTACTCTTTGCACCAGCTGTTGATCTGAATCCTGTTGCGACATTGCTCCCCCGCGTGCCGAACACGCTTTACTCATCACCTCTGTATTGTAATTATTGAGGCGGGTATCACTGGTTAATATAGTCAATGGAAGAATTAGAATGGGCTCGCCATTAAAAGTTCAACCATAGGTTAAAAATATTCCTATTTGACCACGCTCTAGGTGTAAAATCCGAGCTATTGTGCTCAGTATTCTTTTAATTACGCCACTTATCAGTATAGTGACGGCGTGAAATGTTACAGGATTAAGTTATGGATCAGCGACAGGTATTTGATGTTTTAGTCATTGGCAGCGGTGCCGCCGGCTTGACTGTGGCATTAAATGTGGCGGATAACGCCAAAGTAGCCGTCCTGAGTAAAGACAAACTTGATAGTGGCAGCACTCGCTGGGCTCAAGGTGGCATTGCTGCCGTACTCGATAGCGACGACAGTATTAAAGCGCACATAGCAGACACACTTGATGCTGGTGCAGGACTATGCAATTACAGTGCTGTTCGTCATACCGTTGAAAACAGCGCAAACGCCATTGAATGGTTAATTGAGCAACAAGTTCAATTCAGTAAAGACAGCAACAACGAATATCACCTAACCAAAGAAGGTGGTCACAGTCACCGCCGTATTATCCACGCAGCAGATGCGACAGGCGTGGCCGTTAGCCAAGCTTTAGTTGGCCAAGCAATGGCCCATAAAAACATCAGTTTATTTGAACATCGCGTCGCCATTGACGTCATCTCTTGTGAGAAATTTAAAATTCCAGGCAAAGGTGTGGCCGGTGCTTATGTACTTAACGAAGAAACTGGTCACGTAGAAACCTTTCGTGCTCGCACGGTTGTTATCGCATCTGGCGGCGCCAGTAAATCCTATTTATATACCAGCAATCCTGATGGCACCTCTGGTGATGGCATCGCCATGGCGTGGCGTGCTGGATGCCGTATAGCCAATATGGAATTTAATCAGTTTCACCCAACGTGTTTATACCACCCGCAAGCAAAGAACTTTTTAATCACTGAAGCGGTGCGCGGTGAAGGTGGTTTATTGAAGCTACCCAATGGTGAGCGCTTCATGCATCAGTTCGATAAGCGCGCTGAGTTAGCACCAAGAGATATTGTGGCTCGTGCCATTGACCACGAGATGAAACGTCTAGGTGCTGATTGCTTATATTTAGATATTTCACATAAGCCCAAAGAATTTATTCTTGAACACTTCCCTAATATATATGAACGCTGTTTAGAATATGGCATTGATATGAGCAAGCAACCAATCCCTGTCGTGCCAGCAGCTCATTACACATGCGGTGGCATTGTCACCGATCAAAGCGGCCGTACCGATGTACCCAATTTATACGCAGTCGGCGAAAGCGCTCATACAGGCTTGCATGGTGCAAATCGATTAGCCAGTAACTCATTACTTGAATGTATTGTGTATGGCCGCAGCGCCGCAAGCCATATTTTAAATATCATTAAAGAAAAAAATAATGTGGCATTTGCACCAGACTGGGATGAAAGTCAGGTCACTGACTCTGACGAGGATGTTGTTATCAGCCACAACTGGGATGAGCTTCGCCGCTTCATGTGGGATTATGTGGGCATTGTAAGAACCGATAAACGACTTGTGCGGGCACAGCACCGCGTTCAATTATTACGCCAAGAAATTTTAGATTTTTACGGCAACCATAAAGTCACCAGCGATTTACTTGAATTACGTAACTTAGTCGAAGTCTCTGAATTAATTATACGGTGTGCAATTTTACGCAAAGAAAGTCGCGGTTTACACTACTCCCTTAGCCACCCAGATTTATTGCCGGTGGCGTATGATACGGTTCTCACGCCATAAATTAATAAAACGCCAGTTACAAAAAAGCCCAGTTCAAACTGGGCTTTTTGACTATGAAAATTCATTATGTAACGATTAAAATTTCAACTGACCACTCATATAAAATAAATAGTCATCATCATAGTTATTTTTATCTCGGACCAATGGGTCATTATCTAAACGATACTGTAAGGCAGATTGCAGTGTCACTGTGTACCCTGATGACAATATAAAGTCTTTGCTCGCATTTAAATCCAATCGGGTGAATTCATAACCTTCATCGCTGGTATAAATATTCCAATTATTCACATGATAAATAGCACTTGAAAAACGAATTTGATTATCGAACCGCGTCATCCAAGCAATTGAGCCACTCGTGTCCGCAGACAAACTACTTTCCCTTTCAGCTGGTGAAGTTAGCTCTCCATTAGCATCTTTATTTAATGCAAAATCATCATCAACATCTAAATACGCAAAGCTCATCAATAAGTCGTTTTTAGCATTTACTTTCACTTTAAACTGCCCTTCTACACCAGACTGAATTAACTTTATCGTATTTGTCAAAGATGAAGGGTCATCTAACGTTTCAGATATTAATCCGGTTAAACGATCATAGAAAAACTTAATATCTAATTGGCCTGATATAGAGGGATACAATCCAAAATAACTAATTTCATGACTGTATATTTTTTCACTCTCAAGTAAGCCTGTTGCTTCACCTAAAGGGAAAACAAAATCATCAATTGGCACACCTGACGCTTTAAAATTCTTAAATGTATACGCTGTCTTGCCCTCTTTTTCGTATAAATCCGGTGAACGTATGGCTTCTGAATACACAAAGCGAATCGTATCCACATCAGACATTAGCCAATTGAGTGCAATTCTAGGTGAAAATTCATCGCCATTTAATTCATCTTCTTCATACATCCCACCTATATTAAATAACATGCTTGGCATGGCTCTATATTCAACATTGGTAAAGGCGCTGTTATTTTGGTTTTTTGAATACCCATCATTGTAGGTTACAGAATCAAATTCATCCAAGCGTACTCTGCCACCCATAACCGTTCTTAACGTATCGGTCCAAATAGATGTATGTTGATACTCAATTTCTGATTTTGTCTCTGTAATATTTTTATTTAAATCGCCACAGTTTTGTGTACCGGCAAGACAAGCTTGCCATTCTGTTTTTCGTATAAATTTTTCGCTGTACATTTGAATGTGTGCACTTTGGGTGGACGATATATCTTTAGTAAATTTCGACCATAAAAAGTAATCTTCAGCCTCAATATCTTCAGGGGATAAATAATCAAGAAGATCAATTTCATCTTTTTGTTGATTTGTTCCGGTTTTGTATCCGGCTTGCCACTGCATATTCAATGATGTTGTCAATTGTGTATACGTTCTCAAAGATGTGTAAGTGGCTTCTATACCATCACGATTATCTTCTCCATTATCTAAGGAATCAAAACCACTTTTTTTCTTACTGCCGAAGGTCCATCTATAATCAGTACCGCCTAACTCAGATGAAACATTAACGTAACTATTTTGTACATCTCGAGTACCACCAGTGACTTTTAATGTAATAGCTTTCTCGTCTTGGGGGTATTTAGTTAATATATTGATAATACCAAGGTAAGCGTTTGCACCATAAGCAGCTGAATTCGGCCCACGGATTACTTCTATGCGAGCAATATCTTCAACCGCCAGAGGTATATCAACCCAATCTACTCGGGCAAGACCAGGTTTAAATACGCTACGCCCATCTATTAGGACTTGTAAACGTCTATGCTCGGGAAGGTTTGTACCGTGATAAGAAACAGAAGGTGTTTTTTCACCATAATTACTGTGATAGCCCACCAACATGCCTGGAACCAGACGAAAGATTTCTTCGATGTCTTTAAAACCCAATGCAGCGATCGTATCGGCTTCTATAACCGTTACTGAGGCAGGAGTGTCTAATTGAGACTGCCGTAAACGTGCTGCGGTGAGCACTTCAGGCATTTCCATTACCTCTTCAAAAAACATACCATCCATGGCAGCAAAGGTCTCCCCATCTTGCATGTCATTTGCCCAACTTACAGGGGCAATACACATGGCAATCAATGAGGCTTTAACTGCGCGATAAGCCATTTATTTTGTCGTCCCGATGTATTTCATTCAAAAAACTCCTCGCCCCAAGTCAGTGCTTACTCTTAATGGTATGGGCGTGGTTGCAGACAGTATGCCAAAAAAAACCACGTTTGCCCGCCAAAAAACATAAAATTATGGCAATAAACAAATTTAAATAAACAAATTCATTATTTAGATTAGGTGGTTAACTATACTTATCAAATGCTACAACTTGCTAAAAGCAACGAGAACATGCAGGATAGACAATCATATTCTCGAATAATAACTCGGTTTATACTCTCTAAGTGTTTGATCTCTATCATGATTAGCATGATCAAACTTTAGCTGATAGCAACATAGAATCGGATTAAATAATAAACAAATTTAATCTATAAACTGGCAAACATAATAAATATTTCAAATAATCTTGGAGTTGGCTATGAGTCAGCAAGATCGATTTTCTTGGTTAAATGCATTACCTGAAGCCTTTCAAACCTATCGCAACAACCGTAAGGTCGATGAAGTAGAATGCATCATCCCTGATTTAGCGGGTATGTCTCGCGGTAAAGCGATGCCTTTAAGCAAATTCTCTCCTGACCATACTCTATTCCTTCCTATTTCTATTTTTTATCAAACGATTACCGGCGAAGATGTCGAAATGGATATTGAAAACCAATGGGCAGAAGGTGACATGGTATTAAAACCTGATATGTCGACGGCCATGGCGGTACCTTGGGCGAAAGAAGCGACATTACAGATTATCCATGATTTATTCGATCAAAAAGGCGAGCCTGTTCAGTATGCACCACGTAATGTACTTAAACGCGTGATAGAACTCTACAACGCTCAAGGTTGGCAACCCATTGTGGCACCCGAATTAGAATTCTATTTAATTAAACCCAATGTTGATCCAAATGAACCTATTCAGCCGCCGGTTGGACGTACAGGTCGCTCTGGCTCGGGTCGCCAATCTTATTCCATGTCTGCGGTTGATGAATACGGCCCAGTAATTGATACCATTTATGATTATGCAGAAGATGCCGGCCTTAGGATTGATACCGTCATACAAGAAGATGGGGCTGGCCAAGTTGAAATTAACCTATCCCACGCTGACCCATTATTGCTGGCTGACCAAGTGTTTTACTTCAAACGCATTATTCGAGAAGCGGCATTAAACAACGGCATGTTCGCGACATTTATGGCAAAACCCATGCGCGATGAGCCTGGTAGCGCCATGCACATACATCAAAGTGTGCTGGATATTAAAACGGGCAAAAATATTTTTTCTGATGAAAATGGTGAGGCCAGTCAGGCATTTTTCCATTTTATCGGCGGCTCACAAACATACTTAAAACAAGTCATGCCGCTTATGGCACCCAACGTGAATTCTTATAAACGTTTTGAATCGGATACCAACTCCAGTGCGCCGACCAATATGGCATGGGGCTATGATAATCGCGCAACCGGTTTGCGTGTGCCGAATTCTAAATCCCAAGACCGCCGTTTAGAAAATAGAATTGTAGGTGTCGACAGCAACCCTTACTTGTCTATTGCTGCGAGCTTAATTTGCGGGTATTTAGGATTAATGAATAAGATTGAACCCAATGAACCTGCGGCCGGTGAAATTGAAGATGATGTCGATACCCTACCTAAAACACTCGATGAAGCATTGGCTATTTTTACACAAGCCCATGACGTACATAAAGTATTAGGTGATGATTTTTGCAAGGTCTTTGCTGAAGTCAAGCTCGAAGAGCTACGCCAGTATCATCGTGAAATCAGCCCATGGGAGCGTGAGCACTTATTACTGAATGTATAAACGATTAAGTATCTGCAAAAAAACAAGAAAACCCGCAATTTTCATTGCGGGTTTTTTATTGTGCAGTTATTGGCTATTTTTTGTTAAACCTATAGAAATATAAGTCATAAACAATCGAAAAAATTCAAATAAATGTATTTTTAAAATAACGAAAATGGATAACGTATAAATTAATATTCTATCTATAAAAGAAAAACTTAAAAAAATGATTAATTGTGGCTATGACCATGCAACTTATTCATAATCTCTAAGGATGTTTTAGCCGAAAATGAAGATTGCACCGTGCCTTTATAGCAGTTCACCGCCCATGGGTAAGCATCCGTTATATAGTAACCGTATTGCCCGTTTACCGTCATACCATTGCAAGCATCTAAATCACCTAAGTTTGCGGAGTACATCCAGTCACCACGAAATTGCCCATCATAATTATTACTTTGCACAACACCTTGCCCTGCAACAGGTGTTGCATAAGGTGAAACCGATGTGCGCACACCCGCTTTTAGTGCATAACTTGAGGTTACTTTTCGAATGGAACCGCCATCGCTAATACACATACCAAAAACAGGAAAGCCATCCGCAGCAAAACCAATCACAGGTGATGAATCTGTTTGGGTACCGCAATTTTGTGTAAACATAGCAACAGGGTTACCGTGGTAATGATACGTACCATCCGGCTGTACATGAGCGTTATGCGAATCTGTGCCAAAATTATTTAAACTGGACATTGGATCATAACGCCATGGATTATCAATTTGGTTTTGCCCACAGCCAATTTTCTCTTCACCTAATGTCTCATTACCGACGCCATAACAAGCAGCCGGTAAAATATCGAGCACCACACCATTTAAGAAAATAGCGTTTGTTGTGCCTAACGATAATTCAGTTGCACTCGTGGCCATCGTCGCAGCAGAGGGAATCGAATAGCTTTTACTGACTTCAGCTGCATTAGTGGCAAAATTGGCACTTGCATCATTAAAGTCGTGATTTGGAATATCATTTGATGTGATCGTACATGTATCACCAGAAAGGCTAATTTTAAGATCTCCCATGAATCCAATGCCCCGCTTCACATCGGTAACATTCGATTCATATGTGCCGACATACTCACTGCAACTGCCTGCATTTTTAGTAAAGATAACATCGGTTATATCCTGTGCTGAAGAAGATCCCACGGCGCTATCTTTATCATCACTGCCGCAAGCAGCTAGACCTATTATCATAACAGCCAGTAATAAACATTGGTTCTGTCTTATCATGTTTTATACCCTCAAGTTTCATTTGAGGGTAGATAGCAAACACCAAACTTACAATGCGTAGGGCACTATGCAACTAAATGGACTATCTAACAGCATAGATACAACAAAGACCCATATACTTTGATTTTTATTAATGAATCGATAAAATTTCATCAATTGGTTTTCGGGCTTTTTGCGCCCAGTTTTGTTCAATACCACGGCCAACCGTAATCAGCATGACGGGGATATCATCGTCAGATAATGAAAAAATCTCACTGACTTTTTCGCTATCAAATCCCCCCATTGCACCACTATCGAAACCAAAACTTTTGGCCGCAAACATTAATGTCATTGCCGCTAACGAAGCAGACCGAATCGCTTCGTCACGCTGATGCATTGGGTTCTCGTCATGGCTTCCGGTAGCGGCCTTAACCCAAGAGTCTGCGATCGAAGATGGCATAATATTTTTATCAACCGATAACTGTAAAGTGGACGCCAATTTTTTATGCGCATTAAGCTGGCCACAAACAATAAACGTAACAGACGCTTGCGCCACTTGCGGCTGACCGTATGAGGCTTCTTGAAGGCTCAGCTTTGATTGTTTACTTTTAACTGCAACAAAACGCCAATTTTGTAAGTTATAAGCCGATGGCGATAAAGACGCTAAGCGCACAATTTCTGCTATCGTGCTGTCATCGATTTCAACACCTTCTTCATATTTACCAACAGACGTGCGTTGCTCTATTATTTCGCGAATTGTATTTTGCACTTTCTTTCTCCTAAATAGCGGCTTTAAGTTGTGTCAGTTCTTGACGTTGATGTGTATTCTGGCTCCACTGAACCATTAATATACTTACTATTACTACGACTAAACCCACCATGGCCCAGCCTTCAATTCGTTGATCCAAAAACACCCAACCTAAAACAATGGCGGATATAGGACTCAGTAACCCTAACGATGAAACCGCTGCGGGTGGCAATTGGCGTACGCCTTTAAACCACAAAAGATAGGTCAATAAAGTGCCAACAATGGCTAAATAAGCATAAGCAGATACTTGTAAACCCGTAAGAGGAGGCAATACAGGATCAACAAACCATGCCAACGGCACAAGCATCAACCCACCTAAGGCTAACTGCCAACCGGTAAAAGCGATCAAGGGTATCGACGGCGATTGGTCATGCCAGTGACGTGAAAAATACGTACCCAAGCCCATGCTAAATGCACCTAAAAATGCAGCCAATACACCTAACTCATCCCAGACTAAGCCGTGCTCTAACATTGAGGCAATCATCAACATCACCATGCCCATTACCGCACTGACACCGGCCAACAAACTCAGCTTAGGCGGTGATTTTTTCAACATTAGCCAACTAAGACCCAAAACAATAAGAGGCTGTATCGCACCGATAACCGCGGCTAGCCCGCCAGGTAATCGATAAGCGGCAATAAATAGCAGTGCCTGAAAACAACCAATATTAAGCGCTGAAAGCACAATCAATTTTAGCCATTGAGATTTTAAAGGTAGATAACGGCTAAGCAATATCAGCACAATACCGACGGGGAGACACCTGATCACCGCTGCGGTAAATGGCGCGCCGTCAGGTAACAATTCGCTGGTGATAATATAGGTTGAACCCCAAATAATGGGAGCCAACGCCGTTAAAGCAATCCAAGCTAAGGTTTTCATCGTTTTACCTCGACAAATAGCGTTAAAACATTTATCTTCAATTCAAGATATATTTATTCTGGCATGGAGTTATCTTGAATTCAAGATAAATTATTTATGAGTAAAAAAGAATTAGATGGGGTCGATGCCATATTGGCTCAATGGCGCGTTGAAAAACCTGAACTAGAACTTTCAGCCATGGGCATCATTGGCCGCTTAAAACGCTGTGAAGCATTAATGCAACCACAGTTAGGAAAGGTATTTACGCAGCACGATCTAAGCTTTTGGGAATTTGATGTACTTGCAACATTGTTACGTTCAGGCACGCCATATTGCCTAGCACCTACTGAGTTATTTGCCGCGCTGATGGTGACATCTGGCACCATGACACATCGCATGAATCAGCTTGAAAAAAAAGGACTTGTTGAACGGCTTGTAAATAAGAACGATGCGCGGGGCAAGCTTGTAAAACTATCTGCTAAAGGGTTTAAAATTATCAATAAAGCAGTAGATGAACATGTTGAAAACGAAACCAACATCTTATCTTCTTTAAATAATAAACAGCAAAAACAACTTGATGACAGCCTAAAAGAATTATTACTGTTACTTGAGGGGATGAGTTAATAATTTTTTGACGCGTTTATGACAAGTTGCGCCTGTCATAAACTCGTCTTTCTATTGCAATATAATCAAGGTTAACTTTCGTAGCACATTGCATTCTACACTGAAAAAGTGGACGTAGATTCACGCAACTCGAAAGGACCCCGATATGACGATTAAGCTAGATAGACGCAAGTTTCTTGGCATTACCGCTGCCAGTTTTGCAACGCCTTATATTCTGAGCGCAAAACCCGTGCAAGCCGGCACATTCAACTTTGACCCATCCAATACCGGTAATACACTGCCGGATAATAGCCGTATAAATAATGATGCCGCGCGCATGGTCTTTGATATGTCAGTATCATCAGGTGACCCTACGCCATCCGGTGTCATGCTTTGGACACGTATCAACCCTACCCATTATGACCCTACTGAAACGCTTACGTTTCAAGTAAGCAAAGACCCAAGCTGCAACCTCATCATGCTAGAAGGCGTTATTAATCCAAGCGATATATCCGCAGATAAAGATTACACGGTTAAAATTGATTTGGATGGCCAGCTCGATGCAAACCAAGTTTATTATTACCGTTTTTATTATAAAGGTATCAGCTCTCGTATTGGCCGCTGTAAAACCCTTGCACAAGAAAACGTTTCATTGGAGACATTAAAAATTGCCGTACTAACCTGCCAAGATTATACAAATGGCTACTATGGTGCACTGAACTATGTGGCCAATGACGCCAGTATCGATTTTGTTGTTCACCTTGGTGACTTTATTTACGAAACCGCCGCAGACCCTCGCTTTCAAAGCCTTCCTTTTAGTGATCGCACCATTATTTTACCCAGCAATGGTTCTGCGGCCCTCGACTTACAAGACTATCGTCATCTTTATAAAACGTATCGAAGTGATCTTAATTTACAACTGGCCATGGAAGTACATACATGGATCATCACCACAGACGATCACGAAACAGCAAACGATGCCTACTGGGATTATGAGCGCGATACACTCGGCGCACCGGATCATCCATTCACCACAGAAGAAGGCAGTGATGCACAAGCTCTCAAGCAATTGAAACTTGATAGCCAAAAAGCATGGGTTGAATACACTCCCACACGTGTCAGCATAAATGAAGATGCCACGCATCCTCATGACTACACTCGCATATATCGCAGCTTTAAGTTTGGTGATTTATTTGAATTATTCATGCTCGACACTCGTACATATCGATCTGCTCACCCATGTGGTGAAAATGATTTTTTCTCTCGCTATTTACCCATTGGTTGCAAAGGCATGTATGACAGCAGTCAAATCATGATGGGAGAAACACAATTTAATTGGCTTAAAAATGGTTTAAAACAAAGCCAAGCCAAGTGGACAGTACTCGGTAATCAGACCTATTTAGGTCGCATGACAGCATCCTTATTGGGCCATCCACTTGCGTATATCAATGTTGATGCGTGGGATGGCTACATAAAAGAAAGAGACCGCTTAATGGAAGCCGTCAAAGACGCCAACCTAGAAAACTTTGTAGTACTAACGGGAGACTTACATTCCTATATCAGTTCGTATGTGAAATACGACTATGGTCATTTAACGAATTTTTGGTGGCCCAATATTGCAGGCACAGAGTTCATGACCCCGTCTATTTCATCGGCAAACTTATTTGAGTTGATTTCCAAACAAATAAAAGGAAAAAATAATGCCAATGAAATCTTACAATCCATCAGTGAAGCTGCCATTCGACTAAACAACCCTCATGTTAAGTATTTCAATTCCACACAAAACGGATACAGCACCGTTGAGTTTAACCGTGAATATTGTGAATGGACGGCCTACAGTGTTGATAAAAACATCAACAATGAAACCGCTACTCGGTCTATCGTCAAACAACAACGAAAAGAAAGTGGCTGGGCATGGCTTGAAGACGTGAATTAAACGCTAAAAAAATGAGATGCAGTGTTCATAAGCTGCATCTCATTTAAAAAACAAAAAAATACAACATAAAAAATTTAAACCAATGGAATCAGTATTATAATGCCCAGCCCACCAAGAGATGCTTGATGGAATGAGAGTACGCCATGATGAAAGTCCACAATACTACGCACCAATGACAAACCTAAGCCAGCGCCTTTACCCACATTATGATGCTCTCTATAAAACCGATCTGTTAAGCGTTCAATATTATTATCAGCAACACCTATTCCACTATCCTCAACATACAGTTTTAAATAGGTCTCGTGCTGAGAAATATGGATCTTAATTCTCCCTTTTATAGGTGCATATTGTCTTGCGTTATCCAATAAGTTTCTAAGTAAAATTTCCAGTAAAAACTCACTACCATGAATCTTTATTGTTTGATCAATCGGCAAACAGGATAATTCTAGCTCTTGTTCTTTATCCATAATGGCAACTGCCATTTGGGCCATGATTTCTTGGCAAAAAGGATAAAAAGTAATTTTTTGTTTGGGAATAATTTCTGGCGATACTTTTGACAACGTGAGTAGCTGCTCAAGTAATCGCGACACTCTAGCGACACCCACTTCCAATTCTTTTAATGCCTGATCTCGATCGCTGTCATTAGTTGCGGCCATGGCATTCTGCGCATGCAGCATAACGACCGACAAAGGGGTCCGAAGCTCATGCGCGGCATCGGCCGTTAAACGTTGCTCACGACGAATAGCATCATCTAAACGAGAAAATAATCCATTAAGCGCAAGCATGACAGGTTTCATTTCTTTAGGGGTATGTTCTAATTGAATGGAGGTTAAATTTTTAGGCGCTCTTTTTTTTATATTAGCAGTCAGTTGTTTGAGCGGTTTAAGTGCTGAACGAATTACCAATGTGAGCAACAACAATGCAATAGGAAGCAACGCTAAACTGGGCCATAAGGTTTGCTTGGCTATGTCATGGGCGAGTTCATTACGAATGGATGCACTTTCTGCCACATACAGCCAGAAATCCCAATCTTCATCATACAAACTAAATACACGCCATGTTTCACCCTTGATTTCAATATTTGAATAGCCCAATTTTTTATCTGCAAATCTTAAATCGGGTGCACTACCAGAAATAACTAATAATTGTCCTTCTTGACTATAAATTTGGTAAGCGACTTTTTTTTGATAAAAAAGTGCATTTTTAGACGGTAACGAAAACTCATCAAAACCATGATATACAATGGGTAAAGATTCGCCAGACTGATCAATGGTAGAAATACTCTCCCCTAATAAGTTCATCAATATAAACGAGCTATGTGCAAGCTGAGCGTCGAATAACTCTTCTATTTCGTGTACGGATTGCTTTTGGCTTAATATGTATACAGCTGAAATATAAAGAATAGTGAACGATAATATTCCCACCATCAAAAAACGATTAATAGATGAGGTAATATGACGCTTCAAGAATGACATCATATTTTAGGCACCATGTAGCCAACACCCCGTACTGTCTTGATAAGTTCTTGGTACAGCTTTTTTCTTAAATTATGAATATGTACCTCAAGTGCATTGCTTTCAATATCATCATCCCAACTATAAAGCGATTGCTCCAGTGACACACGAGACATGACTTTGCCTTCGTTTTGCAATAACACTTCTAATAAATTGAATTCTCGGCGAGACAAGCTAACCGTACTATCACAATAATTCACACTGCGTGACGCTTGATCTAGAGTAATGGATTGGTAATTTATAATGTTACTGGCGCGCCCTGCACTGCGTCGTAATAATGCACGAATTCGCGCGTGCAGTTCATTTACATCAAACGGTTTGGTTAGGTAATCATCCGCACCTAAATCTAAACCTTTGATTTTATCGTCTATACCATCTCGCGCCGTTAAAATAAGAACAGGGCTTTTACTTTTTTTACGATAACGTTGCAAAAAGCCAAAACCGTCTATATCAGGCAATCCTAAATCAAGGATTACTAAATCATAATGCTCTTGTTCAACCGCATTTAATGCATATTTAACGTGATCAAAATGATCGAGGGTATATTTATCTGCTTGTAAGCTCTGCTTTAAACCTGACGCAAGCTGCACATCGTCTTCAACTAATAATATACGCATAGTGTACTTATCGTGTCCTGTGTGCAGTGATTTTCCTGTTGATTGGAATTTTTTAAGCTGTCTCATAAAAAAGCGGCACAGCCGCTTTGTTATGTATGATCAAAATCGAATATTGTATTGCAAAATAAGTGCATCAACATCAGACGGACTTTCATCACCCGATTGTTGATACATTTCCAACCTCACACTGTTCCCATAGCCACCCGCCATAAATCCCACCTTGGCACCTATTGTAGTTGCGGTCATATCACCTAACCGATAATCTGCGGTGATGTATTCAAGGTTAGACGCTTGCTCGGCAGTGCTTATGCTGTAGCGATAAAAATCCGCTTCGCTTTGTTGATAATAACGAACATGGGGCTCGATATACCAGCTGTCACTCATATTGAATCGGTAATGGGTATCAATGGTATGAGATACTACTTCCCAATCATCCCACATGTAGCGATAAGAAATATCAGCTACATCACCACCGATATACCGTTTCACTTTTGCAAATAAACTTTGTTTGCTGCGACTATCAGGGCGATTCTCATAAATATACGTACCATTAAGACCGTTCGCTGCATTTAAGCTGCCATCCGAATTTAGTACCGATACTATTTTATAAGGGTCTGTGTGATAACCACTGCTTTGCGAGTAGCCGTAATTCAATTGCACTAGGGTGTAACGATCGATCACTTGTGTCACGCCAAATAGTACTTCACTCATGGTACGGGTATCAGATTCTTCATCACGTACCTGTGCATTGGTATTCACTTGCATTTCACTTAACGCAACAGGAATACCGCCTTCTGGCGTAATATCGTCGTATTCAAAACTAACGCCAACACTCAAGGTTGTATTGCGCTGATTAATATCTTGAAGATACGTCGCACTCGCACTCATTGATGTGAAATCATGCTCAGCTGAAACGTTACCGCCATAAATCATTTTATTGAAACGAGCAATAGGCTGCTCATAATTAACACTTAAGC
Source organism: Pseudomonas sp. HK3 (assembly GCF_052920985.1). Taxonomy (NCBI): domain Bacteria; kingdom Pseudomonadati; phylum Pseudomonadota; class Gammaproteobacteria; order Pseudomonadales; family Pseudomonadaceae; genus Pseudomonas; species Pseudomonas sp. HK3. Next base: position 194,772 of record NZ_JBREXD010000002.1, read on the forward strand.
TGCCGCGCGAATCTCGAAAGGTATCATCTAACGGTACATCCCCTGCTGATGTTTCGTAACTGCCTTTACCACTGGGACGAGTAAAGGTCTGTACTTGGTCACTTTCAGCAGCGCCATTATGTGATGCGCCTGTTAACGCGTCATAAATGAATTTAAAACCTAAGACGCTATCGTCTTCAAAGGTTTTCTTTAATGAAATAGCTGGCTCAAACGCACTCACTCGATCCGTTTCGTTATAAATTAATACGGCAACATCTGTCTGCCAATCATCCACTGTTTGCGCTTGCGTGGTAGCACCTAACAAACAACCCGCAGCAGCTGTGAGTGAATGACGGATATTTTTATTTATAAATGATGGATTTGATTTCATATTTACCTCAAATAAAGTTGGAATGTGATAGGCCTGTATTAATTACAACCACAGCCACCACCACCAAAACTTTTACCGCCACTGCTGGCTTCTTTACTAAAGTAAATGTGATCATCGAATCCACTGTCCATGGGAGCATTATCTAACGCCATATCTTCACGCGCTAAAATATCTCGCTCCCAAGGCTTAACCCCCAGGGAACTGCACCCTGCCATGGTTAATGTACTTAATAGTAATAATGAGGTAATAACGTTCATAAACCCTCCAAATTCAGGTTTTTACTTCTTTAGCTCTTTTAAAAGCGATTCAATGCTTTTTTCATATGCATCGATATTGCTTTGTTTGAACCCAACATGACGATGGCGAACTTTACCTTTACCATCAATCACGAATGAGCTCGGCATACCGACTAATTTGTATTTTTCTGCTAGCTTGCCATCAGGATCAGAGAACACTCTGAAGTTTGCTGGCACATCTTTTAAAAACTGTTTTGCTTGATCAAGCTCGGTATCAAGGTTAACGCCAATGACAACCAAACCTTGTTTTTTATATTTTGTTTCTATCTCATTTAACCAAGGGAATGATTTACGACAAGGCCCGCACCAAGATGCCCAAAAATCTAAATACACAACCTTGTTTTTATATTGTGCTAGATCAAATTTGCTAATCCACTGCTCAGAGTGACTCGGCATGCTCGCAAATAACAGGGCAATCAGTAATAGCTTGTTAAGCGAAGTGATAATGGTTTTCATGTAATACACCGTATATTTATGGTTTAAGTATGGCTTTGGAATCTTAAGGATTCCTTAACAATTTAAGAATTATGATGCCTGTATTCGATAAAAAGGGCTTTTTATGAATCAGGCGTTAAAGGTAGTCAGTCTATGGCTTAGCTTAGTATTAATCAGTGCTCTAAGTCACGCAGAAGAAACAGAATTTTTACCTGTAGATCAAGCATTTAGCTATGAGCATGAATTTATCAATGGTCAGTTAACCATTAAGTTTGATATTGCGGATCATTACTATTTGTATCTCTCTAGAATCTCAATCAAACAAGAAGATAAATCCTTATCATTTACCACCAAGCAAACAGCGATTGAAAAGGAAGATGAATACTTTGGTCAAGTACACATATTCAAGCATGAGCTTGAACTTTATACCCAAACAACATCAATAAAGCCTATTAGCTTATCTTACCAAGGTTGTGCAGAGGCTGGATTATGCTACCCACCTCAAATCAAAAAAATTAGCTTAACGCCACCAGAGCAACCAAACAGCAATACTGCTGATATAAATAGCGCCGATGTGTCTTCAATTACAGCCTTACTGCAGTCTGGCAGTATTATTTGGCAGATGCTTATTTTCTTTGCACTAGGTGTCGGATTGGCCTTCACTCCGTGCGTGTTTCCAATGATACCGATTCTTTCTAGTATTATTGTCGGCCAAGGGGCCAGCTTAACAACCCGCAAAGCCTTCATTATGTCACTAACCTACGTTGTGGCTATGGCCGTCGCCTATGCCACAGCGGGTGTACTGGTTGGGTATTTTGGCGCGAAAGCCAATATTCAACTGTACCTGCAAAGCCCTTGGGTGCTCGGCAGTTTCGCTGCTGTATTCGTATTATTATCCCTGTCTATGTTTGGTTTTTACGAACTGCAACTGCCAAGAGCACTTCAAGACACGTTAAATAACTGGAACCAAAAACAGCAAGGTGGCCAACTCGTAAGCGTTGCCATAATGGGCGTCTTATCAGCACTGGTGGTTAGCCCTTGTGTCAGCGCGCCTTTAGCGGGGACATTGGTGTATATCTCTACCACTGGCGATGCATTATTAGGTGGCGCAGCCTTGCTAGCATTGGGTTTAGGTATGGGCCTACCGCTTTTATTAATTGGTACTGGTGGCAGTCGTTTTTTACCAAAAGCGGGTGTTTGGATGAACGCCGTGAAAAGTGTATTTGGGGTGGCGTTATTGGGCGTCGCTGTTTGGTTACTTGAACGTATTATTCCCGCCAATATCACAATGATGCTTTGGGCCAGCTTACTCATTGGCAGTGGTGTATTTTTAGGGGCTTTCGAGCAAGGCACACAAAACTGGGGGAGGCTATTTAAAGCGATGGGGTTGTTGCTTTCATTTTACGGTGCATTATTAATTGTTGGTGGGGCGTCGGGTAATCATAATCCATTGCAACCGTTAGCGGGTATTGGGCAAGCTTCATCAACGGCATCAGCCATAACACCCACGCAAACCGATCATACAACCGCTAAGCGAATCACAACCCGTGATGAATTTAAGCAATGGCTAGATCAAGCACAACACAATCAACAAATAGCCATATTAGATTTTTATGCTGACTGGTGCATTGCCTGCAAAATAATGGATGCTGAAATATTCAACCAACTTGATGTAAAACAAAAAATGGATAACGTGGTTTTTATTCAACTTGATATGACAGATAACACAGATGAGCAATTATCACTATTAAATGAATTTGGGTTATTTGGCCCACCTGCTGTGTTATTTTTTAGTGATAATTCAGAATTAAAAAATTTACGCATGGTAGGTGAAATCGATAAACAGACGTTTATGCAGCATTTGCAAAAAGCACATAATGAATAAACGTAAAATATCATATGAAGCGAGAGATTTTCATCTCGTTTTACCTGTTGTGTGAGAATGAGCTTCCCATTTTCAAAATCTAAAAAGTATTTGAGCAAATAAAAAACTAGACAGTTTAGGTCAAAATTATTTGAACCCGTTCAAACTTTAAACAAATCGTCGTTTTTTACCATACCAACTAATACTAAAGCAGTAAGCCTTTTCAGCCAGAATCCCTTATGTTGCCAAACATCACGCGTACATGACGTTAGGATGACTGAAATGGACCAAATAAAAGAAAAACAAATGCAGATCCAAGTTAACCAGACTCTTAAGAATATCACCTGGAGGGAATCTGGTATTCCAACTCTGACACAACAGGCCTCAACATCGAAACCTAAAAAAGTCATCGTAACTGAAGACTACCCTCAAGATTTTATTTTAGATTTTGATGATGTCGTAACGAAGGAAAATGGGCACAAGCTGAACTGTACATGCAAGAAGTGTCTTAAAATACCGAGATCAGATGAAGTCAAAGCCATTTCATCTATTGAGACTGAACCCTATATTCAGCCACTAAGTAAAAAGCGTTACTAAACAAACCCCAAAAACGGTAAGACGCTTAAGGCTAGGATTCCCACAACACCCAGTACATACAATACAAACGTAACGGGTTCCGCAGCGAACGTTGATATTAGAGTGCGCGATTCGCCCTGTTGTTGTGCTTTCTCATAATCGGCTTGCATTTTCATCTGCCGATTTTGCATATACTCATTCAGTAGTTCATGAGCTTTTGTTAGTTGCGACGCATCGTTCAACCAAATAGCCGCCATGCCAACCCCCCAAAAGCCTGACGTGGTTTCATAATAAACCAGATCATGAGCGTTCAGTAAATCGCATACCTCTTGATATTCGTCTTCAGGTACGTTTTTAAGCCGTAATAATAAAGCGCCCATAATTCTCTAATTTGTCTTATTAACTTTTTTTGTATTTTGCAATTAAGCTATTGATAAGCGCTTGAATAGCCAGTGCCACTGCGCCTAACAATAGTGCCAACAAAATGGGAATCACACCTTGCAACGCCGCCAACGTACCGTTGGTAAATAATTCACCAAACATGACGATATAAGCAGGGGCTAATGCATCAAGGCCATCTAAGGTATGATAGGCTGGCGTAAACAACACCACTGCACTGACCATACGCAAATAATTTTTTACATCTTGGTTGCGCCAGTACTTGGTAAACTTAACCACGACATAGTACATACCCACCGCAGCAAGCAAATACGTTACCCAAGCCCACAGATAAGTCTCAATATAGGCCATCGTTACTCCATCCATATTATATGATCTTCCCACTCTTCTTCCGGCACTTTATCATCCGGAATGCCTTTACGGCGCATAGACTGATTACGCTTATGAATTAATCCTTTATCACCGCTGCGCAAATGATGCCACTTTGGTAGCGGTTTGCCTTCACTGATTAATCGATACGAACAGCTTGATGGCAACCAATGAAATTCTTTAACGTCTTCTGGCTTTAACCAAACACAGTTGGGTACCAGTTCTTGGCGACGCTTATATTCTGTACAATTACAAGTTTCACGATCTAGATAACGGCATACAATTTCGGTGTAATGCACTTCGCCTGTGTCTTCATCTTCTAATTTATGCAAACAGCACTTTGCACAACCATCGCACAAGCTTTCCCACTCATCCTTACTCATATCTTGTAAGGTTTTTGTTTGCCAAAAGGGTAATTCTTTTTTGGCCATGGCGATGTACCTTTAGGTTTATATTTTAGCTGCAAGTGCAGACACTACGGCTAGGCATCGCTAACCAAAATAATGGTGGAGCATGCCCACCCTACTCATTGCGACACTAACTGGCTCTAGTATTAAAAAGTAGGCGCAATATACGATATCTCATTCGATAAAAAAGACCGAATGAGTCACACCCATTACGTCTAAATAATATCGGTATACTTTGCTGACGTATCTTTATGCAGGTCCAGCATATAGTCATCACGCACTGGCGGCATTTGTAAGTAAAAACCTTTGGTTAGGATTTCACTTAATACTTTTTTCGCGTCAGCACGACCTAACTTTTTGTCTTCATTTAATGGTAAACCCATTACTTCTTTTGGTGCGCCAAACATTTTCAATAACTCTTCTGGTACACGTTTTAGGCCTTCAAGACGATCCGTATATAAATACATCTCTTCTTTTTTAGGGCTAGACCAAACGGTTAATAATTTCTTTTTCATAGCAGTTACTCAATTAGGATTACTTCGACAATTGGTTTAAAACATCCAGTAGTGGTTCACCCACTACCCCTTCTCGCCATCCTTGAAGTGCTTGCGGAATATGGAACGGCCCTCTTGGATAGCCTTCGCGCAGCATGGCTTCCAAGTTTTTTTTGCGGGCTAATAATTCAGGTGGTACATCTAATTGCTCAGCAATTTTGTCCACTTGGCGACGCATTTTTTTAAACCATTCACCGGCATTTTGTGACAATGGTCGATCCATACGGGTTGGCCATTCGTCTTGCGGCGTCTCTTTGCAGCGCTGAATGAGATCAATAATTTGTTCGCCTTCTTTACGCACGGTTGCTTGGCGTATGCCTTTTATAGACGATAGTTGCTTTACTGCTTGTGGCAAGCGCATGGCTAGCTCCATCAGCAGTGCATCATTAATCAAATGGCCACGAGGAATATTCACTTCTTTGCAGCGGGCTTCACGCCACTCGACCAATTGGCTTAAAACATTGAGTTGATGGCCTTTCAGCATCCAAGCTTTTTTGACGCGTTCATACGAATAACCCGCTTGCTGAGTCTGTCGCCAGTCTTGTAACACTTGCTGGCAATCATCACGCAACCATTGCAGGCGGCCTTGCTCTTTTAAGCGGGCTTCTAGCATGTCGGTCATGGGTAACAAATATTCGACATCATCCGCAGCGTAGTGCAATTGGTTTTCACTTAATGGACGCTGTAGCCAATCACTGCGTGTTTCGCCTTTTTCTAACTCAACATCTAACAAGATTTTGACCAGCTTTTGATAACCCATGATGCCGCCTAAACTGGCCATAGAAGCCGCCAGCTGAGTGTCGAACATGGGCTCAGGTAACACTCCTAGATTATGAAAAAAAGCATCAAAATCTTCACTGGGGCTATGCAAAACTTTCACGACATTTTCGCACGTAAAAACATCGCACAACGGCTGCCATTCACTAATCGCCAGCGGGTCAATAAGGTATGTATCACGCCCGTCGTTAATCTGAATCAACGCAAGTTTGGGATAAAAAGTATCCACTCGCATGAATTCGCTATCAAGCGCAATACGCGTTGTGGTTAGCCAATACTGAGCTGCTTCCGCTAAGGCTTGGTTGTCTTGAATGTAAATCATAATGGCCTTAATGGTTGCAACGAATGCCGCAAAAAATGGAGTTAATAAACGCTTTTACGGCCAGCAAGCGCATGGGCTATTGTACCGCCATCCACGTACTCTAATTCGCCGCCTAATGGAACACCGTGAGCAATGCGGCTTACCTCAATATTTTTACCGGCAAACATTTGCTGGATATATTGAGCGGTGGCTTCGCCTTCAACGGTGGGATTGGTAGCTAAGATAATTTCTTGCACGCTTTTTTCGAACACCCAGCTTTTGAGTTTATCTAAACCCAACGCATCTGGGCCGATCCCTTCAATTGGGCTTAATCGACCAAACAGAACAAAATAGCGACCTTTAAAACCGGTTTGCTCAATGGCCAGCACTTCGGCTGGGGTTTCGACGACGCACAACTGATCATCGTTGCGCTTTACGTCATCACACACTGGGCAAAACTCAGTTTCGGTAAGGTTACGGCACTGCTGACAATGCCCCACTTTCTCGAGGGCTTCGCTAAGTGTTGCCACTAAGCTCGCCGCGCCGGCTTTGTCTTTCTCAAGTAAATACAATGCCAGACGTTGGGCCGATTTTGGCCCCACACCCGGTAAGATAGTGAGAGACTGTACCAATTCATTTATCAGTGGGCTAAGAGATGCCATAACCTGCTCTATTCCTTAAAAAGGAAGCTTCATACCCGGTGGCAAACCCATGCCATCGGTCATTGAACCCATTTTTTCTGAGCTCGCCGCTTCAATTTTACGTACTGCATCATTTACAGCAGCCGCTAATAGGTCTTCGATGATTTCTTTATCTTCTTCCATCAAGCTGTCATCTAAAGACACGCTTTTCACGTCATGACGACCCGTCATCACGATTTTCACAAGGCCAGCACCTGACTCACCTGTGGTTTCTGCATTAGCCAGCTCTTCTTGAACTTTCTGCATACGTTCTTGCATTTTTTGGGCTTGCTTCATCAAGTTGCCCATGCCGCCTTTCATCATGTGAATTCCTCAATGATTTATTGGTTGATAATTGCCCGCAGAGTTAGTCAACGGGTGTAATGGTGTCCATTATAACCTGCGCATTGAACGCTTGTCGCAGGGCTTGTACTTTCGGGTCTTGCTCTATACTGACAACGGCTTGCTCTAAACGCTCTTGTTGCAGGCGCTGCGCACGTTGAGCCGGTGTTTCAAACTGAACCGGGCCTTCAAAAACGTGTACTTGATACGCTTGATTTAAGGTCTCATTTAACACCTGCGCGAAGCGTTTTTGGTGAGCGTCACCAAACAACCGCATGTGCCCAGCATCACTATGGAAAACGAGCTGGCCGCCATCCGTCTGCATTAAGCAGGTATTCGCGACTAAGTTGCGCAGCATACCTTCTAGCGGCAATGCGTTAAAAATAAGTGGCCAGCTGCTGCTGTTAAGTGGCATGACCTTAAGGTCAGCCAATTCTTGCTCTGCCTGTGCCTGTTTGGCTGCGGCTTTAGCTTGCTGCGCTTGCACCTCGGCAGAATCAATTTCAATCGGGGCAACCGCTTCAACCACTTTATGCATCGGTTGGGATGGAGCTTGCGCCACTGGCATGGTTTGCACTGGTGGTTCAATCACATCATGCCGTGGTTGCTCAATCTGTGGCGTGCTTTGCGTTTGAATAGGCTCACTGATTTCAGACGGTGTCGTAACCGCTGGCATTTCTTGCGGTGCCCCAAAGGCAGGTTCAGTAAGAGGTTGCGTATTTGGCTCAATATGAGGTTCGTTCGTCGTATCCCAAGGCACATCGACTTCATCCGCAGCAGGAGCGCTAACGCTCGCGGGTACTGGTGTTTGGATGACGTCCGCTTTTGGTACAACCAACTCTTCATCAGGTTGAGCGATAAAATCGTTATTTGACGGTATATCGGCGGTATCACCTGATTGAGATGCTGTGCCTGCCATAGCCGAAGCGGGTACTGGGGCTGGTTCAGAAAAACTAGGCGTTTGAGAAACAGGCGCTTGCATCGCAGGCACACTGGTTTCGCTAGGTGAATCTTGCGCCGTGTTAATTATCTGGCGCTTGAGATGCGCCAGATCAGGCTTTTTTACCTGGGGCACTCCCGGAGGGCTTTGCGCTTCGGCTTGCTGACCGACTGGGGCAAAATTAATCATCCGCAGTAGGGTCATCTCCATGCCGGACCTTGGCTCAGGTGCCAACGGTAAATCGCGTTTGCCCGTTAATGCCACTTGGTACATAAGCTGTATCATGGCGGGGCTCATGGCCTGTGCCAACGCAAGTACTTGTTCTTTATCGCCTTGGCTATTATCAACCGCATCCGGCACCGCTTGCGCAATGGCAATACGGTGAATCAAGTGAATAAGGTCTGCCAGCAGATTATTAAAGTCCACCGCGTGCTCGGCCATCTGTGCAACTAATTGCAACGCTTGCGATGCATCGGCTTCGGCTAATGCAATAGCAAGCTGAAACACGCGGCCACGGTCCACTGTGCCCAGCATGCTGGCCACATCAAGTTCTTTAATATGGCCTTGGCCAAAGCTAATCGCTTGGTCAGTTAAGCTTAGTGCATCTCGCATACTGCCTTCGGCCGCTCGACCTAAAAGCCATAACCCGGGTTCTTCAGCCGGAATATTTTCTTGGCCAAGTATGTTCTTCAAATACCCTACGATGCGCTCTGGGGTCATATTCTTAAGGCTAAATTGCAAACAACGGCTCAAAATGGTGGCCGGCAATTTTTGCGGATCGGTGGTCGCTAACAAGAATTTTACGTGTTCTGGGGGTTCTTCCAGTGTTTTTAACAACGCGTTAAAACTGGAATTCGACAACATGTGCACCTCATCGATAAGGTACACTTTAAAACGCCCGCGAGTCGGTGCGTACTGGACGTTATCAAGAATTTCGCGAGTGTCTTCAACCTTGGTACGCGAGGCCGCATCCACTTCAATTAAGTCAACAAAGCGACCTTGGCTGATTTCTTGGCAGCTGTCGCATTCACCACATGGTTCAGACGTAATGCCTTGCTCACAGTTTAAGCACTTGGCCAAAATACGCGCGATAGTGGTTTTACCCACGCCACGAGTACCTGTAAACAAATACGCATGATGCAGGCGCTGATTATCAAGGGCGTTGATAAGGGCGCGCATGACATGCTCTTGCCCTACCATGTCCTTGAAAAATTGTGGACGCCATTTACGCGCCAGTACCTGATAACTCATGAAATATTTCTCAGCCTTGCTTGGCCTAACAGCCTGATTTACAGGGAAAATTATAGGCACAGATGATATCTGACCTAGCCTGACAATGCTAGGTGAGCACGCGCACGGTTAGCGCCATTTAAAGTGATTTATCTTAACGCTATTTCAGATAAGATAGGCCAAAACCACATTAACCGAACAAGGATACCCCATGGCTGGTGCCAGTTTACTTACGTTATTAGATGATATTGCCACCGTACTAGACGACGTCGCGGTCATGAGCAAAGTGGCGGCCAAGAAGACCGCCGGGGTATTAGGGGATGACCTTGCCTTGAACGCACAGCAAGTAAGTGGCATTCGTGCTGAGCGTGAATTACCTGTGGTGTGGGAAGTTGCTAAAGGCTCGTTCATAAATAAGCTTATTTTAGTGCCCATCGCCATTGCAATCAGTGCGATTTTGCCTTGGCTTATACAGCCATTGCTAATGATTGGCGGTGCCTATTTGTGTTTTGAAGGCGCAGAGAAAATCATTCACAGCCTACTTCATCGCCGCACTAAACAAGATGATCAAACCCATCAAGCTGAGCTAGCCGTCATTGCCGACCCTAAGCAAGATTTAGTGGCGTTTGAACAAGGCAAAATCAAAGGGGCCATCAGAACCGATTTCATATTATCCGCCGAGATCATTGTGATCGCATTGGGTACGGTGGCCGCCGCTACCCTGACCAATCAAATTTTGGTGGTCAGCACCATTGCCATCGCCATGACGGTAGGCGTGTATGGCTTGGTTGCCTTTATCGTTAAATTAGATGATATGGGTTTGTACTTAGCCGATAAACATGAAGAAAATTTATTGGGCAAGTTAGGCTCTGGGCTATTATGGTTTGCGCCACAGCTTATGAAAACATTATCGGTTGTGGGCACCGCCGCCATGTTTTTAGTGGGTGGCAGTATTTTGGTTCATGGCTTGCCATTTTTGCACCACATGACAGATAGCATTAGTGTTTGGGCACAAAGCTTAGGGGCTATGTCTGCATTGAGTATTACCCTATTGCCAATATTGTTTGATTTGGTGGTGGGCTTAGTGTTGGGTAGCTTAGTTGTATTGATGATGAATGTGTTTAGCAGCATTAAAGCAAAACTGTCTAGCAACTGATTTGCTATATTAAACATAAAAAATACAGGGTGACGTGTTAGCCGTCCTGTATTTTATTCAAACTTTATTTCAACCCTGTATACATCTGCACCAGTAACTCGCATGTTCCAACCAAGATATTTGACGCCCTGCTCGATAATAAACAAACCCATACCAACTGAATCGTTAGAGTCTGTGTTTTCATCTAATGCACCATTACTAATAACAAACTGACTGGCTGTCAGTTTTATTTCAATTGGGGCATCCCCATGAATCACCGCGTTTTTAATAAGATTTACAAATACCAGCTGAACGGCGAAGACTGATGACGCTTGTGTAACCGGGTGGGCAGGCAGTAATAAATTAAATCGATTAGTCACGTCATATTGCTGCCCCAGATCCTCAACACATTCTTCAATCACTGCATTTAAGTTCACATTGGTTTTATCTTGTTGCTCATGCTTACCCCAAAGGCTCAGTAAATTATTTGCTAATGATTGCATTTTTAAATTAGCATTAAAGATAGTGGTCAGTTTTTTATCTAGTTGAACATTTTTGTCGCGCTGCAACTGTTTTTTTAATACTTCAACCGCCGCCTGAATAATCGCCATCGGTGTTCTGAGTTCATGACTCAAGCTTTGAATGAAATATCGCTCATGGGTATTTCTTTCATTCAGTTTGTCCATTGAGGCTTTTAACGCATCTGCAACAGCGTTAACCTCTGAAAATTCTGAGGCGGCTTTAATCGGGTGTAATGCCTTTGAGTGATTTGAAACGTCACTTAAATACTGCATGGCACTGGCAATGCGTTGATAGATTAAAATGGCGCCTACCATCATTAGGAGTAAAACAAGACTAACCAGCATCAAAACCACTGTTTCTAGCTGTATGCCAGGGATATCTTCATCTGCGGTAAATGTATGAAATACATATAAACGCTTTCCTTGATAAGGTTCACTCAAACCATGGTAGACAACATTATTGGCTTGCCAAATATAATATGGGTAATAACGCGGGTTGTTAATCGACGTTTTAAATTCATTGGGCAAGGTTTCTTTACCCAAATAAAAATGCCGAAATTGATTGGACTCTGGTAATGGTTTTTTTTGAGTTAACCACTCTTTTGCATAAGCCACATCTGCTTTTAAGTAGGCGTCTGTTGCATCATCTAAGCCTAATTCGTACAAAGAAAATACCAAAAAAATAATCGGTATCGATACAGTCATACCCAGCAGTAACAAACGGGAGCGTAAATAATAGCGTAATGACATCATTGGCTAATCAACCTTAAGCCCACACCACGGATCGTTTCAATTTGTATTAAGTTGGAATCAAATTGATTGATATCCAATGTATTTCGTAGCACTTTTCGTAACCGAGATACCAGCATTTTAAGTGCATCTTCAGAACCTGAATCATCCGCCCATAAGTGATTCATTATTTTAGCTTTACTTAGCGTCGCATTATTCATTGCCAATAAACACAGTAACCGCCATTCATCGGGTGTTAATGATACACTTACATTGTGTATAGACGCTTGTTTATCCGCGACATTTAATTGCAACGCACCTTTGATGATAAGACTACTGCGCTTGCCTCGCTGGTTAAGCGCTTGCAATCGCATGACCAGCTCTTGCATTGCAAACGGCTTAACTAAATAATCATCAACTCCGACTGTAAACCCTGCAGATTTATCATCGATACTGGATCTTGCGGTGAGCATAATGGTGGGGGTGTTAATGCCCTGCTTTCTATATTGACGACAAACATCAAAACCATTCATGTCGGGCAGATTGACATCCAACAAAATGACGTCATATTCATTGTCTGTAATAAATGTCAGCGCGGCTGAACCTTTCACTGCGTGATCGCACACAATCCCCTCGCTTTCTAGGTATTCTATGGTCAGTGCCGCAAATTCAATTTCGTCTTCAACTAATAAAACAAACATGTCTTCCCAAAAAATAAGCTTAATTAGAACGCTCTAATCAAGCTTACTTGTGTTTAGTTATTTATTATTTTTGAAACACAACCTCACCTTCTAACACCGTTTTGAGCACTTGGGTTTCAGCTATTTCAAGCGTATTGATTTCAAAAATATTTTGGTCAAGCACTACAAAGTCTGCCGCTTTCCCCGCCTCTAATGACCCTGTAATGGCTTCTTGCCCCATAACGTAGGCACCATTGATTGTGTAGGCCTGAATAACCGATTTTAAGTTAGGTAAACTTTGTTCGCCACGGTTTAATGCGTTTTGCATACCCACAAACGGTGACAAACTGCTCACATCCCAGTCGCTGCTCAATGTCACATTGGCACCTGTGTTATAGATATCTCTTACTGGTAATTGCTTATAAGCCCGATGACCAATAATAGGCTCCATTTCATGAAAATTTTCTGGGTGGGTAAACTCGCCCGCTAATTGAAAGTCGGCCGTCACATTTAACTGTTTAAAACGCGGTTTATCTGCATTATTCACCATCTCTACATGGGTTAAACGATGTCGCCCTGTTTGACCGGTTGTTTTTTGCGCCGCCTCTACCGCATTTAAAGATTCACGCACACCACGATCACCAATAGCATGAATGTGGGCATCAAAACCGACTTTAGACAGCTCTGTCACATAATGTGTTAAACGTGCCTCATCAAAGTAATTTAAACCTAGCGGGCCCACTTCATCATAGTAATCCTTATATGGCTCAAGCAAGGCCGACGTCGCATTGTGCGTAATGCCATCAGAATAAAATTTAATTTGATTCACTTTTAACAATGAATCCTCATTATTTTGATACATGGATTTTAACGTGGCCAACTGCTGAGCATCATCTAAATTTGGATACGCCCACAAACTCAGCACACTGCGTGCCGTTAATGTGCTTTCTTTATCTGCCCGTTGCCATGCTTTTAAATAGCCACGCTGCCAGTAAATGCGTGCATCGACAATCGAGGTAATACCCTGTCGATTAACTTCTTCAAGCCCGGCCAACAACGCTTCATAATTACGTGTAAGACGTTGCGGCGTTTCTTTCATGGCCATATCAAATGCTAAGTCACCTGCGCCATCTAATAACACGCCATTTGAATACTGATTTTCATTTAATAAAACCGCACCGCCATTAATGGTTTGCTCTGTTATTTTGCCTTCTAGCTTTAGCTGCGTTAACGCCGCTGAGTTCACCCACATACTGTGACTGGTTTCTTCCATAATGGCGATGGGTCGATCAGAGGATATTGCATCTAACAGCTTACGAGGTTCTGTCGTGCTTTCTAACAAGGTTAAAATAGAATAACCCCAACCCAGTAACCATTCGTCCTTTGGGTTTTGCCTTTCACATTGTTTTATTTCAGCCACCCACTGCGCTACCGAGTCAGCACTATCAACAATGCATTTCACTTCTTCGCTAGACGCTTCCATTGGATGCAAATGAACATCGTGCAAGCCAGGTAGAACCAAATTACCTTGTAGGTTATGCACCTTAGTATTGGCATTTACCCATTTTTTGGCGTCTGCCTCAGTGCCCACATACACCAAGTAACCATCTTCAATGACCATGGCGTCAGCCCACGGTTGCTTATCATTAACCGTGTATATTTCACCGTTCATCCACAGTTGTCGGCTCGGGTCTTTCGATCCTGCTTCGGCATCCACACAGCCAGGCAACAAGCTGACCACTAAAGAGCACGCTAATAGTTGTTGTTTCATAATCACCTCCCATTCATTGAGTTAAGCAAACTTAGCAACAAGTGGGTAACGAAAAGGTAACAGGCCTAAAATAGCCATATTTTTCGGCGCTCTAGTCAGAAATAGACAAGGTTAGGGGCAATCCTTTATTATCGCCGCTCAGGAATAATGCAAAACCAGCAATAAGGTATATTACAGATGAACGGAACTCGTTTTAGCCCGCATTTTTATGCTTGGCTGTGCGTATTATTAGCGGCTATTTTTTACGGGAATTTCCGTAGTGACACCTTGCTTGCACAATATTTAAGCTTTTTTCACTTCAATGCACTCAGCACCGTACCGCTTCCGTCCTTCATCAGCCTGCATTTACCCAGCTTTTTACAAAACTGCATTTATCGGTTATTTGGCATTCTTCCTGATTAAACCGTCAACTCGTAAACCGCTTTATATCGGCATGACTGCCTTCATGACGGCAAGTTTACTGGAAGGCATGCAATCCGTAGCATTACTGCCAGGCACCTTCGACTACCTTGATTTACTGGCTATTATCATCGCAAGCGCCCTAACTGGTTATGTAGCCTATGGCAAAGTAGGCAACATTAACAATGCCGCCAAAAAGACCAAGGCATTCTTAATCGCACCTGCATTTTTAGGTGCTTGTTTCGTTTCAATGGGCTGTTATGAAGGTTGTGACGATGATGAATTCACTTGTGTGGAGCCGGTTACCTTAACCTGGGCAGACCTACGAGCCGATGTAATCCCTGTCTATAGCAACAGCACAACTCTTACCTCTGCTGGCAAGATTTATGTCAACGGTAACCATTTATTCATTATTGATAATTACCGTGGTGTGCATATTTTTGATCAAACAGATAACCAGAACCCTATTCGTGTTGCATTTGTGCCAATACCTGGGGCATTAAACTTGAGCCTTCAAGGCGATAGCATATACGTAAACAGCTTTACTGATTTTCTCGTCATCAATTATCAAAAAATATTAGAGGGTGCGTTCGACCAATCATATGTCTCGCGTCAACAAAATATGTTTAGAGCTCCCATATTTTCTAACTTTCTTCCTGATGAGTATGCACTAGACGGTGAACCGGACGATTATGAAGATTTCATCGTGCGTGAGTCCAGCAATACACAAAGCTTACCGGCCAAGGGATTTATCGTTGGTTATATCGACACAGATAAAAACGAAGTGCTATATGGCGAATATGACGACACTGACACCAGTGGAGATAAATAATGAAACAAGCTATTAAACTCACACTATGCATGATAGCGATTAGCTTGATCAGCGCGTGTAATTTAGAATATAAGCCAAGCGAAGACGCCGAAAGCAGTGACGGTACCATATCCCCTACTGCTGACTTTATTGTTCAAAACAACCATTTAATTACCATCGAATCAACGTTCATAAAAGTTTATTCATTAGCTGACCCAGCCAAACCATTATTAGAGCAAACTTATTCATCAACCGATGATTTAGAACTTGAAACGCTTTACGCATATAAAACAAATATGTTGATGATCGGCACCAAAACAGGGACTTATTTTAAAGACCACTCAACTGCCGGCAAACTGGATGACGTTTCATTTTCAAAATTATTTACCAGCTGCGACTCTTTCGTTACCCAAGGTAACTACATGTACATGACATTAAGAGGCGATCAAGATTGCAGTTCGACTAATAACTCACAAGATAAAAACCAACTACTGGTTTATAACATCATACAAGTTGACCAACCCAACTTAATAAAATCCATTGATATTGATAAACCCTACGGCTTAGGTACTAATGTTGGTGGCACAAAGTTATTTGTTTGCTATGAACAAGGAATTTTAGAGTTCGATTTGACGGTACCCACTGCACCTGTCCTGAAAGGTGATTATTCTCAGCAGTGTAATGACATCATCGCAACCGAAGATCCTATGGTATTAACCGATGAAGATGGTATTCGCTTGGTTGAATATGCAGGACCAGGGTTAACTGAGCTTTCTATTATTCGTAAAGGCGAATAAACCTGCTTAGCAAGCATAAACAAGTTAAAATGGGCAAGGTGACTCTACCGTCATCTCTTGCCCTGTCACTGGATGCTTAAACGACAAGCTACTTGCATGCAGCATCAGCCTATCAGACAACGCTTTCGATTCTTGCGTCGCGTACAAATCACAACCTAAAATTGGATGGCCATATTCAAGGCTATGAATACGCAGTTGATGGGTACGCCCTGTTAGCGGTTTAAACGTTACCTTAGTGCGATCGTTTAATCTCTCAATTACCTCAAATTCGCTTTGTGCAAGCTTACCGGTATCAAAGCATATTTTTTGCCTTGGAAATTCACCCTTCGCGATGGGTAAGTCAATGATGCCACTCTCATCTTTTAATTGCCCGTGCAGCATCGCTGTATAGGTTTTATGGACTTCGCGATTTGAAAACTGCTGATTTAAGCTCTTAACAATGACTTTAGATAACGCCACTAGCATAATACCTGACGTACCAAAATCTAAACGGTGCACAAGTAAGGCTGAAGGAAACAATTGCACTAAGCGAAAATGCACAGAATCTTTATTCAACGGATTTTTACCCGATAAACTTAATAATCCGCTCGGCTTATTAATCACCACAATGGCATCATCTTGATAAAGAATATCAATCTGGCCATCACAAGGTGGGGCGATAAAATCATCAGGCAATAGCTGAGGTATGTCAGGCATTATTTGCATCCTGACGCTTTAGCACATGACCTAGCGTATTAAAATATTGTTTAAACGCCGCATTAATACGTAATCGGTGCTCACCTTCTGGGTATAATCCAAGCTTGGCTTCTTCTGATTGCTTAGTGCCCTTTACTAAAAAATTATTTTTAATAGGGGCATCTTGTACAAAGGCCTCAAAGGCGCGGGCGCACATTTCTTCTGGCTTACTAAAATAATAACCTTTGGTTTTCTTGTCCATCAATGCGCTGTGTTTAAAATAGTCACTGGGTGCATCACCGGCTGCATTCAAAATAATGGTTTGAAAGCACTGAGAGAGTAAATCATTTAATGGGTGCTCTATTTGAGTGACATCATCCAACCATGCGTTACTGGCAAAGTCACCTTTAGCCGCACCATTGAACGATTTTTCAGTAATATAATGATCAAAGCCATGAAACCATTCATGGGCAATGCTACCTGGTCCTGCATTTTTGGCTAAAGAAAAGCTGCGAGTAGCAGGCTCATAATGAGCCATTACACCCGGTTGACCGCCACAACCGTATTGCAGAGCCAAGGTACCGCGTAAGGATATTAAGTTTTCAGTGCCCCCTAGGATGGTCATCAAGTCACACAGTGCATCATAGAATAACGGGGCAGCCTTTTGTTTTTCGGCTTCTTTGACCCACTTACCAATTTGTATGCTGCGAAAGTCAAAGCGCTGTCGAATCGACACAAAGGAAATATCGTCACCTTGCTGATGATTGGGTCCACGACGATAGAATTCTCGATTCAACATAATATTAAAGGGACATGTTATTTATCTGGCACTAGAATAACGGCTTGTGAGCGTAATGACACTATACCTGCTGCAAACAGCGCCCCTAAACTGGTCAAACATAATGCAATAACACCGTGAAAGGTTAGTTCCTCTGACAATAAAGCCACTGCTGCTAAGCCACTAATAACAGGGACAAACGCCATCATTGCGCCCATTTTTGATGGCCCTATTTTTTCAACCGCCACCATATATAAAACCATCGCCACAATCACCGCAATAAAGCCCTGATAAAAACCTTGAAGTAATAACTCACTCCAAGGCGCCATCGGTATTTTAGATTCAAAAAAGGCAATATAAATAGGTAAAAATAATACAAGTGAACCATAGGCAACGGTGGTGGTGGCTTGCCATGGTGAAATTTGCCAGCGCTTTGCAAGAACCGTGTATAACGCCCAGCACACGACAGACAGTACAATTAGCGCATCACCCAACATCGAAGCATTAGGCGATGTCTCCGTCAGCATTAGTGCGGCGCCTACGCCAATTAAGGCAAGGCCAATGGCTCGTAATGCACTCATTTTTTCAGCTAAAAACATAAACGCAAATAAAGCACTTAAAAACGGAATCAACCCAGGTAATAACACCGCGCCGTGTACAGCGGTTGTGTGCTGAAAACCCGCATACACAAAAAAGCAATAACCTAGGCCACCCGTTAACGCCAAGGTAAACCCTTTCACGTTAAACCAAGGGCGATGATAATAAGCAAGTGGCAATAATAACAAACAGCCAATCATAAAACGCAAGGCAACAGTGTCTACTGGCATTAATGTGCCCTGCCCGCCTACGCGTGATACCAAGACAAAGCCAGACCAACAACTGATGGCAAGTAAACCAGCCATATAGCCAATCATGTTATTTGTTGGTTG
Source organism: Pseudomonas sp. HK3 (assembly GCF_052920985.1). Taxonomy (NCBI): domain Bacteria; kingdom Pseudomonadati; phylum Pseudomonadota; class Gammaproteobacteria; order Pseudomonadales; family Pseudomonadaceae; genus Pseudomonas; species Pseudomonas sp. HK3. The sequence goes on from NZ_JBREXD010000002.1 coordinate 213,537, forward strand.
ATGCATAAATACCTTAATACTGCGAAACGTAAGAATGGGTGGCTATAGTAACAAACTAGGAAATGAGCTGAGTAAAAATCGACTAATTTATAAGAGACAGAGTGTTTCTAAATTTAAGACAATCAAGGTGAGGCATTTAAATCGCAGTATTTTCTAAGCATCTAAGTTATGCATAAAGACGCACATGCGGGTTTTAAAAAATATAGTGTTTAATCAATAGTGAAGATAGTGACCTCATAACACTCCGAAAACTAGTATATAACATTTCTCTAAAAATGATCAGACTATCGAGGAGATATAATCGAAATGCCTTGTTCAAATAACGCATCTATCTTGCTATGCGATAACGGACGACTAAAGTAAAATCCCTGAATAAAATCACATTTGTGCTTATTTAATAACGCCAATTGTTGAGCATTTTCGACGCCCTCTGCAACCACTAATTTTTCTAATTCGTGAGACAACGAGATAATCGCCCGCACTAAAACATAATCACTTCGGTTGCTGCATATATTATCAATAAAGCTCTTATCTAATTTTAGTTTTACAACCTTAAGACGCTGTAAATATGATAGCGAGCTATATCCTGTACCAAAATCATCCAGTGAAAAAGTGACACCCATTGATGCAATCGCGCTTATGTTTTCAATCGCCCGCTCTATGTTCGCTAACAAACCACTTTCAGTAACCTCAAGCTGCAATAATTCAGGCGAAATACTATGGCGATTTAATTTTTCTTCTATATAAATAGGTAAATCTGTCAATACTAATTGTCGATGAGACAAGTTAACGGCAATTGGTTTAACCTGATTGGGGTATTTGTTTTGCCAATCAGGTAGTGTTCAAAATTCTGTGTCATTTCTTTAAAATCACTAAAAAAGAGATGACATATGACCAAACCAACATTCGATATGGAAGCCGCCCTTAAAGCCCTACGTGAAGGTCAAGACCTCACTGGAAAAGACGGTATTCTTACCCCTCTAATCAAGCAACTCACTGAAGCCGCCTTGCAAGCTGAGCTCGAAGATCACCTTGCTAATGATCCCAATCATAATCGTAAAAATGGCAAAACCCAAAAAACCATGAAATCTCCCGCAGGCAAATTCGAGCTAGAAACCCCTCGTGACCGCGCCGGAACCTTTGAGCCTCAAATCGTTAAGAAAAATCAGACACAGCTTACGGATGAGCTCGAGCGTAAAGTATTGGCTTTGTTTGCACTGGGCAATAGCTATCAAGATATCCGCTCACACATCGAAGATTTGTACGGTGTAAACCTCTCCAATGGCACTCTCAATGCCGTTACCGATAAACTCCTGCCAGAGCTTCAGGCATGGCGTACGCGTGAGTTAGATGCGGTGTACCCCATTGTTTGGCTTGACGCTATTCACTATAAAATAAAAGACAATGGCCGTTACGTGAGTAAAGCTATTTACACCATTTTGGCGGTGAATATTGAAGGCAAAAAAGAGCTGCTTGGCCTGTATTTATCGGACTCTGAAGGCGCTCATCACTGGCTAAGTGTGTTAACCGATTTAAACAATCGCGGTGTTAAAGATATTTTAATCTGCTGTATTGATGGCTTAAAAGGCTTCCCTGAAGCGATTACGACCATCTACCCCAACACTGAAATCCAGCACTGTATTATTCATCAAATCCGCAACTCAATTAAATACGTTGCCAGTAAAAATCAGAAAGCGTTCATGGCGGATTTAAAGTTCGTTTATAAGGCGACTAACCTGGATGCTGCAGAAAGCGCTCTCGACGAGCTAGAAGCTAAGTGGGGCGATCGATACCCTATGGTGATTAAGTCTTGGCGAACCAAGTGGGATACCCTTACAACGTATTTTAAATACCCTGATTACGTGCGCAAAGCCATCTATACCACCAATGCCGTTGAAGCGGTACATCGGCAATTTAGAAAACTGACAAAAACCAAAGGCGGTTTTGCCAACGAAAACAGCTTGCTGAAATTATTGTACGCGGGTATTTTAAAAGTCTCGGAGCGCTGGACGCATCCCGTGCAAAATTGGAATCTTACGCTGTCGCAGCTGGCGATTCATTTTGAAGGTCGACTGGATGAACACATCGACCTGTAGAAAATTTAACTGACACAGAATTTTGAACAGCCTCGCCAATCACGCAAAGTTTCACACACTTTTTCTAATACTATATCCCCAATGCGAATAATAGTTTCAGATTCCTCTGCCACTCCAATAAAATCAACCGGAGAGATAACATTGTCATGTTTATCTTTTAATCGAACCAGTGCTTCAAAACTTATAATTTCTCCTGTATTTGAATTTACAATAGGTTGATATTCAACATAAAAGCAATCATGATCTAAACCATGTTGAATCATTTGTTTAATGTCATGATGCCTAGACAAGTCGTCACTATTCGATTTTTCAAAATAATTAATAACACTCTCACCAAAGCTTGCACTTTTAGCATTATTGAGTAGCACTTCAGCCATCAATGAGTCATTAGGGAAACTTGATACCCCTATTTTAATATTCAAATAATACTGTTCATCATCCAGCGGAACGACCTCAGATAAACATTCTTCTATCAAAGACTCTAATAAGAGTTCAGTGCTTTTTCCCAATAATTGAACAGTTGATTTTTCATAATAAAATACAGCAAAAACACCTTCGTCTAAATAGGATATATTAATGGCCACATCTAAGTTGGCCCTTAAGCGTATTGCCATGTAGTAGGTCAACTGGTCTAACCATTCTTTGCCTTTCACTTCTCTTAATTCGATAAAATCAACCAGACGAATAACACATACTTTTATGCCTTTACTGTGCATGCCTGTAATGATCATTTGGTCTAGGCGATCTTGAAATAACTTTTGATTGGGAAGGCCTGTCAGCTCGTTATAATATGCGATAGCCGTCGCATGATTTTCTAGTTTCTTAACGTGCTGCTCATGTAGTAATTGATCTTGGACTAACTTAGTAAATAATTTAAGTTGTTCAGCATCCTCTACTGAGAACTGGCGAGCTTTCGTATCAATAATGCAGCATGTCCCTAAGGCCAATCCATTTGCAGAGCGCACAATGGCTCCCGCGTAAAAACGAATATTTGGCTCATCAAGTACTAATGGATTATATCTAAACCGATCATCTAGCAAAGTATCTTCCACCACTAATGTATCGTTTTGAGCGACAGCATGGCCACAGAATGATACATCCCTGGGGGTTTCTTTAACCGCTAGGCCATAGCTAGATTTAAACCACTGCCGATTTTCATCAACCAAACTGACAAGGGCCATAGGAACCGAAAAATGCCGGCTCATCAGTCGAGTCAGTTGATCCAAGATTTCATCGGTGGGAGTATCTAAAATAGCTAACTCATGCAGCTCCGCCAGCCTATCTTGTTCATTATCTGGCTCAACGGGTGGTGTGTAGTGCAACTGCTCATTAACGTGCTTTGAAAGTATTGCCGATACATTTGTTAATTTATTCAATTCTTAGAAACCCCTAGTGAATAGAGCATTACATGATAAGAATAGATTGAATTTTAAGCACAATAGGCTCGATAGTACCGATATAACACTTTAATCTAATCGATAATTTTCTAAAACTTAACGCTAAAGAAAGCTGTTAGGAGCAATTAAGAAAAACGTAGAGATAGGATGATATAACAAGGAGGTGGAGGGACCTCCAGCCACACCCCGGCACACAAGTCCATAACTACCGTTGCTCCCTTCCAGGCCTGGCGGAGTTCGTTATTTATTGTTGCGGGGGGACCGGAGGCCACCATAATGTGAAAGCTAAAATAACGCCTTCAAATGCTTCACTACAAATAAAGCACGCGCATTGTCTTAAAAAAACCAGTTAGTTTCAAGGACTTATTGCCTTTAGGTCACATTAAAGCAATACAGGCAGGCCTACGGATTCCTGATACACTCACAAAAAAGCATGAATCGGTAACCCTATGCTCAAAATGACACCCATTCCTATCTTACCAAGACAACTACGCTTGGCTTGTACAAAATGAAGGCCAGACCCTTGTCGTAGACCCAGGTGAAGCTGAGCCTGTTATAACTTACCTTAAGCACAATAATCTCACCCTAGATTACATGTTTATCACCCACAAACACTGGGATCATGTTACCGGCATCGCTGAAGTCAAAGCCGCATTTCCGGAATGCATCATCTATGGCACAGGCCATCATGAGATCCCTTGTCGTGACATAGCACTAATGGGAGGTGAAGTGTTCGAACTAATGGGCCTCAAATGGCGCGTCTGGCACACACCCGGGCACACCCTTGACCACATTGTGTTTCATACACAAACCAAAGAAGATAACGGTATAACTCAAGATCATATCCTAAGTGGTGATAATATCTTTGCCTGTGGTTGTGGCCGTATGTTTGAAGGCACGCCTGGACAATTCCATGCATCCCTACAAAGTATTGTTGCGTTGCCTCCGTCAACTAAAATATATTGCACTCACGAATACACTTTGACCAATATTGACTTTTCTTTGCATATTGAACCTAACAACACCTACACGCTTCACCGCCAAGATGTATGCAGTGCGCTGCGGCTAGAAGGCTTACCGACCCTGCCCACTACAGTGGCAGACGAACTTAAGAGCAACCCCTTTGTACGCTGCAACGCACCCGATGTTATTCGCGCAGCTGAGCATTTTAGTGGCAAGGTATTGGGGAAACCAGAAGAGGTGTTTGCGGTTATACGACAAATGAAAGATCAGTTTTAAATATCAGCCTGCATTTACACAATGACTAAGGCCATCTTATGATGGCAAACTGCATTCCACTTTCAAGATAAAATAATAATGAAAAAACATACTTGGCACCCCATCCCAAACCACCCAGAGTTATTATTTGGGCAGTATGTTGTGCCCAATTTTGCTTCGAACTCTGTTGCCGTTAAAATCTCGGATACTGAGTTTGTCGTCATCAGTCCTGGTGAATCGTTACTGGCACCTTGGATTGAACAATTCTCAAATAACATAAAATTACACATTATCCTTCCGAACGCCTATCACCACATTGGGGTTAAAGCGTGGTTGGCTGCATTTGATGATGTCACCCTTTATGCAAGTGAATTAGCCATTACACAGCTTAAAACTAAGGGTTTTTCACAAACGTCCATTCTAGCACTTGAACAAACCCAGCCCCCTTTGCCGTTGGGGTACGATGTATTGTTTCCACCTGGTCACCGTGCGGGTGATATTTGGGTTCGTAAGCAATATTCAGATTCAGGCGACGCAGTCAACCAAAGTACTTGGATTACCTGCGACAGCTTTTTAAATTATGAACGCCTATCTCATCAGCCAGTTGCGCGATTCATGCAAACAATATTAGGCGCTGCACCTAACCTAAAAATAAGCCAGATCGTGAAGTGGTTTATTTTAACGAATAGACAAACATTTAAAGCATGGGCTTTATATTTATTAAAAAGTGATAACCCCACAACCTTAATTCCAAGTCATGGTGAAGTTCGATCAAATTCGAAATTAGCCCAAGAAATACACCATCTCATACAGCAACGTTTATAGGTTTTAAGCCCACTATTTTATCGTCGTGCAAATATCCATTAAATTGCATGGATCCATCATAATGGATGAATTCATAATTACTCGCTATCGACAGCATGATTTTGACGCATGACATCCATGACACAGAGCGATAAATAAAGCATGCCGTCAGCAGCCTGCTCTTATTGACCTTCCCCATACCTTCGGCCATTGCACTTAACACGATACTAGGGTGTCTGATTTTGCCGTCTATTAATGGCCATAAATAGGCGTCTTGTGTACAATGCGGCAATTTTTAGATCCTTTTAAATCTTACTGGCAGGTACATACATGCAGACAGTTCAGCACATTCTTGAACAAAACCAAATTTCGGCCCCTTTGACCGAAACCATCAACACCGTGCTAACTGCCAGTAAAGACATTGCCTTACTTTTACAAAAAGGCGCTATGGGCGACATTTTAGGCTGTGCTGGTGTAGAAAATGTTCAAGGGGAAACGCAGAAAAAGCTAGATGTTATCTCTAACGATCTATTAAAAGATGCATTAAAGGCCTGTCCTCAAGTTGCGGGAATCGCCAGTGAAGAAGAAGACCTACCTGTAGCCGCAAACACCGATGGCCAATTTTTAGTCATTTATGACCCACTTGATGGCTCATCAAATATCGACATCAACGTTACCGTCGGTACGATTTTCTCTATTTTACCAAGCAATGGTGGCAACACAGCAGAAGAAGCCACTTACCTGCAAAAAGGCCGCAACCAATTAGCTGCTGGCTATGTGCTGTATGGCCCGTCAACTTTATTGGTTATGACAACAGGCCAAGGCGTGGATGTTTTCACACTTGATCCAGACACAAAAGAATTTGTTTTAACCGAAGCCCAATCACAAATTACGCCTACGACCAAAGAATTTGCCATTAACATGTCAAACCAGCGTTTCTGGGCAAAGCCAATTCAGAACTACGTAGCTGATCTACTTGAAGGTGAAGAAGGCCCGTTGGCTAAGCGCTATAATATGCGCTGGGTAGCCGCAATGGTGGCTGAGGTTCATCGTATTATTAATCGTGGCGGCATCTTTATGTACCCATGGGATAGCCGTGAGCCAGGTAAGCCCGGCAAACTGCGTTTAATGTATGAAGGTAACCCAATGGCAATGCTGGTTGAACAAGCCGGAGGCATAGCGAGCAATTCAGAAATCTCGATTTTAGATATTCAACCAGAATTGATTCACCAGCGTGTGCCTGTGATTTTAGGCAGTAAAGAAGAAGTCAATACTGCCCTGTCTTATTACAAGTAAGGCTGCGCATTTAAAAAGCCCTAGTGACTTATTTTAATAAGTCACTAGGGCTTTTTTATAGGGCTTATTTAACATACACAAATAAAAATAATTAATTAATTACCGCATTTTTACCCCATGCTTTTTGCAGCAATATAAATTCTTCAGGCAATACAGGTTTACTCACAAAATACCCTTGTACCATATCGCATTGCATTGACGCTAAACGCTCAACCGTTGCAAAGTCTTCAGCGCCTTCAGCCACAACGGTTAAAGAAAGGTTATGTGCAAGGTTAATAATTGAATTCACAATAATTTCATCTTGACTGCTTACGCACATATTACGTACAAACATAATATCGATTTTTAACGTATTAATTGGCAATTGACGTAAATAAATAAACGAAGAATAGCCCGTTCCAAAATCATCAACTGCAATACTAACGCCCATATCGCTTATTAGCCTTAATGTATTTAAAGCTCGCTCTGGATCCACCATTAATGCACTTTCTGTGATCTCAACTTCAAGCAAATGTGGCGGCACTTGATACTCATCCAATTTGGCTTGCATAAAGCCAGGCAAATCATCATTCAATAGGTTACGTGTCGAAACATTCACTGATGTTTTTATGTAAAGACCATCATTCATCCAATGTTTAATTTGACTTAAAGCCTGATCAACTACCCAGTGGGTCATGCCGATAATAACGTCACTCATTTCAGCCAGTGGAATAAATTCAGCTGGGCTAATTAACCCTAACTCTCGATGTTGCCAGCGCAGCAGTGCCTCTGACGCTTGTATTTCATTACTGTCTAAGTTTAGTTTTGGCTGAAACACTAAAAAGAATTCATTATTGCGTAAGCCTTTGCTCATATCGGCCATCAAAGCTAAGCGCCTAGGGCTGCTTTCATCCATTTCGCTGCGATAATGCAATACACGCGAGGTATCTTTTTTTGCTTTATACATGGCAACGTCTGCACAACGCATAATCGTGCTGGCTTCTTTTCCATTATCAGGGTAAAACGCAATGCCAATGCTGCAACCAATTTCGACATTTAACTGGCCAAGGTCAAACGGTTCTCGTAATTTTTTAACAATTTCAAATGCCATTTCATTCATTTCATTAGCGCCTTCTACAGAGGGCACAACAATAGCAAACTCATCTCCTCCTAAACGCGCAAAGAACGCCCGTTTACGGCTAATAACATCCCTTAATCTTGGTTCAATTTTTTTAAGTAGCACATCACCATAATGATGACCAAGCGCATCATTAACCTCTTTAAATCGATCTAAGTCGATTAACATCAATGCTGCTTTAAAACCAAATTGATTTGCTTGTTCGACTTTTTCATCAAGGTAGTCACGCAATGCGGCTCGATTCGCTAAACCGGTTAAATTATCATGACGATTTTGATGTTCTAAATGCTGAATATGATTTTTACTATCGGTAATGTCGCGTAAAATAATCCAAACTCTATGCAGTCTCTTTTCTTCAATGTCGGTCATCACCGTACAGCTTAACCACTGGATATCACCATTTGTATTTTCATGCGCCACCTCAATAACTTCACTACTATAGCCACTTTCTAATACATAATTCATTAAATGTTTTAGGCTTTTTATACTAAGAAATTCTGTTGTAGAAGGTTCTTTACTAAACCCAAACAACGTAATAAAGGCGGGGTTTACTTCTTTAAGTTTGGCATTTTTCTTAATACCTTCCCATTGTTCATTAACACTCTCATCGATGTAAATTGATGGCTGAATAATAAGATCGGCTATGGCTTCATGACTACTTTCGATAAACGCTCGGTAACGATTACTGCTTTGCTCAATTTGGCGTTTGTCTTGCCTATGGGCTAATTCAGAGAGAACCCGCATACTAAAAATTGATAAGCAGTCGAGTAACAAGTCACTCACCTCTTCTTCACTCATCCCCATTACCAAAATAACCCCCAGAGGCGCATTTAAATCATCTCTTAAAATAATGCCGCCATAAAAAGGTAACAAAGAATTAAGCACTAGATCTGGTGTATTTTCTTTCGGCTCCTTTTCTAAATCAAACCAGCTCCAATCATTCACCTTAAATTGGGCTTCATTTAATTTAAAATCTGAATAAATGTAATCCTTTTCTTCGCCTTGGTGGCTAACATAGCGATAGCCGTCTAAATCTGTATTGTATTCCCACCCACATATAATATAGAGCTAGGCACGAGTTCATGTATTAGCCCTAAAATATTCTTCATCGTCGCTTTATTTTGAGCGTTAAGATCTTTGGCTACTTTTTGAATAAAACTGCCTTGAAACTTAACTGACGTAATATCCGTCGCAATAAAAGCTTCTCCTTGGATATTATTGAGCGAGAATTGATTAATCAAAAATACAAAACGCTCACCATCTTTAGCCCTAAGAGGCATGTTTTTTTGATTTGATTCAATGTCAGAGAACGGATTTTCACTGTGGAATTTTTCTTGTAAGACTTTAAAAGCATGATTTTGATAAATCACTTGGCCATTCTTAATCACAAATATGGCCGCAGGCATATTATTATAAACCTGCATAAGCCACTGCTCTGTTTGCTTGTATTCTTGTTCTCGGGCACTCATGGCCCAAATACCCCAACCCACGCCACAAAGCATCGTAAGTAAAATAAGAGAGAAGGCATACTCCGCTATTTCTAGCAGCCGTGTTTGTCCGCCAACATGCCCAAATAACTGAACACCGTGAACAATAAACAGCATCACCACTGATGCAATCATTAGGTTCATCACTGGCTTGCCAAGCACCGTCACCGCTTTATGAAAACTTAAGCTGACACCAAGCGCTAATAGCACCACTAAAATAAGTCGAGAAATCGATAAATATTCAAACCAATACACAAAAACCACCTAACATTCTTATCTTTTAGGTATAGCTAATACTCTTCGTACTGGCCATCTTTGATGGCATTGACAGTATTAACGCTTAGTCATAATGTGTGGCCCTAATTAAATGCGAGACAATCATGCCATTACTTCCCATTACCGCCTTATATGGTTCATTACTTGGTTTTTTATTACTGCACTTAGCGTACACAGTCATAGTGTGTCGACAAGCACATAAATCAGGGTTAGGGCACACTAACAACGAGCTACTCATCGTTGGTCGCAACCACGCAAATGCGACTGAATACATCCCTATTACCTTGATATTATTTGCATTGGCAGAGTTGAATGGCGCTGCGAATAGCCTATTACATGTCATTGGCAGTGTGTTTATGGTTGCTCGACTCGTTCATGCTTGGGGATTCAAAATGAGTAAAGGCAAAGCCCATATAGGCCGATACTACGGCACGTTACTGAGCTTTTTATCTATTATATTACTGGCGTTCATTAACCTGTATTTAAGTTGGCCATACCTTTAATAAAGGCTGACTTTTTCGCCCTTTTTTATTCATGAGGGTTTGCTTTACAATATCCGCCTCACAATAAGTATAAGTAAGTACCCATGAGCAAGATTATTGAAAACCTGTTTTATTCGAAAGTTGGCCAAAGCTTACTCGGTGCTCTTGGTGTAAAACCCGCAATCGAGCTTCATCGTTACCAAGGCGAAACCCCCTGGGTTACAAGCTCAATACTGCTACCGCAGACCCCATCATCAAGCTTAGCCGAGGTTCTCACGCAAGCTGATATACAATTTGAAGTTTTACATGAAGGTCAAGATAACAGACACAGCGCGGCGTTATTCGATGCCACTGCATTCAAAACCAGCCATGATCTAACCGCCCTTAAAACTTTTTTTGCGCAATTAACTAAGCGACTGAACCCTTCATCGCACATAGTGATTCTTGGTTTAAACCCTGAGATATGCACTGACATCGAACAAGCCAGTGCTATGGAAGCATTAAATGGCTTTACTCGATCACTGGCGAAAGAATTTGGGCGCAAAGCGATCATGGCAAATGTGGTGTATTGCCACAATGTCAATGCGGCGATTACCACGCCACTGAACTTTTTATTGAGTCATCGCGGTGCTTATATCAGTGGACAACCTCTTTATGTCGATGATTCAACAAAACCGACTCAAGCTTGGCAAAAACCATTAAATGGTCAACTGGCCCTTGTAACGGGTGCCGCACAAGGTATTGGTGCGGCCATTGCCAAGGCATTAACACGAGAAGGGGCTACCGTTATCGGTTTGGATATCCCCCCTGCTAAGCAAGCACTGGAAGCCACACTGGCACCACTCAATGGCATTGCTGTCACTGCAGATATTACCGCCAGTGATGCGGTCGAGCATGTGATAAACGCGCTGGCGGGTAAAAAATTAGACATCGTCGTGCATAATGCAGGTGTCACGCGTGATAAGACCTTGGCTCGCATGCCTGAGCATTTTTGGGATATGACGATCAATATCAATTTAGCCGCACCAATGAACATAACAACGGCGCTAGAACAACAAAATCAACTCAATGATGACGCTCGCATCATCTGCATTAGCTCAATCAGTGGTATTGCAGGCAATGTCGGGCAAACCAATTACAGCGCGTCTAAATCTGGCGTTATTGGTTATGTACGCAAGCAAGCAAAACTATGGGCGAATACCAACAAAACCATCAACGCCATTGCACCTGGCTTTATCGAAACCCAAATGACGGATGAGATCCCATTTATGACTCGAGAATTGGGCCGCCGTATGAACTCTATGTCACAAGGTGGTCGGCCTGAAGATGTGGCCCAAGGTGTTGTGCTCTTTGCTCAACCAGGTAGTCATAGTTTAAATGGCCAAGTATTGCGTGTATGCGGCCAATCTTTAATCGGTGCTTAACGAAAACTTAGCTTGATCAAAACAAGGACTGTGGGGTTTTCTTATCCCCTTTTCCTTGCCATAAGCGCCACTCACCGCTCACCATGACGAGCTGTAAACGTTTCTCAAAAGGACGTTTATGGCTTTCTAATGCTCGCCTTAATAAACGATTCTCGCGTTGTTTTAAATCGATCTTTGCGACCCAGTCGGGTACATCGTTTACATGCCATGACAAATACACTTCGCAAAAGTATTCGCCCGAAATATCATTCACTTGGCTCACTGAAAAAATTTCTTGCACGCTTGGACGACCATAAAAAATACCTTTATCGCTCACCAAAGGGCTCTGTGCATTAAAGCTGTATTTGAAACCACCCACACTGACCTCTCTTGGCTCGCCATACATCATCTTTTCTGCAAGAAAGCGGGTTTTCTCTTTTGTCACTAAGCCTAGTGTTACCCAAGGGTCTATATTTTTAATCATGGCTTTATGAGTGCGTTCGACTTCAATTGGTAGTTCAAACGGTTTATGAAACAGCAGTTTTTGGCCAATTTCATGGTCAAATATGTTAACTATTTGCGTATTTGTGGGCTGAGTTGGTAATAAATAGATATCCGCGGCTCTGAGCATATTCGGCGAGAATACTGTCAGTATCAGCACATTCGCGAACACGTTTAAATATCGTGACCTCATTACACTTAGCCTCTCCTTGTAAGCCATTGTATAAGCCTAGCTCAAAACTCATTATTTGGTCGTCATCAAACCGTAAAGGCATTGTCACCTAATTGTCATTTGATCCCCTTAACGTGCATTAAACACGTAAGGAGAGCCCTATGAACCAAGCCGCTCAATTACAACTTCAACCACAAGCTGCCACCTTGATTGCTTACATCACTCAGGACCCAGCTGAAATTCATCAAGCATTTCAGTTACGCCACCAAGTGTTTTCAAAGGAATTTAGTGCGCAATTAAATTCACAGACTCACGGCATTGATCGCGATAAGTTTGATGATGTATGCCATCACTTAATTGTCAAAGAATCCCAGAGCCAACGCATTGTGGCCTATAGCCGTATTATCACCAGTGACATTGCTAAACAACATCACGGCTTTTATACCGCAGGGGAATTTGACCTATCTAACATTGTAGATAAAACAAAACGCTACATGGAAATCGGTCGCACCTGCGTCAGCGATGACCACAGAAGCGGCTCCGCCATCGCGTTATTATGGGGGCAAATTGGGCAGTTTATGATGGAGCACAACATTGATTGCTTAATTGGTTGCGCCAGCATTCCATTTGCTAATGGTAGTCGCCAAACATTAGCGGTTATTGATTATTTACGCAGCAAGCACTTCACCAATGAAGATTTACGTGTCACGCCGAAACACCCTTTGCCACCTCTGAGCAACAGCATTGATGGTAAATCTCTAGTCCCTCCCTTGTTAAAAGCCTATTTACGCATGGGTTGTAAGGTTTGTGGGGAAGCGCACTGGGATAAAGAGTTCAATGTAGCCGATGTCATGGTTTTATTGGAAAAAGAAAACATCAACATGCGCTATATGAAGCATTTTTTACGCGCGGCCTAAACAGCCATTTTTGAATTTAAGGAATCTTTATGTTGACCATTTTAACGGCGCCATTTAGAGCAGTTATTGGTTTTATCACCCTGGTATCCATGGTTATCAGCGCCGTATTGTTGTACCTATTTGTTAATGATGACGTTAAACGTAAAGCCCTCATTGAGATATGCCAACGCCGTTTATGTTCGGTGCTATTGCGCTGCTTTAACGTCGAAATTCATTACATAGGCGCCGCTAACCCTGACGCAAGAATGCTGATGGCAAATCATATTTCATGGCTTGATGCTCTGCTGTTTATGCCAGCCCCTAAACTAAGGTTTATCGCTAAATCAGAAGTTAAAGATTGGCCAATCATTGGCTTATTAGCTCAATTGCTGGGTACTGTTTTTATTCGTCGTGAGAATAAATTTCAAGTTTATCGTTCACTGCCTAATGCCCAGCGTCATATTCGTGAGGGTGATAACTTAATCATTTTCCCAGAAGGCACAACCACAACAGGCGAAGATGCCCTACCGTTTCGCCCAATGATGTTTGAGGTTGCTAAACGCGAAAACTGCTTGATACAGCCAGTGGCGATTCGTTATTGGGATCATAATAAAAATATCAGCAAAATCACGCCCTTCATTGGCGATGACGATATTTTAATCAGCATTCTCAAATTATTACTTGAGCGTAAAACATTAGCCTATGTACACTTTTTACCGGCATTGAACCCAGCCGAACTTGACCGTAAACAAATGGCAAGCGCAAGCCAACAGGCTATTTCTCAAACCTTACAACAGCCTTATGTCGCACCAACACCCGATCATAGAGATGCACCTGCCAGCCATCAACAGGTGCAGTCCTAGTAAGGTCAACATAAGATAGTTAGAATGCGTCATTTGTTTGTGTCTATAATAAGCCGATGACCATGAAAAACCGCTTAGCTCAGTTCTTTAGTCGCCCACCAATGCTGCGTCATTTGCTTAACTGGTATGGCCCCTATCGAGGAGCCGGTGTCAAAATCAAGCACCTGGCAAATGATTTCACCAGCGCAACCGTTGTGATGCCTTTACGCTGGTATAACCGCAATTATGTGGGAACCCATTTTGGGGGTAGTTTGTATTCGATGGTTGACCCTTTCCACATGCTTTTGATTATGAACCAATTGGGCAAAGACTATATTGTCTGGGACAAGTCGGCACACATTGAATTCATTAGCCCAGGCACTGGCACAGTCACCGCGCATTTTGATGTCACCCAAGCACAAATTGAAGACATCAAATTAAAAACCGCCAGCGGCGATAAGTACCTACCCAACTTTGAAGTACAGGTACTAGGTGAAGACGGTAAACTAGTGGCCAAGGCCATTAAGACTCTTTATATCCGTAAAAAATCACGCCCATAAAATACATTTTTGCGCTCAATCTATTTAGCATTGAGCGTGAATTCTTCCTACCAAGATAAATAAAGCCGACTAAACTTAAAGCCTATATGAACACAAACAAGAGTAGGCACTATGAGTATCAGCATCGCACAGGCAACGGGATTTATTGAGGAAATATTAGGCGTTATAGAAGACGTGTACTGGGAATGCACGGCGTTAGATACTAAAAACCAATGCTTCAATGCCGTTCGCTTATTACAAACCGAGCTAACAGAGCTCACAAAAGTGTCGGTTCAAGACCACCACTACGAATACGAGATCATTGCGTATCAAGACAATACGGTTATTGATACCCTAAGCCAGCTAGACCATATGTTAAAAGATGCGGTACTTCGCACTCGTACCCATAATCATCTCAAGCCATTATTACAGCAAGCAATGGAAATATTTGCTCATCCATAAACGCCAGACTTAATGCATTAGAATATTTCTGCTTCTCGGCTTAGCGGCTCGCTTGTATCTGTTTTTACTTGGTTTCGTCCGGCGGCTTTTGCACTATAAAGCGCATCATCTGCTTCTTGCTGCCACGCTTTGAGTCTTTGTTGTCCGGCAGGCTTGATACTAGCAACGCCTATGCTCACAGAGACGTAACCAAGCGGGGTGTCTTCATTCAAAATATCTCGGCGCGTAACCGCATGAATAATTTGATCGGCCACATATAACGCACCCGTTTCAGGTGTATCCGGCAAAATTATGGCAAATTCCTCACCACCAATTCTGGCAACTACATCATGAGGACGTACGGCCGTTTGCTTAAAAATAGAGGCCAGTTCTCGCAAGCACTGGTCCCCTGCTAGATGCCCATACCGATCATTGAAGCGTTTAAAGTAATCCACATCAATTAAAAGCAAGCTGCAATCCGAATGCTGACGGAAGCACTGACGCCAACTTTTATCGAGTTCTTGATCGAACTTACGTCGGTTAAACACACCCGTCAAAGGGTCAGACACCGTTAAACTCTCGAGTGTCTGCACATAGCGAATACGTTGAATAATAAGCGACAAGCGCAATAATAAAGTATCAATATCATCAGGGTATGCGACATATTCTGCCCCCTGCATAAGCACTTGCTGCTCGATATCGGCTTGATGCCCGCCACCCACTACAATAAGATCTCTTGGTAAAATATCGCCAAGTTGCTTGTGGTATTGAAAGGCAGGCCAGTCCCAAATGTGCAAGTTGGCAACATCAGCATCTTTGATTTGAGTAAGGTCGGCACAATCTAATAACCATTGCTCTATAGGCGCCGCCAAATAAGCGACCCCCATTTCAATGTACACACTAAACCCTGTGTCTATCTGGCTTCTTAGCGAATCCATGCACGACCCTATACGTCTCGGGTCAAAGTGACCCAATTAGATTAAACTTGCAAAAATACAGGGCGAACTCTACCCAAAAGTCAGGGCATTAGATATGACCCAATTGAGCTAATAATAAAAAAATCTAAGAAAATGAGAGACTTACCTGATTTATGTGAAGGCGTTACAATATACGTCAAACATTGAACACTATTTATTCAAGGAGCCAAGATGGCATTGGTATATTCCACTGAAACTGGCCGTTTATGCGAAGGCTGCGAGCAACCGGTTGACCAGTGTTGCTGTAAAGCCGCAATTGCACCCGAAAGTGACGGTGTGATTCGAGTACAAAGAGAGAAAAAAGGCCGAGGCGGTAAAACCGTCACCGTCATCTCTGGCTTAGAGGGCGACAAAAAAATATTAAGCGATTTATGCAAAAAACTTAAAAAACGGTTTGGCGCAGGTGGCGCGGTCAAAAATTGGACGATTGAATTACAAGGCGACCTCGCTGAACAAAGTGTGAAGTATTTACAGGAATTAGGCTTTCAAGCCAAACAAAGTGGTGGCTAAACAAGCGTTTACCCCGCAAACTAGGCTAAAATAAAGAATACTAACGGATGCAAATGAAAGGGGGCGACAACATGGAGCTCAGTGTCAATGTTCTTAGTTGGCTAGGTCGACCTAAAAAAGCAGTGAACGCGCAAACCATTAAGTTCAATCGCTTTAATCTGATTTTTAATAGCCGCTGCAAATTAAAACCAGGGCAATTAATTTTGTTAAATATTGCAATGGGCATTCACAGTCTGCGTGAAATCAGTGCTCGTGTTGAAAGCTGTGAACGCTCCGGCCCTCATTATCAAACGCAAGTGCGGTTTGTCTTAGAAAGACCAGACAAACAACCTTACCGCGAAGCCATTGCCATTCTTAAAGCCATTGAACAAAGTGTGCCTGCATCTTTACGTGCTCCTCTTCATATGCAAGCGTTGTAACTTATATAAAGGACTTAATCGTTTTCTATGTCTCATGAATACACTCTCGTTTTAAACTGCGGCAGCTCTTCTTTAAAGTTTGCTGTTCTACAACCTCAAACTGGCCAGTGTGCCATTCAAGGCTTAGCTGAACGCTTGGGCAGCGATCAAGCCAGTGTGAGTTACCAGCTCAATGACAGCAAAAGCCACATTACGCTTACCAATGGCGATCACCAAAGTGCCATTAGCGCCGTAATTGAGCTGCTCAAACAAAACGCCCTATTGGATTCAATTACCGGCGTTGGTCATCGTGTTGTTCACGGCGGCGAAGCGTTCAGTGAGTCGTTATTAATCACGGCTGACAACCTTAAACAACTTGAAACCCTAAGTCATTTAGCGCCACTGCATAACCCAGTGAATCTTTTAGGGATTAAAGCCATTAATGCATTACTGCCAGAGTTACCTCAAGTCGCAGTATTTGATACGGCCTTTCATCAAACACTACCTGAAGCCGCTTATTTATATGCGCTACCATATGAGTATTACCAAGAACACGACGTGCGCCGTTATGGTTTTCATGGCACAAGTTATCGTTATGTCAGTGAAAAAAGCGCCAGTATTTTAGGCAAGCCAATCAATGATAGCCATTTCTTAATTGCACATTTAGGTAATGGCTGTAGCGCCTGCGCGGTACGCAATGGTGAAAGTGTCGATACCTCTATGGGGTTAACCCCATTAGAAGGCTTAGCAATGGGCACACGCAGTGGCGATGTAGACCCAGGTTTAATGCCATTTTTGTGTGAGCGTTTAAATATTTCGACCAATGACGTGATGAACATACTGAATAAAAAAAGTGGCCTCCTAGGCCTATCAGGCACCAGCAATGATATGCGCGAGATTCAACAAGCTGCCGAGCAAGGCGATGTTCGTGCAAACTTAGCTATCGAAGTATTTGCATTTAAAATTGCACGTTATTTAGGCGCACTGGCTGTATCACTGCCGCGTATTGATGCTTTAGTTTTCACTGGCGGTATTGGTGAGAATGATCGATTCACGCGCGCATTAATATTAGAACACCTCTCAATTTTAGGCTTTGAAGTAGACGGTAAGCTGAATAAAACCAATGGTGATGAGCGTGGTCAAATCACCACTGAAAATAGCACGCTTGCTATGGTCGTCGCGACCAATGAAGAACTCATGATCGCAAAAGACACCTTCGCCCTTACACAAGCTTAATATCGGTATCAGGATTTAACATGCATCAACATACATTTTTTATCGCACCTACTGAAATGGACACTGGGCTAACATCCATTACGCTTGGGCTCATTCGTGCACTTGACCAACTTGGTTTAAAAGTCGGTATTTGCAAACCCATTGCCAGCGCCGAAGCTGACAAACAGCATCGCGCCATTGACTTAATTACGTTAGCAAGTGGCATCGCACCACCAAAAGCCATTAGCCTGCAACACGCACAAAGAATGCTCAGCTCGGGCAAACAAGACCGCCTAATGGAAGAAGTCATTGGCATGCACCGTAAAGTTCGTGAAGCCGTAGACGTGGTAATATTCGAAGGCCTAGAACCTGACAGGAGCGAACCCTTTACCGCCAAACTTAATGTTGAAATGGCAAAAACATTAGACGCCGAAATTATCTTAGTCACTGCGCCAAAAAATCGAGATATTAAAGCACTGGCTGACCACCTAAATATTGCCAAAGGGTTGTTTGGTGGCGATAAAAACCGAAACCTACTTGGTTGCATCATCAATAAAGTGAATGCGCCAAAAAAAGCCAGCAGCCCACTTAAAGCCAACATGCCCATTGCAAATGATGTGGTCAGTAGCATTTTAGAGGGCAGCCCTTATCAAACGTTAGAAAATGAGCATTTCAAAATTCTGGGATTAATTCCTTGGGACGCAAGCTTAATTGCACCGCGTACACAGGATATTGCTCAATACCTACAAGCTAAAATATTAAATGACCAAGGCCTAGAAAGCGCCCGTGTTAAACGTATTAGTTTATGTGCACGCACGGTGCAAAACATGGTGAATGATTTGCAACCTGGCACATTGGTTGTTACCCCAGGTGATCGCGACGATATTTTATTAGCCAGCGCAATGGCTGCCAACAATGGTGTGCCGCTGGCGGGTATCTTGCTCACCAGTGACATCACACCTGATGAACGCGTGATGTCGCTTATTAAACCTGCCCTTAGCCATTTGCCCATTATGTCTGTTGAAACCGATACCTTTCAAACGGCATCACAGTTATCGCATATGTCAGAAGGTGTAAAAGCAAACGACACTGAACGAGTGGAGTCCATCATGAATCACATGGCGGCCCATATTAATGGCAACTTTTTGAAGGATCGTTTACAAATTGATTTGCAAACACGTTTAAGCCCTGCCGCGTTCCGTTATCAATTAGTCCAATTGGCGCAAGCCGCTAAGAAACGTGTCGTACTACCTGAGGGTGAAGAGCCTAGAACCATACAAGCGGCTTCAATTTGCCAAGAGCGTGGTATTGCACAATGTATATTACTAGGACGCAAAGAGGTCATCGAACAGCAAGCCAGTAGCCTAGGCATTGAGCTGCCCGATGGTCTTATCATCATGAACCCAGATGATATTCGAAGTAATTACATTGACCCTATGGTTGAGCTAAGAAAACACAAGAATCTTTCCGCGCCAATGGCCGAAGCGCAATTAGAAGATACCGTGGTGCTTGGCACCATGATGTTGGCCCTAGATGAAGTCGATGGCTTAGTCAGTGGTGCTATTCATACCACGGCCAATACCATTCGCCCTGCTCTGCAATTAATTAAAACAGCCCCGGGCGCAAAACTGGTTTCGTCTATCTTCTTTATGTTGCTGCCTGAGCAAGTTATGGTTTACGGGGATTGCGCGGTTAACCCAGATCCTACTGCAGACGAATTAGCCGACATTGCATTACAAAGTGCACACAGCGCCAAAGCATTTGGTATTGAGCCAAAAGTCGCCATGATCAGTTATTCAACTGGCTCATCGGGCACAGGTAGCGACGTTGAAAAAGTACGCAGTGCCACGGCCATCGCACAAGAAAAACAACCTGAGTTAATTCTTGATGGGCCATTACAGTATGATGTGCTGCCACAACCGCTAATGTTGCCGCATCAAAGGCCCCTAACAGCAAAGTAGCAGGCCAAGCTAACGTATTAATATTCCCTGACTTAAATACGGGTAACACCACATATAAAGCCGTGCAGCGCAGTGCAAATGTGGTGAGTATTGGTCCAATGCTACAAGGCTTAGCGAAACCCGTTAATGACCTTTCAAGAGGGGCGTTAGTTGAAGACATTGTGTACACCATTGCCTTAACCGCAATTCAAGCCACACAGGTTTAAATCGACACGCCAAATTGGCCTAAATGGTCAGTTTGGCGGTAGCATTTAGTCATTTGTCTTACCTTCGATTGAAGTATGATATGTGAATAATAAAAAATAGAGTTCTATCATGTTAAATTTTTTACCTAGCCCTGTTGTGGGTGCTATTGCATCCTTTTTATTACTCATAAATGTGCTTTTCTGGTGTCCGCTACTTTTATTGGTCGCACTAATAAAAGTATTGATTCCTATCACGTTTATTCGCCAACTTATCGATCCTCTGCTGATTAAAATTGCAGAAGGCTGGGTACTATGTAATTCAGGTTGGATGAAGTTAACACAAAAAACCGAATGGGATGTGCAAGGTCTAGGTAAGTTAAAATACAAGGGCTGGTATTTAATCAATGCCAACCACCAATCTTGGGTCGATATTCTTGTTTTACAGCATGTGTTTAATGGCAAAATTCCATTGCTAAAATTCTTTTTAAAACAAGAGTTAATCAAAGTGCCCATTATGGGGTTATGCTGGTGGGCGCTTGATTTTCCTTTCATGAAACGCTTCAGCAAGGATTACCTTGAGAAGCACCCAGAGATGAAAGGCAAAGACCTTGAAACCACGCGCAAGGCATGTGAGAAATTTTCAGTTATGCCAACCAGTGTTATGAATTTTTTAGAAGGCACTCGCTTTACACAATATAAATACGATAAACAAAAACCACCTTATCGTTATTTATTAAAACCAAAAGCCGGTGGTATTGCATTTGCGATCAATGCAATGGGTGATAAATTTAATAGCTTATTAAATATCACCATTGTTTACCCAGATGGTATACCAAGCTTTAGTGACTTTTTATCTGGTAAAGTA
Source organism: Pseudomonas sp. HK3 (assembly GCF_052920985.1). Lineage (NCBI taxonomy): Bacteria > Pseudomonadati > Pseudomonadota > Gammaproteobacteria > Pseudomonadales > Pseudomonadaceae > Pseudomonas > Pseudomonas sp. HK3. Next base: position 234,615 of record NZ_JBREXD010000002.1, read on the forward strand.
AAAAGAGTGATTGTGCGAGTACAAGAAGAATCAATACCCGCCACCTTCTCTCAACAAGATTACAATAATGACCCTGAGTTTCGTCAAGAATTTCAACAATGGACACATCAATTGTGGCTAGAAAAAGACGAGCTTATCCATCAATTATTAGATGGGCAGTCACACCAACCACTTAACGAATAACAACACGTAATAAAGGAGTTCACATGAAAATTTATGACGACATTTCATTATCCATTGGCAATACACCTTTGGTGCGTTTAAAGAAATTAACCCGTGCAAATGTATTACTAAAAATTGAAAGCCGTAACCCTGCGCATTCAATAAAATGCCGCATTGGTGCCAACATGATTTGGCAAGCAGAAAAAGATGGTTTGTTAAAACCCGGCATGGAGATTGTTGAGCCAACCAGTGGTAACACAGGTATTGCTCTTGCATTTGTAGGCGCCGCTCGTGGTTATAACGTCACGTTAACCATGCCAGAAACCATGAGTATTGAACGCCGTAAAGTCATGAAGGCACTGGGCGCAAGCATCGTATTAACCGAAGGCCCTAAAGGCATGCGTGGCGCGGTAGAAAAAGCTCAAGAGTTGATTAATGAATCACCTGAAACCCGATTTATGCCACAGCAATTTAGCAACCCTGCTAACCCAGCGATTCATGAACAAACAACAGGCCCTGAAATTTGGGATGACACTGATGGCACAGTTGATGTTGTCGTGGCGGGTGTTGGCACTGGCGGTACGATTAGCGGCATCAGCCGTTATATTAAAAATACAAAAGGCAAAGCCATTACCTCGGTAGCTGTCGAGCCTGAAGCATCACAAATCATCGCTCAAGCAATCAAAGGCGAAGCCATTACACCTGCCCCGCATAAGATTCAGGGCATTGGTGCGAACTTTATTCCTGATAATTTAGATCTATCTGTTGTGGATCAGGTTGAGGCGGTTAGCAATGAATTAGCCATTGAAACGGCCCGATCACTCATGGCAGAAGAAGGTATTCTAGCGGGTATTTCTGGCGGCGCCGCTGTTGCAGCCGCGTTACGATTAGCTGAACAAGATGCGTTTAAAGATAAAACCATTGTGGTGATTTTACCCGATAGTGGCGAGCGTTACTTATCGACCATTTTATTTGACGGTATGTTCAGCGCAAACGAAGGGGGTTAATTAAAAGGCGCTTGATTAAAAAGCGTTTAATTAAAATGAGCCTTGCCAGACGTCATCTGCTGCAAGGCTTATTATCATACTGTTGATACTCAATCGTCGGTACCAAAAATCATTTCAAGTTGAAGCGTGATCGCTGGCGTGACTTTAAAATCATTTTCTCTGGGCCAAGCCAATTCTGGTACCAACTCAACAAACGTATAATTCTTATAAATCTTTCGACGATAACTGGCTGATAATACCGTATTGGTTAATTTTGTCGATTTTTCTGTATCACCAAAAACCCTTAACCGATATAACATAGCAGAGCGAGAACTTAATTCATCAAAGACTGAAACACTGCTGTCTAACTCCACAAAATCATCGTTCAATAGATAATCGGCATTAAACCCCGTTCGAAAATGACGACTAAACCCTAAAGGTCTAATCGCACTGGCACTAAAGCGTGTCCCCCACTTTTCATCTGTACGCCATGATAACGTTTGTAAAATTCGAGTCCGCCATGTTTGAAAATAATCAATTCGTCGTGCCCGTAATCGAGAGAAAAACACAGGTTCCCCTGCCCAACGCACACCGTTATCAAAACTGGTTTTCCAATGACGCCTTTCTTTAAAGTCAACTCGAATGGCGGTCGAGTATGTGATGTTATCTTTTGTGCCTAAAACATCGGTTTCATTGACGTCATCTTCTTCTTCATCGGTTTCAACCAATAATTTAAAACGATCTCGTGTTTTCGGCAAAATCAAACGTAAATTTAAACCTACTTGGTAATTAGGTTCGGCCTGATCTTCACGGCGACTGGTAAAATACACGCGGCCATTACTGCCAGATGTTTCATCCTCAAGTACTTCATCATCAAAGAAAGCCCCCATAAAAAACGAATCAACACCATCGTTTAAACTTTCGACATAACTGGATGCAACATTTTGAGTCCAGTCGAGAAACACCACGCTGGTGTAATCATCCACCTCATCATGTTTATCTGTCACTACATAATGATGATCTGGGGCCGGTGGCTCTACATCATAAATATGCGCTTCATCAGGCGCACTGACGGCCAGTGATGGGATCACGGCACAAAAGACGAATCTGAGCAGTCCTCTAAACAAACCTAACCCTCAACTTTGATCGGGTCATGGTGTACGAGGATGTCAGCATTTGGGTAGGCTTGTTTGATTTTTTTCTCAATGCGATCGCCAATTTCATGGGCAGACCAAAGCGTTAGGTTTTCATCCAACTCAAGATGGAATTGAATGAATAAATCTGGGCCAGACTGACGGCAACGTACATCATGGCAACCCTCAGGGCCGTGTTCTTTACGTACAAGATTCTCAACAATGGCCTCTACTTCAGGTAATTGTTCATCCATCAATTGTTTAAACGCTTTGATACCTACTTGCCATGCGCTTACACATAAAAATACACCAATGCCAATGGCCATAATCGAATCGATCCAGTACCAGCCAAAACCCACCAGCGCCATGGCAATCAATACCGCTCCATTCATTAATAAATCACCCTGATAATGCAGGGAGTCAGCTTCAACAATTAAAGATTTGGACTTGCGAATAACGTGCTTTTGAAAAATAACCAATGCCAAGGTGAGTACGATAGCCAACACACTCACACCAATACCTATGTGGCTATTTACCATCTGGCGTTTATCCAGCATGACATCAAAACTGCTGAGCACTAACACCACAGCCGAACCCACCATAAATGCTGATTGCGCAAGCGCAGCAATGGACTCTAATTTGCCATGACCAAATTTATGCTCATCGTCGGCAGGCACAAGCGCATAACGTAGGGCGATAAAGTTAATAATTGAGGTCACACCATCTAGCATAGAATCAAGCAGAGAGCCCAATAAGCTAACCGAGCCTGTAGACCAATAGGCCCATGTTTTGGCCACAATGAGGATTAATGCGACAACCACGCTCGCAATGGTCGCCTGCCGGCTCAGGTGTGCATGGTCTGACATGAATTATCCCTTATTATTGTTAATACCCTAGCACAGAATACATTCTGAAGCCTTAGACCCACCTATTCTCAACGCATTCTCAATAGGTTCATCTATACTCATAAGAGTCATTAAATTTGGGGGCATTATGACACTAGATGTCAAAGATCTCACGGTACTTTTAATTGAGCCTTCTATTACTCAAAGTAAATTTCTTAAGAATGCCATGAGCCATCATGCCATCAATAAAGTGGATGTTTGTACCACGGGTACTGAAGCACTAGAACATGCCGAAGTACACCAGCCTGACCTGATTATCAGTGCCATGTACTTTGATGATATGAACGCCATTGAATTGGTAACAAAACTGCGTGATAACCCAAACACACAGTATTTAAATTTCATGTTGGTTTCGAGCGAAACCGACAAACAAATGCTTGATGATATTAAGCAAGCTGGCGTATTGGCCGTGCTCCCTAAGCCTTTTGATCAAAGGGCTTTCCTGACGGCACTCAATGCGGCAAAAGACACCATCGAAGTAGACAGCATTGAGTTAAATGATATTGATGTTGAATCGCTCAGGGCATTAATCGTAGATGACTCATTAACGGCTAGAAAACACATCATTCGTCTATTAAACGCCTGTGGCGTTGAGCAAACCGTACAAGCAGAAAATGGCTTAGAAGCCATTGAGGTTTTAAAGACCGAGTCCGTTGATTTCATTATTAGTGACTACAACATGCCCCATATGAATGGCGAAGAGCTCGCCAACTATTTGCGCCAATCTGAATATTCTTACCTGCCCATATTAATGGTCACAAGCGAGCAAGACTCAAGCCGCTTAAGCGCGGTGAGACAAGCTGGTGTATGCGCCTTATTTGATAAAACCATTGTTCCAGCGTCATTAAAAGATGCTCTACGAGCAGCGCTGAATAGCTAAACTAGCTTGGTGGGTTCAAATTTTTCATCATCATTTGGCAGGCTGCATTCTTGCTATCAGCCTCAACCAAATGCGTTTCTTTTTTCGCAGTAATTAATAACAACTGCGGATCAGCCCAACGCAAAAAATAACCTTGATCAACCGAAGCCTGCAATGTTTCACAACTGTCGTCATACCACCAAGAGTAAAATGAAGTCATCAAAACCAAAGCAATGGTCACAAGGCCGAATGGTAAAATAGATTTTGTTTGCAGCATGTTACTTAGCCTTATTTTTAAGCCGTATGGGCTGGGCGTAATATTGTTTTACGTTAGCAAGGACATCTGCATCAATAGACTTAAATCGCTTATTCCAGAGCTGTAATGTTTTATTTTGCTTATTAAACCCATGATTTTTTTCTTGCAGCAACGACATGGCCAGTTGGTTATTGTCGAATAAGTGATAATTTTGATGAATGCGTTCATCAATCGCATCACTCCAATTCTCGGCTATATTGCTGTCTAATTTCAATGGCGGACTAAAATGCAATACAACATTGCCTTTTTGTCCCTGTAATCCCTTAACAATACTTTTAAAATCTTCATCATGGGATTTCTCGTAACGCCCAACTTGTGCAAAGGTTAAACGCTCTTTTGCTTTATCTAAGTCACAAGGGTCCCATTCGTAGCTGATTGTTACGGGGACGATATTCAAAAAGTCCATACTCTGACTAAATTCCCAGCCTAGCTTTCGCCCAGCCATATGCATCATTTTAAGCACGGCGGTATCAGTGAAGTCCATGCCGTCTTTAGCTCGACCTTCTTTTTGAGCAATCCACACATGTTGGCTAGAACGAACACACTGGTGAATATAATCGGATAAATTTTGTACGGCTTGTAGCTTTTCTCTTCGTCCTGACACCGAGCGCTTCACCACAAAGCTCTTATTAAGACGCATCAGTTTTGCCACAAACTGACGGTCTAATAAGTTATCACCGATAGCCACTTTGCTGGTGGTTAAGCCTGCTTTAAGCAATGCAAAGTTCACCAATAATGGGTCCATTGCAATATCTCTATGGTTACTAATAAAGACATATGTTTTATCTTTTTCTAAATTTTCAATACCCGTGACTTTAAAATCATCAATGGTGTTTCCAACAAGCTTTTCAACATGAGGCGCTAATTGGCTTTGCCATGTTTGAATGCTATCAATGTGTTTGAAGTGTTTATTTAAACCCGCCTGAATTTTTTGTTGAGTCCAACGGGGTAAGAACCGACTCAAATAAGGAAACTGGTGCTGTGCGACAAACTGTAAAAACTCACTGTCTTCAAGCAATGATGCTAGTACTGCGTTTACTTCATGATCGTGATAGGCACGAATATCATCAAACGGCTGTGAACTCATGATGGGGAACTCATATTCTGACTATGTTGCATAAATTTATTGGACCAATATTGAGCTTGCTGCTCATCTTTTACTAAACCTAAATGCCCAGCTTCATAGGCTTTGCTTAATCGTAATGCCGCCATCGCATGGTCTTGCTGTGCGGCTTTTAAATACCATTGAACAGCGGCTTGCTCAGGACTATCCGCAGTGATTACCTCTGATTTAAGTAAAGCCTCTGCCAATAAAAACTGAGACTGCGCATCACCTTGTATGGCACTGGCTTGTAGCAGTGCCATACCCGCTCGCTTATCAAGCACGGTTTCACCTCGAAAGGTCAGCAATTGTGCCATTAACGCTTGGGCTTTTAGATGCTGCTTATGACTGGCACGCTGTATTTGTTTCATGGCAAATGAATGAATCATTTTATGCCACCCTGCGATACCTGAAAAAAACAAACTGGACCCTATCGCATATTGAAATGCAGCAAGTATCTTTGATTTCATGGTGTACATAGAGGTCATTCAATTACCTTACAAAAGGACAGGTTTTTCTTCCGCTCAGCTTATGGGACAATAGCACTTTGCCTTTACTTGATTTCAGGAGAAGTCTGTGTCCGTAGATTCATGGCAACCCGTTTCCACCCCCAATCAAATCAGCGATGAGCAATTAGCTCGTTTGTTAAGCCTGAGCCTTGGTCAACCACAAGACCATGACCTTACCTCAGATTTAGATTGGATTCAGCCATTAGCGCAAGTTGACGCTAAAATTTGGCAACAAATCACGTCTAAACTAAGCCCAGAGCAAATCAAACAACTCATCGGTTTGTTTACATTGGCCGAACAACAAGGTGAGTGGAGCTTGGGCGAAAAGTCCTCGGTTATTCCTTTATTTAAAATACTACGAAAAGAGCAAGGCGTAGATCGAGAACTAGTAAAGTGGGTAAAGGCACACAGTGATAATAAATTCTTACCTTTTGGCCCGTTGCTATAAATAATAAATGACTAATTGACCCAGCGTGAATCTTGCGCGGGTACTTGTTTACCTAAAAACTCTTCTAACGTTGCCTGAATCACTTGCCGTGATATGGGCTTCGTTAAGAAGCTATCCATCCCGACGGCAAAGCACGCTTCTTCTATTTCTTTTTGGCTGTTCGCTGTTAAGGCGATCACTGGTACATAGGGTTTATCGAGTTGCCGAATTTGCCGAGTCGCTTCGATGCCATCCATAATCGGCATTTGAATATCCATGATCACACAGTCAACATCGGTTTCTTTAAACTGTGCAACGCCCTCTTCACCATTATTGGCAACCACCACCTCGTAACCCAGCTTTTCAAGTGTGCGTTTAATCACAAGTTGATTATTCAGGTTATCTTCTACCAACAAAATTCGACCAGGTTGATTTTCACTGACCGAATCTGATTGACTCGCTTGATAATCGGTTAAGCGGTAATACAATGTTTCTCGGCGAAATGGAAAATGCAACAACGTGCCATGTGCCGCAGTTAATTCATAATCGATCCCCAACCACCATAACCACTGACTGTCTTGAGACTGTGAATAATCACTGACTAATAAACTCATTTCATTGGGTATGTCACCTTCACTCACTTCGACAAATGGCAACTGCATAGATTGAAAAAACACACTAAACCAAGCCCTATATGCTTCATTATTGATGGCCAGTACAATAGGCTTTTGTTTAAAGGCTGAAAATAAATCGTTATGCTTAAGCCATTTCAATGGCAAAATAAACCACTGCTCAACCTTGCCATTCCCAAGTAACTTAGCACCAATAAAACCTTGTAAATGCATCACTAAATTTTTACAAATATTAAACGACGCCACACTTGAGCTTTCTAGGCATGCTATTTCTGCATCATCTAAACTGTCATTAAATAACGCTACCCAATTCTCTTGTGATTCAATATCTAAATCGTTAATAATCGTAAACTGAACAACTGGCTCATTAGCCAGTTCCGTTTGATGGATACTAAACTCTAAATGCCCATGCTCACAAATCGCTAAATGACAACTCATTAAGTTATAGAGCACCTGGCGTAAACGAAATGCATCGGTTTGAATATAATGCGGTAACAAATCATATTTGAACTGTAACTGAATTTCTAGCTGAGAGGCCTGGGGCAAATATAAGGCCTCAAGGTCATCCATAACATGCCACAAACTTGTACTCACCGATTCAGGTTGACTGACACCAACCGGTTTTTGTGAGAGCACGGACATATCCTCAATAATTTCGGATAGATGTTCGATACTTGCCTGCATGATATGCACTTGATTGATTTCGATATCGCTTTGTTGGCCTCTCATTTGAGTGAGTGTGTCTTTCAATACGCCCATTGGGGCCTGCATTTCTTGACTAATGTTCATTAAAAGCTGCGCTTTACTGTGCAGTTCACGCTCAGACTGTAACTTGTCTTGCTGCAATACTCGTTGTGCGTCTTTATAACGAGTAATATCTGTACTAATAACAAGCGCATTTTTCTGCGGACCGTCCACTAATGGCATAATTCGATTATGGATATATCGGGGCTGGCCATTAAGCTGCACTGCCAATTCATATTGGCTCATACGCCCACTTAATAACGCTTGATTCAAGTTCTCTCTAAAAAGGGCTTTTCCCTCTTCACTTAAGTAGGCATAACTGCTGGTGCCAACTAAAGCCTCTACTTGTACGTTTTGATCAATTGAATGGTTAACCGCCAAAATAACGCCAGCGCTATCAACCTCAGTGAGTACGTCCGGCAAATTCGACCAAATAGCCTGCATTTTGGCTTGATCATTCATTAATCGAAGATAAGTTCGACGACCATATACCCCCCCTAACATTCCAACTAAAGCCACAAGGCACAGGGCAGCCCATAGCCAAACGGACTGTGTCATTGAGGCGTCAATCGATTCAAGCTGAATACTTTGTACTTCTAATGCCAAAACCAAAGGGCTCCATAATATCCAGAGAAACCACATAAGCCGAACAGTCACAAAAAACCCCTATGTTTACTGCATTACCAAAGTATAGGGTACCTATATGAACCCGCATGATTTTCACAAAAAACTATCCTGCTAAGACGTTATATATGTGAAGGCATCTATGCTTATGAGCGCTTAAAAAGAAGACAATTAGCCCTAGAGTGCCACATTTAAGGTCTCACTAGGTAAATCGAGCTATGCGCTATATATTCACTGGCATGAGCTATAGTTTAAGTACACTACTTACTGTTAACTGTATGGCCAATATATTAATCGTCGATGATATCCCAGCTAACTTGCAGATTTTAAATGTGCATTTAAGCGACGAGGATTATCATGTAATCGAAAGTCAAAGCGGACGCCAAGCGCTTGAGGTGCTCAATCAAAATCCTGAGGGCGTGGACTTGATTCTGCTCGACGTCATGATGCCTGTCATGAGCGGGCTTGAAGTGTTGGCGGCCATCAAACAAAACCCCCTAACCGATAATATCCCTATTATTCTCATTACAGCCAATGCCGATGACGATAATGTGGCCGAAGGCTTAGACATGGGCGCTTTTGACTACATAATAAAACCTTACAGCTTGGTGGTGTTACTGGCCCGAGTGCGAACCGCACTCAGAGAAAAAGAACGCCAAGATTTATTAGAAAAATGGGCCACTACCGACCCATTGACTGGCTTAATGAATCGTCGTCACTTCTTTGAGCTTGCCGATCGAGAACTTGAACAAACGCGTCGCTCCAACCGGCCACTCTCATTTATCATGCTCGACATCGATCATTTCAAGCAGGTCAATGACAACTACGGTCACCTAGTCGGCGATGCCGCCATTATTCAACTGGCGGAGTTACTCAAATATCAATTGCGCAAAGTGGACTTTTGCGGGCGTTATGGCGGCGAAGAATTCGTCTTATGTTTACCCGACACGCCCATAGAAGGGGCCTTAGAAGTAGCTGAGCGTATTCGTAAAGACGTATTAACCCTACAAATAGACAGCCATAATGACAAAATGATCAGCATATCCATTAGCCTTGGTATTGCTGAAAACAATCAGGACGTTGATGTTGAAGAGATCCTCAAGCGTGCCGATAAAGCCCTCTACGCTGCCAAAGATGCCGGGCGAAACCAGTCTAAAACCGCTTAAATCATTGCCTGCAATCAGTCGTTACCTTGTCTAATTTCAGGTAGAATCCCCATCCTCTTTCCGTAAACACATATAAGCCAGAGTCCGCCGTGAAAAAAGAAAAAGCATTTAATCGTATCGCCAGCGCCACAATCAAAGCATTAAAGGAACAAGCGGAGATGGGCAAGGTCAATGCTATGACCACTGAAATGGTCTACCAAGCCATTGAAGCTGCGTTTAACAAAGAATACATGTCATTATTCGAAAAATTAGACGACAGTAAAACTGCCCTTGAGTTTATCGCCCAAGGCCAAGATTTAGATATAAAACAAGCCGTGGCACTCGCTCAACAAACCTTGAGCAAACTGGCTAAATAATAAGGAGTTTTCATGCCTACACGCAATCGCACGTTTTTCTTTGCCATCTTTTTGGCGATTGTATTCAGCTTTTTACGCGGCGCATTTGACGATCAACCTGTCACCAGCAGCCAAGACAATAAGCAATACCGCTACCTAGAACTCGATAACCAACTCAAAGTCCTCTTGATTAGCGACAAAAATGCAGACCACGGGGCAGCCAGCCTTGATGTGAATGTAGGCAGTTTACAAGACCCTAAAGCACGCCCAGGGCTTGCGCACTTTTTAGAGCATATGCTGTTCTTAGGCACTAAAACCTACCCAACGGCAGGCGAATACCAAAGTTTCATCAATCAACATGGTGGTATGCACAACGCCTTTACAGCGCCAGAACATACCAACTACTTTTTTCAAGTCGATGCCAAGCAACTCGAAGGCACACTGGATCGCTTCAGCCGCTTTTTTTATGAGCCATTATTCACCGAAGAATACGTTCAGCGTGAAAAAAATGCGGTACACAGCGAGTACCAATCAAAGTACAAAGACGACTATCGCCGCATGCAATACGTCAACAAAGTCCTTATCAACCCAGAGCACCCTGCGAGTCACTTTGCAACGGGTAGCCTTGATACATTAAGCGATAACGACTCCAGTAATGTACGTGACGACTTACTCGCATTTTATGAGCGTTATTACAGCGCAAATCTAATGACCCTTGTCATCTCCGGGCCACAAACATTAAGTGAACTTGAGTCTTGGTCAAAAGAGCTCTTCGACCCTATTCAAAATAAACAGGCCACCGTTGACACTTACCCGGCTGATCTTTATCTCGACTTACCAAAAGATGTGCGCATCGAGCCCGTTAAACAATTACTTAACTTAAGTTTTATTTTCCCACTTAACGATGCTGTTAAAGATTATAAGAAAAAACCCACTCAATACATTGGCCATCTACTGGGTCACGAAGGCGAAGGTAGCTTGCTGGCATGGTTAAAGCTACAAGGCTGGGCTGAAGGTTTAAGTGCCGGCCTTGGCAGTAACATGAGCAACAACAGCACACTGCAAATCAACATTAGCCTAACCCAAGAAGGGTTGAACCATATTGATACCATTAGCGCTCAGCTATTTGCTTATATTGACTTAATACAAAAGCAAGGCGTTAAAGAATGGGTCTTTGAAGAAGAAAAGCAACTCAGCCACCTTCAATTTACCTTTGCACCAGGACAACAGCCTGCCAATCTTGTGCAGGGATTGAGTATGAACATGCATGAATATGCTGCCAAAGATATTTTACAAGGCCCTTATGTGTGGGATGAATTTGACGCGCAGCGTATTCAAGATTTATTAGCTAAATTAACACCTGAAAACACCATACGTACATTGGTTGCCCCTAACGTAGAAACCAACCAAGTTGAAACATGGTTTGCCGCCCCTTACGCCATTGAAGCCCTTTCAAAAGAAAAACAGCAAACATGGAATCAAACCGAACTGGCCGACGGTTTACATTTACCAGCTGCTAATCCGTTTATTCCGCAAGACATCAGCATCTTACCTAACAGTAATCAAGCGCACCCTAAGCAAGTTAATCAAGAAAATACGCTGCAACTTTGGCACATGCAAGACACCCACTTTAATGGCCCGCAGAGCAGCATTTTGGTGAATCTAAGATCCCCCTTGATCCAACAAAGTGCCCATAACCAAGTCATGCTAGATGCTTGGGTTAAAATGCTAAACGACCACCTAAATAGCTTTAGTTACCCTGCGCTATTAGCTGGCCAAGAATACAGTTTGTATGGTCACATGCGTGGCTTAGGCATTCGTCTTTATGGCTATCGCGACAAACAAGATACCTTACTTGAAAAAATCGTAAGTGAGCTAAACCAATTTAAAGCCAATGATTCACAATGGTTGCAAGCACAACAAGAATTAATACGCGCTTATGAAAACTCACTGAAACAAAAACCATTTGAGCGCTCGATTGCGCAACTTAATCAACGTTTGATTCAACCAAACTTTGATGAGCAAGCACTGCTAAGTGCGGTAAAACAAGCAAGCTTAGAAGATGTCAGCGCATTCAGCGCCAAGTTCTTCGACAAGATGGAAGTCGTGATGCTAGGTCACGGCAACATTGATCAAGCTCAACTCATCAGCGCAGCAAAAACCATCAAACAAACACTAATGGTGAACACCCAAGCTGAACCTGTAGAGCGTAAGAATGTCATTCAGCTACCCTCTCGCTTAAGCAAAGAAGTGATTAATGTTGAGCATAACGACAACGCGATGACATGGTATGTGCAAGCCGAAACCGACACATTAGAAGAACGTGCCACCATGGGCTTACTTGGGCAAATTGTACGTGCACCTTATTACACCTACATGCGAACCGAGCGCAAGTATGGCTACATTGTATTTGCTACGCCTTACCCAATGATCGACCAAGGGGGCCTTGCCTTTATTGTGCAATCCCCTTCGGCCAACTCAACCACCCTATTTACCGAAAGCCAGCAGTTTTTACAGAACTACGTCGATGATATTCGTAACATGACTGATGAAGACTTTGCCGCCCATCAACAAGGTCTTATTACTAACCTCACGAAAAAGCCGCTGAACCTGCAAGAAAAAAGTAATAAATTCTGGGGGGAAATTGATCGTGATAATTACGAGTTCGATACGCAACAAACATTGGCAGACTATATCGCTAAACTCGATAAAGAAACCGTTGCCCGCTACCTTGAAGAACACGTATTAGCGGACACCAGCAAAGCATTATTTTTGCACTTTGACGGTAAAAAATAGGTTCATCAAAGCGCTGACACTCAGCGTTTGACACCTAAAAGCCAGTTGAGTGATCAACTGGCTTTTTTCATGCCTACGTTTAAGTCGCTTTTTCACCGACTCCGTTTTAATGAGTGAGCTCTACATAGAGCTTATCAGCACACATTCACATCGCATTAATAAAATAAAGCACTTGAATATCTCATGACACAAATGTACATTAGATAAATCTAATATAAAGATATTGAGGTAATTATGCGTACTATTCTCATGCTCGCCATCATTTTGCTCTCATCAACCGTGCTCGCAGATGACACGCAAGATGCTCGAAGCACGATTCAAGGGTTCGCCAAAGACTTAAAGCACACGCTCATAAGTACTATGAAAAGTAACGGCCCTGTTGCCGCTATTAATGTATGTAACCTAAGCGCACCAGCCATCGCTAAACAACATAGCCAGAGCCCTTGGCAAATAAGCCGCACGTCATTACAAGTACGCAACCCTAACAACCAACCAAGTGATTGGTTAAAACAAGTCTTATTAGAATTTGAGCAACGTAAACAAAAAGGTGAACCTGTAGCACAGATAGAGTTCAGCCAACAAAGAGAAGATGGTTGGTACTTTATAAAGGCCATTCCAACGGGTGAGCCCTGCCTTGCTTGTCACGGCCATAATATAAAACCAGCCGTACAAACAAAGTTAGCTGAGCTTTACCCAAATGATACTGCCACTGGATTTAACCTAGGGGATATTCGCGGGGCGTTTGTGGTGAAGAAAGAAACGTTTAAGCATTAGTTATTTAAACACTGCTCTTATCAAACTTGAGTAGGTTGGGCACTGCCCAACAGCATATTTTTTGCTGTCGGCAATGCCAGACCTACGAATTAAAATAATCCATTCACAAAGCCACTCGCTGTTCAGCAAGTGTCTATAGCATTACTTAAACAAAGCATTCATACAAAAATAATTAGCCAGCTTTCTGCCAACATACATTTATTCCAAGTGGCGGATTATGGTCAATCAATTCTAAATCTGCACAGAAATTCCCAATATTATAGGGCAGTTCCTTGAAATTTTTTAGCTGTAAATGGCTCGCTATAGCAGACATGAAAATGTCAGCTAAAGAGTGAGGGAACCAAAAATTCTCTTTACCATCATACTTTTTGTGAGAAAAGTAATCTAAACCTTCGGTACCAATAAATGGCTCATGATGAAAATATGAGCTGTCTATATATGATGGACTGCCTTCTTCATACATGCACAAAATAGGATGAATTTCCTCTAAAAGTAAATATCCATTAGGTACTAACAAAGAAGCACAAATCTCCATAAACCGAGGTATATCCGGCATCCAATTCAAAACACCGACGGTGATGATTAAAACATCGAATGACGCTTGATATTTTTCTGGTAATGTATAGATATCTGAACAGCAGAATTCAATATCTGAATACCCAGCCGCGTTACTCAACTCAATGGCTTGATCAACAAACACTTTAGATCCATCGATCCCCAAGCAACGACCAGCCCCTTTATTTTTAATCGAAAATAAATCTATTCCATTATTACAGCAAACCTGAACAATCGATTTATCTGACACGCCAATTTCATCAACAAGACGGTTAAAGTCTGTATTTAAATTATTAAACGTCTTATCGGTTACATCTAAACATAAAGACTGATTAATAGCAGCGTGAATAGGTGCCGCTTCATTCCAAGATTCAATTGTTTTTTGAGTATACTCACTGATATTTTTAGACGTTGTCATACAAAAAACGTTCCTTGTTAATTATACGTAAACCTATAATGACGAATCAAAAAATATTTAGCAATTACACAATTTTTAAAAATCGTATAAAAACGAAATAAATTTATATACTGCCACTACTGGCTGTCTATTTTCACATCCGCCTAAGTCATATTGAAATTAGTACAATAAAAGGTGACGTTAATTCGTTTAATCTAAAACAAAAAAAGCCTCGCTTTTTTCAAAGCGAGGCTTTCTTGGTGCGTGCTTACGTTAATGGATTAAAGTAAGTTACGACCTTTTTTAGCGGCGATGCGTAAACGCAATGCATTCAATTTAATGAAGCCTGCTGCATCTTTTTGATCATAAGCACCAGCATCGTCTTCAAACGTTGCTATGCTTTCATCAAATAATGAATCGTCTGACTTACGACCTACAACAATCACGTTACCTTTGTACAATTTAATACGTACGGTACCGTTTACGTGTGTTTGGGTCTCATCGATCGCCGCTTGTAGCATTTTACGCTCAGGGCTCCACCAATAACCGTTATACACTAACTCAGCATAACGAGGCATTAGCTCATCTTTTAAGTGCGCAGCATTACGGTCAAGCGTCAAAGACTCAATGGCACGGTGAGTTTTCATCATCACAAAGCCCGCTGGGGTTTCGTAACAGCCACGTGCCTTCATGCCTACGTAACGGTTTTCAACGATGTCGGTACGACCGACGCCGTTTTCGCCTGCTACTTTGTTTAGGTATTCCATAACGGTAGCTGGGCTCATGTCTTTACCGTCGATAGCAACAATATCGCCGCCTTGGTAAGTCACGTCTAAATAGGTCGGGGTATCAGGTGCCGCTTCTGGCGACTTGGTCCACAACCACATGTCTTCTTCTGGCTCATTCCAAGGGTTTTCAATTAAGTCACCTTCGTATGAGATGTGCAGTAAATTAGCATCCATTGAATATGGCGACTTCTTACCGGCTTTGTTTTCAACTTGAATACCGTGATCAGCACAGTAAGCCATTAGTTTTTCACGACTGTTCAAGTCCCACTCACGCCAAGGGGCAATCACTTGTACGCCAGGCTTAAGCGCATAAGCACCTAGCTCAAAACGCACTTGGTCGTTACCTTTACCGGTTGCACCATGGGAGATGGCATCAGCACCCGTCTCGTTAGCGATTTCAATCAAGCGCTTAGCGATTAATGGACGTGCAATAGAGGTACCTAAGTAGTACTCGCCTTCATAGATGGCGTTAGCACGAAACATAGGGAATACAAAGTCGCGAGCGAACTCTTCGCGCAAGTCTTCAATGTAGATTTCTTTGATACCCATGGCCTCGGCTTTTTTGCGCGCAGGCTCTAACTCTTCGCCCTGACCTAGGTCAGCGGTAAACGTTACGATTTCAGCTTGGTATTCTTCTTGTAACCACTTAGCGATTACAGAGGTATCCAAACCACCGGAGTAGGCCAAAACAATCTTATTGATCTTGGACATTAAGTGCTCCTAAAGGCATAGAACATTGACCACTTGATGGCCAATACGGATAAAATCAGGTGGCGTATTCTATCGGGAATACTGGCCATACGCCAGTATTGGTCTAATGTAGATAAAAAGCTTCGGCTTATTTTGTCTATTTTAACCTTGCCTTGAGGGCTCTCTATGAAATTAGCGCTCACCCTGATTTTCAGTCTTTTAATGACGAACCTCGCATACAGTGATGACTTAGAAAGCTCTAATATCAAAGGCTTTCAATTCAGTTACATGGATATCGAAAAAAACTGCACCGCCCAGCGGGAAGGCCAAGAGTCCCTTTCTATTGAATGCAAAGGCAGCGACCTAAAAAGTGTCTCCCGAAGCTGTGGCGGCTACATATCGAGAGGGCTAGAGAGCGCTAAGCTCAACTGTGGTGGGTCATTATGGGTATTGAATCAACGCTGTAAAATCGAGATGCGTGGGGCCGATTACGGCGAGATCAATTGCAAAATATAAATTTGGCTAACTAAATAACCAACAAAACCAAGCAAGCGATTGCTTGGTTTAAATCAATTACCTCTGCAGACCTAGAAATCCATCTGTGTATGCCCATGAATCGCAGCATTCAAAATGTCGTTATCAAAGAAGCAAGATTTGGTATTTAGCTCAATGTTAACCTCGATTACTCAATACAATATCGCATTGTACCAATCGGCACCAAGCGGTTTTCTGACTCAATAACGGCTGGCGAACATGTCATTTAACATAATATTCGAGACAGCAAAATATCGATGTATGACTTAGATGTGGCATTGTGTAAAAAGTAAAAGCCCTAAGTTTAATAAGTGACTTTCAAAATACTCATTTAAATGGCATGAGCTACAAATATTAATAAAACGTTTACAACACATTACGGCATTGCACATTGTAAGCTGCTTAAATGTATTAATAGGATTGATTAACTGACATTGGCAGACCATATGAACGCACGGACTCAAGCGAAACGCCCTCCCATTATCAGTAAAGCCATGGTGGTGGCAGCCTGTTTTATTCATGTGGCCCTTAGCATTATTAACTTCAACTTTACCGCTTTAGTAAACGGTATTGCACTGCATAACAGTCATGTAAATACGCTCATGTTAGCGATGATACAACCGGCAATCGTCGCCGCTATCCTCGCACCGATATTGTGTACACTTCGTCACACTGATTTTATCGACGAGTTTAGAAATATTTTATTTATCGCTGTGGGTTTATTTATGATTTACACCCTTGCGGATATGGCCGGCATACTTGGTTAAGCCAGCACTGTTTCAATAAATTTTTGTATATCTTTTACTTGTGACGGGCATACATTGTGCGCCATTTGGTAGTCATTCATTGTCGGTTCAAAACCCGCTTGCTTTAACTGATTCAATGCGCGCTCGCCTAAACTCATTGGCACCACATCGTCTAACGTACCATGACTTAACCAAATCGGGGTCTGTTTAAATTTCGCATTATTCATCACGTTGGCATCTGCAATATAGGTGCTCATAGGCATCACCCCTGCCAATGAATGTGCGCCATTAAATAAAACGTCATAGGCCACCGCACCACCTTGTGAAAAGCCAGCAATAATGATGCGTTCACTAGGGATGCCTGTTGCAATTAACTCATCAATTTTTGCCAAAACCTGTTCACGAGATTCAGCCAAATCATTTAAGTTAGCTTTGCGCTCAACCCCTTCTATTTGTAAATCATACCAAGCCGGCATGCTTGCCCCACCATTAATGGCAACACTGCGCTGTGGCGCATGAGGAAACACATAATGCATGGCAATACGCTTATCAAAATTAAGGTGCTTGGCCATCGGGGCAAAATCATCGCCAGTGGCACCTAAACCATGCAGCCAAATAATCGCAGCATTAGCAGGCCCGCTTTTAGGTTTTATTTCAATACAAGGCAAATATGTTTGAGTGTTCATCACTATTTCTTAAGTATAAGTTCACGTGCAGCTTAAAACACCTTGCCTGTTTTTAGCAATTGAAAGTTAACAGATTAAAATAAGCCTTTTTGACGTATTCGGCTGACATTTGCATTCATCAAATGCCGTATCACATAGCGAAATAGGTATTTTTTAATGCCTGTTAAATTGCTACCAACCGAAGCATAAAAATCATCCGGCTGATTAAACACGCCAAAGTCATCAGCAATGCCTTCTTTTTGTATATACGTATTTGAGCCTGTCCATTCGTTATCAGGTTTTTTCAAGCATTTAGTGGCAATACCATAACCACTAAAGTCATCACATTGATCAGCAAATCGCACTTGAACTTGTGATAAATACGCATGATCAATAATGTACCCTTCTAATTCTAACCATTTACCATCGAGATAAACCTCCACCCAACTATGAACAATACGCTCAGGCGCAAGAACAAATAAGTAATTAGGGATAGCGCCCCGCTGTAGCTCATTAAAAATGGTAAAACCATGTATCCGGTTTGGAATACCCACCGCTCGTAATAAAGCCATTAACAAGGTGCCCTTAGTGTTGCATTGACCATAACCATCTACGAGTACCTGGCTAGCGCTTAAGGTGTCATCAAAGTTATAGCCAAAATGTATTTCATCCCTTACATAGTTGTATATTTTAAGAATTGCATTGCTTGCTGATAATTGACTCCAATCTTTCTTAGCAAGTAAAGATTGGATGCTTGGATGGTTAAAATCCAACATTCGAGTGGCCATTAAATTATGTGAAAACTGACTTGATTCTAATGGATGATCTTTTTGAGGTGACATCTGCTCTCTCCTATATTGAGTAAGAAAGCATACCGCTAGGTGAAATTTAAGAATTGAATAAACTGGCTATTTTGTAATTAATCTTTAGCCTTTAAAACTTGGCTAGCCTGTCGAATACTGAGCCCGAACATAGCCCGAAAATTACGGCTTAAATGTGCACTATCGGAGAAACCAGCCACGTGGGCGGCTTGCGTTGCAGGTGAACCTGCAATCAGAAGATTAACAGCACAAAGCATACGCCGCCATAACAAAAAAGGACGCCAAGCAATGCCCATTTGTTCTTTAAATACATGCAAAAACCGACTTTCAGAGAGCCCTAAGCCAACGGCAACATCCTCAGCCTTCCATTTTTCCGGCTTTAAGCATGCCTGTTCAAAACAAGTATTCAAATTATTTAAAAGATGTTTAATGCGGCGATCTAAGTCATCACGAACAGTCAATTGTACATAACGGTTTAAATCATGAACATCATGGATGCTAGATAGAATACCTTGAAATAATGGCGCAAGCGCTGTTAAGGGCGAATCAAACAGCTGCTTGGTCCCGCCATCAAAAGGCCGGATTTCATTCCATGCTCTAACGGTTTGTCCGTTCAAGACGGCAATAAGATTTTCACCAAGCTCTGATTGTGGCTCAACCAGTACAACCCAACCATGCGCCATCTCGAGTTGATGTGGCACATTGGCACTTATGACCGCCGCACTTTTTATAACCTCACTGCCAACATGCAAACACGACACATCACTTGGCCAAACAATTTGTACGGCATTGTGTGAATGAGGCTTAGCATCTAAAGATGCGCCATAAACCATTAACACACCGGACATCGTCCAAATATTGTTCATCAACTGATGTCTTGTAATAGCTGTCGTGGCGATGCATTTAATACATCACGATTTGCCCAAAAACCACTAATTAAAATACTGGTTAATGCTAATACTGGGATCCCTACCCACAATGACCAATGAGGTAACCAGCTCACATCAAAAATAAACACATACAACGCAAAACTAATGGACTCAAACGAGGCAATGGCCAATACACTGGCCACGAATGCAAGTGTCACATACTCACTGCGAATGCGCGCTCGAATCATTTTTTTACTCGCGCCAAAAGTACGATACAACGCCGCCTCATGTTTGCGTAAACTTAAGGTGCTTAATAAAGTAGCAAACATAAGCACCATGGCACATATCAATACCAACGCTAAAATAGCCTCAACTGCCACACTGGTTTGCGTTAATATTTCACGTACTTGCTTGAGGATCTGATCAATTTCAATAATGGTCACCGCCTTAAATTGCTGATTCATGTCGATCAGCCAGCGGCTTTGTGTTGGTGGTAAATAAAAGCTGTTTATATAGGTATGATGAAAATCGTTAATGACACCATCGGCAAATACCACATAGAAGTTCGGGCGGAAATTCTCCCACTTCACATTACGCAAGTTTTTCACCTTGGTAACAATCTCGCTGCCCGCAATGTTAAAGGTAATCGCATCGCCTAATTTTAAATTTAAACGACGCGCTAATTCAGACTCCATGGATATAGCGTTCTCTGTAAGCGATGTATCATCAAACCACTCACCATCAGACAGGGATTCATCTTGGGTTAATTCTGCGCTCCACGTTAAATTTAACTCCCGCTTCAATGCATTAGGTGCGTCGTCTTCTGGGTATAGCTCGTCTACATTCACATTATTAATATGCGTTAAGCGACCACGCACCATTGGGTAAAAGTCACTGGCGGCCAAACCTTTAGCGTTTAGGGCATCTGCAAAGTCGGCTTTTTTATCAGGCAGAATATTAATAGCAAAATG
The DNA here is from genome assembly GCF_052920985.1 of Pseudomonas sp. HK3. Taxonomy (NCBI): domain Bacteria; kingdom Pseudomonadati; phylum Pseudomonadota; class Gammaproteobacteria; order Pseudomonadales; family Pseudomonadaceae; genus Pseudomonas; species Pseudomonas sp. HK3. The sequence continues at coordinate 255,121 of NZ_JBREXD010000002.1, forward strand.
ATTCGGTGTATCTGCTGGCACTTGTTGTTGCCAATCTTCAAATAAATCACCGCGCACCAGCCAAATTAACGCCACCGAGGTAAAAATAAACGCAAACGCCGCAACTTGTGAGCGAGCATAGTATTGGTGACGGTTTAGTTGGGTTAAGCCCACTCGTAAAAACGGTGGTAAAAAGCCTTGTACTTTCATTAAGGCCTTTAACAATATGCTTGATAGCACGCCGTATACTAATAACAAAATAGCCAAACCAATGACAAACACCACAGACAATATAATGCTATTGGTTAACAAATATGCCAATGCCAACATAATCACCACAGCCAATACAAAAAACACATTGGCTTTCACCGACTGTGGGGCTAACTCACGCCGCAATACACGTACAGGGCTCACTTGATTCAAGTTTAAAATAGGTGCCATAGCCACCAACATTAAAACAAGCGCTGCGCACACCAAGCTGATCAATACGGGTAACACGCGTGCTGGCATTAAGTCTTTGGGTAAGATATCTGCCACGGTTTCAAGTAATGCAAAGTGTAATACAAAACCAAGTAACGCACCCATCACCGCACCTAAAATGGCGGTGAACAATAATTTATAAATAAAGATATTACGCACCTGTGCACTGGATGCGCCTAAGCAACGCAGCAAAGCTGCTGTATTATAGTGACGTTCACTATAACGCTTGGCGCACAACGCAATGGCCACGGCAGCAAGTAACACACTAATCAAACTAGCAAGCGATAAATACTGTTGTGCTTTTTGCAGTGCATTACCCACATTGTTTTGGCTGTCTTCGACGCCGGCTAATTTATCGGCTTTGCTTAATTGTGGTTTTAACCAGGCAACAAACTGCGAGAGCGCATCTTCACTGCCTGTGTAGTATTGCTTGTACCAAATACGACTGCCTTCGTTGACCACACCCGTTTTAGGCACGTCGGCGTAGTTCATTAACAAACGGCCAAATGGGCTAAATAAACTACCCGAGCGATCCGCGTCTTGCTGTAAAATTTTATCCACCACAAACTCTGCATTACCAATCTCTACGATGTCACCCAGTTTGGCATTTAGTTTTTGCAAGATACGCTCTTCTGCCCATACCTTACCTTGCGCAGGTGCTTGTTTAATTTTTTGCGATTGCGTAGCTTCATCAGCATAAAAACCATCCGCTATTTGGTTAAAGCCTTTTAGCGGGTAATTATCTTGAACGGATCGCACCCGTATAAGTTGTAATTGATCGTGAGCAAACGCCATGGTAGAAAACCCAAGCGCCGTAGATGAGCTCAAACCTAACGACAGAGCATGTTGAATATAATCACTGGATAGCTCACGGGTACTAAATACCGTTAAGTCACCGGCGATTAATTCACTGGCACGATATTCCATCGTGCGAGATAGACGATCACTAAAGCTTGAGATCATCGACATACTTAATGCTGCTAATAAGGTAGCGGCAATTAATAAACGTTTTTCACTGCTGCGTAAATCATTATACCAATGCTTACATGCCAGCAGAAAAACCTGATGGTGTTTCATATTCTCTCCTGCTGATAATTAAAGTGTTGGGGTTTCGCTGGTGACGGTTTCGATCAATTTTCCATCAATTAAATGCACTTGGCGCTGGCAACGTTTGGCGAGAGTCTCGTCATGAGTTACCAATACTAATGTGGTATTAAGCTGGGCATTCAAATCAAACAATAAGTCTTCTATTTTCTCGCCAGTATGCTCATCTAAATTACCTGTCGGCTCATCGGCAAATAACACATCCGGCTCACAAGCAAACGCACGGGCAATGGCCACTCGCTGTTGTTCGCCGCCACTTAATTGATTGGGCTGATGATCTAAGCGCTCTGACAGCCCGACTTTATCTAACCAGCTTTCGGCCTTGGCTTTAGCATTGGAGTCCCCGGTCAACTCAAGCGGCAGCATCACGTTATCTCGCGCACTTAAATGAGGGAGCAATTGAAAATTTTGAAATACGAAACCCACATGCTGTTTACGCACGGCCGCGCGGCCATCTTCACTCATTACCGATAAGTCTTGCCCTTGAATACATACTCGGCCACTTGTGGCTTGGTCTAGGCCGGCTAACAAGCTTAACAACGTGGATTTGCCAGAACCGCTTTTACCCACTATCGCAATGGTTTCACCCGCTGCCACAGATAAATTCACATTCGCTAAAATGTTTAAGGTCTGCTCACCCAATGTAAGCGACTTGCACAGGTCTTGAACTTCAATCATGGCGACATTAATCCGTAAATAATCTATATGTAATAGGGGCAATAAGGTTCATCAGATCACTTTTAACCATTAAAATTCAAGCAAGTTTGCATTTGTTTACGTAAACTGCCGATTTAATCCCTCAAGCCTCTTAATTACCTAAGAGTCAAAACAAGGCATTACCCATGAAAGACTGCAACTCCTGCGGTAAATGCTGCATAAAATACAGTAACGGCGGCTTATCCGCCTCAAAGGCTGAAATCAACACTTGGCAAGACGACGCCCCTGAAATAGCCGCCTATGTGCACAATGGTGAAATTTGGCACGACCCAAAAACGAAGCAACTTATTGAACTGTGCCCATTCTTAGAGAACGTACCCAACAGCAAGGTGTATACCTGCGCCATTTATTACAATCGTCCAGACGATTGTCGGTATTACCCCAGCACCTTCGAAGAGATGGTGGCCGACGGCTGTGAGATGGTCGAAACCAAGGATTTAAAAAATCCAAAAAAAGCACGTCAAACGTTGGACATAATAATGAGTGACAGCCGATATTAATATGAATCAGATAATAAATGTTATTACGTCTTGAGCATTCCCAAATACTGCTCTCGCTATTTTCACTCTCTTTTACATGCTTTTAAAAGTTACGCTCATTTTCAAACGCTTGCGATAAGTGCTGTATCACTAATTTAATCCTTTCAACATTGCGTAAATCTGGGTGCGTTAACAACCATAAATGACTGAGGTTACTTTCATTAATTTCAAATAACTTGATGAGTTCTGGTCTAGATTGGTCATCCGGCAAAAATGCCAACCCCAGACCAGATTCTACTAAATAAGACATGGCCGTTAAATCATCACTGCGTGTAATCACCTGGTCTGAAAAATGTTTATCTTGCCAAATAAAAGCCGATAAACGACTTATTGAGCCTGTCGCACCAATTAAAGAATGATTAATTAATTCACTTGCACTACCAGGCAAGCCAAAATTATTTTTATATTTTTCACTTCCAAACACACTCCAATTAAGCGCCCGCACCGGCTTACCAATCAAGTGCTCTGGTGGCGATAATGTCGCTCGCACAGCAATATCAGCTTGACGATTTGACATATTAAATTCTTGATTACTGACCAATAGCTCAATGCGTATATCAGGGTACACTTCATTAAAGTCAGAAATATAACTAGGTAAATAGCGGTAAGCGATATTATTAGGTGCCGTTATTTTAACGACGCCATTGGGCTTAAAATCTTTACCCACTATGTGGCGACTTATACCATCAAAAGAATTTTCAATATTTTGCGCAAGCTTTAGCAACTCATGCCCTAAGGCTGTTAATTCGTAGCGGCTATTTATGCGTTCAAATAACCGACCACCTATTTGATCCTCGAAAGCATTCAAGCGCCTAAAGATCGTGGAATGGTTCACCACAAGCTCATCCGCCGCCGCGGATAATGAACCTCGACGAGCAATCGCAAGAAATACCTTTAATGAATTCCAATCCATATTCAACCCCACCCATTGCAAAACTGCAAACCATTATTGCATAGACTGCCAATTTACCTGCAACTTCGCAAGATCAATAATATATGTACACCTTTAAACGCGGATGCAAACAATGAATAACTTACTAAATATCAACACCAGCCAATTAATCTTGCGAGTCTCACTCGCTACTGTACTTTTGGCCCACAGCCTCTATTTAAAGCTGGTAGTGTTTACCTTAGCTGGCACGGCACAGTTTTTTAGCTCTATTGGCTTGCCGGAAGTACTCGCATATATCGTCTTTTTAATAGAGGTTATTTCAGGTATTGCGCTGTTATTAGGATTAAAGACACGCTTTTTTTCGCTATTAGTATTTCCTATTTTACTGGGCGCTACGTGGGCACACGTTAACAACGGCTGGTTATTCAGCAATATTGGTGGTGGTTGGGAATATCCACTACTGCTCTCTTTCATGGCACTTGCACAGGCTGGCTTAGGAGATGGTAAATACTCGCTAAGCACTTACCTTTCATCAACACATCAACACATCAACACATCAACACATCAACACATCAACACATCAACACATCAACACATCAACACATCAACACAAGAATCATAGGAGAATAATTGTATGAATCAGCAAAGCTTTCACCTTATTGCTCATGTGTTATGCCCCTATGTGCAGCGGTCAATTATCACATTAGAAGAAAAAGGCATTCCTTACACCCGAACAGATATAGACCTTGCGGAAAAACCAGAATGGTTTAAACAAAAATCCCCCATGGGAAAGGTGCCCATATTATTAGTAGATGATAAACACACTCTGTTTGAATCATCTGTTATTTGTGAGTACCTAGATGAAATCACGCCTGGCTCCTTACATCCGGTTGATAGCTTTGAAAAAGCATATCATCGTTCATGGATTGAATTTGGCACCAGCATACTGAACAACATTGCCAGTTTATACAATGCAAAAGACAGCCCATCTTTTGAAGTCACTCACACTGAAATACAACGCAAGTTCGCCCATATTGAAAAAGAACTAACAGATAGTCCTTTTTTTACTGGCGAGACGTTTCATTTAATAGACGCGGTATACGGAACGATTTTTCGATACTTTGAAGCATTCGACACGTTTATTAACTTAAGAACGTTTGATAATTTACCAAAGTGTCAGGCATGGCTTAATGCATTAAAGCAACGCCCTTCAATTCAGAACGCCGTTTCTAAAGATTACCCAAGCCACCTGATAGATTTCTTAAAAAACCGGGAGAGCCACATTTCAAAACTTGTGTTATTGAACAACAAGAAACACTAAGCAAGCTTTCTTATTACCGGCCCTTGAGCAATTCAAATTTGGCACCCTGAAAAACCTTTACAGGGTTGCCTCTTTCAAGCTCTAAATGGTTTAACCAAGCTTGTTTTGACGCTTGCAGCATAGATTCTTGTTTTTTATCTGCCAGCTTCTGCAATAACAATGCCTTTGCAATCCTTTTATTCGCATGCTGGCTGCGCTCTGACTCACTTCGAACCGAAATGCCCGTTTCTACATGAGTCGCTTTAACCGCAGAGTCTGTTGTATTAACATGCTGACCACCCGCACCTGATGCACGACACGTTTCATATTTAATGAGCACATCAAAACATGAATCATCTCGTTCAATTGTTTTGCACTGAGAAAAAAACCAGTTTTTCTTTTTATGCATTAATCGAAAAGGGCTTTGCGTTTTCCACAACATGACCCCACTCCAGCTGTTTATAATGTGTTGGCTGCGCTCGCCGCTTAATTCAATTAAAACAGAGTGAAAGCCATATTTAGATTTACGACTATCAACAATAGATAGCGTGACCCGTTTATTTTTACACTCCTGCTTAATCGCGTTTAAAGCATGATCAACTGCCTTACAGCACTCTTCAGGCCCTTGGCCTGCTGTTAACTGCAATAAATTCATGAGCACGGCCCTTCCGTCTTGAAGGTGATCACGGGCTTTAATTTTGCAATAACGTCGATAAGCCCAGCATCAAGCATTGACTCAATAACAGAAGAGCAGTTTTTATACGCTTGCGGCGCCTCGTCATAAAGCAGTTCTTTATTACCGCATATAACTCGACTGCCAAATTTTGTTCTGTTTAAATCTTCCTTAGAGTATTTAGAGCTCAACCTTGCTTGGCAATCGCCCCGCTTCCACTTTCGACCAGCGCCATGGGCCAAAGAGTTCAATGCAATATCGTCATCTAACGGTTTCACAAGATACGTGTAATCCCCTCTTGAACCAGGAATAACAACCACGCCTTTATCAGAAGGCGTCGCGCCTTTGCGGTGCAAGTATCCAGTTTGATGGCCTATAACAGCCTCTGTAACCAAATTATGATTAACATCTAAAACCATATTAGCGTTGATATTAACCGACTTACAAAATCGCTTTGCTATTAAATATCGATTTAACTCAGCCCATCTTAATGCCATGTTGTGTTCATGCATGTATTCAAAAAACGGCTGCGTATTTAAAAATACTGCATCATGATTATGAGCAGAAAGATAAGCATCTAATATGCTGTGACCAAACCCTCGCGAGCCGGAATGAACCAATAATATCGCTTTGTTTTTATCAAGGTTTAGATTGCTAAAAACATCATCGTTGAATATTTCATCCACTTCTTGAAATTCAGCAAAATGATTACCACCACCTATTGTTCCCAAACTGGCATCAAAGTCAGTAGAATCAATATTACGGTGTATTCTTTCTTCTGATATTAGCGACTGCCACTCACTTGATAGCGGTGATTCTAAATCTTTCAGTTTTTTAACCCACTTGTCTTTATTGAGCTTTGAAATCAATTGATCAGTCTGCCAAAGCGACATACCACAACCAATATCGTTGCCCACTAACGCTGGGTAAATGCGATCTAAACTAAAAAATGCAGCACCGATCGGATAACTTTTCCCCGGGTGTAAATCTGGCATACCAACGACAGACGTCATGCTCTCTAGTTCAGATGTTTTGACAAGTTGCTGTACCGCTAAGTCTTCTATCCATGTTTTTTTGGACGCAACAAGACTCACGGATTTTGAGATTTTTTGAACGTAATTGTCCATAAACCAATCCTTTAATTAGTAATAAAATAGATTGGCAGGCCTACTGGCCCATAGAACAACGTCTTAGACTAAGCGTAGAGACCTGCGAAAAAGGTTTATTAAATTTGACATATTGAACCTCCTTGCAGTATTGAAGTGAATTAAGGCGTGCATAATATCTCGATAAATATAAAAATCAACTTTTATTATGTAACCTAATGCCTTAAAAAATAATAGGTGTGATTATGCTACCATTTTATCCATTTAAAATAATGGCCTGTGATGCACCCGGCCAAGATTAAAATAGTAATGATTTTGGCCTTGCTACTGCTTAATTAAGCCAACATAGGTATTGATTTTTATATCGACAAAAACCGGTCCTACAATCATCAAACCGGTACTCGAACACTTATAACTTTCTGGTATAGTTATTCATTATTGAATATTGATCCTCAACCATAATGATAATAAAGGGCACTCTATGAAATTTGGCGGCGTAATATTTGGCAGCGTGTTTTTTTTTGCAGGCTTAACGGCCTTTTATTTTTCAGTAATAAGCACCTTGTTTGATGCCGTACAAATGCAGTCTTGGCAATCAACCCTCAGCTGAATTAAACAGCGCAGAGGTTAACAGTTACCAAAGTCGTAATGATGATGGCTCGTACACAACTATGTATTCTGTCGATATGGAATATGAATACTGGAGTGATGGCAGATCCTACACAGGTAATCGCGTAGATATTAGTGAAAACAACAGCAGTGATAGCGATAAGCATTACCAGCGTTTACATCAATTAAAACAAGAGGCCAAACGAGACCAATTCAAGGTTTGGGTTAACCCTAATGATCTAAGTGAATCCGTTTATGATCGTGCGGTAGACATTAAACTGACCTTAATCATGGCACTCTTTTCTTCGACATTTATGTTAGTCGGTGGCGGTATTATTCAAGTGAGTCGTAAAAAAGAAACGCCACTTCCATCCGGTATCAAATCTGATCCAAGTAAACCTTGGACAACACGAGCTGAATGGGCATCAAAAACGCTTTACTCCAATGCTGAAAGCAAGCTGGGGCTCATTAAATTCTTCACTATTTTAGCAACACTCTTTCTGGGTGTATTTGCATTGGCATTATTTGGTCAGCACCCTGTTGCCACTGCATTTTCGTTTATATTTTGCATCCCTCCTGTGCTTATGTTTCGCTGGTATAGGAAGACCAAACGCGAATGGGATCATTTCGACAAGGTCCCCCTACACCTTAAACCTTACCCTGGCGTGATTGGTGGCACTGTCGGTGGTGATATTTCTGTACCCTGCGCTTACACGCCTAATGATCAATACACATTTGAACTCAAGTGCACACACCACTGGACAACACGAAGCGGCAAAGAGACCCGAAGTCATAGCAGCACTATTTGGTCAAAAGTCATCAAACCAACGCCTAGGGCTAGCAGCAACGCCACTCGCCTTACCTTTGAGTTTGATGTTCCTTCTGACAAACCTTCATCTAGCGCACCGGATAATGATTACCATAGCTGGACGTTGGACATCAGTAGTCAATTAAAAGGCATTAACTTTAACCGTGAATACGAAATACCGGTATTCGTCACACGAGATAGCAAAACCATAGAAGATGAGCTAACACAGCAACCACTCACAACACAGCAAAAAGCCGATATTCATTCACGGCTATCGGTCAACCAAAACAAAAATCCGCTTGATCATTCTTCTATGACTGCAAGTACAAAGCCGACTGAAAACTCATCACTCAGCTTTCATACACCCGGCTCTAAAGCCGGTTGGTTCATTGGCGGCATAGGGCTGTTATTTTTTATTATCGGTGTGGTGATTGCCAATACAGCTGAATCTTTTTTTGGTTTTGTATTTGCGGCAATGGCGACTGTTTTCATCGCCCTTGGGATATTAGCGCTAGGGCGAAATTGTCATGTTCGTGTACAACCTAATCAATTAGAAGTGGATGTTTTTATTTTTTCTAAAATGATTAATCAACATCGCTTTACATCTCAAGAAGTTGAAGACATTAAACCGCGTAAATCATCTAGTACATCTCAAAATGGTAAAACAGTTAACGAGAAATACAGCCTTATGTTGACCACTAAAAAAGGGAAATCCATTGATTTAGGTGGTGAGTTTGCATCCATGAAAAATGCCACTCATATGAAATTAGAAATAGAGTCGATATTAAATGCTATTAAATAATACCGCCAATAAAATGGACAACTGAAACTTAAAAAATACTGATTATTATCGGCATAGGTCAGGCACTGACTGAGCTATTTTTTTATAAAACGATAATACGAACTCACATCGCTGAAGCCCAATTTATTTTAACGGGCTTCACTGCTTAATATAGCAACTTTCAAGAACATTAATACTTTCAAATACTTCTTTCTTTAGTAACTTTAAAAACGTCGATCCTTCGTCTTTTAATTTACGATAAAATGTGGTGAGCCTCATGTGTCATGCAATAATTTGTTTTTCAATATTACTGTATTTTTAAAGGATTGAGAAAACAAACCATTCACTTTAGTGATGATTAAAGCCAATGCCTTTATTGATAACAATACAACTTGTGCGTACTACTTTAGTACATTGCGTAAATAAGAGTTTGATAAAAATCAGATTTTCCTAACACAATACAATTCATTTTGCCGTTAAATTCAAGGTTACTGCCAAACAAACTTACGTAGTCACAGTTATAATTAGGTTTTATCTAGGTAAAACTTACAGACTTAATTTGCAAAGGTATTTTACACAGTAATTAGCCCACACAATCAAAGTTATGAAATAGAGAAAATTTGTTGCTAAAAAAATGTTAATACCTTTTCCCAAAAGCGCTGCCCTCATATATGGATGAAACAGGGTTAATGGGTAAAGCAACTACTTTAGTGATGTATGCGATTGTTAAGCATGGCTTGAAGAATTTGTATTAAACATAGTATAGGAGGGTGCCACGCGCCCGATTTCTATTCCTCATTGATAAGTAGGCCGCCATAATATTTAAAGCCAATCAGGCATCTATATTCATCTTTCAATGATCATAAATCAGTCAATAGACACAAACCTGCAACCTGAAGCCATATATTATACAATGCGGCTTCGATTTAACTTATTTAAAGTCGTTCAGGCTCATCAGGCTGTGGTTTTACGCTTAAAACTTGCAGCCGTCTGCATAACTCCCTATGTTAAATGTGTCTATCACCTAATAGAGGACAGCATGCCAAATCAAAACGATAAATACAGTATTCACAGTACTGACTATACCGTGGGTCAAAATAACGTCCAGCGCTGGGGATTTGATGTTCATAACCCCGTGTTCGGAACAAGCGCCGGGTTAATTCTCGCGTTTTTAATCACTATATTGGTTATGGATCCCTCCACCGCCAAAGCCGCACTAGACGGCCTTAAATGGGACATTATTGGTGCCTTTGACGGCTTCTTTATGTGGTCCGCTAATTTCTTTGTAGTCTTTTGCTTGTGCCTTGTGGTCTCGCCATTCGGTAAGATTCGCCTTGGGGGCGAAAACGCTAAACCAGAACACTCTACCCTTTCATGGCTTGCCATGCTGTTTGCAGCAGGTATGGGCATTGGCTTGATGTTCTGGGGCGTTGCTGAACCCGTTGCGTATTTTACTGGCTGGTATGAAACCCCTCTGGGCGTTGAAGCCAACACACCAGAAGCGGCTCGCCTTGCACTTGGCGCTACTATGTACCACTGGGGATTACACCCTTGGGCTATTTATGCGGTTGTTGCCTTGTCTCTTGCCTTTTTTACCTATAACAAAGGTCTACCCTTATCGATACGCTCTGTTTTCTACCCTATTTTAGGGGATCGCGCATGGGGCTGGCCTGGTCACATCATTGATATTTTAGCGGTATTAGCCACGCTTTTCGGTTTGGCCACGTCACTTGGCTTAGGTGCGCAACAAGCCGCCGCAGGCATCAACCATGTATTTGGTATTGAAGGCGATGTGGGCTTACAAATTGCTGTCATTGTTGGCGTGACATTACTGGCTGTGATTTCTGTTATTCGTGGCTTAGAGGGCGGCGTAAAACTGCTTAGTAATATCAACATGCTGATCGCATTAGTATTAATTACATTTGTTGCCTTAGTCAGTTTTGCCGTGGCAATGGGCACGATTCCTACCACCCTGATGGCTTACATCGAAAACATTATTCCGTTAAGTAACCCTCATGGCCGTAACGATGAAGCATGGTTCCAAGGTTGGACCGTATTCTACTGGGCATGGTGGATTTCTTGGTCTCCATTTGTGGGCATGTTTATCGCCAGAGTATCGAAGGGCCGCACCATCCGTGAGTTTATCACCGCGGTATTATTGATCCCAACCAGTGTCACCATTATTTGGATGTCGGTTTATGGTGGCATCGCCATTGATCAAGTGATTCAAGGGGTAGGCGAACTTGGCACTGAAGGTTTAACCGAAGTACCGCTGGCCATGTTCCAAATGTTTGATGCACTGCCTTTTGGCTCCATTCTTTCGATGATTGCGATTGTTCTGGTACTGGTGTTTTTCATCACCTCATCAGATTCTGGCTCTCTGGTCATCGACAGTATTACCGCAGGCGGAAAAATTGACGCACCGATACCACAACGTATTTTTTGGGCGACAACAGAAGGTGCCATTGCTGCGGCGTTATTGTGGATTGGCGGTACAGAAGCCATTCAAGCGCTACAAGCAGGTGCTATTTCAACCGGACTGCCCTTCACGTTTGTGTTACTGGCGATGTGTGTCAGTTTAGTGATGGGGTTAAGAACAGAACCAAGACCTAACTAAGCTTTTGTGATTTAAGCGCTTATTATCTAAGCGCTGACCGTTAGTGATGATAAACCAACAGCCCATATGTTTGCGCATATGGGCTTTTTGTTGGCAAACCCTAACACCAAAGTTCTGAAATTGGCGTATTCTCATCAAAATGATACGCCACTTGCGCCTGTAATAGCTCAGACGTTGCCAGTGCATCTGTCATGGCATGATGCAGATTATAACGCGGCAAACCATAGCGTTCGCGTATATCAGGTAAGCGCAATGACGCATTCGAATGACTCCCCAATATGCGAGCAAGTACACTGCGCTGCTTTTGTAATATCTGAGCTTCTAAGCTCATGGTATCAATCACCGGAAAAAACAACTGCTCTTGAATACGCGTTAACAACGCCAGATTTAAAAAATCGCGTTCTATTTGTCGGTAATGCACCACAACAATTTGATTGGCTATCTTAGGTAAAAACTGATGCAGTACATCATCTAAATCAGGGGCTGACTGTATATCGGAATGCGTAATGCCGTGAATAGTAATGGACTTAGACAACAAGGTTTGACGCGGCTTAACAATAAAGTGGCTGGCTTGCTGACAACGAATACGACTCAATGTAAACGGCACCATTCCCACACTCACAATGCCATGTTCTTGCGGGTTCAACCCCGTGGTTTCAAAATCCAACGCCACAAAAGGCACCTCATTTAAAGGCGTATTGGGCGCCACCAGGCCCGATTCAAAAAACGCTTTTAAACGTGCATCTTTGCAACGGCTCGCTTGCTCAGCATAATACGTTGGCCATGCTAATGGCGAAGGAACTGGAGATAAATGCTTGCTCACACAGGCCGCCTTATTTTAAAGAATTATGAGGATGATAACGATATTTTAAAAACTGCTGCGCTTTATCTAAAATTTGAAAGGCCTCTCTAAGGTTTCGTTTTTCAAATGTAGACAGATGCATTGGGTTAATCGCGTTATCGGGCGTTTGCTCATGCTCAACATCATTAGCCTGATGACGAATGCGCACCATCGAAATATATTCTAAAGCATCACTTAATTCACGGCCTTTACCCTCAGGTAAAATACCCGCTTCAATAATATCGTCCAATCTTTCGAAAGAGTTTTGCGCATCAGAACCCACTGCCAGCGCATGCACCCTAATCACATCACTTAACGGCGCCGTGCCTCGGCGCTTAAGATTAATGGATTTGCCGTGTCGGCCATCGGGCTCCATTACAAAGTTTTTGAAAAAACCAAGAGGCGGTGTTCGACCCAGCGCATTACGCGCCAAACTGGCTAAAAATCGAGGATTATTTTTTGCACGCTGTGCGATAAAAATCTTTAAAATATCCGCCAACTTTGTTTCGCCCCATACGCCATCTAAATCAAAAAAGATACTACTGTTTAGCAGCGCTTGAGGTTCAGGGTTATCAATCCAATCTGCAAAACATTCTTGCCACTGGGTAAAGGTTTTACGCCACTGCACATTAGTGGCCATAATGTCACCTGAGCAATAGGTGTATCCACACAAGGCCAAGCCATCACACACGTATTTCGCAAGCTTTTCAAAATACTCAGCGTGCTCTCTTGGGTCGTAAGCATCATCAAGCAATAAAGCATTGTCTTGGTCCGTCACCAATAACTGTTCATCTCTCGCCATTGAACCTAATGCCAAAAAGCAATACGGCACAGGGGGCTTGCCGAACTTCTCTTCTGCAAGACTTAATAAGTGCTGCTTAAACGAGCGCCCAATCACCGCCATCGCACTGCCCACCATGTGGGAGTTGGCATCTTCATTCACCATGCGCACATAAACCGCAGGTAATTGTTTTGCGTAACGTACTAAGTCTTTTTTCGATTGCTGCGCAAAAATACCTTTTACAAATAACAAGCTGCTTTGTGACTCATGGCGAAGAATATCAAGCAACGTCAACACACCAATGGGTTCATCGCGGTGCATTAAAGGCAGCTGCGGTTGATTAAAACGTAACATCGTCAGCATGGCTTCAAACATATAGGCTTTTGAATCCAGCACTTCAAATTCAGATGTCATCACTTCACTAATGGGGGTCGTCAGTGGTAAGCCGTCTGCCACGATGGATTGGCGTAAATGCTGGTCGGTTAAAATACCTTTTACTCTCGAACCTCGTTCACCCTCTTCTAAGCTTGGCGTGCAAACCAGTATAAAAGAAACATCTTCGTCGCCCATGAATTTAGCGGCCTGCTGCGCGGTCATATCGGGCGATGCGATCACTGGTGGCCTTGATAAAATAGACTTGGCTTGCACTGTCGAAAGGTCACTTAATTCGTCCGAGCGAGACACGGTTTCTCTTAACACCTCAGCTTCGTCTGCCTCAAAATAATCGCCAAAATCATCATATTCAGCAAAGTACTGCTTAAAAAACGCATCGGGAATACAATACACCAAGGTGTCATCCAGCGCCTTTACGGGAAACCGCACAGAGCCATTCATCAACAACCCCATTTGGCCAAAAATACCGCCTTCGGCCAAACGATTATGCAACTCTCCATCTCGACGAAACACTTCAACCGAGCCACTGCGAACCACATATAAGTCTTTGATCGGATCACGAAAATTAAGAATCTGTGTGCCGGCCCGAAAGTAAGCAATTTCGATTGATTGCGCCAATTCATCACGGGCCTTATCCGGCAGTTCATCAAATGGCGGGTACTGGGAAAGAAAATTTGAAACCTCAACCTGCTCGGCTTGCACAGACGTATTCCTATTGAATTAGCGATACTAGGGAGTATGCACCGAACAGTGCACAAAACAAGTTTGAAGAGCATTAAGGGCCGCTTACTGAATAATTTGGCCATTATTGGATTATTATGGTCGTTCGTTAGATTTAAACTTTGTATAGTTGGTAGTCATGTATGGGGTTACATAATGACGTCACTTAAAAAACCAATATCGACTGTTAATACTAAAAATATATTTTTCAATGATATTCTTCATACGATCAACCACCTTAGGCAATGTCGATATTAATAGGGTTGCTAGGTGCATTTTTTTTCATAAACAAAAAAAACAATGCCATTTCTTGTCATCTCACCTATTCGAATAAACCCAGATGACTCATACATATTTTGCGCTTCTTTCATGGGCTTTTGAGTCCATAAAATCATCTTTTACCATTTATTTTCTTTTGCAAAATCAATCGCACTTCTCACCAGATTTCGACCAAGGCTATGACCCCTATACTTGGGGCTAACACCCAATAAGTGCATTTCACATTCATTTCCTTTAGCTCTGACAATGGCGCTTGAGCTAGGAGGAACAACGACTACCATCCCAGAAAATATATTCTCTGATACCTCCTTTGATACAAACATTACACCTCTATCTCTAACTTTAATCGGATCAAATACTGTTTTTGCCATCTCAACAGTTGCAAAACCTGATTGCACATAAACGTGGGACAAAAGTATAAATATTTCATCATCTGACACGTGCAAGTTATCAATACTATCAACTCTAAATTCCATCTATAATTACTCCATAGGTAACGTCGCATTAATTAACCGTTGTCGATTCATTGCGGAAATATAGTAAGCATACGCTTGCTAGCATTACGAACTCAATTTATATAATAAATTTTGTTTCACTCCGGCCAATTCATTATTTGTAATACTGAACAAAACAGAGTCTCTGATTCGACCATCAGGCATAACCATATGATGACGAAGGATACCGTCTTTTTTCGCTCCAAGCCTTGCAATGGCATTACGCGAAGTGTTATTAAGATAATCGGTGAGAAATTCAACTCTGTTTAAATGCATTATTTCAAAAGCATGGGTAAGCATCAGTCGTTTCGCTTCTGTGGTGACCATGGTTTTCTGATACGACTTAGCAATAAAGGTAAAACCAACCTCAACACGCTTGTTTAGTAGATTGGCTTTCATAAATCTAGTCGAACCAACCACATTTCCAGAAACTTTCTCAATTATCGCAAAGACTAAGCCGTCTTCATTCATGTGTGCAGAAATAGCATTTTTAATGAACTCGTCAATGTGTTCAATTCTTGGAACTAATGTGACAAATAAATTTCATAACTCGCCGTCAGAGATTGCTTCAATTAGCCCGTCACGATAATCTTTAGATAGAGGTTCTAGTCTGACATGCTTACCTTCAAGCGTTATTTTATTAAACTTCATACACATCCTTAAGTATAAATTTATCAATATGAGTTTATCACCTACAAACAGATTTTTTGTATTTTTGTATTTTTGTATTTTTGTATTTTTGTATTTTTGTATTTTTGTATTTTTGTATTAAGCCAATGTCATTGCTTACAAAAGTCAATATTACTGTTTATAAATCGTAGGGCGGGCATTGCCCGCCGACAACTGGCTGCTGTCAGGCAGTGCCTGACCTACATGGCTAAAGTGCTATAGACGTTTCTATTTAGCCACTCTTCAGCTTCCATTTAAGCCACTCAGATTAATTCGAAGCGTGTTTATAAGTAAAATTTATCGGCCGCGGGGCAGCCTCGTACCGTTTCGAATATATTAAGCATTCCAACGTACAATAAAATCTGAGCAGACTTTTTCTGGATTTTCCGCTTGGGTAATGGCGCTAATCATCGCGATAGAATCAACCCCTTGGGCTTTTACTTTTTCGAAGCGTTCGTTGTGAATACCGCCGATAGCTACTAGCGGGAAACCCGCTAATTGGGCTCTCCAGTACGCCAGACCCGTTTCACCTTGCGGTACCCAAGGCATGTCTTTGGTTTGTGTCGCATACACTGGGCCAAACGCGATATACGAGGGTTTAATGGTTTTAGCACGGGCTACTTCATAAAAGCAATGGCTGCTTAAACCTAAACGTAAGCCTGCTTTGGCAATGGCCGATAAATCGGCATCGTCTATGTCTTCTTGGCCAAGGTGCACACCGTAAGCGTCGCATTCAATCGCCAATTGCCAATAGTCGTTTATGTATAACTGGCAATCGTATTGATTGGCCAATTTTACACATTGTAGAATTTCGGCTTTTAACTCGTCACCGCATAAATCTTTGACACGTAATTGAATCACTTTGACACCTAACGGCAGCAAGCGCTCTAACCATTGAGCGCCATCAACAATGGGGTATAAACCCAGTTCACTACTGCATGGTAAAAAGTTAAGTCCTTTTTGTTTATCGTTTGCATACACACTGGAAAGTTGTGAGTTGTTAAATTGTGATGCATCTGATTGGTTGAATGTTGCAAAACCTAAACTGCCTGTGTGTTCGTCAATGCTAAACGGGGTTTGCCAACCGGCATCCATTTGCATTTTTGCGATGACCACCGCATCCGCCATTGAATGCCCTAGTGCTATTGCACCTGCAATTAACGATGCCATGGCGCAACCTGTGCCGCGGTTAAAACCGTGCGAGTATTGGGCGTGTTCTAAATAAAAGTAACGTTCGTTATCACAATATACGTCTTGTGCTTTGTGCGCGCCATGGCCGCCTTTTAATAGTACTGCACAGTTTGTGTGTGTGTTTAACGCCTTCGCCAATGTTAATGCGTTATTGGTTTGAGTGAATGTTTTATCAAATATGGGCATTAAAACCTGTGCTTCATCCGTATTAGGGGTTAGGACGTGCACATGGGGGATTAAAAATCTTAACGCCGCTAAACGAGTGTCACTGTATCGATTCTTATCACTGCTGGCACCCAGAACGGGGTCTAGCACAATTATTTTATTGGCAAATATCGGGTGCTCAACCAATGCTTTGGCTTGTTCAGTATCACTGATTAAACCGATTTTAATCACGCTAAATATATCTTGTTGGTAAAGCGCATCTAGCTGGTTAACAAATACGGTTAAATCAACTGGGTTTAAACTCAAAAATTGAGTTTGATTTTGCGCCGTATTCGCGGTGATACAGCTAGCACAATGCACACCTAATGACGCCAGAGCACGCTGATCCATTGCGATACCTGCCATGCCGAGAGGATCATGGGCCGATACCGATAATACCGCTGATTTTTTTTCGACTTCAGGCATGTTAATTTTCTTAATTTTTTAATTTTCATTATGCCAAAATGGCATGCCCACTACGGGTGTGCTGGCAACCGCTTTTTGTTGTTCTTGCATACAGCCTGCCTTGTAAGCTAAGCGCCCAGACTCGACTGCTAGCTTAAAGGCTTTAGCCATGTGCACACTGTCTTGTGCTTTTGCGATAGCACTATTTAATAGCACGCCATCAAATCCCATTTCCATGGCTTGTGCCGCATGACTGGGCTTACCCAAACCTGCATCGATGATCATAGGCACATGTGGAAAACGATTACGCAGCAAGGTTAACGCATAAGGATTCATTAACCCTTTGCCTGTACCAATGGGCGCCCCCCATGGCATTAAAATATTACAGCCAACTTCTAAGAGTTTTTCACATAGAATCAAATCATCAGTACAATATGGGAAGACTTCAAAGCCTTGATTTATTAATTCTTGTGCGGCTTCGACTAATTGAAATGGGTCTGGTTGTAACGTGTAGTCATCACCAATAACTTCTAGTTTTACCCAGTTTGTTTTGAATAATTCGCGGGCCATTTGTGCCGTGACAATGGCCTCTTTAGCACTAAAACAGCCTGCGGTATTGGGTAATAAAAACCGATTATCTTGTGTGAAGTCTTGCAAGAATTGCCAAAATACAGGGTTATCTTGCGCTTCGTTTGTGGCCAGTTGTCTGCGCAATGATACTGTCATGATTTGCGAGGCCGACTCAATAATACTGGCCTGCATAATACTAGGAGAGTCATACATAGCTGTGCCGATTAATAACCGACTATCAAGAGTTTTACCCCCAATATTAAATGCGTCAGTTTGTGCCGAAACATCATCGAGTGTGTTCATTTAACCACCTACCACTGCGGTTAATAATTCAATGTCATCGCTGTCTTGTAAGCAATATGAATCATATTCTTGTCTTGGCACAAGTTGCTGGTTCACCGCCACCACACTACGAGCGATCGTAACTTCCCAATCATCAAATTGATTTTGTAAGAACGTCAGCAAGCTCATGGATTCATTCAATTCAATCAGCTCACCGTTGTAACGAATGCTCATAACGAAATCCTCACTTAGCCATTGACCATTGTTGTAATTTTTTCTTAAATAAATCAGCTGAAAATGCTTGCTCAATTATCGCAGGGGTTAATAAATATCCGTGGCGATATAAGCCATTAATACGGGTTAAACCAACTTGCACATCGACAATGGGCTGGTGATCCAAACTGGTTGGGCGAACACCCGTGCTCATGCTAATAATACGCGCTTCAGCAAACCCTTTATGCACACTGTACGCCGCTGACAATAACTCCAATGCCGAACGCACGCTGATTGGGCCGTCATCAGCGCTTTCTATTTCGGTGGCACCGATTATAAAGTGATGGTTTTCACGGGGCACGATATACAGTTTGTATTTTGGGTGCATCAAGCGAATCATGTGCTGCAAGTTCACTTCAGGCGCATGCAATAAAATACGCTCACCACGCACCCCATACAAATTGACTTGGTCTTTTGCGGCTAAGCCTCTGCAATCAAACACCCAATCAAAATATTCACCGTTCACTTCATTGCATGCAATTGTGTGTACATGGGAATGATTAAATTCGCCTTGTGCACGAATCACCGAATGCAGTGCCGTTAATGCTTGATGACTATCAACTTGCGCTTCTTGTTTTAAATGCAAGGCATTATGAAAGTGCTTTAGCTCTGGTTCAATGGAGCTTGGTATCACCGATGAAACGCATGCATCAAAGTCATCTAACTTACGCTTTAGCGTGCTATGAAATTGCGTAAAACTGCCCGCATCTTGAGTATGGGCTAATACCAGCGTGCCACTATCACGGTAAAAAACCGAATGATTTAATTGTGCAAGTTCCTCTATGATACTTGGCCACAAGGTTAAACTGCGCAAACCCAATTTATATACATTGGTGTTCGCGCTTTCTAACTCGGCCATGGGTGCCAGCATACCCGCTGCGGTATATGAGCAAGATTCCTTTTGAGTGTCTTGCTCATATACCGTTACGTTTAAATTGCGTTTAATGCATTCATACGCAAGCATACTGCCGCAAATACCTGCACCCACTATCGCGATATTCATGCAGGCGTTTCACTGAGTTTTTCAGCTGTGGCTGGTACGTACACTTCACTGCCTAACGCTTTGAACTCTGCGCTTTTATCTTGCATGGCTTTGACGATTTCATCTTTTGAATAATCACGCACTTCTTGGGAGATTTTCATCGAACAGAATTTCGGGCCACACATAGAACAAAAGTGCGCCACTTTTGCGCTGTCTTTTGGCAGGGTTTCATCGTGATAAGCACGAGCCGTGTCTGGGTCTAGGCCAAGATTAAATTGATCTTCCCAACGGAATTCAAAACGCGCTTTTGACATCATGTCATCGCGATAACGAGCACCGGGATGCCCTTTAGCAATGTCGGCTGCGTGGGCTGCAAGCTTGTAAGTGATGATGCCTACTTTTACATCGTCACGATTGGGTAAACCCAAATGCTCTTTTGGTGTCACATAGCACAACATGGCACAACCAAACCAACCGATCATGGCGGCACCAATGCCTGACGTAATGTGATCATAACCTGGTGCAATATCGGTGGTTAACGGCCCTAATGTATAAAACGGGGCTTCGTCACAGCATGCTAACTGTTTATCCATATTGGCTTGAACCATATGCATCGGTACATGGCCTGGGCCTTCGATCATGACTTGCACATCATGTTTCCAGGCGACTTGTGTTAACTCACCTAACGTTTCTAGCTCTGCAAATTGTGCCGCATCGTTGGCGTCGGCTTGTGAACCTGGGCGTAAGCCATCCCCTAACGAGAAGCTAACGTCATAGGTTTTCATGATTTCGCAAATGTCTTCAAAGTGCGTGTATAAAAAACTTTCTTCATGATGTGCAATACACCACTTGGCCATGATAGAGCCACCGCGACTTACAATACCCGTTACGCGGTCTACGGTTAACGGTACGTGTGCTAAACGAATACCTGCGTGAATGGTAAAATAATCCACTCCTTGCTCCGCTTGTTCGATTAACGTGTCGCGGAAAACTTCCCATGTTAAATCTTCAGCTACGCCATTTACTTTTTCTAACGCTTGATACAAGGGCACTGTGCCAATGGGCACAGGTGAGTTACGAATAATATAATCACGGGTACTGTGAATATGCTTACCCGTTGATAAATCCATAACCGTATCGCCACCCCAACGGGTTGACCAAACCAGCTTTTCAACTTCTTCTTCGATGGAACTGGTTAACGCGCTGTTACCAATATTGGCGTTCACTTTTACTAAAAAGTTACGGCCAATAATCATGGGCTCTAATTCTGGGTGATTGATGTTGGCCGGAATAATCGCGCGGCCACGGGCGATTTCGTCACGCACAAATTCGCCGGTAATGGTTTGCGGAATACTCGCCCCCATGTGATTGCCTTTTAGACGGGCTTCACGTTCGGGGGTGGTGAATTCGTTTTCTAGCGCCTCACGCAGTTGGTTTTCACGCATGGCCACGTATTCCATTTCTGGGGTAACAATGCCTTTGCGGGCGTAATGCAATTGGCTAACATTTTTGCCTGCTTTTGCACGACGTGGTTGACGTTGCAGGTGCGGATTATAAAATTGAAACGCCTTGGTTTCGTCATCAATACCGTTGTCTTCTGGTTGGGTGTCGCGGCCGTCGTACACGTCGGTATCGTCACGATTTAAAATCCACTTTGCTCGTACTTCTGAGGTAATGCCTTTGTGCACATCTACTTCTGCGTTGACATCAGTATAAGGGCCAGAGGTGTCGTACACATTAATGTGTGTGCCATCGGTTAGGTTAATCTTGCGCATCGGCACGCGCACATCAGGATGATTAGGGCTTTGAATGTATATCTTTTCGCTACCGGGTAACGGTTCACGGGTAATAAGATGAGGGTTAACGTCAGCAAGTTGCGCTGTTTGAATTGTATTTTTATTTTCTGAATTTTGCATAGTGGGTCCTTATTATGAATAAAGTCACCACTAACAAAGACGTGCGGGAAATCGACTCACCCTACTATTAGGTATATACGCCGATAGATGCAAAACATCACTCATAACCCAATGACAGATGGTTATAAATACAATACGGATGCTTCGCGCTCATTCCTACGCCGATGCTAGTCGGATCAGGTTCAACGGGTAAAGTCTCAGCCACTTTTAACAAGCAGCACCCCGTGAGCAGACTGCCATTCTAAGGCAAGTCATTACGAGTTCCAACCACAGATGACCAAATATATCCCTTATGTGTCCGTAAATGCCCTTTTAAAGCCATGCCTCAAAGGTATATTGGTTAAAAAATAATAAGAGCGTGTCATGCCCAATTTCATTGATGTCATCATTCAAGATTACTCAGGCGTCTTTTATGACCCTTGGTTTTGGCTGTTTCCTGCCGCCACGCTCGCCATTAGTTTTATTGCGTTTATGACCTTTGCTCTGCCTTGGACTTGGCTTGCCTACATAGAGCCTAACTGGCTAAAGCCTTATCGTATTCAAGCCAATGCCATTGATGTAAAAGGCACATTTTGGCCATCGATTTATCACAGCGTTAAAAATACAGCGGTCGTTTTTGTGATGCTGGTTGTGCTGTGGCCTTTAATAAAACGCACAGGCATTCATGTGGGTGACATGCCAAGCGTGTACATCATTGTTATTCAGGTATTATTTTTTATCTTGTTAGATGACTTCTTATATTACTGGATGCATCGCTTTTTTCATGAAAATAAATTTTTTATGCGTCATGTTCATAGCGTGCATCATAAGATAAAAAATACCTGCGCCATTAATGGCAATTACATGCACTGGTTTGAGTTCGCCTGTACATCGGGTTTGATACTCATTGGCCCCATACTGTTAAGCAGCCATTTATATGTCATTTGGATTTGGGTCATCATCCGCCAATTTGAAGCGGCCGATGGCCACATTGGCTATGATATCCCTTGGAACCCTGCTCGGTTATTTTTGATTTACCACGGGCCTGTCTACCATGATTTTCATCATGCTAAATTTAAAGGTAATTATGCGGGATTTTTAAATTATTTAGATGGTTACTTGGGTAATACTTACGTTAAAGCGTATTTAGAATATAAGGCAAAACGTAAGGCCGGACTAACCCCACAAGAAATTAGAACCCCATCAAAATAGATAGGAACCAAGTGCATTTAAATTGCTCTAATGGGCTATACACTGTGTAGAGTGAGGCCCATTATGCGTAATATTTTCATCCTAACCTGCGTAGCGGCCATAAGCTTTTTTTCGTTTAAAGCAATACTCGGCAACGCCGTATACGCCATAGAGCCGACGCCACTACCTGAGTTCACGCAAACACAGCCTCAAAATTGGTTAAAATCAAAGCCATTAAAAAAATCTGACCTAAAAGGCAAAGTGGTGCTAATGGATATTTGGACCTTTTCCTGCTGGAACTGCTATCGTAGTTTTCCTTGGCTAAACAGCCTAGCGACATCATTCAAGCAGGACGATTTTCAAGTGATTGGTATTCATAGCCCTGAATTTGATCATGAGAAAAAACCACAAGCTGTGCTAAAAAAGATGGACGAGTTTAAGCTCGAACACCCAGTCATGATTGACAATGATTTTACCTACTGGCGAGCATTGAATAACCAATATTGGCCAACATTTTATTTAATTGATAAAACAGGCTCGATTCGTTATCGCTTTATTGGTGAAACCCATGCCGATACCGCAAAAGCGAAAAAAATAGAACAAGCTATTGCGCTTTTGTTAGCCGAATAAATAACATTCATTTTATTAACGCTGTCAGAAAGTGCCATAGACATGGCCTTTCGCTTGTTTTATGGTCAATGCAATACTAATAACAATAAAGAGCAAATATGGCCTCTCATCATTTTGATATTCTCATTATTGGCGCTGGCTTATCTGGCATTGGCATGGCGTGCCACCTTAAAAAACTGTGCCCGAATAAATCGTTTGCTATTTTAGAGCGCCGCCAAGCAATTGGAGGCACATGGGATTTATTCCGTTACCCTGGTATCCGCTCAGACAGTGACATGGCCAGCTTTGGTTATGACTTTCGCCCTTGGGATGGTTTAAGTGTATTGGCTGATGGTACATCAATTCGTAAATACATTAATCAAACCGCACAAGCATTTGAAGTGGAAGGCAAGGTACATTTTTCATTAAAAATTGTTCACGCCAACTGGGACAGCCATCAACAACACTGGCGCGTTGAGGCGCTAAACGAACGTACACAAGAGCGTACACATTACACCTGCAATTTTTTAATCCCCTGTACTGGCTATTACAATTATGACCAAGGCTACCAACCAGTATTTAAAAACCAAGACGCTTTTAAGGGCGTATTTGTTCATCCGCAAAAATGGCCTGACAACTTAGACTATACGGATAAAAAAGTGGTGGTCATTGGCAGTGGTGCCACTGCCGTAACCATTGTGCCCGCCATGAGTGACCAAGCAGAACATGTCACCATGTTACAGCGTTCCCCTTCATATATTTTTTCTGTACCGTCTATTGATTCAGTATCAAATATCTTAAATAAGATATTACCTAAACGCTGGGTCTTTTCGATGGCCCGTACTCGTAATATTTTGTTACAACGCACGCTATATAAACTCGCTAAACGCTGGCCTAATGTTGTAAAAAAAATATTATTACGATCGGTAAAAGGGAACCTAACAACGGGTTTTGATATGAGTCACTTTACACCTCATTATCAACCATGGGACCAACGCCTTTGCGCAATACCTGATGGGGATTTATTTACCGCTATTAATTCAGGTAAAGCCAGCATAACAACCGATACCATCGAAGAATTTACAGCAACAGGTATTCAGCTTGCGTCAGGTAAACACATTGATGCCGATATTATCATCAGTGCAACGGGCTTAAACTTGCAGGTATTAGGTGGTATGTCGTTAAGTCTTGATAATAAGCCGTTAGATTTAAGTCACCATATGACTTATAAAGGCGTGTTGGCCGAAAATATACCCAACATCGCTTGGATCTTTGGTTACATCAATGCGCCATGGACCTTAAAAGCGGATTTGTCTGCTCGTTATTTATGTCGTTTATTTAATTATATGGATAAACATCATCATCATGTTGCCAAACCTTTTAACCAAACAGAAAAACCATTAGATGAAACCGTGATGGATGAAATGGCATCGGGTTATGTTGTCCGATCAAAAGACGTATTACCTCGCCAAGGTCAGTCACACCCTTGGCGCATATTACACAAATACGAAATAGATAAAAAAACATTGTTAAAAGAAACCATCAACGATGGTATTTTACAATTTGAAAGCAAACACAAAACAGAAAAAGAGAACACAGAAAGTGAAGCCTGTTAGTCAACACTTTTGCGCTTAAGGTCATCCATGAGTGCTTTAAGAAATCGTGCGGCTTCTCCCCCTGTTACCGCACGGTGATCAAAGGTGATCGATAACGGCAATATGGGGTGCAATAGAGCCTGCCCTTCGTATGCGACAACTTCGTAGCGTATGCCACCCGCCCCAATGATGGTGACCTGTGGTGGCACCACAACTGGATTCGCATATTTACCAGCCAGTGTGCCAAAATTGCTTAATGTAATTGTCGCCCCCTGCATTTCTTGCGGGGGGATTTTTCGACTTTTAACCGCATTTCTTAACGCGTTTAATCCGCTGCGTAAATCGGTTAAATCTCGTTTACCAATATTGCGTAACACAGGTACAAACAAACCTTGCTCGGTATCTACCGCAATACCTAAATCAATGTGTTCTAATATTCTGCGTGATAGTTGTTCGCCATCAAACCAAATATTCAAATTAGGCTCTGCCACGCAGGCATGCGCAATTGCATGTACCAGACGCATGGTAATATCTTGCGGAGGTTCTGTTTTAACGTCATACCATTGATGTACATCGACATCGTCATGCAATGTAACCGGCACCACTTGTGCGTGACTCATAGCCATATTTTTAGCCATGGCTTTACGCACGCCTTTTAAGGATTCACTTTGTCCGATATCAGAGTTAAGTTTTGCTGCTTTTTCTACATCTAAACTGGTTATGCGACCGTCTTCTCCCGTGGCACCAATATGAGATAAATCCACATTTAGGCGTTTGGCTAATGCACGTACACTGGGTGTCGCTTTGATCGATTGCTGTGTATGAGTATGATGAGCGCTGCCCACAATGAAATCATCTTTGCTTTCATGCTTTGCACTTAATGATAAATCACCCACAACCGTGCCTGAATCGTCTTGCTCGCCTTGATATTCAACCAATGGCTCACCAATGTGCACCACATCACCAGGCTCAGCAAATAAGGCACTGATTACACCCGCTTGTGGCGACGGTACTTCAACAATGGCTTTAGCCGTTTCAACCGATACCATCAGCTGATCAACCGTAACCGTGTCCCCTGCTTTAACATGCCATTCAACTATTTCCGCTTCGCTTAGGCCTTCCCCTAGATCCGGCAATTTGAAATATTTCATGAGCGATTCCCTTTGAATTTCAGCCAATTATGCTTTGTAATTAGAATGTAAAACTAAGTTTTATTAAGATGGTTTCCACTATTAATTCTTACCGACAACAATACCCTGCACTCTCATGTCACTAATAGAACACACTAGCCCCCTACATTGATAATCAATAAATTGTAGGAGGGTGCCCCGCGCCCGACAATTTTCACCCATTAAACATCTAATGCATTCGTTCATATAAAAGAGAACACTAGCAACTTCTTACATTGCTAATCGATAAATTGTACGAGGGTGCCCCGTGCCCGAAATTTTCATCAATTACACATCTAATGCATTCGTTCATATCAAGGAAAACACTAGCAACTTCCTAAATTTCTAATCGATAAATTGTAGGAGGGTGCCCGCGCCCGACAATTTTCACCCATTACATATCTAATACATTCGTTCATATCAAGGAAAACACTAGCAACTTCCTATATTGCTAATCGATAAATTGTACGAAGGTGCCCCCGCGCCCGATAAATTGCAATTATTTTTCAGCCAAACATTTATCCACCGCTGCCACTATGTCGTGACTATTCGGCAAATAATAATGTTCATTTTTAAAGTACGGCATGTGGGTATCAAAACCGGTAACTCGTTGCACAGGTGCCAATAAATTTAAAAAACATTTTTCGCTCACTTGCGCCGCAATTTCAGCGCCCACTGCAAATGAGCGAGCGGCTTCATGTACAATAACGCAGCGTCCAGTATTGACCACCGACATAATAATCGTGCGCATGTCTAACGGTTTAATGGTTGCCACATCAATCACTTCGGCCGATATTCCTTTTTCAGCTAATGCATCTGCCGCCTCTAAGGTGTCGGCGATGCACGCTCCCCAGCTAATTAATGTGACATCGGTACCTGTGCGTAATGTAAAACAGGTATCTAACGGTAAAGCCTCACCATTATTAATAATGCTTTGCTTACTGCCGCGGTAAATTCGTTTGGGTTCAAGAAATACCACCGGATCAGGGTTGCGGATTGCGGCTAACAACAAACCATAAGCACGAGCTGGCGATGAAGGAATCACAACACGAATGCCTGGCGTATGAGCAATTAATGCTTCAGTACTTTCACTGTGATGCTCTGGTGCATGAATCCCCCCGCCAAACGGGGCTCGCAATACCATTGGGCAACTCATGCGACCACGCGTGCGATTACGCATGCGCGCGGCGTGACAAAATAAATGTTCAAACGCAGGAAAAATAAACCCCATAAATTGAATTTCAGCCACTGGTTTTAAACCTTGTGAGGCCATGCCGATAGACATCCCCGCGATTAAGGCTTCAGCCAATGGCGTGTCCATTACACGCTTAAAACCAAACTGTTCTTTTAAACCCGATGTAGCCCGAAATACGCCGCCATTAGTGCCCACGTCTTCGCCCAGCACCACAACCGATTCGTCATGTTGCATTTCATAATGCAATGCAAGATTGACCGCCTCAAGTAATACGCAATCCACTTTGTCAGCTTGGATTGATGCATGATTTGCTTGTTCGTTAGTATGTGACATAAACACCTCCACCTATATCCAATCCGTTAATGCTGATTACGTGCAAGTTTATCGGCTAATAAATCCAATTGTTCGTTCATCACTTCTGGCCAATCTTGGTATAAGTGATCAAACATGCTTTCTGCTGGTTCTTTTTCTGTTTTTAAATATTCTTGTACGGCCTCATCTACTTTATGACTGCACTCGCTTTGCCATGCTTTTTCTTGTTCGCCATCCCAAAGATTTAATGCCACTAACGCATTTTGTAAACGCTTAATAGGTTCATTTAGCCACGCTTCTTTGACTTCTTCGTTTGAGCGATAGCGACTCGCGTCATCGGCGGTGGTGTGATCGCCCAAGCGATATGTCATAGCTTCAATCAATGTGGCCCCTTTATGTTCTTTCGCCCGTTCACGAGCCTCTAGCATGGCTTGATAAACAGCAAGTACATCATTGCCGTCTACTTGTACGCCATGAATGCCCGCGCCAATGGCTTTTTGTGCAAGTGTTGGCGCACCACATTGCATATCGCGAGGTACCGATATGGCATATTGATTATTGTTAACCAGAACCACCATGGGTAGCTGCCATGCACCCGCCACATTTAAACTTTCAAAAAAATCTCCTTTTGATGTACCACCATCACCAATGGTCACAACCGCAAGCTGTTCTTGGCCTTTAATTTTAAGTGCCGCGGCAGCCCCTGCTGCGTGTGTAATTTGTGTGGCAATCGGCACACAAATAGGAAAGTCTTGTTTAGGCCCATGAGCCGAGCCGCGTTCATCCCCGCCCCAGTATAAAAGTAAATCACTCATTTTATGGCCACGTAATAAATGCGCGCCGTGATCACGATAATATGGCACAAATACATCGTCTTTTTGCAGCGCCATGCCAATGGCAACACCAAATGCTTCTTGCCCTAAACTTGAAGGGAACGTTCCCATTTGACCCGTGCGCTGTAGCGCAATCGCTTTGCTATCAAATACACGATTGAGCACCATGTGTTTATACGATTGCACCAACCATTCATCACTGGCAAATTCTGGCCGTGTACTCAGCCAAGTACCGTCCTTGTCTAAAAACTGGATGCGCTGCAATGAAAATTGGATTAATGGGCTATGACCCTGAACACTGACCGGTGTCGGTTTCATCATTTTCATACCGCCTCCAAAACCCAATCAGGCTCAATTGTTTCGCTGTATAAAATTTTCTCAGCCATTTCATTGGCAATAAAATTACAGGGCATATTTTTTTGTTTTGATAACACAAATATTTTATCAAGCGTATCTTTTAGTTTATTCACCTCATGAGTTATTTGATCATGATTCATTCCTCGATAACTAGACGAGGCAAACACGAGCCCACCGCTATTAATTACATAATCCGGGGCGTATAAGATATTCCTGTCATGTATTAATTGAGCCACGTCATCGTGGGCTAATTGATTATTGGCACAACCTGCAATAATTTTGCATTTTAGTAATGAGAGTGTTGTTTCATTCAGTACGCCACCTAACCCGCATGGACTAAAGACATCACAAGGCTGTTGATAAATTTCATTGGCGCGCACCACTTTTGCAGAAAATTGCTTCTGCGCCAGTTTGGTTCTTCTTTCATCAACATCACACACAATTAATTGACAACCGGCATCGTGCAAGTGACCTGCAAGTGCAAAACCCACATGCCCTAAGCCTTGAATCGCAACAGTTATCCCACTTAGTGATTGCTTCATTAAAAAACGCACGGCTGTTTCAACTGCCAATCAACATACCATGGGCGGTAGAAGGAGACGGATCACCTATATTGCTTGAGCTGCTCACAAAGGGGGTCTGGCTTCTTATGGTGTCCATATCAGACACCTGAGTGCCGCTATCCATGGCCGAGATATAACGACCACCTAAACTATGAACAAATTGCCCAAACTGTTTGAACAATGCCTCGCGGTCAAAGTCCCCTTTTGGCTTCATGATAACCGCTTTACCGCCACCTTGGGGCACACGCGCTAAAGCAGCCTTATAGCTCATACCTCGGGCTAAGCGCATAGCATCTTCTATGGCATCTATTTCACTGCTGTATTCGATAAATCGGCATCCGCCTAGAGCTGGCCCTAAACGTAAATTATGAAGTGCAACAACGGCATTGAGCGGGCCTTGCTGACAAAAGTGTAACTCTTGCACTGCTTGCGTGTGCATATTCGAGAACATACGCCGGACTCCCTTGTGAGGTTTACGACACAATGTATATGTGATGCAGCATTAACTGCGAATCCCTTTTGGGGATATATTTCAGTTTAGACACAAGCCTGTCAGAAAGTCTTATAAAAATTAGGATCGAGATTGAATGTATCTAAAGAAGATTTTTTAAGATGAAAAATGAATATCAAAGTGTCATTTATGCTTTAAAATCACGACGATTTACGCCACCTAAAAACGCGTCACACAACAAGGTGTAAATTAAAACATTATGTTCACGCGATAAAACATCTCAATTGAATGATTCTACTGTTATCTCAACAATTTAATTTTTCACTAATGGGCTTACCTACGTTTCATTCTACAGAAATGGCCCATTTTGTCTGCTCGATGGCAACCGTTACGAACGCAAAAATTAAAACGCTCTGCTCACGTACCCAATACCAACATAAAAACGTGTGTTAATTAAAGATATTATTTTTCGATGTCTTCAGCCTGCTCTAGTAGCACAGACGTAATCCTTTATTTTTTTATATAATATCACTAACAAACCCGAGTGTAATTGTGCTCTGGCTGTTTGAATTTCAATGCCCTTTCTATTTTATCATTTTTTCCGCGCTATAAAACATGCTGCTTCCTTTTTTCATTGACACAATATAATTGGCTTCAACTAAGCGATCATCCTACTACTAAGCGACGATCTATGGTCCAACCGCTCTCTGCATGAGCGGTAAGGTTCACAAAATTTAAAACCGCACTATTTAAAACAGACTTGAATCAAAGACATTTACATTCGAAATAACAAAATAGACATAAGTGCATAATTTAAAAAATCCAACATTATTAGGCATTTCATATACATAAAGTAATATTTGTTTTGATGGGGCACAGATATTGCTCTGAATAAATAAGCCAGTAAAAACTCAATAAATACAGGCAGTTAATTAAGTATGAGCCAATTAGAATTATCAAGATTTGTGCAAAAGCATCAGCTAGGGCGTGAGTATATCCGCCAAGTAGCGGATTATTTTGCACCACTGGCCAGAGAAATAGTTAACCTGCACCAAAATAAAAAAAAACCAATCATAGTGACCATTAATGGTGCGCAGGGTTCGGGTAAAAGCACATTATCTGAACTTCTTGTGGAAATTTTCCAACAAAAATATGCACTGCATGGGGTTGCTCTGTCATTAGATGATTTTTATTACACACATACTGAGCGTCAGCACTTAGCTCATACCATTCACCCGCTATTCGCCACCAGAGGCGTACCGGGCACCCATGATATTTTGCTCGCCAATGAAACATTAGATCACTTAATGTCACACAACGGTGCGCAAACCATTTATGTCCCGCGCTTTAATAAAGCTATAGATGATCGCTTTGACGAAAAAGACTGGAGCCCGATTACCAAAAAACCAAATATTATTATTTTAGAAGGCTGGTGTGTAGGTGCATCTGCTCAAGCCCCTCAACAACTCATACAACCCATCAACGATTTAGAAGCGCAAGAAGATCAACAAACGTTATGGCGCAGCCATGTCAATGAACAACTTAAAATGCAATACGAGCCGCTATTTTCTCGGTCTGACTGTACTATTATGCTTAAAGCGCCCAGTTTTGAATGTGTCTTTAATTGGCGCTTAGAACAAGAAGATAAATTAGTACGCAATTTAAAAAAAACGAATACTCAAACTATTCGTACGATGAATGAAAATGATATTAAGCGTTTCATACAGCACTACCAAAGGCTCACTGAGCATTTACTCGCCACGCTCCCAAATACAGCTCAGTATGTTTTTACATTAAACACAAAAAGAAAAATCATAAAACGCGACAAACAATCACAATTCAATGACCTAATAATTAAGCCCCTTATTTTCACCGATCTTGATGGTACACTCTTAGATCACCACAGCTATTCCCATCAAGCAGCTGATATAGCCTTGGCTTATTTAGAACAAAACAACATCCCCGTGATTCCTTGCAGCAGTAAGACCCAATTAGAAATCGAAAAACTACGTCATGATTTAAACAACAAACACCCTTTTATTATTGAAAATGGCGCGGCTGTTTTTATACCAAAAGACTATTTTACGTCTCAACCAGAAGACACTATTGAAGATGAAAATTACTGGATAAAATCATTTGTGCAACCACATGATC
The DNA here is from genome assembly GCF_052920985.1 of Pseudomonas sp. HK3. NCBI lineage: Bacteria > Pseudomonadati > Pseudomonadota > Gammaproteobacteria > Pseudomonadales > Pseudomonadaceae > Pseudomonas > Pseudomonas sp. HK3. The sequence continues at coordinate 287,134 of NZ_JBREXD010000002.1, forward strand.
ACTGGGTTCGTCAACTCAATACCATGCGCGATGAATTTAACGGTTTATACAAACCCTTTAGTGAAATGACCATAGAAGAAATAGCACAAGCAACCGACTTATCATTAGAGCAAGCAAGCTTAGCCGCCAAGCGTCAATACGGTGAGCCTGTTTTATGGCTAGGCAGTCACGAACAAAAAAACAACTTTATTCGCACATTAAAAAATAAGGGTGTAACGGTTTTACAAGGTGGGCGGTTTTTACATATCTGTGGAAATGCCAACAAAGGTAACGCACTTTTATGGTTAGCAAATACCTATCAAACACGGCTGAATCAGGACTACATCACCATTAGTATTGGTGATAGCCATAACGATCGCGAAATGCTCGACATGGCCGACAACGCCCTCATTATTCGCTCACCCGTTCACGATCTACCGCCATTATCTCGTATTGATCGCGTCACCATATCCGATGCGCTTGGACCTCAAGGCTGGGCACAAGGCGTTAATCGTATTTTAGATTCAATTTTTCTCGTGCAATTAATTAAAATAGGGGAACACCATGGCTGATTTTTATCAGAATGGCATCATCACCACGCTGCATAATTTAACTGATCGACACCTTGCCGATTTAGAAAACGATCTTGTGAGCTTTAACAAGCAAAGACCTATAGGCTTATTACTCCCCTCTTTATTTTCTGAACTTGAAGGTGAAGCGCTACCTAATATCGTCGAGCATATAAAACATGTGCCCTACTTAAGCGAAATTGTGATTGGTTTAGACCGTGCAGATGAAGATCAATACATGCATGCGCTAAAATTCTTTTCAACCTTACCTCAACATCACCGTGTACTGTGGAATGACGGTCCACGTTTAAAAGCCCTAGATTCACAACTGCAAGAAATGGGTTTAGCTCCAAAAGAAATGGGCAAAGGCCGTAATGTTTGGTACTGCATGGGTTACATGCTTTCATCTGGTAAAGCCGAATCCATTGCATTGCATGATTGCGACATTGTCACCTACACAAGCGAATTGCTTGCTCGCTTAGTATACCCAGTTGCAAACCCCTCTTTTAATTATGAATTCTGTAAAGGCTATTACGCTCGTATTGCAAGTGGCAAACTCAATGGCCGCGTTAGCCGATTACTCGTGACCCCCTTATTAAGAGCACTTAAATCCGTGGTTAAAGACAATGAAGAATATCTTAACTACATGGATAGCTTCCGCTATCCATTGGCAGGGGAATTTTCATTTAGACGAGACGTATTAAACGATATACGGATTCCGAGTGACTGGGGGTTAGAAATTGGCGTGCTATCGGAGATGCACCGCAACTATGCAAACAATCGTCTTTGCCAAGTGGATATCGCAAAAATATATGACCATAAACATCAGGACCTTATCATTGAGTGACCAGCAAGCGGGTTTATCAAAAATGTCCATTGATATAGCCAAAGCTCTGTTTCGAAAACTGGCAACAAAAGGCACCGTTTTTAACGAAGAAACTTTCCGCACTATTAAGGCCAGTTATTTTCGTATTGCATTAGATTTTGTCGAAACATATCGCAATGACGCAATCATGAATGGACTTAATTTTGATATTCACCAAGAAGAAGAAGCGGTTGAAATGTTCGCGAGAAATATCATGGATGCAGGCAAACGCTTTTTAGATAACCCCATGGAAACCCCTTTTATACCAAGTTGGAGCCGAGTGCAAAGTGCTATACCCGATATTTTCGAGCGACTGTATCAAGCGGTTGAAGAAGATCACGCTGAGTTCACGTCTAAGCTATAGGGTAAAGATTATGATGGATGCACACACCAAAGCACTACTCGAATCTAAAATACATCATCACTTGCAAGCCATTTATGGTGATGCTCAAACACCATCGGCTTTAGGGGAGTTAACTCAAGAACTCATCGATATCATGCGCTTCAAACAACATTATGAAGCGGTTTCGCCCCATCAAAATTACTGGACCGAAGAGGATGTGGCCGTGATTACCTATGGCCACAGTATTCAAAAAGAAAATGAGGCACCTCTTGCAACCCTGCATCACTTTTTAAACGACTACCTAAAAGACAGTTTTAATAGTGTTCATATATTACCATTTTTTCCTTACAGCGCAGATGATGGGTTTGCGGTTTGCGATTATTATGCAGTGAATCCTGAATTAGGACACTGGCAACACATAGAAAAAATTGCCGATGAATATCGATTAATGGCAGACCTTGTAATTAACCATTGTTCAGATCAAAGCCAATGGTTTAAGAATTTTATTAAAGGTGATGGTATTGGTCATGATTATTTTTATACCACAACAAAAGATGCGCCTGTATCACAAGTCGTTAGACCACGCACATCATCACTGTTACGTGAAACACAAACAGATAAAGGGTTAGAGCATGTCTGGTGTACTTTTAGTCATGAGCAAGTGGACTTAGATTTTTCAAATCCACAAGTATTAAAAGAGTTTATTAATATTATTCGTGATTACCTAGATAAAGGTATTCGAATTTTTCGCTTAGACGCCATTGCTTTTTTGTGGAAAAAACCAGGGACTAATTGCTTAAACTTAGATGAAACCCATGAGGTGGTGCGTTTAATTAGAACACTCATTGAACACACGCAACCCGATAGCATTATCATCACTGAAACCAATATTCCAAATATTGAAAACTTAAGCTATTTTGGTAATGCCAATGAAGCACATTGTGTATATAACTTCTCATTGCCCCCTCTTTTGGTTTACACCTTAGTCAGCGGAAACTGCCGTTACTTAAAACGTTGGTTGATGAGCATGCCACCTGCGCAACATGGCACGACTTATTTTAATTTCATTGCCTCCCATGATGGCATTGGCTTAAGACCCGCCGAAGGCTTATTAAGTGATACTGAACTGGCCACCTTGGTCAGCACAATGCAAAATTTTGGTGGCAAGATTTCATGGCGTGCAGGTGAAAACGGCGTTAAAAAACCCTATGAAGTCAACATTACATTATTTGATGCACTACAAGGCACAGAAAACGGTAAAGACGATTATGCATTAGCGCGTTTTTTATGTGCCCATGGCGTGATGCTCGCTTTAGAGGGCATTCCCGCACTGTATATTCACAGTGTATTAGGTACACATAACGACTATGAAAAACTAGAACGCACGCAGCAAAACCGATCAATAAATCGTCGTGAATGGCAATATGATGAATTGGTTACATTATTAAACGATGATACCAGTCATCACAAACAGGTTTATGAACAGATCACCCAATTAGTTCAACTTCGTCGAAAACAAAAAGCGTTTCACCCTAACGCAACCCAATTTACCTTACATATCGGTGATCATCTTTTTGGTTTTTGGCGACAAAGTATGGACCGCCGTCAAAGTATTTTCTGTATTTATAATATTACCGACCAAGAGCAACCGCTTCTATTATCAGATTTAAATTTGGTGGTCACCCACCACTGGCAAGACCTTATTGGTGGCGTCACGTTTGATAATACCCACGACGCCATCACACTAGAACCTTATCAAATGATGTGGATCGCCAACGTATAAACTAGGAGTGTAAAATGTCTCAAACACAAACCGTCAAAAAATGTTTATTTCCTGTGGCAGGTTATGGTACTCGATTTTTACCCGCCACCAAATCCATGCCGAAAGAAATGCTACCTGTAGTCAATAAACCACTCATCCAATACGCAGTTGAAGAAGCCATGGAAGCGGGCATCAATAAAATGGGGTTCATCACGGGTCGAGGTAAGCGTGCTATCGCCGATTATTTTGATAATAATTATGAACTTGAACACGAGATTGCAGGCAGCAAAAAGGCAGATAATTTAAACGACATTAATAAAGTTATGGACGAGGGGCAGTTTATTTTCATGCGCCAACGTGAAATGTTAGGCCTAGGCCATGCCATTTTAACCGGCGAACCCATTATTGGTAATGAGCCATTCGCAGTTATTTTGGCCGATGATTTATGCGTAGCGCCATTAAAGCAAGATTCAAGTAAATCAACATTAAGAGCCATGGCGCAATTGATTGAGCTATACAACCAATATCAATGTTGCATTGTGGCCATTGAAGAAGTACCAAAATCAGATACCGCAAGCTACGGTATTATTAGCGGTGAAGAAATAGCACCCGGTATTTATGACGTAACCGATATGGTTGAAAAACCCAATCCAGAAAACGCACCTACCAATATGGCCATTATCGGGCGTTACGTATTAACGCCACAGATTTTTGACTATTTACGCGAAACCAAGCCTGGTACGAACGGTGAAGTTCAAATTACGGATGCACTCAAACAAGTCGCAAAAGAAGAACGTGTTATTGCTGTGAAATTTGCAGGTGAGCGTTTTGACTGTGGCAGTGTTGAAGGATTTGTGCAAGCTACAAATTACTTTTTCGAGCACGAATTTAAAAGTGGCTAAACAATAAATATCATAAAATACGCTATAAATAAAAAGGCCTATTTAACGAATGTTAAATAGGCCTTTTATTAATGTATATCAATTGGAATTTCCATTACAGGGCTCATTTCACCTTCTACTGACACACAGGCTTCATCGTAAGGTAACTGCTGATACAATACCGCTGACTTACACTTTAATTTTCGTACAAGTATTTTACCTGCTTCTAAGCTATTACTTACAACTCGTTTACCCTTATTGTCATACACAGCAAAGCGCTCGCCCTTGTCATGTGCATATAATTGATAAGACATGCCACATATACTCACCAGCATAAGTTTATCAACAGGATGATCAAGTTGCTGTATCTCATTCATTGTCATTTTCATACTGACTCACTTAACAGTGTTGATTTAAGCTGTTTACGTGAAATAGATCATTACGGTTTATGACAAAAGTGAAAAAACGATGTTTGTTTGTATCAATACCTTATAAAAATACAAAGCTTTACAACCGGCATTGATAATGCGATGTATCATACCGGTTGTTAAGTCATCTCTTTATATTTATTCTTGGCACTCAAGTGGCAAATATTTTACTTTTATTTTATCACCAAAGCATGCCCATTCTATATCGCCTTCAATGACTTGTGGGCTTAATACAATGTACTGTTTTTCATCGGCTTTATCATTGCCTACATGGGCAGCAATCACACCATTATCATAAACATCTATGCTGTATTTATGCTCTGGATATTCAAGTTCAGCGGCTGTAAATCCTAATTCTTCTACTTTTGTCGGCCAAGCTTGATTAGACATCGCATATTCAACTGCAGGCGCTTGCAGCTCTAGCAAGCGAGTGTAAGCCGCATTAATACGCGCTGTTTCAATATGGTCTTGATATTTATGCATCGTCAACGCAATTAAAATACCAATCACTGTAATCAAAGCGACGATAAAGAAACGCTTCTTTTCATTTATATAAAGCAATTCTATTAAAACCTCATAGGGACTATATGCCAGAATAGTTCAACTAATTAAAACGCGCAAAGAAAGAGGTTATGCCACAAACCTAGCTTGCTGGTAAATCAAAAATGCAATGCAAGTTGTTATGTTGGGGGTATAAGTGTCATACAAGATAGGAAAAATCGATTAATAATATGAGAGAACTCATTATTTTCAAAATAATGAGTTCTCAATCAGCCTATTATAAAAAAAGCTGACGAGCTTCCTCTGGTGTAGCCACTTCACGGCCTGCATCGCGTGCAACTTTTGCCATAGCCTCGATTAACTGGCCGTTACTGGTGGCCTTTTCACCACCAGGTAAATAAAACGTATCTTCTAGACCCGTACGTAAATTACCACCCAGTTCAGCGACTTTTTTGTGTACGCTCCAAACTTCTTCACGGCCAATCACGGTCGCTTGCCAATGACTGCCCGGTTTTAAATATTTCAAAATAATGGGTAATAGGTCTGGGTCTGCTGGCATGCCAGAATTCACACCCATAACTAAGTTGTAATCTAAGCGGTCCCACATACCCACTTCTTGAAACATGCCGACGCTGCGTACAATACCTAAATCAAAACATTCAAATTCAGGGCGACAGCCTTCTTCTTTACATACTTCTAGCAATTCTTGGATTTTATCCACCGTGTTTTGAAATAACATCGGTGGCCAAGCCCAAGTGCCGTTTGAACGGGTTTTTAAATAGTTAAGTGAGCCAGCATTACACGCTGCAATTTCCGGCTTACCCATTTTAATACAATCAATCGGGCCTTGTTGGTCACGCCCAATGGTGCCGGTTGTGTAGTTAATAATCACGCCTGGGCAGGCTTCACGAATGGCATTACTGATCTCTAATGCCACTTCAGGCTCCCAACAAGGTAAATGGCCTTTACCTTGTGTCTGCTGACGGAAATGAATGTGCATGCAGCTAGCACCTGCGTCATAGGCTTCTTTTGCGGATGCCGCCATTTGTTTTGCCGTCACCGGCACAGGGTGTTGCTCTGGATTCGTTAATACCCCAGTAAGGGCACAAGTAATAACCACTTTTTCGCTCATGTAGCATTCCTCTAAATTATAAATACACATTAAAACTGTCAGCGTCGAGATACCTTATCGCAATCATTCAAACCAAGCAAGCGCTTGGTTTGAATTATTTAATAACTTATACTTATTAATCTCTTAATAGAATAAATTTCACAAATAGACTATTTTGCCCCAAGCTGGCGGCATTACCTTAGAATTATTGGAGTACGCTATGACCAATCCTTTGTGGTCCCCGTCTGACTCTCGCATTGAACACAGTAATATGAAGGCGCTGATGAACTTCATCGCCCAAGACGGCCATGCTGTGCAGCAATATCAGCAACTGCATGATTTTTCGGTGCGTCTACCACAGTTATTCTGGAAATACGTTTGGGATTTTGCCTCTTTTACTCAGCACACGCCCTATCAAAATGTATTGAAAGATGGTGATAAGATGCCAGGCGCCACGTGGTTTGAAGGCGCTACATTTAACTTTGCTGAAAACTTATTAAAATTTCGCCACGACAGCACTGCTATCATCGCCTATGACGAACGAGGCAAGCAGCAACAGCTTAGTTACGCCCAGCTATACACTAAGGTGGCTAAACTCAGCGCGCATTTTAAAGCGCTAGGCATACAACCTGGCGATCGTATAGCGGCCTTCATGCCAAACGTACCCGAGGCCATAATTGCTATGCTAGCGGCCACCAGTTTAGGCGCCGTTTGGTCAAGCTGCTCACCGGATTTTGGCTTACAAGGGGTACTTGATCGCTTTGGGCAAATTGAACCAAAAATATTAATTACCACAGATGGTTATTTCTACGGTGGTAAAACGCTAAACAGTTTAGAAAAACTGCAACCGATTCTTAAGCAACTCAATAGTATTGAGCATGTGGTTGTGGTGCCCTATGCTGATTTTTCTATTTCTCAAGAGCAAGCTCAAACTAAACTTGGTGATACGCTCAACATTCATCTATGGCAACAATGTTTAGATAATGATGCTGAAAAAATAGAGTTCAGTGCACAAACGTTTGATCACCCGCTTTATATTTTGTACAGCTCAGGTACAACCGGTGCTCCAAAGTGCATTGTGCACAGCGCAGGTGGAACATTATTACAGCACTACAAAGAATTAGTGTTTCATACCGATGTGAAACAAGAAGACACACTTTTTTACTACACTACCTGCGGTTGGATGATGTGGAACTGGATGGTCAGTACTCTTATGACCGGCGCCACTCTGGTGATTTATGATGGTTCACCATTTTACCCTGGCCCAAATGTTTTATGGGATATGGCCGAGACAGAAAACATCAGCATCTTTGGCACCAGTGCCAAATACATCAGTGCACTAGAAAAAGCCCCTTACTTACCAAACCAAGCACATGCATTGCCTAAACTAAAAAGCCTGCTTTCAACAGGTTCACCACTGAGCAATGAAAGTTTTGATTTTGTGTATAAACATATTAAACAAGATTTATGTTTAAGCAGCATCGCTGGCGGCACCGACATTGTTTCATGTTTCACGCTGGGTAATCCTGTGTTACCAGTATACAAAGGCGAAATTCAGTGCCTAGGCTTAGGCATGGCGGTAAATGTATTTAATGATGAAGGTGAGCCCGTTACGGCAAACACAGGAGAACGCGGTGAATTAGTCTGTGAAACATCATTTCCCTGTATGCCAATTGGGTTTTATAACGATAGCCATAATGAAAAATACTTAAGCAGTTATTTTAAACGCTTTGACAACATATGGGCGCACGGAGATTTTGCTGAAAAGATTGAGCGAGAATTTAATGGCCACTCTTATACAAGCTTAGTGATTCATGGTCGCAGTGATGCCATTTTAAATCCTGGTGGTGTGCGCATTGGTACTGCTGAAATTTATCGCCAAGTTGAAAAAATAGATGCCGTAATAGAAAGCATTGCGGTTGGCCAAACCTTACTGCATGACAGTACAGACATTCGGGTGGTTTTGTTTGTAATTTTACGCGATGGCCAAACCTTAACCGATGAGTTAACACACACCATCAAAACAACCATCCGACAAAATACAACACCCAGACACGTGCCTGCCATCATCATACAAGTAGCCGATATCCCTCGTACTTTGAGTGGAAAAATCGTTGAAGTCGCCGTACGTGAAACCATACATGGGCGAGCGGTTAAAAATACGGACGCCTTAAAAAACCCAGAGGCATTAGATTTATTTAAAAATTTAGCGCAGTTACAACAAACATAATCCATTATTATTGATAACGCTGCGGGTTTGGGTCATTAGTGATTTGAACCGCGGCGGTGATACCGTCATTAATAAATTCTAATATTTGTTTACTCTCATCATCTTCTTTTTTTTCATAGCGCTTATATGCTTGATTATATAAGGCGAGTGCTTGCTTTGCCGCCGACTTGTCGTTTTTTTTAAGCAATGAAAAAGCTTGTTGAAAAATTGGTTCACGATTGTGCTCGCTCACTAGGGTAAATGTCGTTTCACCCAAACTGACTTGAATGTCTTTTAAGTAAGGACCTTTTAATTTTTGCCATATATCCTCTAACAGCGTTTGCCTTGCTAGCTTAGTATTTTGTCGAAAAGCTTGTAATAGTTGATGCGTAGTTTGCGTGTAATCCGGTCTAGGTACGGCATCGATTGGATAATTATCAGCACCTTGAGTATGAAAGATTAATGTTTCATTCAATGTATCTACTAACTCAATGCTGTAAGGGGTACGGATGTAACCTCGGTTTGTCATCACATACTTAATAGTGCCTTTATTATTGTCATCAAACTCAACTATTTGGCGCGAAATAGGTTCACGTTGTACTAAGAAGGAAGGTTGAATATGAATATACACAATCAGCTGTGCACTTAATGCAATACGACTGTAGTGTAACTTTAGGGTTTCAACTTTTAAGGTGGGCTCAGGGCGTGCTAATGTTTGGTCATCGATGCTGACATGAATCGCCTTATGCTTACTGGTTAAAGGATAAGCCGCGGGCGAAATATAATCATATTTCAACTCGCTTTTGACAAAGCTATGACTCGCGCACCCTGTCAATACAAGCAAAAGTAATATGCATGTTATTTTAACCATTTTTTTATTTTTTTCTTTATTACATTTAAATCAATTGGTTTAGCCATATAATCATTCATGCCGCAATCAATGCATTTTTCTTTATCGCCAGTCATAGCGTTGGCAGTCATTGCGACAATTGGAATATATTTATAATATGCCATTTTTCTTATCGCAATGGTCGCCTCATAGCCATCCATAACTGGCATTTGGCAATCCATTAAAATAATATCAAATGCATTCATATTGGCTTCTAACAAATCGATTGCTTCTTTACCATTAGAGGCTACTGTCACACTCAAACCCAGTTCATCTAATAATGTAATGGCCACCTCTTGATTAATTTCGTTATCTTCAACCAATAAAATATTACCTTTTGACTGGCCAACAGAGATGGTTTCATTTTCATCATCTGATCTTAGTGACTGTATATGTTGCTGCGTTAATAACGGCTTAGCTTGTGCTAGACACAACCCATTATCGATACAAATAGCTAATGCATCATGTATATCTTCTGGCATCACGGGTTTAATAAGATAAGACGTAAAGCCCATGGCAGCAAATTCTTCAGCATCTTCTACTTCACCTGAAGAACTCATCATAATCAAAGGCATATTGTCATATTTACGTTGTGAACGAATTTTTCTGCCCAACTCTGCCCCATCCATTTTAGGCATTTGCATATCTAAAATAGCGGCATCAAAATATTCACGATGAGATGATAATGCGTTTAATGCTTCTTGTGCACTGGAGCATTGGATCACATTCACGCCCCATATTTTCAATAGCTCACTTAAAACTAATAAATTACTTTCATTATCATCTGTAATTAAAACGTTGTAGTCCGCTAAATCTAATTTAACTTGTGTTTTATGATCAAACTCGCTGTTTTCTAGTATTACTGAAAATTCAAAGCAACTGCCTTTTCCTACTTCGCTGCTTACGCTAATCGACCCCCCCATTAACTCACATAATTGCTTACAAATGGCTAAACCTAAACCAGTACCACCGTATTGACGTGTATTTGAACCATCGGCTTGAGAAAAAGATTCAAATAATGTTTCTATTTGCGAATCTTCAATCCCGATACCGGTATCACTAATCGAGCTGTATAAAATCAATCCTGTTTCCGGTACTTCTTTTAACCCTACTTTAATAAAAACTTCACCTTCGTCTGTGAATTTCAAACTATTGGCGATTAAATTAGTGAATATTTGACGTATACGCGTAGGGTCACCTTTTACCCAATTAATTTCTAAATTGTTAATATCTAAAATAACTTCAACATTGTTGAAATTATCAATATTACCGTGTTGCAGTGTTGATACTATCTCTGATAAAAGCGCACGAATATTAAAGTCGATATACTGAATATCCAGCTTACCTGCTTCAATTTTAGAGAAGTCTAAAATATCATTAATCAGTACTAATAAGTTTTCAGCACTGGTTTTTGCTATCTGAATAAAATGGCGCTGCTTATTCGCTAACTCTGTGCGCAATACAATATCCAACATCCCCAATACACCATTCATTGGTGTTCTAATTTCATGACTCATGTTCGCCAAAAATTGGCTTTTTGCTTGTGTCGCTTGTTGTGCTTCTTTAACCGATTCTGACAGCGTTGCGTTTAAATCTAATAGCTGCTGATTGCGTTTATTAAATTGGTCGGCTAAGTCCGCAAGTTCACCATCTTTAATACCTGTGATTTTTTTTGTGTGATCAAACAGCATAACTTGTTCACGCATTTTACGTAGCGGCGAAATAAGTACCCATTCTAGATACACAAGCCCCAATACTAAGCCCGCTAATATTGCCCATGTAAATCCCCACAATACACTTTGGATAATACGTGCACTTTTTTCATTCAGTATTCGATTAGGTACCACTAATATTAATTTGCCGTAACTATTCGGTATGTGAAAAACCTGAATCGCAACAGGCTCGTTAACAATGGGGTCATTAGGCATATCAATTTGCTTAATAAAACTATTGCCGATGGTTTTTTTAGCCAGTGGGTCCGCCATAATACTCGCAATGCGAAAGCCTTCATCGAGCGTAATTTGATAACTGCTTTTTGCGAGTAGCTGCGCGCGCATTGAAAGCTCTCGATTGGAGCGTGCGATGCTTTCCATCGCTTCCAGTACATCATTAATGTTTGGTAAGAATGATGTGGTTTCAGCGGCCTTTTGTATTGAAATATATTGCAGTTTTTGCTCTTGATCATCGGTGGTCACATAACGCTTACTGATTTTATCATCCGGGAATGATAAAAATGTACCGCTGCGATCCAGCACATAACCATAACCATTGAATCGTTTTGACTGCTGAGCCAGAAGAGCCTTAAACGCTGAGAGTTTGATATCAACAGTGGATACCCCGAAGTACTTACCATTGCGATAAATAGGGGCTCCTGCGGTCATCATAGGTTCTAGCGTATAAGGGTCCACATATGAGCGCGACCAATAGACCTTGCCTTCAACCGCATAGCGAGCAGGGACATACCACTCTTCATTATGGTAACCCATGCCTTTTGGGTCATTGTAGTCTTGAAATTGCTCAAGATTGCCCTCTGAATTGCGCCCCCAAAAAAAGCTATTACGCTGTTTACGCTTATTAAACGCAAATGGCTCCGGCCAAATACCGCCACCGGCAACAAACCCTTTGATGCTGTTTTCGTTTAAGGCGTGTTTAAACACGTCTTCAAATACATCTTTATTCAGCGGTAAGCTTTCAGCTGCATTAGCCATTGCTAATGCAAGTGATGCAGACTTATCCATGTATTTAACAACCAGTGCAACCGTGGCCTCGCCAATTTGACGGATATGCTGACGCTCTGTCTTTTCGATAGCAGGACGCCCTTCACTTTCCATTACCCATAAGAACGCACCTATCATTAGCAAAAGCATAATGACAAACAAAAAGGGCACCCTAAATGCTAGCGACCCAAGGAAAGGCTTAATTTTTGTTCGAAGAATCAATGTGAGTCCATCTTTCTGTCGCAGTCCTAGATTAACTGTAGCCTAGTTCTCACATAGATCAGCCTTGTAAGACATTTTTTAACACGCTTTGGCAACTCTATTTTTTATCATTTGATTACACTCTCGCACTTGACAAAGCCAGATAAGCCTCTGAAAAAACAGGTATTTTTAACAATTGCGCCAATGCAGAAAAAAACTAAAAATCAAGCCTACACATTTATATATTCATCATTACAATGCGCGACCTTTGGTAATTTCTCCTTATTCATCTTTTGCCAAATTGTTGTACAGAGGTAAGCATGCTTGTATACACCCTAACCAATAACATCACCGGCGACGTCTGGGTTGGCACCTGCAAAGACAGTAGCGATGAGCGCTTCATGCAGTTTCAAGAAGCCATGGCACTTGGGGTAAAAGAAAAGATCTATAAAGACCTTCGAGATTTTGGTGTACAAAATTTCACCGTTGAAGACTTCGCTCTTGCCTATGATCGTGAAGAGTTAAAAGATATCTTTGATGAGGCCATGGAAACCTATAACGGTAAAAGCCTAATTGGCGTTAAAACCAGCCTAGGTAAAACCAGTATTGCTAAGGTTGCGCCGCTGAAGTCCAGTGTGGGCACCGTTAAACGCAAGACCTTAGGCACCGCCAGCGCCCCCACAAAAGCAGCCAAACCCGCTGCCCCTGCAAAACTGGCCACAGGTCGTACTGGCAATGCCAAAAAAGAAAAACTGATCAAAGAGAAATTGGCTGAAGAAAAAGCCATGCGAGAGTCCAGCAAAAGTAAGCAGATTATGGAACAAGCGGATGAAATGGCGGCTATTATGGCGCGCTTAGATTCTCGTGGCTCAACGGTAAATAAACGATAGCCGATACAGCTTGGTCTATACCTAGCCTGTTAATAAGCAATCATGTTGAATAATTGAATTTTAAAGGTGGTCATAAACACCTTTATGATTCAATTATTGAAAATTATGATGAAACTGCTATGTTTGAGCGCTTAATTTTCTGCAGTGATCATCAGAGTGTCGAGTCGTAATTACCACCACGGGGATTTAAAAGTCGCACTCATTAACGCGGCCAATGCCCTATTAAAAGAAAAAGGCATAGAAGCGCTATCACTTCGCACACTCGCAAGTGAAGTCGGTGTCAGCCACATGGCCCCTTATGCACACTTCAAAAATAAATCTGAGCTTTTTCAAGCCATTGCTGCAGCGGGATTTAATGCCCTAGCACAACGCCAAGAAGCTGTTAGTACCGACCAAAGCGCAGCACGACTTATCCTAGATTATGGTACCCAATACATTGAGTTTGCTATCGCAAACGCTCCACTGTATCGCTTGATGCTCAGCCAAACACAAGTCCCAGGCCCACAGCAAAACGAACAAAGCGCAAACCATATGTCGGATGAATTAAAAACCGCCAGCAAGCGTCCATATATGTTGCTGGTCAATGCCTTTGGGCTAGTTAGCAAAGACAAAGAAACTCAAAATGTACGCGCCCAAGGTGCATGGGCTATGGTGCATGGCATTGCATCCTTACTAATTGATGGGCATTTAAGCATTCCTAAGGGCATGAGCTTAAAATCATTTTTAGCCATGGCGTCCATGCAAGTACCCACCTAAATTAAAACAAAAAATCCTCGATACCTAAGGTACCAAGGATAAAGACAAGCACTGATCTGTACCTGTGGTTAATACAGGATTTTAATATCTGTAGTAGGGAACGCCACACAGGAGTGCACCCAACCAAAGTCTTTATCAGACTTGCGCAAATGGGCTTCTGGCGGATTAAATACCTCACCTTCAATAACCTTCACACGGCACAAACTGCATTCACCTGAACGGCACGCATTTTCAACACGATAACCGTTTCTCTCTAAGCTATTTAATAACGGCTCCCCTACTTTGGCTTTAAACTCACCTCGGCCCTGAACCGTTACCATGACTTCATCCTGTTCACTCACCACCTGTGGCCAATTCTCAAGACAACTGGGTTGTTTAGGTGGGCCGTTACATTCAATGCGGATGCGTTTATTTTCAACGCCTAACGATTTTAATTGCGACTCACAGAATTCATTAAACGGTGTTGGGCCGCACACATAAAATGTTTTGTCGCTTACGCCACCCACAGCATCGGCTATTAATTTTGCATTCAAGTGTCCGGTTAATCCGCTATAACCTTCCGTTGGCCGAGAGATCACTTCGGTTAAATGAACGTTTTTATGTTGAGCGGCCAACTCACGAAATGTATCTGCAAAAATAACATCGCTTTCGTAACTGTTGCCATAGATTAAATGAAATTCCATATTTAGGCCGCGATTCAATACGCTTTCAATCATAGACCGTGCAGGCGCACCACCAGAGCCACCCGCTAAAAACACCAACTTATCACCATGGAATAATGGATTATGATAAAACGTACCCATTGGGCTTGTGGCAGAAAAAAACTGACCTTGATCAACATGATTTAATAAATAGTTTGTGACAAACCCGCCATCCACTAACTTTACGGTTAAATCATAATAATCACGTTTGGTCGGGCAAGATGAAATAGCATAAGGGCGCGCTGTTTCAACACCATCAATATTCACGTATAAATTAATATATTGCCCCGCTTGAAATGGTGGTAATACACCGTTCATGCTTTTAAAACGAAATGTTTTAGTTGATGCGGTATCGTCGAATATATCACTCACTTTAAGCTGTAAGCGTTTAGGGTGCAATTTAGCAATCTCATGGGCGGTCTTACCTTTTTGTTCGGTAAAATCTGAGCCTGTTTTTTCACGCTCTGATTTACGCGCGACCCCTTCTTGATAACCTTTGATATTCTCTAAAATATTGGTTGAGTTAGACATTGGCCACCTCTGCTTGATCTTGCTGCGCTGCTTTTTTTGCGTTTACTTTTTTAACAATGGCCTTGGCCGTAGCCGCACCCACCATATACGTAGGCTGAAAGCCGCCCATTCCCTGCCAAGAACCAGCAATATGTAAACCGTTCACTTGATCATAACGCTCACGGAATAATAAATTATCTTCTGGATTTTGCTTAAACCCATAAATCGCGCCGCCGGGGGTATTCAAATAACGCATCATAGTCAATGGCGTGGCTACTTCTACCTCTTCAATGTGCGCTTGAATACCAGGGAAAATTTGCTCCGCTTGGTTTATCAAATGCTGTGCAAATTCGTATTTGGTTTCGGCGTACTTTTCAACCGGTATATCTTCCCACACACTGCCATATTGCAAACACAATAATGATATTTGAGTTTTACCGGGTGGTGCAAAACTAGGATCATCGACGTTATAACACGTCAGCATGGTTGCTACAGGCGGGTTCATAGTGCTCATGGTTTCATGCATGAGGTTTTCGTCTGTTGTGTTTGAGATAAACGTCGATGCGTTTTTTAATGCCTAATTCAGCAGGCGTGCAGTCCAAACCTAAATAGATGCAAAACGCAGAGGTCCCTAAATCTCGTGATTTAAAATCTTGTGAAATGCCAGCAGGTAAAATTGGTGTATCTAATAATTCGGTAAACGTCACCACTGTACTGGCGTTTGAAATAATATGATCACAGGCAATCGTTTCACCAAACTCAGTGCGCACACCTTTTACTGCCGGTTTATCACTGCTTTTCTCGGTTAAAATTTTATCGACTGAACAATTGAAACGCACCTCACCGCCCGCGTCTAAAAAACTTTCAAGTAATGCACTGGATAACGCTTGGGAACCGCCTTTAACATGCCAAGGCTTGAACACACCATAGGCATACAGCATAACGGCTAAATCACTAAAGTTAATGTCTTTTGGTGGCATGCCCAAATAACACCAGTATGCCGCCAATAATGTTTTTAAGTGTTCGTTTTCAAAAAACTCGTCCAATACGCTTTTTGCATCACGCAGGCCATATTCAACAAAATTTTTGCAATTCTTGTTAAGCATCTCTGCTGAATTCATTTTACGGGCTTGTGGCACACCCATAAAACTCTCTAGCGTCACTTGTTCACACAGTGTCATGAACGCCAAAATATTTTTCTCTTCAGCAGGGAAATTTTCAATCAAGGTTGTGCGAATGCCTACCCAGCTAGCGGGTAGCGTGATGTCAAACTCATTAAGTACCACCATCCGGTACAGCTCGCCTTCTTGCACAAACTCAACTTTATCTAATACGCCCAATTCACCGAATAATTTACGCATAATGAATGGCTTATCTTCGGTACCAAGGCCACTTAGCTGATGCAGGGCCACTTCGAATTCAAACTCACCACGTACAAATGAGGTGGCGCAGCCCCCAGGTATATTATGGCGCTCTAGCAATAAGGTTTTGGCCCCACCACGCTGCAATGCTACAGCTGCGGTTAAGCCTCCATTACCTGCACCAATGACGATGGCATCAAAATCGTTCATCTGTCTCTCCTATCTTGTCGCTCTATATTTGGATAAATTACGTCTCAAAACGAACTTTACACCGTAAAGATATATTATATATACACTGTAAGGATTGAAATGGCAAACAATCCCCTGAAAAGACCCCTTTGAAAAACAAAATCCACTGCTCGAATCACTCTATAATCAGCCGCTATTACAATTGTCATTCACATCAAGGAAACACCATGAGTATTGAGCGTCTAGAAACAGGCCAGCGTATGAGCCGTATCGTCAAACATAACGGCACAGTCTACCTGTGTGGCCAAGTGGCGGCCGATGCCAGCAAAGACATCAGCGAACAAACACAAACCATGCTGGATAAAGTAGACGCTCTGCTTGAACAAGCAGGTTCAGATAAAGAACACATGCTAAGCGCGACGCTTTATATTCGTGATATGAAAGATTTTGCTGCTATGAATATTGTGTGGGATGCTTGGGTCCCACAAGGTCACGCACCTGCCCGCGCCTGCGTTGAAAGCACGTATGGCACGCCCTGAATTGTTAGTTGAAATTTCGGTAATTGCTGCAGAAAAATAAACATAAAAAAGGCGTTCATACCGAGCGCCTTTTTTATCATATAATTTTCATACTCAACTTACTTCATGTTTAAGCAAGCTGAGAGAATGGTGGTTCTGTACAAATTGTTGAACCCGTGTTGCGATATCAGCATCACGAATAATGTTACGGTGCCCTAAGTTTTCTGCTATGTAGGTTTCAGATTGTGGCCATGCTAAATGGATTTTATTAAGCGCTTGTACTGAAATTTCTAAGTCATCTTGTGAATGCACTAATAAGGTTTTAATTTTTTTCTCCGATAATATTCGCCCCATATCTAACTCATGGGCGGGCACCCCTGTTTCACGCTCTATGTATTCAATGAACCGTTTTTCAGTCTTAATTGGCAACCCCACAAAACGAGAAAAACCTTGCAGTACATCTAAGATACACGCTGGCGATGAAATCAAAACACAGCAGTTTACTTGCGCCCCCAGTTCAATCGCATACGTTAATGCTGCTCCACCTAATGAATGCCCTACCGCCGCCACAAACGGCCCAAGCGCCACATCCGCTGCGACAATAGCCTCAGAAAACGCCACTAGATTGGCCTTATCCCCACCGGATTGCCCGTGCTTTGGCGCATCAATGGCCACCACTTGAAAACCATTTTTAACTAATGGTTCAACCAACGCATACATATGAGTGGCTCGTGACTCCCAGCCATGCATGAGCAGTACTTTTTTATCTCCAGCCCCCCAAATAGCCGCTTTTAATGTGCCTGAGAATGTCACTCTCTGGCAACTTGCTTCTAATTCATCTTCCCAGTTTTTTAACGGCAGGTTACGAGGTGTTAAAAAAAGTTTCGCCATTTTACTTGCGGTGGCCTTGGGTCGTACTCGACCTAATATTTGGTTATGAATACGTAACACAGTGATGGCATTCATGATGTTCTCCGGTTATTTCGATATAACATGTATATACATGTTTTTACTTATTAAAAAACAGTCAAATGACTGTCTTTATTTATGCACGGTTAATCGCGCATTTTTACGATTTGTTCTGAGGCGTCCATTAATTGCGCTAATGTATCTTGCCCTAATATGCCTTCAATTTTTTTTTGTGCAGCTTGCCAGCGTTTCTCCCCTTGCTTAAATAAAGCAAAACCTTCTGTCGTTAATGAGATTAACCAAACACGCCCATCTTCCGTACTCGGTTCACGTTTTACCCAACCGTCGCGCAGCAAGGGTTGCAGGTTACGGGTGAGTGTTGCTTGCTCTAATAACAAGACTTTCTCTAGTTCTTTTTGTGAACATGCCTTTAAATAACGCAATGCGCGTAAGACGCTAAATTGAGTGATTTTTAAGCCTGTTTCACTCAAGTACGCATTGTATAAACCGGTTAAGACACGATCAGCTTGACGCATGGCTAAGTTGTAACAGGGCTGGACCGACATAAACCACCTTTTGAATATGATGGCCATTAATATAGTTGTATATACATGTAATATCAATCAGTAAAATAAGATTATCTATTTCAAAAAGGCATATTAAGCATTAACCTGCATTCTGTATTGTGGTTGCCCATACATAACGCTGTTAATTTGATTCAGCGGCGTTAATGGCCGTTTGCAAAGAGTCGCCAATCACTGCTACATTCAATACTATTAGCACGTAAATGCATGACCAGATAATCAGTTACAAAAGTTAACAATATTCATGCTTATGCTATTGAGTTATGTCATCGTCAACTGACTCGCGCAATAGAGCACTATGTGGGTATTCGATTAAACTTCATAGAAGCTGACAGGGTAAATGCTTGCTGAATAAAACATGATTCAGCGATTGGTTAATTAAAAATAATTTTAAACTTCACAACACATTCTTAGCGTTAGTAATAATAGCTAGACGAGGACACTGCATGCTCAACCATACTCAACTCTCAGCCCAAGAGCTTGCACAACCCAATTGTATTGACCAACCCTTAGAACAACTGTGGCAACACATCTCCCCTCTTTACTGTATTGATGAATCCACTTGGTTAAAACAACTGTTACCATTGGCACAGCCCAATGATGAAGAGTTAGATAAGACCACTCAACTCACAACCCAGCTCATTAAAAAAGTCAGAGCAGACAAAAAAGCCGTGCATATGATCGATGCACTGCTCTTAGAGTACAGTTTAGATACCCGTGAAGGCGTGTTGCTTATGTGTCTAGCTGAAGCACTTATGCGAGTACCGGATTCAAGCACCGCCGATGCGCTTATTCGTGACAAGCTCAGCGTGGCAGACTGGCAGTCTCATCTTAAAAAGTCAGACTCATTATTTGTGAATGCATCCACTTGGGGACTAATGCTCACCGGTAAGGTGATTAATTTTGATCAACGTGAAAACGCTCAGGCAAATAAAGCACTTAATCGCTTAGTGAATAAGTTTTCTGAGCCCGTGATCCGTCAAGCCATGAATCAGGCGATGAAAATAATGGGGCATCAATTTGTACTTGGGCAAGACATTCTTGAAGCATTAAAAAATGCAGAGGCACCGCGCAGTAAAGGTTTTAGTTATTCATTTGATATGCTCGGTGAAGCCGCCCTCACCATGACCGATGCACAAAAATATTATGATGATTACCATCAGGCCATCAGTAAAGTCGGTAACAATAAAAGCAAAAGCGCCACTGGCCCCGCACCATCGATCTCAATCAAGCTTTCCGCATTACACCCTCGCTATGAAGCCGCCAACGAAACCCGAGTATTAAACGAATTATTTACAACCGTATTGGCACTGTTACAGCATGCTCGCCAACATAACGTTGCTATTACGGTTGATGCTGAAGAAGCGGATCGTCTCGAGATTTCATTAAAGCTTTTTGCCAAACTTTATCAGCACGACACCATAAAAGGTTGGGGTAAGTTTGGGCTAGTCGTGCAAGCGTACTCTAAACGCGCACTGCCCGTTATTACATGGCTAGCTGCATTAGCGAAACAACAAGGGGACTGCATCCCCATGCGTTTAGTAAAAGGCGCGTATTGGGATACCGAGTTAAAACTGGCGCAACAGCACGGGCATGTTGGTTACCCAGTGTACACGCGTAAAGAAGCCACCGATGTGAGTTATCTAGCCTGTGCCCGCTTATTATTAAGTGAGCATATTCGTGGCTGTATTTACCCTCAATTTGCCAGTCATAACGCTCAAACAATTGCCGCAATTGCCACTATGGCCACTCACCAAGATTTTGAATTCCAACGCTTACACGGCATGGGCGATACCCTTTATCAGCACGCGAAAGCCTTACTCAATACCGACGTACGCATATACGCACCAGTGGGCAGTCACAAAGATTTACTCCCTTATTTGGTTCGACGACTGTTAGAAAACGGCGCCAATAGCTCGTTTGTGCATCGATTAGTCGATGCGCGCTGCCCTGTAAAAGACTTAACAGAACACCCCGTTAACGTATTACTCTCACGCTCGTCTTTGCATAATCCACACATCATGAATCCGCCAGATATCTTTGGCCAAACTCGTAAAAACTCGAAAGGCATCGCCTGCGATATTGAAAGTGAGTGGCAACCGTTTAAGCAGCAAGTGGATGCGTTTTTAGGCAACTATCAATGGCATGCTCGCCCGATTATCGGCGGCAAAGGCCAACCGGGTGAATTACACGATGTGACTGCGCCTTACGATAAAAACCTTAAGGTTGCGCAACAAGAGTGGGCTAACGCCGAACAAGCTGAGCACGCCATAGAGCTAGCCGCAAAGGCGTTCCCAAGCTGGCGTGACACACTTGTTAGTCAACGTGGCCAATACTTGCTGAAGCTGGCTGACAAACTTGAACAGCATTTGCCAGAACTTGTCGCATTATGTCACCGTGAGGCCGGTAAAACGGTGCATGACAGCATTGATGAAGTCCGTGAGGCGGTGGATTTTTTACGCTACTACCCAACGCAAGCCGAACACAGCTTTGCACAGCCTAGTGTACAACCTCACTTTAGCGGCGGCTCTCAGCAAACTCATTATCATGGGCGCGGCGTGTTTGTATGCATCAGCCCTTGGAACTTTCCGTTGGCCATTTTTATCGGTCAAGTATCCGCCGCGTTAATGGCTGGTAATACTGTCGTTGCGAAACCCGCAGAACAAACCTCGGTCATTGCATTTCGCTGCATTGAACTGCTGCTCGAAACGGGTTTACCCAGCAATGCTATCCAGCTATTAATTGGTAGTGGCGCGCAGCTTGGTACCACATTAAGTACAGACTCCCGCGTAGCAGGCGTTGCTTTTACTGGCTCGACCCCCACCGCACAAACCATTAACCGCCAGCTGGCAAAACGCCATACATTGCCTGTACCGTTTATTGCCGAAACCGGTGGCCAAAATGCCATGATCGTCGACAGCACGGCCTTACCTGAACAAGTTGTAAGAGATGTTATGCGCTCTGCGTTTGCATCCGCTGGCCAACGTTGCTCGGCACTGCGAGTACTTTATGTACAGCAAGATATTGCCGAGCGCATACTGCAATTAATACAGGGCGCTATGGCACAAATGCATGTAGGCAACCCTGAATATTTAAGCACAGATGTCGGCCCAGTGATTGATCAAACTGCGCACTCACGTCTGCTTGAACATGTGCAGTGGCTAGATAAAAATGCCCAATTAATAGCACAAGCAGAGTTGCCAAATGCGTGCAGTAAAGGAACATTCATCGCACCTTGCGCTTACCAAATACAAAGTATGGAGCAACTTAAACAAGAGCATTTCGGCCCGATACTTCATGTAATTCAATACAAAGCCAGTGAACTTGACGTGGTGATTGATCAAATTAATGACAGTGGTTTTGGTCTAACGCTTGGGGTGCATAGTCGCAACGAGCGAACCTATAAACATATCGAAGCCCGTGCACGCGTGGGCAATTGCTATATAAACCGCGATCAAGTGGGCGCCGTTGTGGGTGTTCAGCCATTCGGCGGTCAAGGGCTTTCTGGCACAGGACCTAAAGCAGGTGGGCCCCATTACCTATACCGCTTTGCCACACCCACCGTGTCGATTAAGAATGATCAGGAGGCTAAATAATGAACGTTGACGTTGAAATTGAAGAGTTAAAACACAGCCTTGCTATTCAAGAGTCATGGCAACAGCACTCTATTGAAGAACGTGCGCACATACTTAAACTTTGGGGTGAGCGTTTGGTTCAGCGGGATCTTGATTACACACAAGCCGCACAAATGATTGAGTTCCAATGCCAGCAAGCTTTACACTTTCTTGCTCACGCACATGAATTACCAGGCCCCACTGGCGAATCAAATGAATTGTATTGCGTTAGTCGCGGCAGCTTTTTAGTTTTCGGTGATGACAGCGCAAATACGCTCGCAATGGTAGGATTAATAAGCGCCGCATTAGTGGCAGGCAACCCTATCATTTGCTCTGTTGATGCTGGTGCGGATTGCAAACTCACAGAACTACTGAGCGAATTATTAAAAGCCCGGTTGCCCTGATCGAGTCGCCATGCAACTGCCACCCGATTCAAGCGAAGCATTAGCCATACAGCCTTTGTTAGCCGGTGTTGCCCTTGCTGGAAGTGAGACAACCTGTATTCATTACAATCAACTACTGGCGGCAAGAGAAGGCCGTTTAGCTCAATTGATTTATGAAACCGATTTACTCAACTTAAGTCATTTGAGCAACCCAAGCCTATGCTTGCGTTTTATGACAGAGCGCACACGAACCATTAACGTAACCGCCATTGGCGGCAATGCAACACTGCTCGAATTGGGCAGTGCTGAATAAAACCAAACAACAACAAAAACCCGTAAAATAAAATATTTTAAAAACAATAAAAGGAACAAGGAATGATTGAAAATAGCTTTGCTATCAGCTTCACATTTATAGCCTACCTTGTGGTTATGCTTTCTGTGGGTTTGTGGGCCTATAAACGCACCACCAGCTCTGAAGATTACTTTTTAGGTGGACGCTCCTTGGGTCCTTTGGCCTGCTGCATTATCAGCAGGCGCTTCAGATATGAGTGGTTGGCTACTGCTGGGTCTACCCGGCTATGCATACGCATCCGGTATGGAATCTATCTGGCTCGCTGGCGGCTTATTAGTGGGCACGTGGCTCAATTGGTTGATTTGTGCAAAACGTCTGCGCACCTATTCGATTGTGGCCAATAATTCACTGACAATACCCGCTTACTTGGCGCAGCGCTTTGAAGACAAATCCAAGTTATTACAATCCATATCGGCCGTGTTTATTTTATTATTCTTCTTGTTCTATACCAGTTCTGGTTTAGTGGCGGGTGGTAAACTATTCGAAACCGTATTTGGTTTAGATTACACAACAGCGGTTATTATCGGCACGGTTTGTGTGGTGTCTTATACACTATTTGGTGGTTTTTTAGCGGTGTCTTGGACCGATTTAATTCAAGGTTTGTTAATGGTGGCCGCGCTCATGATCGTACCGATCGTAGCAATGGAAGGCTCTTTTAGCGAGCTAGGACAAACGCTAAGTGCAAAAAACCCTGAACTTCTGAATATTTGGAGCGACGTAAAAGGTGAACCGCTTTCAGCCATTGCAATTATTTCATTGGTTGCATGGGGGCTCGGTTATTTTGGTCAGCCACATATTTTAGCGCGTTTTAAAGCCACCCGTAGTAATCGTGATATCACGACTGCACGTCGTATTGCCGTCAGCTGGACAGCCCTTTCAATGGCCGGTGCATTATTGATTGGTTTCGTGGGGATTGCTTATGTAGACGCTCACTTAGGTGGCGACATAAAAGATGGCGAAACCATTTTTATGCTTTTGGTTAATGCGGTGTTCCACCCTGTTATTGCGGGTATTTTATTAGCGGCTATTTTGGCTGCTATTATGAGTACCGCAGATTCACAACTGCTGGTATCGTCTTCTGCTTTAGCCGAAGATTTTTATAAGCAGGTTTTCCGCCCACAAGCCAGCCAAGAAGAAATTGTCAAAGTAGGCCGTTTTGCCGTTGTCATACTGTCTATCGTCGCATTGGCGTTGGCCATGAATCCTGATAGCACGGTGCTTGGTTTGGTTTCTTATGCTTGGGCAGGGTTTGGTGCTGCATTTGGTCCAGCCATTTTGTTGAGCTTATTCTGGAAAGACATGAACCGAAACGGCGCGTTAGCGGGTGTGGTGATTGGTGGTGTAACAGTTGTGATCTGGAAGCAATTAACCGGCGGCATCTTTGACTTATATGAGATTGTGCCCGGCTTTGTTTTTGCTACTATCGCCATTATAGCGGTGAGTAAATTCACCGGCGGCGCGGCGGCATCCGTGTTAAAAACACACGAAGAATATAAAAGTAAACTGGTCAGCTTAGATTAACATAACGCTTACCAATACAGCTGACGACTATCGTCAGCTGTGTTTTCCCTCCTTAAAGCGCTTACTTTCCATAACTCAATAATTACTTACCTTGCAAAGAATAATATTTATATTCTGCACATACCTATGCGTAAAAAATCACAGTGCTAAATATTTAATCATGGCAAACTTTCCTGTAACGTAAACACCATTGTCCTTAATTTAACTTAATTCAATACAATTAAATTCAAATAACTGACGACTCGGCGGTGTACATAAAAAAACCCAGCACCTCCAAAGGGACTGGGTTAAAAGACAAGTACGAATTGGGTTCGCACTTGTTGGGACGCTTTACATACTTATGCGACTTCTGCCGCTTTCGCTTGTGGTGCTGGTGTACGAATCAAGTGATCAAAGGCACCTAAACTCGCTTTCGAACCCTCACCCATCGCAATGATAATCTGCTTATAAGGGACAGTGGTTACATCACCTGCCGCAAAAATACCGGCTACTGATGTCTCACCTCTTGCACTTACTTCAATTTCACCACGAGCCGATAACGCCACACCGCTGTCTTTAAGGAATTCGCTATTGGGAACTAAACCAATTTGAACAAATATACCCGCAAGCTCTATTTGCTTCTCGTCGCCTGTTGCGCGGTCAGTATAATTAAGAGCAGTAACACGTGTACCATCGCCTATTACCTCTGTGCTTTGTGCTTGTTTAATAATCGTAACGTTGCTCATTGAGTTAGCTTTGTCTACTAAGACCCTATCAGCGCGAAGCGTATCGGCAAACTCGAGTACCGTTACATGTTCAACCAGACCCGCTAAATCAATCGCCGCTTCGATACCGGAATTACCGCCACCAATAACCGCCACTTTTTTACCTTTGAATAATGGACCGTCACAGTGTGGGCAGTAGGCCACGCCTTTGTTGCGGTATTCTTGTTCACCCGGCACGTTCATCTCTCTCCAGCGTGCACCTGTTGAAAGAATCACACTACGGCTTTTCAACGTGGCACCACTGTCTAGTTCAACATGAATGTAGCCATCCTCTGTTTTTTCAGCGCGCACAACATTGGCCGCTTTTTGTTCACTCATGATGTCAACGTTATATTGCTTAACGTGTTCTTCTAGCGCCATAGCAAGTTTAGGGCCCTGAGTTTCTTTCACTGAAATAAAGTTCTCAATGCCCATGGTGTCCATCACTTGGCCACCAAAACGATCGGCCACCACACCGGTACGAATACCTTTACGCGCTGCGTAAATCGCTGCCGATGCACCCGCTGGGCCGCCACCTACAACTAATACTTCGTAAGGTTCTTTTTCATTCAGTGCTGCTGCTTGTTTAGCCTCGGCACCACTGTCTACTTTTTTCAGAATTTCACTCAAACTAATACGGCCTGATGCAAAGTGCTCGCCATTCAAGTACACACTTGGCACCGCCATAATATTGCGCTCAGTGACCTCGTCTTGAAAAGCCGCACCGTCAATCATGGTAGTTTTAATCTTGGGATTAATGGCTGCCATCATATTTAAGGCTTGCACCACATCCGGACAATTTTGACAGCTTAAAGAAATAAACACTTCAAAATTCAACGCTTGATCAAGATTTGCGATCTGATCAATGACTTCTTTTTCAAGCTTCATTGGGTGGCCACCGCTGTGTAACAGTGCTAGCACCAATGAAGTGAATTCATGACCCATTGGCAAACCAGCAAAACCTAACGCCGTTTGTTTTTCAGGGTTGACCACCTGCATAATCGGTTTACGCGTCGAAGCAGTTTGATCTTCAAACACTTTTACTTTGTCATTTAGCGCAGCAATATCCGTCGCTAAACCGTGTAATTTTTGGGCGGTATCACTGTCATCTAGGCTAAGTACTAAATGCACATCACTTTTTAAATTGTCTAAGTACGCTTTTAACTGGGTTTTCATATTTTGATCTAACATAGTGATACCTTCTATCTATTATCTAATGGTCATTTGGGAGGCGAGACACCTGCTCCCAGTAAAATTTCTCTCCTAAATTGGAGGTCAAATTTTTTTGCTAATTTTAACGCTAATCGTCATTAGCAAATGTGTTAACTGTGTATCAAGCTTTCTTAAAACGCCCCCAACCCAATTGGTTATTACGTTGGGGGGTTATGTAGGAGAATGAGTATTCTCCTAAGCGCTGACCAAGCCGATCAGGCTTGGCCATGAGCCTCTAAGCACTCGGTATAGGGTATACACCGGCCCTTAACAGGCTTTCACTGTTTTCGTAAATCAGATTATTACGAATTTAGATTTTACCAACTAGGTCAAGAGATGGTGCTAGAGTTGCTTCACCTTCTTTCCATTTAGCAGGGCATACTTCACCTGGGTGGTTACGTACGTATTGTGCTGCTTTCACTTTACGCATTAGGTCTTCTGCATCACGACCAATACCTTCAGCAGTGATTTCCATCGCTTGAATCACGCCATCAGGATCAACCAAGAATGTTGCACGATCAGCAAGGCCTTGGCCTTCACGCATCACACCGAAATTGTTCGTGATGTTGCCGGTTTGGTCGCCTACCATGAAGTAGTTAATTTTACCGATGGTTTCAGAGCTGTCGTGCCATGCTTTGTGCGTAAAGTGTGTATCCGTTGATACAGAGAATACTTCAACACCTAGCTTTTGTAGTTCTTCGTACTTATCTGCCACATCACCTAGCTCAGTAGGACATACGAAGGTAAAGTCAGCTGGGTAGAAGAAGAATACAGACCACTTACCTAATGCATCTTTTTCAGAAACGTCTACAAATTCGCCTTGTTTAAAAGCAGTTGCATTAAATGGCTTAATTTCAGTGTTAATCATGTTGTCATCCTATTGATGGTTGGTTACTCAATTAGATTCTTGCTGCGAATCCATGAGATGTATTCTGGGGGATGATGGTAGATAGTAGAAATTGATAATTTAAATAAACCTGATAGCTAAATACTATCGACAGACATATATAAATAGTCGTATGACTAAATAACGAGAACGTAACCAGAGGGGCGTACTAAAGGCCTCTAATAATAAACATGAATTCCTGCCTAAATTTTGTACTCCCATATAATCTAAAAGGGATTATGTTAATAATATCGGATAAAACTACTAACAAAAAAAGGGCTGTCCTATTTAAAGAGCAGCCCTTGATTAAAAATCAATAATTAGCTTAAAGTGCTTGTTTATCCAACAAGCATCATTTCCGATAGTTCATTCGCTCGACTACCCACCTGCTTCGACCACCTTGAGTTTAACATTTCTGCTGATGCTGTCTTATAGTCATGCTGAGCAAGTGCTGCTAACATATTTTTAAATTGCAACAATCTGCTGATGCCTAAGTTAAAAGCCATGTTCATTAACACGATTTTTCTATTATCTGATAGTCCGCTTAAAACTGGGATGTTTTTTTCAAGCTCAACTTCGATTCTGGCTAGATCGTTATCTAACATATACATCGCCTCATCTTCACTGATGCCTAAGTCATCTAAATTTCGGCCGATTCCAATAGTTTGTTTACCTTCGGTACACTTATATAAACGAAGCTCTAAACCTTCATGTCTTGTAAGTTGTTTTTTTAACTTTTCTTGCGATTCTACATCTAAAATTGGCATATCATTTTCCTTTATAATTTCAAAATATTATTAATAGGCACATTTACTTGCAGTGTTCGCTCCAAGTAATTAATTTCTATGGCTACCTTTAAGTTAAGCTGATCTTTGACCAGCTCACCTTCTAGGCCTTCCATAGGGCCTCCAATAATCCTTACTTTCTCACCCTTCACTAAAGATTTAGCCTTACTTGTGGCAAAGCTATCCCCTTCCAAAATTGCCTTAACCATATAAATTTGTTCCTCTGGCACGATATTTGGGTATTTACCAAATCGAACATATTCTACAAAACCGGGCATTTTCTTAATGTTGTCGAACCCGGACTCATCGTGTTTAACAAAAAGATAGTTATTAAATAATGGGACTTTTTTTATTTTTTTACGATCGCTCCACGTTTTCACTTCATTTGTCATTGGCAAATAACTCTGATAGCCAAGTGATTGTTGAGAGCTAAAGCCCATAAAGTGCTGTTCAAGCTTCAACTCATAAAACCTTTTGGTGTAGACAACATACCAATTTTCACTCATGTATTTCTCCAATACGTAATAACTAAATCAATATATAATCAAAATAAAGTATTTATTTTTCTTTGTTGCCTTGGTGAAATATCATAGTGCTTTTTATAAGCCGTTGAGAAATTAGCACAATTATCAAAACCAACCTCGAAAGAAACTTGTTGAATAGACAAATCTGTGGCCAATAACAGTGCCTTTGCTTTAATCATTCTACGCTCACGCAGCCATTCAAAAACACCTTTACCTTTTATGCTTTTGAAAGAATAGGCTAACTTGCTTCTATTCGTTCCCATTGCATATGCAACGTCATCTAGCATATGTTTTTTGTTAAGTCTCTTTTTAAGATATTTACAGGTTTCATCTACAATTTTTTTCTCTTTATTTCTAATTTGACGATTTTTATGAGACTCAATACAATGATATTTTGTTTTTTTTATAGGTACATTATCAATATCATTTATCAATGAACCTTCTCTATTAAATCTTTCAAAAAATGAATTTGAAGGCGATGAGAAACAAATATCGATAAAATCACCGACCATATGAGAATCATCTACATTATTAACATGATGTTTATTTTCTTGATTTTCTTTAATTTGAAATCGTCTCATTTCTCATTCCCTTGCAAAGACATCAATATCAATATTTTTATTAATCGAATAAAAACTAAGAAAAATGCCATACAGTATTGTATTTTTTGTGCCACGAATCACATTACCAAATGAATAACGACGTATAATTCATTCAATAGATTTCATTAATCTAGATTAATTAATTTATTTTTATATTTCTTTTACAAGCGTAATATTTATTTTTATTTACGTAACTTGTGAAAAAATATTTATAGATTCAACCTAAAAAATCAAATCTCCTCATAGAGTAATGAGTCTAGATTCATAGATATATTACAATCTATTACACATCCACCAAGCTCTATGATTAAAGAAAGCAACAAAAAATAGGCATAAAATAGAGGGTTTAGAAAAACATCAAAACAATCACCAAAATTTAATCGGGTATATCACCACCATTAGGCTTATGAGCCCATTTCTCTAGCTTTAAAATTCGCTTTTCGTATTTATCCAAAAGTTTTTCTAGACCTTCATATTTCATTATTTTATCTCGACCAAAGTTAGGATTGCTTGCTGCTTTTTCAATACTGACGGCATGCGCCGTCATAACTCGATTAAGAGGAGATGATATATCCAACCCCATTTGGCGCACGGATAAACTTAATGCCATCAATATAGCGCAAAATGCTAATGCCCACCTTGGCATTGCAGACATTGCTTTGCCTTCAAATTCAGCTTGTGTTTGCTTTCTATAACCACTTTTTTTAGCTGGAGATCTACTTGTTGTTGCCATAATTAATACGTCCTTTTAAGGGGTTTTGTCTGTGTATTCTTTCTCTTGGTAAGAAATATATTTATTTGATAAATTATAATAAATAATTTTTGCCACACTAAATCTTAGTAATAAGTCATCCGTATTGACTTTATTAGTTTCATCAATTGTCAGTTCTAATAAGCATTGATCATCATCAAGATTTAAGGTTGAATTCAAAAGATAAAGACAGTGATCACTTCCATTATGCAAAGCAAATGTAAACATAGCCTCGGCCAACTCTTGGTCATTGACACCATCACCGTCAATTTCATCCCATACTTCTCTGCACAGAACACACTTGATATATTTTAAAATTTCATCATAACTAAAACCCAGTTTTCGCATATTTTTCCAACATAACTGGGTGTGATGAAAATAATCATTTTTAATAGAGTAAATATTAGAAATACCACTATATCTTTTAAAATTATCATTTTTGAATATTTGATTAAACGCTTTATTAAAATCTGCCATAGAGCCAGCCCTCATTATTATTAAATTTGACTGACTTAAACTAACGATAAATATATTTAAACAAGATTAAGCCATGATAAATAATATAGATGAGAGGTTAAGTAGATTGTTTTTTATGCGTAAGATATTACTTTGAATACGTATGTGTTTTCTAAAAAAGAAGACTAAAATATTATGGCAGGTAATGATTTGGCTTGCTCTATCCAACTTATTACCTTTAATAAACCAGGTAATTTTCCTCCGCCGCCCCCATCAGAATTAATTAAAATTAATGTATTATTGAGTTCATCAGCATTACATGTTGCTAGCTTTGAGGTGCTAAAAATATCGGCTTTTTCTAGTAGTAATAAATAATCACGATTTATACCTTTTACTCGATACATATCTTTATGGTTTAGCCATCTCAATAATTTATTAGAATCGACCCCTGTTTTACTTGCTATTAACCTACTGGATCTTGGGTCTAATACCAATATTCTAAATCGATTGAGTGAGTCAATACCCAGCTCTCGCAGCAGCTTAAATTGAGCACTATAAACACGGCTATTATTTGAAATTTCTTTCATAATAATCCTTGTGATTTTAATATTTACAAGATGAGAAAAGAGAGATTAAACTTGCATAAAAAGACGTTAAACTGCTGATATTTTTTCTTGGTCCTGTACTTGTAAACTTAACCTGCAGTGTCACTTTAGCCTGCGAAGCCGAATCAGATAGGTTTTGTGAATCGACACCAGGCACATTTGCTTTTGCTAGAATTTCAATTTCTGTATTGGCTAATACCACAGCACCCGCTGGAGGTAACAATTTCTCACTTAAAGGCTCAATTTTTGTTAATTGATCACACTGAATCATACCTCCTTTAAAAGATGAAAATTCATAATTGGTTACAAATGTTGCCATCCAGTTTTCAATATCTTTTTTAACCAATACCGGCTTACCTGCCACCATCAATTTTTGCTCTGTGCCACCAGGGATATTTGCAACTGTGGTCACTAATATTTGACCGTCTGGCGCTGTAATTTCAACCATGGCACCATCCACACATACTTGTTCCATATACACCCGCCATTAAGGTTTTTACTTAAGCAATCAAAATTAGATTATTAATTTATTACTCACACTGTACTTTCTTGTTGGTTAGATGAAGGTTGTTGCTTTACTGGGGTTTCTTTCGGGGGCGATTCAATAGATTGACGAACTTTATCGATTACTCGATCCATAATTGAAAATAGAAGCTCAATGTTATATCCCATCAAAAAGGCCAAGGCCATGGGCGATAAACTGGCTAAATTAGACGCATCATCTGGCTGAAAAAACCACCCTATAATCATGCCGCCTAGCGCACCTAACGTTAATCTAAGTCTAAATTTAACTTCACTATCATGACTGTAAGTACGCGATTTAATTTCATGCATCAAATTACGTAAAACGTAAATAAAAGCACCAAAAAGGCCATACAATAAGGGTAGGAAATAATTTTGAAAAGCTTCTAAAATGAAGTCTGCCGCCAAAATATAGCCAAATAAAACCATGCGAACCTGATGCAGGTCTCGATCTAAGGCCAATTTATTTAATTCTTTTATATTATTTATTTCATCTTCTTCAAGTAACTTTTTTCTTTGTTCATATTTTGCCTGAAAGTATTTTGGCATCTCGTCGTTAAACGTTGCCCCTAGCAACCAAACATGATTCCAAATCATCAAAAGCTTATAATTTGCATCTAACTTTTGATTCTGAACTTGTAATTGGATAGGTAATTGAGGCTCACCTGGTTCTGGTAATTTTCCCTGATCGATTAAGCTTTGCGTATATTCACGCTGCTCAAATAAATCTTGAAGATTTGTGCGTAAATCATGTCCTACCAACCAATAAACTTGGCAAATGAGCAATACAATAAGGGTTATCATGGTATAGCGTCTGTACCAGCTAACTGCTTTATCTGCATCACTTCTTACTGTTTTTTTACCACCGGTATCTAATGGAAATATGGCATTTAAACTATCAATATTAACAGGGTGTGCCTGAGTGGCTAGTTTGTCATACGTCAATAAAAATTCATTTTCTTCTTGAACTGTCCATTCCTTTTTAAGCAGGTTTTGCTT
Source organism: Pseudomonas sp. HK3 (assembly GCF_052920985.1). Taxonomy (NCBI): domain Bacteria; kingdom Pseudomonadati; phylum Pseudomonadota; class Gammaproteobacteria; order Pseudomonadales; family Pseudomonadaceae; genus Pseudomonas; species Pseudomonas sp. HK3. The sequence goes on from NZ_JBREXD010000002.1 coordinate 319,962, forward strand.
TGCCGACACCAATACCCCTGTCAATTCTGGGTCTAGTTCGACACTGCCACTTTTTGCTAAGTGAACAATTAACTTTTGGCTATCATTAATTGCCTGCATCATATCGGCTGAAATAGGTAACTTGGTTGTACTTTCTATGTTCATAGTGAATAAACTCAATTATATGGGACTAAATTCCTGCGCCTAAGGTAAGGCCTAAAAAGGCAGCCCCTAATATTGGCCATAAAGAAGGCGCCTTAATTTCGACGACTGGGGGCTTTTTCAATAAAGCAATATACTCTTGATTCAACGCTTGATATTTTAAAAAGGCTTCATCGTAACCCTTTTCATAAGCTTGACTCTTTTCACTTTCTAGCTTTAAAACACTGTCTTTAAGCTCAATTACATTGCCATATAATGCTTCATTCTTTTTGTACTCTTCGATCTCTTCTTTAAACTTGATCATATTGTTATGTTCTATAATGAATGTTTCTGTAAACCAAGCGGGGATCACGTAATAGGGTAAGGTGAGTGTCTTATCTTCGTTAATCGCAATATTTGTAATACCAAAGTTTTTTGCTTTAATAACTTGTGGAAAAGCCTTAGAGAAACTATTTTCTAGTGCTACTTCTGTATTTAAGTGGCGTACTTCTACTTGTTGGTTTTTACGCTCATCTTCAAGATTATTAATCGTTAATTGATGCTGTATTATTTCTTGATTTTTTTTATTAATTGTTTGATATAGTTTGTCCTTCAAGTTATCAAGTTCAGACACTTTATTTTCTAGTTGGGCTTTATCACTAGAAAGGCTTTCCATCTCTGATTGGACTCTTGCTAATTCTTCTTTATCTAAACTACGGGCAGTAATAAAAACCAAGGCCATAATAGTCATTACCACTAAAGCCCCACCAAATAACAGGGCCTTTTTAATCATAATGGGCCTCCAATGTTGTATCCGTAATTTTCAAGCCAAGAGCAGATGCAATTTGAACCAACTGGGTTTTATCCCCTTCTTTGTGTTGATAATGCACTTTGTGGCCATCTGGTACGGCATCACTAAGTTCAATGTATACGAGTCCATTTGATTCTAATGCCTGCACAAGTGCCTTGATCATAGAGCCAGATGCAATGTTCATTTTATTAATTTCCATCATGTTCTGGCTAAATAGTGTCTCAACTTCTTGGGTATTCATCATCGTCTTTTCCTTTGATAAAGTACTTATGATTATTTTGGAGTCTATGAAGATTACATAGGACGGTATCGTTTATTTAATATCAAAAACAGAGAATCGGGCATCACCAGCACCACTGGCAACGTAAATTCGTTTTAAATCTGATGACACGGTTACTTCATTAATAAGCGCAATATTTGTAGAGGACCACCACTGTGTGCCGTCTTTAATATTTATAATTTTAAGCACGCCGTTGTATCCACCTGCCACGACATAATTAGGATCAGCAGTTGGTTTTACCTGATAGACATAAGCAGAAAATGGTTTGAATTTACGATTTAAACGACCACTAGCAACATTGTACACATAGAGGTGGCCATCACTAAAACCACCACCAACGTATACTTCACTGCCATCCTCTGATGGGGTTGGACTGTATGTTGCGCTGGCACCGTCTATTTTTATGGTTTTAGACGTGCCTTTTTTCACATCAAATACTTGCACATCTTGTTTTTTGTAACCGGTAGCAACCGCTAGGTATTCGCCATTGTATGAGCTGCCGAGCGTCCTATTACCTATTCGGCCTGATACTGTAATTTCAAAACTTTGAATAATTTTTTTACTTATCATATCAAATATATTTAGCTTATTACTGTATCGAGTAACACAACGGTTACCTGCAGCAGTAAAGAAAAAGTCATTGACGTTTTCAAGGAAGATTGATGATTCGTTCGTATCAGAAAGCTTATATAGACTGCCATTCATACTGTAAAAAAGCGCATCATAGACAGTTGAATATTCGACATGCCCAGGGCGTGCACTTAAATTTATTTCACCCACTTTCGATTTTGATGACAAATTAAATAATTTAATATTGTTAGAGCCATTTTCAAAGTAGGCAAGCGCGCTCATGTCAGCCGCTTTTAAGTGATCAATACTGTATACACCATGACCCGCAAAATTTTCCATGTGTATTAAAGTCGGTTTAGTGGATAATGTTTGATACTTTATGGGAGCGGCTACTGGGGTAAAGGCAACAGGAGCAATAGCAATTGGGGGAACATCAAGCGGCGCCATTTGCATCGCAACTGGCTCCATCATTAATGGGATTGCTTCTGGGATAGATTCTGGGATTACATTATTATTTAACGAAATCTGTTGGTTAATTTTGTTATTTAACCAGCTTTCGTCTAGACGAATCTTATTGTCCGTCATAACTAAGCCCTCACCCAGATGAGACTCCAATAGGTTAACTACCCACTCTTGATTTGATGAAATAATGTTATCTTCGATGGTAATGCCATCACCAGCACTAATCTGAGTAACTTGCTTAATCCAGCCTTCATCTGCTGAGATGATGTCATTATTTATGGTAATACCGTTGCCGGTGCTCAGTTCAGTCCGCTCTTTTATCCACGCTTCATCGGCTGAGACAATATTGTTATCAACGGTTATACCAGCACCGGCATTAACTGGGTTTAATTGTTTAATCCAATCTTCGTCGGCTGAAACAACACCTTCATCAAGCCTAATACCATTGCCTGCGGTGAGTTCGTTTAAACTACGGATCCAATTTTCATCTGCCGAAATATTTAATCCATTGATAATAATGCCGTTACCTGCATCAAAATCATTTAGGTCATTTCGTTTTTTCCAGATAATTCCATCATTTATCGCACTAACACTCCAATAAGTATTGGCGTATTCATCGCCACTAATAACCTCAACAGAAATACCAATGGCCATTTCTCCGTCAATGTCGTTATCTAAGTCTTCTGCTATTTCCCAAGGTAGAGTTGCATTTGCGATCCATACTGTATTTTCGTTCGCGTTTTCTTGATTGGTCAGTAAAACGCGATCACCATCTTGTATTTGATAACCATCTATCTCTTGCACATTACCACGATCAACCGGCTCAATTGCGACAACACAAACATTATCACGAAATTTTAAACCTGCTTTTATCAAGGCTAACTTGTCATTGATTTCCTGCTCTTTTTGACTCATTACATGAGCCAATTGCTTGGGTGATATGGCTTTATCACCTATCTCTGACTGAATAGCCTCGTTAATATTGGCAAAGCGGGTAATGCCAGCCTGGGTCTCTGACGCATGTGATAAGTAATCATTGGATAGCGTGCCACTGCTAATATTGTCGGCGATAATACCTGTTAAACCCGAGCCATTACCAAAAAAGCTATTAGCGGTAATATCTAACGGCAAGTGATCATTATTTAACTTTCCGCTGTTTATTTTTTCAGCACTAAGACTAGGAACAAGGTGATCTGGTAACACACCTGAAATATTATCTGGATTCAAATCCGTTATATCAGCACCATTCGCGCTAACACTATTGACGATGATATTTGAAGGCAAACGGCTATTGCTAATTTCACCTTCAATGTGGCACTTGCCATTAAATGGGTTAAACCTGAACCATCGCCGCTTACTGCCACCACAGATATTTCGTCCGGTAGCCGTTCATTAGAAAGCTTGCCTAAATTTATTTTACTGGCATCAATATTTGATATAACAGAATCAGGTAAATTACCGAGTAAATTAGATGCCGTTAAATTGATTAAACCAGAACCATCTGCAATTATGCTGTTGATATTCATATTTTGAGGGAGTCGTTCACTGCTTAACTCACCTGAATCTAAATAGGCGGCATTTGCACTAAAATCAATTAACCCTTCAAAATCAACTTGTGACGGAGTACTGCCACTTTCAAATTTTTTCTTTATTTCATCTTTTTTTGACACGATGGCATCCTATTTAAATATAAACTAAAAATATAAAGTTAAAATCATATAAATCATTTGGATTTCGTTCGTACTGCATCGGTAAAACACAGCTCCGCCCTGTAATCACAATGGATACTTCGATTGTGGCATTAACGATTTTTCAATAACTGCATTACATTTACTTTATTGATACTTCACAGCCATACCGTAAGTGTACCCATGATGAAGAATCTGGCTTCTATTTGCGTAATGAATAGTTTTGATTGCGGAATTTCTAATAGTAGAAAATAATGAACACTTATAATTGCGTAATAATCGATTTATATATTCATATTTTTAAGACTTTCTTAATAGTGACTTAATTTGCAATCCTTGGTCTTCAACTTTTGCATTAAGATGCTTCACGGCCTCGATAAGCGGGGCCACTAGCTTGCTGTAATCAACGGATTTATATCCATTGGTATCTTCACTCACAAGCTGTGGTAATACGGCTTCGATCTCTTGGGCAATCACACCGATTTGTGACCCTTCTTCACGATTACGTTTATTGTTTTGCCAATCAAAACTCACACCATGAATAGCATTAATAATCGAAATAGGATCTTGTAACGTTTGAATGTTTTCTTTTAATCGTACATCTGAAGATATATTCCAAGCATTGGCTAAGGCATCACCATTCACATGAAATTTTGCTGCTGGACTATGAGTATTAATACCCACGTTACCTGATGCATTAAAAATAATATGGTCATCCGCATCATTACTAATGCCAAATTCTAGTAATGTATTTTCACCTTCGCTTGCATAATGCCGAATCCAAGCTGCATCGTGCGTACCACCGCCAATATCATTGTGAAAATTGATCCCATTAGCGGGGGTATTACCAGGTGACGGAACAATTGATTGATTCACCCACAGGTTGTTTTGTGCCGTGCAGTCACCTTTAATAATGATTGGCCCCGATGCATCTGCTTTGCCAAGCTCAACATTATTATTATTGGCTCTAATCAGGTTATTTATTGTATTAAGACTCCCTTGTTGTCCATTGATGCTTTCTGACTGGGTGATAATTAAATTATTTAAATTACTCTCTTCTGTTTGTGCTCGAATCGCCTCAGCATTAATGCTATTTTGAAGATCATGCTCTATTGCTGCTAAATTTTGATTTTGGATATTAATGCTAGTTAGTAGGCTCGCTTCCGCTGTTTCTGCGCGTTGAACTTCTGTGGTTAAATTTAAGTCCACCTGATTGATTGCATGACTCAAATTTTCGGCATTGTTTTCAACGTTAATAATGGATTGTTGATTCACATTCACGCGTGTACTCAAAGCAGACAATGAGTCGTCTGATGATGTATCTATGGAGTTAATTAACGTCACAATTTCTGAAAACGAATCCGCATCGGCGCCAGCACTGCCTAATATATCGTCGATGCGTTGCGTTTGAATATTAAGTTTGCCTTCAATTTGAGTGTCGGCTGTTTCTCTGGCCGTTAATTCATCAAGTAAGGCTCGTGAAAGATCTTCTTCTGCGTTAATCGCGCGGGTTTGCTCAACTATTAACTGATTAGATAGTGCATCAACCGTATTAGACACACCGGCTATATTGTCATTAACTTGGTTATTGTGATCCGCAACTTGACTCGATATTTTAGTATTGACCCACCGTTTATTAGCAATTTCGTCTTGGATGAATTCACCATCTTGTTTAACCGCAACGGATATCTGGCCGGATTCGGGATTAAATGCCAGCATCTCTACGGATTCCCCCGTATTTAATTCGGTATGAATCACCTCTGTGGTAATAGTTTGTGCATTGGCACTGCCCGTTTGTATGGCATCACAGTGTAAAACATCTGCACTGATACTCGTCGGCTCATTGGCTAAGGTAAGGTCAATATCATTCGGTAGCCTCTGTGTATTTATGGTACCGCTGGTAATATGACTAGCGTTTAGATTGTTTAGTTGCCCACCATCCCCCATAAAAATATGGGCCGATACACTGGATGATTCAGCTTGTTGGGTTAAATCGATATTAGAGGGTAAATGTGCCACGTCTACCACGCCGCTATTGATAATGGTTGCGTTAGCAGTGGCATCAATCAATTTCTCAAAATCAGTTTGGCTTGGCGTCGCCCCCGAGGTAAATAAACCTTTAATGGTATTTAATAATTCTAGATTGGCCATGGTATTTTCCTTAATTTTAAAAATTTCAGCATGCATCACACTGCACAAAGAACCATTAGCCCAAGGCAAATTTTTAATGCGCTAAGTTAAATTGGCGAAGTGACATGATCAGGTAAGATAGGTAAAGAGTAACAGGTGGTTTTTAAAAATCTTTTGATGGCGTAATTATGTTAGGTACAATTATGCGACCTTTAAGCGAGTTTGAATTACAGGGCTTTACATTAAATAACTTGCTTGTGCGACACCTGCATAAATAATCAACGGATAGCCAAAAATAATCCCTACATTCATAACAGAGTCGATGCGATAGGCCAGCTCTTGTTTACCGCTTTTACTCAGCAATATAATCATGACGCTACTGAGCAACCCTACGCCCACAATAATGAATGTCGCCACTTGAATACGATCGGATAGTGTAAAGACAGCGTTAGATGGCAATAACAAATCGATGGTGTATTTATTACCCACACAGGCAAATAAAGCCGACATAATTAACCCCACTCGGCTATCAATCATGGTGCGATTAAAAAACGGTAATATTGAAATAATCACATAGGCCACAAAAAAACCTAAGAAGTACGTCCAAAAAATTCGAGTACCATCGCGGGTAATGGGAATAGTGACCGTCATTCTTGGGTATATACCACGCGTACCGCTTTGTAACCCAAATGTGGTTGGGTACTTATAATCAAAACTGCGAATCTGTATGGGTGCAATATGCCAGCCGGATAACACAAGGTCATCACTGATTAAGCTGTTTTTCATGTCGGGTACATACTGTATTGCATAGGAGTCGAGTTCGATACTTTCGATCTTAAGCATCATGGTTTGTTGATCAAACGGAAAGTGCTGGATATCCCAATCTTGATTAATATTGGCCGTGAATTTGGTCATGGTATGGCGGGTACCGTCGACGTTATCGATGGCAAAATTTTCACTTTCAATAATGTGCCAATCCCGTGCATTGGTGAATTCAATTTTATTATGAAATTGAAAATTATTTGGCATTTTTTTAGGATCATAAGTGGACCATATCCACGCTTTGATCGTGAACGACTTATTAGGTATATCGATATTATATAGGGATGTGACATAAACGCCGATGGGGATTTTAATACGCCCTTCACTGGCTATATGGGTTTCTTCTGCCATTGCTATTGGCAATAGTAGGCGTATTAGCAAACATACACATATAGCAACGCGAAAAAAACAATATATAAGACTCAGCATAGGCTACACCAAGATCATTTTTTTGTTAATCTCAAGGGCCATGGCATCTTGTTTAAGCTCTTGTTTTAAGTCTTTTATAAAATCAATAACGTCGTTTGCCCATTGGTTTAGGCCATCTTCTGTGGTGTATGAAACAACCAAGTAAACCTGTTCGCTGACCATTCCTGCGTGGTCACTATTCCAAACACCCTGGGCATTAGAAGACGTGGCCCCACCAAATTTTTCACCCAAAAATGCCATGGTTTTTTCGACATAAGCGGTAGAGTCGATGGCTTGATCTGTATTGATAGTGGTAGGAATATAAATAGACACTTGATGCACGCGCTCTATGCGATCAACAATATCCTGTATCATTTTTTCAGCTTCTTTATGCACTAAAAATGGCTGCTTCGTAAATTGTGTTTTTAGTGGCTGGTACGGAATTTCAAAATCGGATTTTACATCACACAACATATTATTTTTTCGGCTATTTAGTAAGGTGTATACAGTAGCTTGATCTTGACGTACGTATTGCTGTATTTTTTTCACTGCAGCAGCCGTTATATCACCGGACACATCGTCTGCTGGCACAATAACCACAATGGCTTTAATGTAACGAAACAACGGCTCAAGGTAGATGCGAATACAGTGATCAATATCCCCATTTACATCTGCGTGCATCACAATATTGCCGTATTGATTCAGTATTTTGGTCATTAACACAGAAGATTCAGCGCCATTAGGTACGTGACCAAAGTCAAAGTCGTTCCATATTTCAAATCCGTTGTGATGCTGATATTTAGGTTGATCATCTTCATACCCAAGTTGTGTCTGTATATTATTGTGAGCTGGGTATTCCATATAAACCGTTTTTTTGTCGTCCCTCTTTTTGGCAAACGCATCCGCAAAATAGCTGGCTATCTCTGATCCACTTTTGCTGTTTTTTAAACTAATGACTAACACAAATTTTGGCATGTAACGCTCAAGTGACAGGTTAAGATCGGTTAATTCGATGTTCTTTTGTTTGATTTCGTTGATCAGGGTTCTGTTTTGATCAAAGGTCTCGGTGATTTTAGTAAACCAAGGCTGCCATGCTTGAGGCAATGCATTGGTTGCATGGTGCTCATTCGCGCCTTGATTGGATATATGCTCAACCAATTGTTCCGCTGGGTAAATAAATTCACGGAACGTGGTTTTTTTCATGAATATAAGCATCACCCCTAATGCCGACAGCAAGATAATAAATACCGTACCAATAGAGGAAAATACCTGGCTAAAAAGACTGGGGGTTTTCTCAAGATATAGCGCACGCCAAGGGGCATTTTGCATACTGTAACAAATGTATTGATGCTCAGCCCCTAGTGGTCGAAGTTCTAAATCCGCGCAAGGCAATTGACCCGCTGACAGGGCCACTTTACTGGGCAATACCGTTTGTAAGTTAGTTATATGCGTCGGCTCGATACTCGGGTGTGCAAGTAACTGGCCACTGGCATTGATAATAAATAATTCGCCTTTATCTTGGCGAAAGGTTTTCACATAATCAGCCAGTTCACCTAAAGTGAAATCAATCGCAACCGTGCCTAAAAACTCGGTTTGGCGATAAACCGGTTTGGCTGCTGTGACCATCATGCCTTTACCGGCCTCATCACTGTAAATAGGCGTCCAGAATATGGTTTTAGTTGGGTTAACCTCTGGCACACCTAGTGTGTAAAAATCCTTTTGATATAAGGCAGTAGTAAATTGAAAATCATTAGAATGCACCCAAGGGTAGATATTAATAAAATGATGTTTAGAGGTGTAATACACCCAAGCCGCATTAGGGATGCTTTGTAGTGTTGATTTAAAAGCACTGTTTAAACTAAACGCCATTTCAATTTCATCTAATATCGTTTTAGGTAATTGGTTAAGATTCCCTGCCCCGGTTAAATTACCTGCATCGACTTTTGCATAAGGTTTAGGGATAGCATCAAGCGTGTATTGATCACTCTTTATATTTGATAGACCCTTTAAATATATACTGGAATGTAAGCGTGGATTTAAAAAAAAGGCTTCGGCGTCTGTTTGTAATACATTTAATAATACGGTTACGCGCACAATTAAATTATCAATGGCGACCGATTCAGTTTTAAACTGCTCAATTAATTGTTCGTTGTCATACTGCTGTTTTATCTTGGTTTGAATCACGATTAAAATAGCGGATACAAGCAGAACAGTTGCAAGTGTGTACAACATGATTTTGTTATAGCGAGCGGTAAATTTTCGCGCATGGTCTGCTTTCATGGGTAATACCTTGAAAATATTCGATGTTCATGTGATCAATGAGGGATGGGATTTAGTACACGATTAAAATCAATCTAAAAACACATGATGTATTATGATTAAATAGAATTTTTTTAGAATTAAAGATAATATTGTTTTGAAGTACGTTGCTAGAATAACGCTAATTACATTGCGTCTAATACATTTATATAAATCATATCAAGCCATCGTTTTGCATATTATTCCTAGCATTTGCTAATCGTAATCGACCACTCGCGGCATCTTTGCCCCCGACCTGCATGCCAGCCCAAGGCCCACCAGCAGGAAGGTTTGCACTATCATGTTCATTATCGGTTACTTGGCCAGCTACGCCACCACCCACTTTTCGTTGGTCGGGCCAATAAAAAAGATTATGAGGTGAATTACATATTTGTGTTAAACCCGTATGAAATACAGTATCAACATCATCTCGTGTCTGCTGTGCACCGTTCCATTTTTGTAGCTCTTGAACTACATTCCATTGCCAGCCCGGCCAACCTCCATTTATCGTGTGATTACCCACCCAATGACCAAGTTGATGAAAAACATGGAATAATCTAGGGCTCCCTCCATTTAAACCTTCAAGCGTCGTTATCGCTTGATTCCGTATCTTTGAATAAGCACGACTATGATTTAGAGTTGCTCCTCCTGGTGCTGCGTTCGTTTCACCAATGCCACCGATTAAATCATTTTGCTCGTTATTGCTCCACCCTCCACGATTATGGACGGCGGTTCTAAATTTCTTTTGTGGGCCGACATCTGCGTCGGCCTCGTATTTAATAGCGGAACCCATGATTATTTTCCTTTTTTATCTAATGAAAAGTATTCAATAAATTTTGAAATAAATTACTTTCTGAATATTAATAATTAATAGAGTCCATTAATGTTAAGTGTTGCACGTGCCGCTGCCACACGCTGCTGGTTACGTAGTAAATCATTTTGCCAACCTCCTTTGACTGTATAACCCGCTTTAACACAGGTATCTCTATCATCTGGCCCTGGCTCATTAGTATTCCCTCCCACGGCTTGTTCTGATGACCAATAAAAAAGGTTGGGAATATAATCACCCGAAATATTGATTGCGGCATCTACGGCTTCCAATACTTGCGTTCTCGTGACGGCAGGAAGTTTTGCGGTATCTTGCATATCTGCAATTACATTTGTATATGCGCCACCAATCACATACCCACCAGGTGCATTGCTAACCATGGTTAACCACGTATCCAGTTTTGCACCAATATGATGTAAAGCTGGTGCACCGCCATTAAGGCCATCCAGAACATTTGTCGCATTCGTCGTAATATCAGAATAGGACGCACTATGATGTAAATGCGCACCTGCCGGCTTCGCTGTGACCGAATAATTATTCAGCACGGTAGCAGAAGCCCAGCCAGCTGTTCGACCTGCTCTATTATGTTGAATACCGGTAACAACATTATTTGCATTCACATTTTCATTAACTGCATATTGCATGGTTGTGGCCATAAGACCTCCTTTAATAGAATGTCCGTATAGATTTAAATAATGTGGTGTATATTAAGAAGAGGACAAACGAAGATTTAAACGGTGTTTATTTCTACTGATTTCGCATTGAAGCCAGTATCTTACTCAGCCGTGAATAATGCAGACCATAAAAATCAGCGATGACCTTTTGGGTATAAGCCCCCGAATTAAAAGCCGCCAGCATGGCTGTGTTTACATCGCCTGCTTGCGCATTATATTTTCTAAGGATTTTTCCATGGGCGTTCGTTGTGCCACGGGAATCTCGCTTAGATCATATGGATTAATTGGGAATAAATTTGAATTAAGGATTTCTATCAACAAGCGATAATACGTCAAGAACCCATGCTTTACGTCTTTCGAATCGTTCCCTGCTTGAGGACGTGGATTATTTCCCGGTAACTACACTCAAATAAAAGATGGCTTATTACATAACGTACTTATAAGGTAAGATGTTTATAGGACACAGTGATTGCATATGCCCCTGTTTAGTCTGCAAACCAAACATAACAAAGTGGCGAGCTTTGTCCGTACCATCAGTGGTGCACTTGGAAGTTAAACTCGGACAGTTCACCCCAGTGGCGTGATTCATTTCACTGAATAAGGCATCCTGCGGCGTTCTGCCCTTCCTCTATTTGTTCATGTTTTAATTACCTAACTAGTGGGCTTCAGTCCTTGAATGAAATCCTCATAGCAACGTAGTCATCCTGGTTCCCGTTTTGTATGTCATCATACATTCCACCTTCGAAGTCCGTTCGCCATTGGACTGAGTTATTTTGGCCCGCCTCTTGCGCAAAATAGTTCTCATCAACAGGCCGCCCACCATTTTTAGCCGCCAGGCCGTGACCCAGTATTGGCATCCACTTAGCGTTATCCATCCAACCCGCGTCACCACCACCCGTGTTCCATTCACCGCTCTGGCTTGTTACGGCATTTGGTGCGTTCTTTTTGTGCCCACCGGCTGGACCGTATTCACCTTTGTAGTATCGTTTGGTCCAGGTGTTGTTTCCTCCCCCATGGCCACCGTCGAGGTCTTTAAACGCACTACGTTTCCCAGAGTAACTTAAATAGTTACCTGCACTATTCCGCCACACTTTTTCCTTAGCATCTCCGAATCCAGGGTCTTGTTCCACTTGGTATGCCATATTATCTCCTTAGGTATAATTTTCTCATTTCTTAGTGTGCGGCAGTGTCACCCCCCCCCCTTTTTTTTACCGCAGGCTGCCGCAGATAGTTCTAACCAGTCACAAAATTGTCTGGAACAATTTTGAACGGTGTTAGCCGACTCGAAGGGGCAAGCAGGATGCCTGCAATCAATCCTTTCACTATTAGATCAATAAAGATTATTTTTTATAAAAAATGGTGCTTTATCCATTTTCAAAGCAGAAGAACCTGATTCATAATTTGTACGCCGGAAAGTAATTTTCGCTTGATGTGAGTCAATAAAATATGGCTCTAAAGTAGCCACTGTTAAGTTAATTGGCCTTTATATAATGAGTGCTTTAAACAAGAAAAAGTAAATGTGACCTCATATAAAAATATCATCAGATTAATAAGCGTCATCTAGATGGGTAACTAATGACCCAGCAACTAACGCTTTTGTAGCTGCTCGGTTATATCCAGCAACCTCAATAGTTCCAACCCCTTCCTCATCATAATAAGTCCATGGAGCATTTTGGTACTGTTGACGCGCACCACAAGTTCTCCCATTTGTTGTTACTTTATGAGCCCAATCATAAGCTCCGTATACTGCCATATCTTGCCCAACTCCACCTTCCAAACCTGCTGCAGTCACAACTGTAGTACGACCATACTTAGGCCAATTAGCATGTTCATCTTTAGCTCTCCGCTTGGCTTTATCTTTAGCATTTTGTGCATTGACATTGGCAGTTAAATGATAGTCTTTAAAGTCATTACCATAAGTAACCGGTCCATATGTATTAATCGCAGGCATGAATATCTCTCTCTAAATTTAAATTATAAAAAAATAATTAGTATCATTAAAATACTAACTTCCGACACCAACCCAACACCTCAATATCCTCAGAATCTTTTTCTCTTAACGCCTTAAACCCATCCAATGCCTTATCACCCTGCCCAGACTTCGCCAAACATACCGCTCGTAAAAACAGACTTGGCACGCAATCCAAATTCAGCGAGAGATTAAACACCAGCACCTCCAACGCTTGTGACCAATCTTCAGCGGCCATATAACACTCCACCACCGCCAGCAAAGCGCTACTGTCACCCGGATGGGCAAAATAGCCAGCGACAAGTTCAGGCAACGCCGCCCACAGCTCAGGATAAACGTGCTGATTATCTTTATTAATATACGGTTTAAGCACAGGCCAATAATCGCAAAACAATGCTAGGTCATATTGGGATTGCTGCCAGTGGGCAATGAACTCGTGATAAGGCGGCGGGCTGTTACGTCTTATGGCATTCACCGCTTGATTGCCGTGCCCCAAACTTTGATTGTTAAACGTATTTTCAATTTTCTCTGAAAATCGAGGTAATCCAGCTTGCTCAACCCCCAAAAAAAACGCCGCCTGGGTAATGGCGGTGGTATTCATGTTTTGTACCCTAGCACTGCCGCCCAACTGGGCCGATGCCTGTGCCAGCGCATGCAAATTAACATCTAACGACCAGGTAGTATCGTGTCGCACTAGCGCAGGCCGATAACCATTTTGATTAAACAATTGGCTTTCACTTGTTCCTTTGTCGGCCACCAGCCAAACCAAAGGTGCATCGATGCGCTTATTAAGCTTGGTTAAAGCCTCAAGCCCCCCTGTAGGAAAGGTAAAACCCATCTGCGTATATTGCCGCTGATAATCTTGTAATATTTGTTGTTTTATTGCTTGATGCTTATGGTTTTCATTTTTACTTTCTAGTCCCTGCGTGTCCGTTACACAATCTTTAAAATAAAAATCCTTAAAATAAAATTGCTCCCCCAGTTCATCTAAAAACAGTGGCACATTATCACCCGGTGGCAACACTGTCCCTGTTGCCAGCATCCCTATTTGTAACTGTTGTTTTTCAATGCGGTAAACATCTTGCGGCAAGGTATCAAACAGATAATTACTGATGACCAACAGCGGATTTTTTAAGGTGTCGCGGCTAAGTATTTTACCAGACTGATGCAACTGTATAGGCGTTGACGCTAATACATTCACATGGGCCGACTCTAAGAACCCTTGCTCAAATAAAGGGGTTAGCTGAGGGTGGGCGTGCCAAAACTCAATATTTTTTTCGGCCACATCACTTAATACATACACCAGCTTTACGTTTGTAAGCGCTGCGTCGTTGCTCTTGGCTCGCTCAAATTGCTTATGTATACGGTAAGCTAGAGCACCTGTGCCCGCCCCTATTTCCAATACATAAAAAGGTGCGCCAGCCACATAGTCTGATTGCGCGACTCTGTCTTTAATTAAGGCAATTAACAGCTGAAGGTAGTTGTGGGCGGCAAAGTTATTGTTAGTAGCGTGATATGGCAGTTTGTTGTTCCAAGCCTCAACGCCCACCTCTTTGTAATATTGAGTTTGATCCATTAACAGTTCACTTTTTGCTAACGGTAAATAAGTTTGAGCCTTTTCACTTTCATGATGGCATTCCATGTTTGCATTCCTTTTGACAAGCAAAATTTAAAGGTAATAATTGGCGATACTGGTTATGCTTTATCTTGTGATTCGAAGGGATTTAGTGAACCAAATTTTGTAAAACCAGGCATACCCTTATGTTGTGGTTCGGGCAACTTACCCGGTTCAATTGAAAAATATTTTAAGTTAAAGGGCATTTTTTCACGGTTTCTTTTATCACAAGACAGTAAAATATTGGCAGGATTCTCTAACAAGCAAGGGGCAAGCCTTAATAATAGTTTCTCAAGTATCTGCGGAGTTTTAATAGATGAAATATCTACCCAACAAACACTTTGAAATACCCGTAATTCTCGTGACAACAGGTGATAAAAATCGATCAGCTCGGTGGCACTGGCTGCCATTAACATCGCGGTATTCAGCTTTAGTGCAGGTACTTTATAAGCACTTGCCGCCATGGAGATTAATGCCTGCATATTATGAGACTCGGTGCTGGTTAGCTCGAAACACGCCACTTTATTGGATGCTTTTGGTTGCGCCATTAGCTCTTGCCAGTATTTCAGTAAGGGCTCAAGGCAGGGTGATAAATGGGATTTATCTTGATAGGGCAAGGGAGTTGCCCAATAGCCTAGAGCCTGGGTGGGTTGACTGCAAAGTCCCAACCAGTCTCTAGACCAAGCACTTATTCTTATGGCAATTTTTCCTTGATTTAACTCTTTAGTTTCTAATAATTTAAATTTAAAGCTGGGCCAGTGACGGTGGTGTGACCCTAGGGGTAAATACAAGGGTGCAATACTCGTATTTATTGGTTGCGCTTTATTTATTTGTGAAGAAAGATGCTGAATAAAATCAACTGACAGAGTGTGTTCACCGGTAAGTTGATGCCACCAGTCTTTTGCTTGCTGGCATGTCTCTAACTTAAATGCCAAAAGCAACATGCACGATTCTATTTTACTGAGCGCAAAACTTTGCACTAAGCGGCTTAGCGGAGGATAACGATTTATCAGGGCTGCTTGCTCTAACTCCTGATTATTTAGTCGTTCCTCACCTATAAGTTCCTCATTTATAAGCTCTTCATTTAGAGAGTCAGCCTTGAGTAATTTTTCTATTAATTGCTTCACACCTTGCCACTGTTCATTTAAGGCATCTTGTAAGGCCACTATTTGCGCCCGATATTGTTCAGGGTTCAATGCTGCCTGTGCATTGTGGGGTGCACCTGTTGACTGTGAATTCATATTTACCCCCCCACCACACGAAGTTCTTTGGCCTCTGTTGTATTAGATTTCTCAGCATGTTCAGGCAGTTTAATGATTTCGGGGGCAACAACTGCACCCTCGACGACTTTGGAAAGCGCTAGCGGTTCTATTTTTTCAAGGTAGCCCCAACTTGGAATATGTTCAGGGTTGTTATTTACGCTTATTTCAAAATACTGCTGGGCCTGTTGTTGATCACCCTGCTGATAACAGGCACAGCCCAGTAAATACCAATAGTAGTAATCATTGGGTTTTTTAATGGCTAATGGCTCAGCCAGTTGCTTAACTCCCTGCCAATAACCTAATTGGAAATACAGTTTTAGTAACCAATCGTAAAGGGCATCGTGAGCTGGCATAGGGTAAATATTGGCTGCCAGTTGCTCTAGATGAACGATCAATTCGCGCTTGTCTGGTTCAGCCAGTGTCATATTCCAAGACAGTAATGCTGGGGCGACACTGTGCAAAATATACGGATCGTAATAACTGAGTTTACACCAGGATATTAAACTGGAGAGATCCAATGTGTTTGTCTGGGACATGGCAATTTGGCAAGCGGTATACACATCACTGGGGCTTTGCTCTTGAATAAAATAATTCAGCGCGGCATGGGTTTCGGTAAATATTTCTGACTGTTGTGATATTAAAAATGCACCACTCACCAAGCTTTGTTGGTTTTGTTGTAAAAAACTCACGCCTTGTTTAAAACCAATGTATTTAGCGATGGCATCGTAATTAACCATTAAGGAAAAGCTGCCATGAAAAGCAATGTCAGGGTCGTGTTGTCCATAAACATCTAACCGATTACAAAAACCTTTATCACTGCTTAGCAACAAGAGTTCCCCACCGGCTATCTGGGTTAAGGTATCAATTGCTTGTAAGCTGCCAAGGGGGATCAATACTTTTTGGCCATTGGCTTGTTGTTTGTATGCTTTAAGCAATTGCGTTAAAGCGGGCTGCTGGTAATGATTATCCTCAATAGGTTTGTAAGCAAAGTCAGTGCGTAGGGCTGCTAAGGTATTGGGTTTATCGCCAACTAGATTATCTTGATCAATGCTTATGCGGGTAAGGCCTAGGCTAAGCTGCTGATCTTCTACTTGAATCACATCATGACTGACGGTATCAAATATATAATTCGCTAATACCACCATGGGTCTTGGCTGTTCACAGGCTTGTAAGATTGTGTTGCTATTTACTAGGTGAAGCTGAGTATCAGATTCCAGATTAAAAATAGAAAAATCTAATTGCCCACGATCAATAAAGGGTTTAAACGCAGGGTTTTTCTGCCAGTGCTTAAGATTTGATTCGGTAAAGTCTGTAATGACATATTGCCAATGACACCCTTGCATGTCTAACCGGTCAAGCCAAATATTAATTTGTTTGAGTATGTGAAAGCTAAAGGCACCCGAGCCCGATCCTAGCTCCACAACATAAAAAGGCTCTAAAGCACTCTGACGATTATTTTTAATAAGGTCTTGCCAATAGCGCACGATCGATGCGGCATATTGATGGGCGATCATGGGATTACAAGTGATATAAAATGGCACTTGCTGGTCCCAGGCTTTTGGGCCTTGCTCGGCAAAATAATTTCGTTGGTATTGCCATAGGGCACATTTAGATAGGGGAATTATCCTGCTCTAGTATTATTTTTTCAAATTTCATAGTATTCCCTTTAATATTATAATTTTTATATTTCAATATTAACTATTACGTAAAGCCGCGCGCTTGCTTAATAAAATAAAGCTTATGAAGTCTTGTACAACATCTTCAACTAGCGCTTGGGCACCGCCGTTTTGATTGCAGTGCTCGTTATGGTTATCATTCTGGTTAGTATGTCGGTCAGTGCCCATGCCATGATGGAACGACAAATCAAATATCTTGCTTTGCATTTTTGTATTCGAAAATTGGCATTGAATATCTAGGCTGTCGGTTACACGATAAAAGCGTATTTGGTTGTTGCTGGTAATATTTTTTGATGGGTCGTTACTGGGCGTATCATTAAAATTAAGTGTGATGGCGGTTAGGTAGTCATGGTTTTCACTGTGTATATGAGCATGTGAATGCTCATGATTATCTGGCGCGGCAATCGATTCTATTTGGCTGTGAATGCCACTGCTAAAGCCACGCTCATGCAGCTCATGCTGGCTACGTTCTAATACACTGCGTACCAGCCCATTTAATACGTGATCAACCCATTGCAACTGCTGTGTTTGCAATGTTTGTTGATGCAGAATAACGTCGCTTTGCGCATCGCTGAAGTTATCTTGATGGTTATAGTGACGCTGCAGAATATTCTGTAATACATCATGATAATGATTAGGGTAGTGGTGATTGCGCCTTTCGTTATTATGGCGGTTATCGTTTTCTCTTTCATATTGCTGCCGTCTATTTGTGCCTGAATAGTTATAGCAATTTGGGTTTTCACATTGCGGGTCTTCGCAACGTGCATTGTGACAATGGCCATGGCCGCCTAAAGAAGGGCTTTCCATAGACGGTGGGTCTAGGTGGTGCATGGGTTGGGAATATTTTTCGTGCATTGTATGCTCCTTGCTTGTGAGGGTTTATGCTCACCTACCTATTTATGCTGTATTTAGGTTTCGTTAATCATTTGAGTATGGTTCGAAGAAGGGGATTTTTTAGTCAATTATGTGTGTATCTAAAAACCGTATTGCCATTTTACCTGTATGAGTGCTTTGCCTAACCAAGGTAATGATAAATAGCCAAGCCCCCATGGCAATTTAATTAGTAGTACATCCATTGTTTTTGGCTCGACTTCAATGCACCCACCATCTTGGTTTTCATAAACGTGTGCACTTCGTTGTAAAAATAATTGCCTAAAGTTTTCTACTGGCATGCTTTTAAGTGCAGGCCAATTATGTATCACCGCTTGTAATAACTTTTCACAACTATTTATCTGTTCTGCTGATAGTTCGATCGGTTCATCAAACCAGGTATCCGCATCGTAACCGCACAATAAGTTAGCGACGCCCCAAGTATTATCGTCTTGTTTGAATCCCAATAGGGCCACCAGTAAGGCGTGGGCCGTAGCCCGTGTGGATTCATTAATGAATATCCACTCGCGATCATTGCTGCTATTACTAGCGCTGCTTTCATCATCAGTGGGATTGTATAAGCTGATTGTTTTTAAAGAAGTCTTTTAAATAGGGCCAAATTAAGACTAAGCCGCCATCTAGGCTAATTTGATTCGCACCTTGCTGCTCTTGTGTTTGCTTTAATTGCGTTAAACTTTCTTTTAAGTCAGCGCAGATGTCGTTGATTTCTGCTTTAGGTATGAGGGCTTGTATTTTTTGTCTATGATCACTTAATAAACGTTCGCATTTTTTAGCCGCTAAAAAGGATTGAGGTTGTGCTTTTAGCCGCGCAAGCGTATTTGATAAATCTTGGCTCCAGATTAAGTCATGCAGTTCATGGGGTGCAAGACTACTGGCCGTTTTATCCGTTAATGGCTTAACTAATAAGTCTAACGCGGTTTGGCATGTTTTAAGCTGGTTAGCAGACCATTTTGATGATTTACCCAATTGCATACATTGATTCATAAAAACAATGAGGGATTCTAGTTTTTTCTTATTTTCCCATGGGAGTATTGCCTTTTTTTCTTTGGGTATTTTTTTCAAAAACTTCAAGCAACATTCCGCCCATTTTATGACATCGTATTTCAATTCGGCCTGCGCACTATTCGCACTAATATGTTTATGCTCTGGTTCGATTTTATCTGGGGTCTCATAGAAAATTTGTGTCAAGGTGACATCAGCTAGGTGCTCACACGCTTGCAATACGGTAGTGAACATGGATTCGAACCCATTGTTCATATTGTGACTACGAGATAAGCCCAATACACTGTCGAATGACTGAAGTGAAAACATGCATAATTGCAAACGCGAACGCAATGTCTTAACGGTTTTAATATCAATCGGTTGGTTATGCGTATTTTTGTCTGTAACTGCTCGGTTATCTGGTTGATCAATTGTTTCTGCTAGGGGCTGCCACCAAGTTTCTGTTGTTTGAGTAAGGCCGCTATCTAATTCTTTCAACTGGTTTTTAATCACCATTAATGCGTCTAGGCATTTTTTTATTTTTTTAGATATTGATGCCGCCTGAGCACTTTTTAAACATGCTATAAGCTGGCTTAGTAATTGGTAAAGCTGTTGTTTATTTAAAAACCGATTTATTAGGCCGCTCTTAATATGGTTTGCACTTACGCTATGAATGTCAGAAACGTACTCTGGCGATATTAATTGGCCAAGCAATGTAATGAGTATGTCTTGTGTTTTATTTTGCAGGTCTTGTTCTTGTTTGAATATTTTATTTGACTCAATCACGTTGTAATTTTGTTTAATAAGTAATGGGGCTGAATGCTCTAAAGTATACAGTAAAGCTTTCGCATTATGCTCGGTTGGGTTGGCCAAATAATCAGCCGTATCTTGCTGTAAAATAGGCGAGCCGTCACGAAACCCCACTATGGCGAATATCTTTAGAGCAAGGGTTTGCTCTGCCATATGCCCGATTGTATTTACTTTAGTGTCTTTTAATGTTTGTGTTTTTTGTGTATCAAAAGCTTTTGCTAAATGATTAAGTAAGTTTTGCTTGCCTTGCCATAAATGGCCTGGCGATGCTGTTAAGGCTTCTTGTGTTGGGGGATCTTGTGTTTTACTGGCTTTATATGATGGTATTAGCGCGTCAGTTACGTATGCGTTAAATGTTATAGGCAAACAAGCCAACCACTTTTGCAATAAAGGGGATATTTTTTCTTGTAGTGTTTTGAGTACATTGATTTTGGCCGATGACAATAAGATGCCGTCAACGGTTTTCGCTTCTGAGCCAGTTAATTCAGCCACTAACTCATCTAGTGGCTGCTTTAATGCAAGCGCAAGCCAAGGGGACTGCATCAGTTCATTTAAAGTGTTTAATAGAAAATCAATTCTTTGATTGGGGCGTAACAATAATCTGTCTTGATCTGTTTGCAGTAATATTGCTAATTCCGTTAATAACTGATCTACCCGTGTTTTTAAATATTCAGTGATATGGGCTAATTCGTTTTCTTGAGTCTGTTGAGATTCATACAAAATGTGCAATGACGTTTGTAACTTCATAATCAACGTTTTATTTAGCGCTTTGCCTGGCCCTAATAGAAATACTTTAATACGGGCAAGGTGCCAACCTAGTGCATTAAGGTCACCATTAAATTGATTAAAGGCTGATAACAAAGCTAACGCTTTTTGATAAAGCTGACGCATGATATTTGGGCTATAAGGCAATGATGCATTTAGGCTCGCTTGTTTTATTAGGGTATGACTAGATGCATCTTTCGATATATCACTCAATTCTAACCAACTGCTGCCTTTGGCTCGTTTTAACACATTTTTTAATGCTGTAATATCACGTGTTTTCACGCCCTGGTGCATAACGACGCCCATCCAGTTATTGCAATGTTTTAACCAGATATCACTTTGTGCCATTAGTAAAGATTGGTGTACGTTGTTTAAAAGTAATGCTTTATTAATATTTTGATCACTTATTGTGTCTAATAATTGGTGCATTTTTATATACAGGTTTAATATTTTTTGACCACGCTCTTGGCTCTGAAACTGAGTGACAATGTTTAACTCAAGATAGTGTTTTAATAGGTGCTTTTTTTGTGTATCAGTCAGGCTTGTTTGCTTTAAATACGAAAGAGCCGCGCTGTGATCATAGTCACTGGATGCGTCTTTAGTAAACACACCTTGTATGAGTTGCTGCCATTCGCTCTCTTGACGGAACCACTTATAAAATCGATTATAAATATGAGGCTGGCACAATTGTATTTTAAGAAAATCACGTATTTTTTTAGAGTCTTTTAGGCTATTAAGTAGCCTGGGCAATACTGCCCGGCCTTGTAAATATAAAGCATTAAAGCTATGTGAGTATGTTAATGGCCCTGTATTACATTGCAGTAGCTGTTGTAAGCCTTGCCACCAATTACCACCAACTTCAATGGTTTCTAAGGCTGTATTGGGTGTGCCGGTATTAATATCAAACCCTTTATTTGCAGAGAGTTTGATTGCGTCATAAAGAATTTCATCAAGGTTAGGTTCTATATTTTGCTTGAAATAGTGGGTTCTATTTTCAAGAAATTTATTAGCATCGATTAATGGCAGGATTATTTCCATGTTTTGCAACGTAATATTACTTGTACCATCTCGTTCTGCATCATGAATGGCCTGGGGGAGTTTTATTAAATTTAAACGCGTTAATGATTCTTTTATAAATAGAGCTAACTGCGTTTCTACTTGCTCTCGCTCATCATCCGATAATCCTGCTCCATCTTGCAGGTATTGAATGTCCAGTTTTAGGGTATTTATATTAAGGGTCATAAACGGCTCGTGTAAAAGCCAGCGGTTAATATGCTGAAGGGTGAAAATAATAAACGTCAATTAACATTGCATAAAATAGCAGAGTGCTCTTAATGAATACGCTGCCCTAACGAGAACACGTCACTACAATGAAATTGCATAAAATATATTGAGACAGTAACAATAACCTGGCCACCGCTAAAACGGTGGCCAGAGCGATTATTCGTTATGTGTACGCCATACACTTACGTCGTCATCAATACGGCGACCCACGTAATCACCTTTCCAGTAATGACGTTCTTCTGCTTCACCTGTTTGATGATTTGATGCATAAATATGCGGCGCTTCACCTGCGTTGTTCCCAATCCACATGCCCTCACAAATTAGGTCACTGCAATAGTATGCTGCACCACCCTTGCCAGTTTGCATATCCGCTAGGCAATCGGTCGCGGTGAGTCGTAACTGCTCACAACGATATGCCGCACCACCACTGCGCGTTGCACGACAGCCATCAGCTACTACTTGGCTTTCTTTGCATTTAGCAACGGCGCCTCCTCGTTCGGCTTGGCAATTAAATGCATGCACCACCGAGCGATATAAACCATAAGCCGCGCCACCTTCGTTTAACTGGGTGTCTGAGCCAGAACCTTGATCCATTGCGCGACAGTTATAAACGTGTAGGGCTTCAACATAACTTACCGTGTGTTGACCCGCTTGCGACACGGGCGCAAATATCGCGCCGCCATCGCCCCAGCTAACGTGATTTTCAATGCGGCAATTCAGTTTTATATGACTGGCATGCTCTAGATAAAAAGCACTGCCATCACGAGAACTTTCAAGGTTATGGCCGTCGAATGCAAAACCCGATAGTTCAATATGTTTGATAGGCTCATGAGCACGACCAATTATTTCAAAGCGCGCATTTGCATTTTGCTTTGTAATGCGAGTCGTTTTTTCATTAAAACCAAAGATGGATACACCTGAGCGTAAGCTCACGCTATTTTTTAATTGATAGTCGCTGACACCTTGGCTGCTAAAGGGCAATAGGATAACCGTGGTGTTTTCGCTAATGCTGGTAATGTTAGATGTATTGAATAACGCATCGAAATCTCTTTGGCTGCTCACCGTAAAGGTTTTACCACCGCGACCAAATGGCACGGCCACATTGTCAATGTAAGATTTGATTGCAGCCTGAGTTGCCAAAATGCTGTTTAGGCTACCGTCACCACCCAGTAGTGGGTCATCAGATATACCTAGTATATTTGGGCCTGTGGCCATTTGTAAACCTGCCGACATACTTAGGCTGCCTGTGTGCACAATATTCGCGCTTACCGATTCATTCACAGCGATCGATTGTGCTTGTAGCTGTTCACTGATGCGTGCGCCACCGATAACATCCAATGTTTTGGTCGGTGCGTCGGTGCCAAGTCCTAGGTGGCCGTCTTTATCAAGGGTTAATAAACGCAGGCTAGTTTCATCATTACGCTTTTGATCTAATACAAATGCCGATTGTTGCGCAGGGCTTTGCATATGAAAGTGCGCTTGTGGGTTGGTAACACCCGTATGAATGGCTCCATTTATATGAAGATTTTTTTCAACATTTAGGTTTTCATTGACGTCTAGGTTACCTGCAACAGCCGCATTTTTCATGAATAAGGCATCGCCTGATACATCTAATGTGCCATCCAGTGTGGTGTTAAGTTGTACTTCTAAATCTGATTGAAGCTGGGTGCGACCTGTAACAAATAATTCTTCTTCGATGGTGGTTTTATCTTCTACTAATAAGTCACCGCGTATGCGTACGTCACTGCCAAAATTGGCTCTTTGATATACGTCCATAGAGCCTGCTACATCTAAATTATCACGCGCTTTCATTTCGCCTTGTACTTCTAACTCACCTTTGACTTCAAGGTTTTGCGATATGCTCGCCTCACCAACCACATCCAATGCGACCCGTGGATCGTTTTTACCAATGGCCAGTTTGCCTTGGCGAAATACAAGATTGGCATAATCACGTGAATCTATTCGCAGGGCTTCTTTGTAACGGGTATCGGCAATGTAAAGCTGAGCATTGGGTGTTAGCGCAGGGTCAATTTCACTCACTTGACCTAATACTGTTTGCCCCACTAATTCTGTGTCTTTATTAACGGTAAAATCAGATTTAAACAGAGCGTCTTTATCAACATATAAAGTATGCTCTAACTTGGTTTGCCCCATGACGGTGAGTTCATCTGAAATATTCGCATCGCCTTTCACATCAAGCTGTACACGAGGATTATGATAGCCCAACCCCAACATGCCATTTTTATAAACCAGTGGCGTTTGTTCGCCGTTAAACTGACTGTCAATTCGCAACGCGTCTTGTTGGCCATCGTCTAAAATGTGCAGTCGTGCTTGCGGCTCGGCAACGGTGAAGCCCATGTTGGCGTGTACATTAACAGTGTTTTGTAAGTCACTGGTGCCATGCACTGTGACGTTACCCTGGGCCACTAGCGCATCGGAAATACGTGCACTGCCTGTTACGTCTAATTCATGTTGAGGAGACGCCGTATTCACGCCTAATTTACCCGACACCGCATCGCTTTTTACAATTAAGGCCGGTTCAGCTGCGTCTTTAATGTCAACTTTAAGCGCGGTTTGATTCAACTGAGACTGACGCAGGTGTAAATCGACGTTCGTATCGAGTTCTAAATTATTTAAACTAAGGGGGCCGTTAATACTGACCTGTTGATTAAAGTCACTGATGCCATTCACTGTCAACGTATCACTGACGGTAAGTTGTGATATTTTTGTATCACCCGTTAATTGACTCGCACCGTTTACATGAAAGTTTTCTGCGCTGCTAGGGGTGTTAATCGTCAACTGGTGGGCGCTAAGCTTGACACCTGCAGGTAGTGTTTCACCCTCTTCGCCTTCAGCACGTTGATGGGCCAACAAAATGGATTGTTGATCAACCGTCATAAACGTATTAAATGTACTTGTGCCGTTGAATTTAGAGTCCCCTAAAACATCCAGTTCGCAACTAGGATGATTGTTGTGAATGCCAACAAAATCTTGCGTAATAGTTAGGGTATCGCTATTGGCATCGGTCCCCTCTATTTGCAAAGAGTTACCTTCTTCTGGTTTTTTAATATGTACTTTTGCTTGTGAACTTTCGCCACTCTCACTGTCTTTCATGCCAATGTATAGAGAATCTTCAATCGTTACTTCACCATGGGCTAGAGTTTTGCCGGTAACCTCTAAATTTTGTTTTAAATACGTATGGCTTTCAATTTGTGCTTCACCTTGCACATGAAAATCTTTTTGTGGGTCATCGGTTAATACACCGACTTTTTCACCCTGTACACTGAGTACCGTCTTTTGTACATCATCGTGGTAATGGCGCACTTTTAAAGCACTTTGGCTGGTATTATGCGTATCAATGTTAAGCGCAGGCACTACGTCACCGTCTTCTGTTAGGTGCTCTAACATTTGTTTAACGCTGAATTTTTGCTCGACTTCGGCACCTGCCATTAGTGAACCTTTACCATTTAATGTAAGGCCGTCTCGAATGGTTGCATGCCCTTTAAGCACTAACGACGCCGCGACTTGGTCGGTGCCTAACTGCATTTCATTGTCTTTAATGTGTAGCGTTTTTTCACCATCTGTATTGGCAATGATCACTGCGGGTTCTGTGCCTTGCTTAATATGCAAAGACGCATCGGCATTATGGTTATCATCTGTACCTAACCCGATGGATACAGACTGAGCATACTTAGCGTCCCCTTTTACAATCACTTGTTTTTCAAAGTTGGCTTTTTCTTTGGTATTTAAATCATTAATGTCAGTAGTGCCTTCTACATTAAGTGTCGATTCACATTTCGTGTGCTGTTTAAATGTCGCCAATTCGTGTGCGATTAAAGGGCCGTTTGCATTTAAGATTTTATGAAAATGGCCATCGCCATACACATTCAAATTTTGCTTTAAATGAGTCGTACCACCCACTGTTAAATCGGTGGTGTGATCTGTTACCACATTGCCTTTTGTCAGCGTTAAAGTGGCTTCTGCGCCATGGTGTACCTCTAGACCCGTTTCGTCGCTGCTGGCACGTACATCTAATTTACCTTCTGGACTTTCAGTACCCACACCCACTTTATTCTCAACTGATAGGCTATTATCTTCGTGCACACTCACACTGGTGCGCCCAATACGAACAGAACCGGCAACATCTAATTCATTTTCAGGTGTGGCTGTCGCAATACCGACACGACCATCCCCTTTTATAATAAATGGGCGCGCATCTTCAGCGGTGTCGTCTACTTTAAAAATGGCTTCACTGTTGCTGGCACCGTGATAGATATGCAATTGCGCTTGCGCTTGTCCTTCGTCTAGACCAAGGGATAAACGCCCTTTATCATCAAGACACAACTGTGTACTGGTTTGATCTTGTTCATTAGTGTGCTTAATTTTCACACTGCTATTATCACCTTTGTGAAGGACGGTTAGTTGGCCACTGTGCTCGTCACTTCCTACTGTGATTTCATTGTTTACCTCTAAATCGCCTCGTACATTTGCATTACCTTCAACGTCTATATTGCCATGTAACAACGCATTTGATTCAACTTCTAATTCGCCTTGAATAGTGCTTTTACCATTAACCAGTAACGCCGCCTGCGGATCAAGCGCAGTGGCGTTAATGGCGACAGATCCTTTTAGCAAGGTATCTTGCTCTACATTCATGTGAGCGTTCACACTTAAACCTGTGGTTTCAGAAAGATTAAGTGCATCACCTACTTTTAATGAGTCCGCTGATAATGTTGCCTGGCCATCATCTAATGTTAATTTTTCATTATTTAACAACGTGGTGGTACCAACGGTTATTTCACCTGCAACACTTAGGTCATTGTCTAATTCAAGATCACCTGTATTGATATTTAAGCCGTCATCACCTTGAACCACAACCGACTCAATGAGTTCTCTAAAGTTATCCCCTGTCGGAGTTTCATTGTCAGAGAAGTATTCAATTAATGTGGTGCGCTTATCCATTGCTGGGTTTTCCTGTTGAGTCGTTGGGTTTGAAGGCTGAGTTTCAGCGTTAGAATCAGTCATTATTATTTCCTTAAATACGATGAGGTTGTTTAATACCAAGAGTGAATACAGGTTGTTCTAATAAAATTTGGTTAATACTAAGGCCGCTACTTTCATTAAGCAGGGCATCAGGATTAATCACGCCATTAGGTACCGGATAGGCTGGCTTCAAAAATTTAAGTGCCTTGTAACCCACTCTGAAGTTTTGCCCAATTGTGGCTTTTTTGATTGGATTTGGTTTTATTAATGTATCCAGCTGTGCTTGGCATAGGGTAAACATAATTTGCTGGAATAATTCATCGGCCTGTTGCTTACTGTCGGCTTCGTTATCAAAACGCATTAGTAATATGTCGTAAAAACTGTCTTGTAATGCCGAAACCGTTTCACCTATTAAAAACGGTTCTTCATCAGGGTCTATTAACCACAGCATTAATACCGACTTTAATTGTGTGATGCTTAAACTATTTAAAATAAGCAGCGTAATATTTTCTGGGGTTGCAACAAATTGACGAAGCAACCCACATAAAGATTCAATAAGCGCTAAATTTTCTTGATCTTTTTGAGCCAATGCGTCAGGGATTTCGCCTAGCTCACCAACTTCTAAGGGCAATTGCGTCATGGCGTTAAGCCAAGAAAAATAGAGTCGTTCAAACAAACTCATATCTTCTCGATTAAGGTAAACAATATGAGGTTGCTGATGAACCGGACTTTCTTTGACTATTTGGCGCTCTAATAGCGAAACAAATTCTGAATTATCAAACCGTGTTGGCCACTGCGGTGCAATAAAATATAACTGTGACGTTTTGTGTATATAGCTATTAGTTGCATCGGTTTCTAAACCAAAACGCAATAATTCACTTTCTAGTAAATAGATACCTTCTTGATTTTTGGTTGCTAAAGGTAGCTGAGCCGGTTGTTCAATGCCCAAAAAAGCCGTAATGCGCTTTACCAGCCCACTATTGGGTTTATGCTTTGGCTTATCTTTAAGATAGTTAAACCCTCCTGTTCTTAATCGGCTTAATTTTGGGTAATCATTAAGTAACAGTACAAGGTCGACCACTTGTTTGAGAGTAACCAACTTATTGATTAAAGGTTGTTCCGATGAAAGCTGTGTCGTCATCCCTGCTTGTTCGAAGCTCGGTAAATAATGACTAAACACTTCTTTATATTTTAATAAGCTAGCATCAAGCGTGGTTTCAGAAAAACGAGAGAATAAGTGTTCACAACTGCGTTTAAGGCGATCAATTTGTCCTGCACTGAATACCGGCTCAGTAATGGTTTGAAACCCTTGCTCTGCATATTCATTAAAAAAATCACCCAGTAAACGCCCTACACCGCTTATTTTCTGCAATGGTTGACTGTTACGCGTAATAGGCAGCTGTTTAATGTCTGCACAAAATTTTTCGATGTCATTACTGGTTAACGCTTCACTCGACAGCATTTTTCTGAAGATATTTCCCAAACGAAGAAATAAATCTTTATTAGGAATGGCCAACAATTCTTTAAGTAAATCAAGCTGAGCAAATTCATCGGCTAACACTTGATCAAATAATGCCAAATAAGCTTTTAACTGAAGTATTTTTGCTGTCTCTTGAGTAATTGGGCCATCATCTAAACGCTGCTCTGCTAAGGCATACATTTTAGGAATTTGATGTTGCAAAGAAGCATACGCACTAAGCTCATGATATTGGCCGCTAACATAATCACTTAATTCTTCTGGCATGCCATTGCCGATGGTCTTAACTGGAATATCTAATAGTTGTATGAGTTCTTGTAATGTTTTATCGGGCAATTTGTAGTATTGCCCATCAATTTCAATTTCGAATTGTTGATACGTTTTTAACAAATCTAAATTGACTAAATGGTGATCAGGAATAGCCAAACGCCATAATAGATCTTGATTATCGTCGTCATCATCACTGATAAATTTAAAGGCTTTGAGTGCCTTTAACCCCGACACATCTTCTAGTGCGCTTGATATATCTGAGCTATAAAGACTTTCAGGCATGCTGCTAAGGTTTAAATCTTCATCTAAAATAAAGCCTTGAGATAGAAGTGGCCCTTGGAATATTTCATCACCCGATAAACCTTGGTCTAAGAGCTGTGAATATTGATAACGTGTAATTTCAGGCGATATGGTTTCTTTTATTCGATTCAGTATTTTCGCCACCACATCTAATGGCTCTACAGATGCATCTAACGTCATAGAAAGCGCCAGAGTAACCGGAAACTTTTTAACTGTTTTTATACTGCCAATATCTTCATTAATATTACGTTGATTCAAATATCGTTGGCGTACCTCTGATAATATATTTGCTTTTTTACGGGCAACCTCTTCTGCATCACCTTGTTCAAGGTTGTCGTTAAAATCAATGACAATATCATATAGACCGGTTTTTATAGTTTGATCATCTTGTATGAGTGTACGCCTGCGAATATCAGCCCCTTTTACGCCATTCACATCAATTATGAGTCTGCGGTAATCTTTAAGCGTAACGGCATTTGATGGCAATAATTGCTGAGGCAACTGGTAAGACTGAGATGAAGAAGGTCTAAGTGGGTGATGGCTGAGCAAGTCTTCAATCGGTAGCGCCAATCGATTGCTTAAGTCTTGTATGGCGACCGCCAGTACTTCAAGAATGGTTATACCTGGATCACTGTTGTTATGATCACTCCAACTATCACCAGCCAAAGATTGAATAACACCCAATGCTTGCTGTTTTAATAATTTAATATTCTGCTCATCATTTTTTGTTAGTTGTGTCATGTGTTATCCGTGCATAGCAAAATAGGCCCGCATTCAAACAAGAAGAATGGGCACATAAATAAATTGAAATGGGTAATACTAGGGGGCGTTAAATAAAGACTAGCTATTGGCCGCTACAGAATGTGGTATAAGATCTGTCTTAGGTGACAATGAAATCATCTTCGATTTTCCATTTACCAATGCCTTCAAATACTTCTGTTATTTGATTAAGTAAAGTAATTTCATGATCCGCAACTGATACTAAAATAACCGCATTGGACGATGGTTCAATTGACTGTGTATAAGTATTGCCATTTACCCTACCTTGTAAGGTATAAATAATATCAACAGCGGGATGACGTTCTAGCGCCATACCCACTTGAGTTAAATAAACGGCTTTCGATTGTTCACCTTTGTTTTGCGTGGCAAGTTTATTCCATGGAGTCATATAATCGATTAGTATTTGATTCAAATGCGCCACAGCACTGTCCATATCGTAGTCAGCCATTATATTAAGCGTCACTTTGAAAGTGACCTCTTCATATATAGGATCAACGACTCTTACCTCTAAATCATTAGTTGATATTTCACTCAAAAATCGTTGAATTTTACGTTTTAAAAATAAAGGGACTTTAGGTTGTAATACTTTAGGGTCGTAGTTAACCGGCACCACAACCACTTCAACCCCTTGAGTGCTTTCATTACGATAACATCGAGCCATATACAGCTCTGGAAACTGAGCCAGCACTAGGTGTTCATAATCCCAACTGGTTAACGCACGATTTTTATGGCGAATTCGTTCCGCCGCACGCACTTCTAATGCCTGTGGTGTTTCTAGCTCTTTTGCTGAAAACGAGGGATATGGCTGTAAGACTTCACTAACTTTAGGATCAGGAATAACTTGTGAATCAATCGTCTGCGCCGCTAATGGTTGTGAATAATGGCTCGCATGATGAGGGCCTGATGACAGCACCACTTCAAACCCTTGAGCCATAATGGTTTTAATTCTAGAGTATTTGGCGATCTCTGCATTTTGAGGCAATTGATCATCAAGAGAAATACGCAGCCAAAATAATTCATTACCTAGAAAATTTTCTGCCAATACCATGTCCGGAATTTCAAAGGTCACAACACCCGAGTCTAATAAATTAAACGTTGAGTCTTCAATAATGCGACCCCGGCTTTGTAAGCGGCCACCTTGGCTACGAGAGAATGTTGTCCATTGTCCTGCGTCTAAGTAGCTCCAATCAAGTATCGCCGCATCTGTTGTGTTACCACCGTCTACTGGTTCTAATTGAAAATACAACCGAAACTGGCCCGGTGCAGTAACATTCGCAACGCCAATGTATAAGTAACCTACGTCATCAATTTTAGGCAAAAGTGCAATATTTTGCTTGTGTGTGGCCTCTACACCTGGACGCCCAAGTGGGTGTATGTGTTTTACCTCATGATGAGGTTGCTGCTGCAATGTATCTAAGTTCAATTCGACCTCACTGTTGTAGTCGATTGATACTTTTTCAAGTAAGGGCGTATAAGGTTGATTGACGATAACCATATCGCTCGGGTTTTTACCCTGATTATTAATACCATGATACTGAGACACACGGGCGTAATCATTATGGCCAAAATCATTGTCACTTAACGTTAAAGTAAACCATTTTGGCCATTGATTCGCCGTGGTACTGGTTACGGGTAACGCAGATAAATCATATACATGATTGGATGCCGTATTATCTGCTGTATGATCAATACTAAGAAATTCAAACAGATGATGATCAATATTTTCTATTGGTTCACTATTGCTAAAAATATTGTCTAATTTATTTACATATAATGAATCAGAATACGATATTTTTGCGCTGTTCTTAAGCCATTCATATGTACCTTCATCAAGAGAATCTCGATAAGACTCATAAGGCGAATAATAGTCTGAAATAGAATTCGGCCGATCTACCCAGAAAAAATTCAGATTTGCATTGCATATGTTTTTAATCAACAACTCTGGGTGAGTGAACTGAAACTTAGAACCCATTTTTGGTGAAAACGTAAATGGCTCAAATGGTTTACTCGTATCTAATGCGCCTTTATCATGGTTTGCGACAACACCACCTAAACCTGTGACACTTACTTTTAACCCTAAACTAGAGAAACTGGCACTAGAAAGAGCTGGCTTAATCTCTAAGCAATCTGATTTTAATACAAACTCTATGTTCGCTAATTTAGGCCTAAGTGGTTGTGCATCATCAATGAAGTGGCTAACTACTGGGAAAAATTCATCTAAAACAATAACAAGATCGATCCCTTCTGCGGTTACATGTTCTTCAATGTTGTCATTGCTCAGCATCAACATACCATCAGAAGTGGATATAGAGATATTAAAGCACGATAAAATACTAGCAATTTGAAGGCTGGAATTTGCTTTTAATTTAAACTGTAACTGTATTGTACGAACACCACCACTTAAATACAGTTCCTGAGAGGCAACTGTAAAACCTAATTCTGGGAACGATTGACGCTCATCGTCTTTTTTTTCTGCTTCGCCGAATGTCAGTACGCCTGCTTCAGGATAATCTAAGCGAAGTGAATCATTAAAAGCATCTGTTAATAGCAATTGTTTTGTACTGGATAACTGGGATAAGGAATAAACTTGACTCACTTGGCTATGATTAATAACCGCATTTGATGCGCTTTGATACACTCTATTTTGTCCGTCAGCGTCTTGCCCTGCTTTAAATAATGTGCCTTTTTCTATGGTTTTTGATGCAACATCATCAATTAGACTTATTACAATATGTGCTTTGTCTGCTACTTCAGGTCTCTGCCTAAACTGTAATACGTCTTTATAAAAATGCTGTTTATGGGATTGAGTAAAATGATCAAAACTCGCTTTAGGCACCGATAACATGGTAAAAAATGCCATTAACAATGCAATGTCTGCTCTTTTTGCTAACGCCATGATGTCGCTATCGACTTCTTGACCATTAAGCAGTTTTTCTAATTCGCCAATTTGAGCGTCATTAGGCATAGCGCTTTGCCAATGATCATTCATTATTAGTGCTTCTGAATCTATAAAACCGATGTGCTTAGAAAAATCATATACATATTGAAACCAATTCTTAAGTGACCGCTCTTCAACCGAGAAATATTCATTCGCTAATGCAACTAGGCTTCTTGATTTCTGTGTGTGCCCAGAAGCCTGAAAGGACAATGCTTTCATTTGTGGGACAGATTCAGGCAATGCAGGCTCAATGGGCTTCATAATGTTATCCAAATATCAAATAATAGTTGCCCGCTGAAAAAATCAGGAGCCGATATACATGCAGTAAAAAATATAAAGTAGAAAACTAGATTGAGGTGCCGTTAAGGTAGTAAGGGAAAACCATATTCCAGCGGCTATTGGTTTGTTTAACCTTGTACTCAAGCTCTATCTTTAAAAATCCATCATAAATATAACTATTGTCCCAAAGTTGATTTCTTTTAAAATGACTCGAGGTTCATTCAGCAGTACAGCGTTTGCGATTTCTTCTTTTAAATCAGCCAATACCGATACATCTACTGTATCAAAGTTAAATTTACTTAAGCGACTGCCAAACTTAGAGTGAAGTGCTCGCTCCCCCAACAAAGTATTAAGGAGTATTGAGATTGACTGCTCTATCAGTTCCTCGCCGGAGGTCATTCCAGGGCCTGCCGCCAATGACTTAAAACTGACAGGAAAAGACCAACCTGTTCCTATTGTATCTTTATCACTCATTAGCTTATCTCCACTGCTTGTGATTTAATTTCAGCTTTTTCATCGGTTGAAATCGATATTTTTCCCTTACTAACGATACTAATGGTTTCATCGGTTTTGATAGAAGTGGCTCCCTTACTACTTATATCAATAGTTTTTTCACAAACTATTTTACTGCCTTCAGCATCACTTAATTGGACATTACTTTTTCCTGAAGAAAGCGCCAATACAT
This sequence comes from Pseudomonas sp. HK3, assembly GCF_052920985.1. Taxonomy (NCBI): domain Bacteria; kingdom Pseudomonadati; phylum Pseudomonadota; class Gammaproteobacteria; order Pseudomonadales; family Pseudomonadaceae; genus Pseudomonas; species Pseudomonas sp. HK3. The sequence continues at coordinate 354,019 of NZ_JBREXD010000002.1, forward strand.
CACTGGACTTATCAAATTTTACCGAAACAGGAACTTCTTCATCTTTTTGTTTTACATAAATACCCCGTATTGGTTTTTCTTCTTGTAACGCCTGCGGGGGTTTTAATTTTGGATTATGGCAAGACCCAACAATCACGGGGTATCGACAATCGCCATCGATAAAACTAACAATGACTTCATCACCAATATTAGGAGGAAAAAAAAGACCTTCACCATTGCTCGCAAAAGGTGATAACGGTCGTGCCCAAACCAAATCATTGCCTGCAAGCGCTGGCAACTGAATCGGCAATCGCTCTATCTCTTCTGCGTCAGCTTTATACTTAACAACCTTGCCATTCATGAGTGGGATAAGAGGCAAGGTCATGTAATCGGATTGTAATGTCTGAGTAATCGGTATACCCAAATCAATGTCCATCTGCCATTGACCTGCCATTAAATAATGACGAATGCCTGATACAAGGTAATCACCTGAAAACGTTGCCCCCACCTTTTCAACCGTGAGCGTGTCCATAAGCTTGATATCTAACAGCTCGCTATCGACATTCGCTTCTAAGGTAATAATCCCTTGATTTGCATCAAGTAGCCGATAGTTATTTTGCGCAGTAGCCTGTGCTTCTAATTCTTTCGGTGACTTAGTAAAATTACTAAATAAAACCATATCGCTAATGGCTAACGCCTCAACTGCCTTATCGGGCGTTTTATACTGCCCTACCTTTCCCTTAACACCTTTATCACTGTGTAATTTTTGTTGTGTAATATCCCAGGCATTCACGGATATATTTTTAATTTGAGAGCGAATATCTTGATTAAACTCGAAATGTATTATGTTATTTTCAAGTATATTTAATGTCTTTTTTTCACCTGCATAATCTTGAATATTGATAACCGAATTTGACTCGGTACTTGCTGAAAAAACAAAACCATTTGCTAATATCCGTGACATCATTAATCGCCATGGTGTCACCTGATATGAAAAATATTGATAATGGCTAATTTCACTTACGGCGATGTCTCCTACTGTGACACCTGAACTAGTCATTAACTCATTTATTAATTTATCGTCTGTAATTTTTGATTTAAATAACTGAGTACTTAATCCTTCACTCATTTTAATCACGTCACTATGAGCTTTAACCTCTAAATATGTATCAATATTCTTGCCAAGTGAAATAGCGGTAATAATACCTTTGAACAATACTTTTTTAGTTTCAATGGATAAAACTGTAATTTCTTTACCTATTGAAAATTCTTTACCGCTTATAATTTCGAAATCTTTATTTTTAATATTATCTTCAAGAATAGATAATTTCAAAAATGGAATATCATTTACTCTGTATTGAATTTCAAGATCAATGATATCAATAGACGAGCCAACGTCAGTACCCGCTAATGTGATAGAAAATTTATTCATATTTAACCCATTGAATTATCACCCAGCATTGAGTGTTATTAAGACGTGGCTGCCTGTGCTTTCTCTTTAAATACGCATTCGACTCGAGCTTTTACTCGATCACCTGTTAAATTAACCAGGTCATTCTTTATATTCATACTTAATAAACGACCATTAAATCCTCCCCCAGGTGAATCTAACAAAGCCATACCGAATGGCTTTAAACGAACATAATTAGGCTGTTCTGTTGCTTCATTTTTTGTATGGCATAACTCTATTAATTTTTTTATTAACATATCGACCCGATCAGGGATAAGCATACTGGGTAGTGCAAACGCAATTAAATTTGAATAGGTAGTATCGTCTAATAAAAAGTTAATTTTCAAATCAGATGGGTTAGAGCCTTTAAAATCACCACCACCGTTAGTTGCATCGATCGTTTTTGGTTGACAAATGACATTTGAAAAACTCGATTCCATCGTCGATGCATCATAAGGAAGAAGTAAACTGCCTTGCTCACTGGTCATTTCAATATCACTAAAAGCGGTCACTTTTAATATCGGCGAAAAAGCACGAGTAGGATCGTTAATAAATGACATATGTTATAACCTTTTAGCTTTGCGCTGTTTTTTAATAGTAATGTCTAAAGTGCGCTTAAAATCAGCCGATAACCGATTAGAAACATCCGTTAAATTACGAGTTAATTCATTTATCTGACGCTGAAGAATCTCTATATTTTCTGTTAAATGATGAATATCACCTGCAGACGTCGCATTTTTACTTTCTTGATTATGACTTGTACCTTCGGCACTTTTACTTGTAGATTGAGTTTTAATTTGGGACTTAACAACCACTTCGCCGCAACATATATCCATACTATTCTCCCGTACATTGACGCATTAACTTCCCATTTTTATTTGGCGAATAGGAATGTATTTAATACCCGAATACTTAAAATTCATTGTCTCTACTAATAACTCATTACTATTGGCATTTAGGCCATCCCATTCCCATGATTCTAGGTAGGCATTTGTCACCATCCAAGCATTCACGGGAACATCATTTTCATCTAATACATTCACCATGATATCTTTACGCAATAAACGTGTGCTCCAAAATAACGATTCAGCAACATTTGCGATCATTAACGGGCTTGCTGACGTAAACAACCCTCTTTTTAGCGTCAGTGTTTGCGTGGGTATTTGACCGTCGATGCTGGTCATTGAACCGTTTATATTGACATTTCGGCTCATTTTCAAACCACTGACTTCTTTGAATTGCATGTCTATGGGGTTAGGAATGCCCGCTGTGGAAATCACCACAACAAAACGATAGCCAACTAACGGCAAGCCACTGTCTATAAACATATTTAATCTCAACTTGAAATATGAAAAATATTGCTGCGCAGATTGCGCAGCAACACGCTAATAAATTAGCATTTAGTGACTTAACGAGTGATCAATGAAATTCCATTTTTACATCATCAGCCATCAACTCTAACGATTCGATGCTGGCTTCGTTTGAGCCACCATTGACACTTGGCGCAGTCAATTTTTTAGGAAAGGCATTTAATACCTTCCAAGTAACTAATGGCTCTGTGCCTGTTTCATTTGTTAAAGAAACCGTGATGTCTTTTTTATCCACTAGGTTAAGACTAATGGATGAAATCCAGTCATAAAACTGGCTCTTACTGCGTACTAAGCCACGCTTTAGAGTGATGTTCACATCTGTTTTTTGTCCTGGCATGTGCTTTTTACTCAGGCCATCTTTATAGGTAATGGTTTCTACGCCGATATCTAAACCTGATACTTCAGAAAAAGGAATGCTCTCTTCTCCAAAGCTCACAACAAAGCGATAAACGGGAATAGGATATTCGTTAGCGATATCTTGTGCGGTTGTAGCCATAATTATTTTCTCCAAAAACTCAGTTTAATAAAATTTAGAATTAACTTTCGAGGGATTTATGTGAAAAGGTTAATACAATGAATTCAGCAGGACGAACGGCTGCCAATCCAATTTCAATGTGCATAATGCCGTTATTGATATCGTCTTCTGTCATGGTTTGCCCTAAACCAACATTGACGAAATACGCTTGACCCGCTGACTCACCCATAAAAGCACCTTGCTTCCATAAATTTTCAAGGTAGCTTTCAATCATGGTTTTAAGCTTTAACCAGGTAAAAGGTGTATTAGGTTCAAACACCGCAAACGCTGATGCTTTTTGAATAGACTCTTCAACCATATTGAATAAACGACGAACAGAAATATAACGCCATTCATTATCATTGCCGGCTAATGTACGCGCTCCCCACACCAAGTTACCTTTACCGGTAAACTGACGAATGGCGTTAATTGATTTACCACCAATAGAGTCCACATTTAGGTTATCTTGGTCATCGTTTTTAATGACTTTAGTAGGACGTTGTACCATGGTTAACGCCACATTCGCTGGCGCTTTCCATACGCCACGTGAGGCATCTGTTTTAGCAATGACACCCGCAATGGCGGGCGTAGGCGGTAGAACTAAATAGTTTTTAGCGAGGATTTGCTTAACGGAGTTGAATAGCGCAGTGTTACTGGTTTCTAGCGCGCTAAGTGTTGCAATAACTTCATTCTGGCCACCTGCATTGTCCGGTGTATAATACTTAACCGTCACGCTGCTTTTATCATAATGGCGAGCATAAGAAGTCAGCACATTAGGGTAATAAGCTGCACCATATTTTAAATCACCTGTTACATTGTTACGCATTAAATCAGCGTCAGCCGTAATTTGCGCCGATAGCAGTGCGCTCGTATCTTTTTCTAGCACGTCTATTAATGCAAAGCGATCTTGCAGATCTTCACATTGCTGGATTACTGATGTTTGCAGACTGTAATAAGCGGTGCTATTTAGTCCATGAGCATCGATCAAGCTGATCAGCGTAATTTCATCTACTTTTGATATGGCTGATAATGCCGAATTAAAATCAGATTCAACAGGAGTAGTATCCGTTAATAGACCTGTGGCATCAGCCGTTTTATGGTTGCCAATACTTACTACATAACAAGCACCACCACCATTAGCAAAGAAGTGTTCCACTGATTGTGCCAGCATGAATTTAGGCAAAATATTTTGGCCATCTTCAGAAGGTAAATTATTAATATCAGCCTTGATCACAAAGCCATTTTCTTCGTAAGGGATATGTACGCCAAATTTTTCAACAGCTTTGCCACCAAAAACAGACCGGTATTCCGCCATATTTTTAATTTTAATAGGCTGCATCGTCACTGATTCATTTTTGCTATTGACGGTAATTGCGGTATAGCCCACAAATACTGGAATAGCCGTAGGAACTTCTGCTACCGAGGGCGGTAAAGTTGATTTTTCCTGAACATAAACATCAGGCGTTTTATATTGTGCCATTAGATTTCCTTGATTGAGTTTAAAATTAGCCTTCTAGGCTTTTGTGAGAGAAGGTCAAAATGATGAATTCAGCTGGGCGTACTGCGGCCAAACCAATTTCAATATTCATTAAACCGTTATTGATATCATCTTCGGTCATGGTTTGACCTAAACCTACATTGACAAAAAACGCAGCCGCAGGGGTTTCACCAAACAAGGCCCCTTGTCGCCATAGATTTTCTAGATAGTTTTCAATCATGGTTTTAAGCTTCAACCATGTGAAAGGTGTATTCGGTTCAAACACCGCAAAATGACTGGCTTTTTGTACCGACTCTTCAACCATGTTGAATAAACGACGCACCGAAATATAACGCCACTCGTTGTCGTTACCTTGTAAAGTACGTGCACCCCATACCAGAGAGCCTTTACCAACAAAACTGCGAATAGCATTAATGGATTTGCCTGCAGTGACATCAACATTCATATCGGCTTGCTCGCCATTATCAATCGCAACACAAGGTTCTAATACTTTAGCAAGTGCTACATTGGCAGGTGCTTTCCATACCCCACGGCTGCCATCTACTTTAGCAATAACACCCGCTACCGCTGCACTGGGGGGTAAAACTAAATAGTTTTTACTCAGCATGGATTTTACTTTTGAGTGAATGCTAGTAGAAGCCAGTCGCCATTTAGGGTCGGAGAGGTATTCTAGGGAAGCGATATAAGCATTCGTTGTTGTGGCAATTTTTTTCTTAGTATTAGTAGGGTCAAGAATATTAGAATCGGCAGAATCTATTACAAAACCTTGGTAATTAAGATAGTCACCATCTTCATTCGTAAAAATACCATAAGGATTGGTAGCCGCTTTACGCTGAAAATTTCCATCAACATATTCCATTAGATAGCCCATTTTATCGACTACCCCAAGGTCTCCTACTTGAATATACGTTTGCTTATAGATACCGCCAGTAGACAGTCCATATTCATTTAACGTTTCTCCGTCTTTATCAACAAATGCACCTTTGTAATTGTCATGCAACTTTTGTAACGTTAATGAATACGATACGTTTACAGTAGCTTCATCATAACTACGTGCCATTGTAGTACGCACATAAGGGTAATAAGCGCCTCCATATTTTAAGCCATTGGTTACTTGATCGCGTACCATAGGAACATCAGCGGATAAATCACCACGATTAAAACCATCGGCTTGTTGGACATCAACTAATGCAAATCGATCTTTCATTTTTTCGCAATGCTGAAGAGCATGATTTTGCACTGAATAATGGGCAACTGTATCCATTAAAACGGATTCTGGCGCACTGATTAAAGTAACTTCATCAACTTCTTCAAGTAAGTTAATTGCATCAATAAACTCACTGGCATTTATATTTGCTTTAACAGTATTATGATCACCAATGCTTACCACATAACATGTACCACCACCGTTCGCATAGAAATGTTGAATGGCTTGATGAAGAAAAAAAGTTACATCTGTGGCCGACGGCAGCCCTTGCTCTCCATTTGTTATATAGCATTCATCCGTACTATTATTATATGACACCTCAAAATTTTCCATTTGAGACGTACCAAATAGTGCATCATATTCTGACAAGCTAGAAAATCGGAACGGTATATTAGTAGTAGTTTGACCCGTGTTATCCACTATATTTTGAGTAAAGCCGATAAATGCAGGGACGGCTGTGGCGACTTCTGCCACCGAAGGTGGTAGCAGAGATTTTTCTCTGATATAAACGTCAGGCGTTTTTAATTGAGCCATATAAGATCCTTGATATGGTTATGTAAGTACAGAAATACTTTGATTTAGAAAACCAAATCAAAGAAAGAAAAAGTAATTGTTTTAAACAACTACTCGAACTTTATGTAAATATAGGGGATTTAATAGAACAACTTTAATGAGGGTAATAACTAAACTTTGATACCAAATTATTTTTTATCTAATACGCGTTTAATTTCTTGCACCAAAGGAACTTGGAGCGGCTCATGAACACCAACAGGCACAGACAATGACATCATCAAACAAGGCTTTGGAGTCGAACCTAGTGCTTGCCATATTTGCCCGCTAATTTTTTCACTGTGCTCATTACCAAACAACTTAAAACCAATACCATATGGGCGTGTATCGATATCAAATTTATTAAGAATATTTTCCGGAAAAAAATCATACATACCTAAACCACACAATAGATAACCAAGGACTAGATGTTCAATTTCTGCACTGCCTTTTTTATCCTTACACCACAATGTAAGCATGTAGTTTAAATCGACATATCTTGGCTCTCGATAAACGGTCTTAATCGTTTTTTGTACATTAACCCTACTGCGATGAGATTCACTACGACGACGATTAATATCCTCACTTACCCCAATCAAATAACAATTTAAAGTAGGAGCACTGCCAAGTTCGGTCACAAAGTCGCTATTAGGTGCAAGAAAACTTAACTCCATAGTGTTGTCATCTGCATCAAGATTTAATACTTTCTCGGTAATTAGGTTATTCAAAGCTTGTTGTAATTTTTGAAGAATTAACGGATCCATAATATTCCTATGATATTTATTGGCTATTGGACTAACCAAGCGTTTAATTTTTTACTCGCTAAATAATTTTCATCCTGTTTTTCTAATTCACTGGCAATCGCCGCAGAAAGGCTCAACTTATCAACAATAAATGCCTGTTTCATAAGGGCTGATAACACTGAGCGTTCTGCGATATTGGTTATTTGAGACGGACTAAAATCATGCAGCTGTGCTAGAACACTCACATCTAATTGCGCATCGAGCTTGATATCCCCTGCCCAGGCATTACGCCATAGCTGCTCACGCGTATTGACATCAGGCATTGGGAATTCAACCAAGCTATGAAATCGCCTTAAAAATGCACTATCTAAGTTACCCTTAAAGTTTGTACTAAGAAGCAGTAAACCGGTGTAGATTTCCATTCTCTGTAAAAGGTAGCTAACACCCATATTCGCATTTTTATCATGGCTAGATTCAATCTCACTGCGTTTTGAAAAAACGGCGTCAGCTTCATCAAATAATAAAACAGCGTTCTGCTTTTGTGCTTTATCAAATACATCGGCCAAGTGTTTTTCTGTTTCACCTATCCATTTACTGGCTATATTCGCAAGATTTATTTTATAAAGTGGCAATTTTAGCTCGCCGGCAATAGCTTCAGCCGCCATTGATTTACCCGTCCCTGGTTTCCCCCAAAAAAGTGCTTTCAATCCGGGCATAAAATCGGGTAATGATTTTTTCAACTGATCAGAATAATGTATTCGATTGATGAGTTCTGACAACTTTTGTATGGTTTTTTCTGTTAACACCATACTACTGAGTGTATAACGAGGCTCAAAAAGTTCGGCTAGAGCCCCTAATGATTGACTATTTATTTTTAAACATTGATTTTGGCAATATTGATATAAAGGAACATTTGTTTCGTCTAAATTTAATCGGTCAAATTTTTCATATATAGTCTGTATTTGTCCAGGTAAAATTGGGTATAAGTTTGCTAATTTATTGGCTTCTTTTATTGTTAGTGGCAGTATTTTATCTCTATTATGATTCGAAATAGCCAGTGACAATTCTCGCCAAGATAATGATAATTTTGAATTCTCTATATTATTCAAGGCATATTCTTTATAACTAAAATTGGCAGGTAATAAAGAATTTCTAAGCGCTACCAAATTAACTTGTTGCTCAACATTATCTTCATTTTCATCACAAAACAGCATGACATTTTCATAATGAGATAATATTTTTAATATAAATAGATAATCGGTGTACTTAATACAGCACGCTAATAAATCGGGCCAATATATATAAAGTCTGTTTCGACCATGATTAACAATCAAATCACGAAGTTCGTCTAATAATACGTCTGGTGCTGGCTCAGATTGAATATTTATTGAACACTCATAAATTTTCGATTCATTTAGATAAGCTAATTTTGATACAAATAGGGTGCGCTCATTTTTAGTTAATCCTTTTATTATATTTAACTGATCTACAGGCCCATGCATCAAATCGCCATAGGCTTTACTTATTATCTCATCTTGTATTGGCAATAAACTATGAATATGTCTTGTATAGTTAATAACAGATAAACCTTCACCTAATAAATAATTAAATATATTATCTGCTAATGTAACGGGTTGAATCAGTGCTAACTGACTTTTTTCTATTCTAATTAACCCCCAAGCCAGTGCGTTAGAATTTTTTATAATATTATTAATTTGGTCTATTTTATTTTCTGGCTCTCTTTGACATAGAATAAATATTCTCTCAAGTGACAATGTTGGTCCATTTTCGTACCAGCTAGCTCGTAAAAAAACGGATACTGTTTCAGGTTCAATTGAATTTATAAAGGTTATTGCTATTATTTTTAGTTCTATATCTGTTAAATCAAACCATGATTTTAAATTCTTAAAACGAAATGTTAAAATGTAATTATTTAATTCAAAATCAAGCCGATTAAATTTCTCAATAATAATGTCTTTTTCTTCATTATTTTGTAATGCGTATCCAAAGTTAAATAAAGACTGTGTTAATCCAGTTCGATATTGTTGTTCATTATCGATATCTTGCATGTCAATCATCTCTAACCAGTATAAGCAGTGTAATAAAACAACAGGTAAGCTCCGCCACATCAGTCCCATGCGGCTCTGAAGTATTCAACTTGTGATGAAATACACTCAAAAGTTGATATAACTGAATATAGGCGATTATTTTTAGAAGTACTTTTGAATGAGTAACGTAAGAATTTGAAAGGGTAATAAAGTGAATATGATCAAATATTATTGAGGCTAGAGAGCGTAAGTTAAAAAGGATAAGTGATATAAGAGGCAGGGCTGCCTCTTATATTTTCTATTAATTCAAGGTTGTGAGATTATCATATGAAACATGGCTCGATAGCTTAAAGCCACCTTGTATTTTCACATCGGCAATACAAAATCGAATTTCACCGGTTCTTCGTTCAACTACTTGAGGAATTTTCATTGGGGCTATATAAGCCTTAAGAAACTGCCTTCTAAAGCGATATATTTGAATATTAATATGATTTTCATTTTGGCCAATCATTTTACAAAGGTTATCTTTGTCTAACCAACCACACTCACGCTTTTCAACGCCGGCTTCTTTGTCTGACAGGTATTTTCTGGCCAGTAAGAGTAATAAGTAGTGATGACTTCTAACGCCTAAATCAATTACGCTCTCACCTTGGGTAAAAGATAACGATACATGCTCTTCGTTTTGGCTAACATTAAAAAAGAAAGACACATTTGTGGGCCGATAAGTGTCACTGGGTGAAATAATGTCCGTCTTCATGCACGCTTTTGCGTCTATGAACTTCCACTGACTATCTTCACTCCCTACTCTATCTCCCATTTTGAGTTCATATTCACCCGCGCTGCTTTCGCATACCCAAGAACCATCGGCTGATTGAAATATAGATACCTCAGGATTATCTTCTGAAGGTAATACGGTTATATTTTTTAGGTGAATAGTGGGTAAACCAGGTGTAATTGGTAATAACAAGCTTTGTGGCGGTAATACTTCTTTCACATACCATTCGTCACTGTGCTTGGAACCAAATTGTACTCGATCACCTTTTTCTAGGTGTGTTTTACTGCCTTTATATTGATATTGCCCATTAATATAGGAACCATTAGAACTTGTGTCTTGAAACACCCAGCACTCACCATCCCAGATTACCACGGCATGAGTACGAGATGCTTCTGGATTGCTAAGTTTAGTAGAAGCCGTTGGGTGCCGACCAAATATATGCTGTGGTTGAAGTATTGCATGAACACCTGTGCGCTCATTGATGAGAATTGCCATATAAATTTATCCCTAGTTAATCTCAGTTCTTGAGATTATCAATGCTTAAAAAACTAGGCTATTACACCTTATTACAGCCTGTTGCCTATAAGGGGTTGCTAAGCCTTAAGCGAATAATTATGTTTATTGATGCTCTGTATGTACATACTCAGAAAGCATCAAGTCATATAATAACGAGGAATCCCGTTATTATATAAAATCACTAAACAAATAAACCCTGTTGATTAATGGTCGCTTCATTATTAGCTGTATTTAACCATGAAAGGGTGACGGGTAAGGTATACAGTCGGCTATTACCTAGTTGAGGCCATATATGACATAAACCAGGAACAAAAACCTTGGCTGTACTAACTGGAATATTAGAGCGGCTGTAGTTTAACACCAGTGTTTCGAATCCAAGCTGATCTAAACGCCCGACAATCTCTAATATATTTTGGTGAATATCACTATTACAAGGTAATACGTTATCGTTTATTTTTTCGCTTGTGTGACCATAAAGAAAAATATGGTCTTCAATTGCATCAAAATTAAATGGTGCAGAATTTTGTTCTCTAATTGGAATCAACTGACACAGTTCTGTCAACGCTCTTTGAGCCGCCAGTTCTGCAATTAGGTGACAACCAAAGCCCATAATCCAGCCATCTGTCTTCTTATCTTTACCGATAGCAGCCATAACAGGAACACCGACATCATGTGTTAAGTCGATAATCCAATAATCATGTCCTTCATTGTCTGCTGGACTCAAAGTAGCGTGCAGTTTTTCTAAATTGTTTTGGTCAAGACGAGACAGGTCAAACTTTGGCCTATCAACTCGGTTGTACCACCATATTGCCACTGCATCCCTTTCTATTAATTCTAATAGGGCTTGAAATACGGCCTCTTCTAAGTTATTACCCGCAGCACAGCCGTTTGAATGCCACCGACCAAATTCATTATCACTAAAGGGGACTTGGCTAAAACATAGGCTTAGAGGTGCTAATACTCTTTCCTTTTGAGTCAGTGACCAAAGAGGTTGCCAATGAATATCACTATCATCGTATGGCTTAACTGATTGTTTAGATTTTAAGCCTGATTGAAAATTTTCGCTAAATTGTTGGTACTGTTTTTCACTAAAGCGCTGCAAGTCTTGATAGCTTAAACTGCGCTTACCTTCACTATTAAGCTGGGATTGTGAGCATTTATATAACGATGTATCGCTCTGATAGAGGGCTGAATAGCGCTCTATCGCCTCACATAAAGCACTGGCTTGCGATTGATCATCACCAACGCCTTTACCCATACAAAGTTGTACAAAGCTTTCTTCATTTAACGGTATATTATCGGTATCTGCTGGTGTTTTAAAAAAACCACTTCTGTATATTTTAACTGCATTGTTTTTTAGGCTGATTAACAACCTCAAGATGATTAATAATACCAGTAACAGGACTAATTAATTCACGAAGTTTATTAACCGTAGTACCAGCTTCTAAACTTCTCGAACCGCCATCCTGATTGAAATGACTCACGCAGCGAGTTAACACCACGGGGGATTGTAATTGCTGAATAAATTCGCTTGAATCAAGAGGATCAAGACTAGCAGGATGATAATCAATCACGTGACTTGATTTATTATAAATAATGAGTACTTTTTTGTTTTCATTAGATAGCTGAGAAAGCAACAAATCTTGAATATGACGATAGCTTTCAGTATTTAACGGCGTATTATTCTCAAATGGTAAACCATGATTATGACTTGGAAATTGTTTTACTAGATACTTTCTTACTGGCTGATTATCAATCACACATTGTAATAAAGTATACGCTTTGGCAACCTCATCAGGTGAATATAGCGGGCTGATCCAAACGCTATCGCCATTTATTTTAATGAATATGAATTTATTATTGAATTTTATATTGTTTATTCTAGGATCAAAAAAATCATCCACCAATACAATTTCATAATAATGATAAAAAAGGTTAGTGCTTAAATTTACATTTAAAATCTGGCGTAAAAATGATACCACTTCAATCATTTTTGACTCAGGTAATATCGACATATTTATAATATGACAAAGTGATGATACAAAAATCGAACGCTCAGGCTCTATATTTTCAGCATACAATTCAGGTATCAAATATGAAGGCGTAAGATCTATTTCAACAAGATAATTTGATACTATAAAGTCTTCATATTGCTGAAATAAAAAAGGCCCTTTATTAAAGTGGCATTTTTCAGGGTCGATCATCGATTGCAAACTATGCTTACCATCAATAAACGCAGCCCATTGATATTTATTACTAGGAAGCAACAGCTGTTGTGATTCTGAAACTAATAGAACATCCGAATCATTTAAAACATATACATTGAACTTAGGGTGCCAACAGTAAATTTTATTTAAAACAGAATTAGACCAGGCCACTGCACTTTCATTCATGCTCGATACTCATGGACTGATTAACCTTTCTTACATCGACCGAAATATCATCCGTAAGGCCAAAGAAGTCATTTGCATTACTCTTTAACAAGCACTTTATCTCATATTCGCTTAACTCTGGTAACTGGCTTGCAATACTGTCTGTCGTAAATTGTAGATGGTCTGGATGAGGAAAATCACTGCCGTATAATAGTTTTTCATAACCAATAATATTGATAACATCCCTCAAGCAAGGCTCCCCTAATTCTATTGTTACCCAGCATTGTCTTTTAAAATATTCAGAAGGCAACATAGTAATATTTTTCTTAACCAATGATGGAAATTCGGGATAACATATATTATCCAAACGCCACAACCAATGAGGCACCCAAGACGCACCTGCTTCAAGAAAAGCAAATTTAAGTCTCGGATAGCGCTCTAAAACGCCAAACTCTAACAAAGACAAAAAGGCCATCTGTGCTTCCATTGGGTGGGAGCAAGCATGAAGAGAGAATCGAGTGGTAAATCTGTCAGCCCCTGCGGTGAGTGCTTGTAAGTTTGTCCCGCCATGAAATGCAACAGCAATGTTGTTTGCTTCACACGCCTGCCAAAATGCTTCATTATCTTGATGACCAAGGCATCTACCAGCGATGACTTCTGGGCGTATGGTTATGGTTGTCCAACCATTATCGATAACCTGCTGTAGCTGGTCACACATATTTTCAGGAGCATGACGACTAATAATCCCCACTGGCTTTAAACGCCTAGGTTCAGCAGAACAGTAATCTTTCAACCAACGGTTATATGCATAAGCATATTCTAAGGACACATCAGCATCGATGTCTTTATGATTAACAATGTACATTCCAAAACTTGGAAACAGACATGCCTTTTCAGTACCACTGGCATCCATTGCCCGAATTTGTCCTGCTGGGCTCATGCCTGCTTCAAGTTTTCTCTGTATATCCTGACCTTTATAAGGCTGAAGCAATAATCTCATCCCTATTCCAATTTTTAAATATGGATATATTACCGATAGTAATTAATGGTGGCAGCGCTAATTGTTCGTGCTCCGACCCATTATCAAGTGACTGAAACTGCAATAACACAGGTGCTTTTTTAAAAATAGTATCGTCAGCATATTCCTGCCATATTTCCACAGGCTCCATAACATGACGATCACTGTCGATTATTTTAAATTTCATAATAAATACTTTAAAAAATAAGATAAGGGATAAATAGAGTTAACCACATGGCTAACCCTATTTTTAAATGGATAACGATCAACTAGTAGAAAATGGGCATACTTTACCGGCAGAAGTATAATCGGCTAAAGCGATTCCTTGATCAGCTTCTGTTGGTGCTGGTGGAATTTGAATGACAAGTGTCATTTTTAACGCACCGGCTTGTAGAGACTTATCCCAGCCGTTCACTTTATAAGATGTTAAGGTTTCCGTTTCAATTGAATCTCTATCGCGCCCTACTTCGACATCAATCAATCCAGTTTCTGGACTATAACTCGTACTCGGTGTCGATATATCAACCGTAACGTGGCTTTGATCTGTATCCACTATTTTTATATCAAGTAAATCCCACAGACTATAGAGTACCTTATTGTCTTCTTGAACAATTCCACTAAAACCCAAGCGCTTAAACGCTAATCTAGTGTCATTAATCAATGCAGATTTAAATTCGGTATCTTTCCATGCTAGTGCCACAGCTCTACTCCAGGTAGCCTGCCAATTTGTCAAAATCAATGCAGCAGCCAAGGAAGGCTCATCACCCACTGGCATTTTAATTTTTGTGTTTACGTCATTTTTATCATTAGTCATCTTATATTCCTTATTGATACAACTATTCATCATCCTATTAATTACATAAAAATAGGATTATTTTTCTACTATGATTTATCAGATAGCCTTTGATTTTTCACATATGGTTATTAAAATAATCATATGTATTGAATTTAAAAAGCAAAATCAAATCATTGTAAAAACTTCTTCAAGACGGAGAGCCCTTAGCAAAGCCAATCTTTTATCCATCGTTTTTATTTCAAATAGTACTTTATTTTTATTATTATCTTCATTAATACATTTAATATATTCAATTATTGCATTACTCTCAAGACCATATGTTCCACTTGATCTAGCTAACAAAATGGCCTTTTCAAAATTTTCAGTACTGGTCTCACACAAAAAACCTGATTTAAGGTATTGAGCTTTTGCTAGGTAACGATAAGATAATGGTAAAATACAATCTTCACCAGAATCCTCAGCCCTTTTTATAGAGGACAACATGAGTGTAATAGCCTCATCAAACATCTCATTCAATATATATGTATCCGCCAAAGAAGGCTCATACCATGATAGAATGCCACTCTGCCCTTTATCAATTTGTTCTTTTACTATTTTTTGTGATCGAAAAAAATCATTTTTTGACCATTCATAAAGCATATAAAAGAAATCATAAATCCAACTGCTTTTTAATTTATCTCCGTATTTTTCGATCGCAGATTCAGCCCATTCACGTAATCCGTTTTTATCTGAAAACATAAAGTATTTTAAGCAGCCAAATGTATAGGCTGTTGCAATATTGGCAATATTTTCGGTTTGCCTTGCATAGTTCATACATAATTCGCTGTAATGATTGGCTAGCGCTGCATTTCCCATCAGTGATTCTATAAGTAGAAGATTTCCGCTTGAAAATAAATATGGGTCTATAACATATTCAATATAAAGAAATTGATCTAACTTATTATCATAAATATCAATAGAGCGTTTAAAATTACTTTTAGCTTTATTAAATTGAGCATTAAAATAATATATCTGACCAAGTATTGATCTCACAACTAACTCATTTTGACGATTATGTTCATTCAATGCTTCTTTTAATAAAGCCTCACCCTGCTCTGTTGCTTCCACCCTGTTACTTTGCAAGTGGTTACTAATAAAAATAATCCACTTAGACTTATGTTGATAAGCCCTTAACTCATCTTCTTTAAAGCTCCCATTATGACTATTTTCAATTTCATATAAATTCTGTAAATTATCTTCAGCAAGTAATTTCACCTCTGGGTCACCCCAACCTTGATACATAGCTTTAATAGGTAAAATTATATTATTAAGTTGAATCTTTAATTCAATTTTTAATTGTTTATTTTCTAATTTTGACAGCCAGACATTTACAATTTTTGCATATTCTAACGCTTGTTTATTCGAAGATATTTTACCTAATTCATAAATTGCTTGCTTCCCAAACTTTACAGCCTCTATATAATCGTTACCTTTTGAGTAATGATCTGCAATCATCGTAGGTGTATGATTGGATTTTTTTGTAACATCACTATTCATGCACTGAGCAATATTCAAATGCGCTTTAACCAAATCTGCTTTACTCATACCTTTATAGGCTGCATCTCTAACAAGAGCATGCTTGAAGAAATAACTATCACCAGAAACATGGCGCTGCTGATAAATAATTTCTTGAGTCAAAAGTTCATCTAAGTCGCTCTGAACTTGATCTTCTGACTTAGCTGACGCCATAATGAGTAATTTATAATCAAATTTTCGCCCTATTGCAGAAGCTAATTGAGCCGATTCTTTTGCATTAATAAGACCGTCTAATTTTTGTTGCAATGATTCAAGCAGTGTTTCAGGTATATCTGTTATGGACTCTTGATCTATAAAGTCTATCGTTCCGTTAAGATACCGTGTTAAATTTTGATCCTTAAACATATTAACAAGCTCTTCAATATAAAGCGGAATACCGTCGGCTCGTGAGTTAACCGCCTGCATAACATTAAAAGAAATTGATTTTCGATCAAAAATATTGGCTATTAATCTATTTGATTCATCATTGTCTAATCTTAGTAATTTTATAGACACACAATCGTGCTGAGATAAATAGCTAGGAAAAGCCTGGCGTGACGTTGATAAAAACACGGATTTATTACCAATAAAGCACTTTTGGTTCATTAAATATAAAGATAAATTCGAGTGTTGTAGGGTCAATCCAATGCATATCCTCAAGTACAAAAATGATCCGTTTATTTTCTGATCTATGAGAGAATAATAAAATATGGATTGATTCAAAAAGAATATCTTTATTTTTTTCCGCGGGTGTTATAACTAATGGAATATCGTTTGGTACACTGATATTCAACCATGAGCACAACAAAGGTATCGCAATACTTTCATTCATACCGCCTGCTAATTTATATAATTTCATGATCTTCTTAGCCGCTTGATCCATTGGTAACGAGCCAAGTGAAAATCGAATCTTCATTAAATTAATTATGGGGAACAAACCACTGAATTTTTGTTCTGGAAGGCATTGACAAAAAAGGAATTCCTCTGTTGTTATATTTTCTTTCAATTCAAATAATAGTCGCGATTTTCCTATACCTGGCTCTCCGAATAAGTGAATGATCGAATGACCATCACTGCACGCCAATATAGTTTTTATTTTTTTTATTTCTTTTTTTCGTCCAACAATATTAGCATTGCTTCTACCGCTCTTTAATAAACCAATCGATTCATAAACCCTTTCACCCAATACTTGATAAATAGAGGTTGATTGGCGATTGACTCCCATAATACGCTCTTCATTAAAAATAAAATCAATATAGGAATCCAGTAACCTCTTACTCGATTCCGTGCAGTAAACCTGCCCGACACACGCTGTACACGTGAGCTCCATTGCAATACTAATTACCTCTCCTTCTGGAGGGAGCCCAGAATAATGGGTTGCCAATCCAGAATGAAGTCCCATTTTCGCGTTTATTTCAATATTCTGAGAGTCTCTTAATAAGGCATTCCTCTTTGTTAAACTACTACTAATCTCAAGCGCAGTACGAACACACAGACGGCAATCGTTATCGGATACTTGTGGATACCCAAAATAAAATAAAAGAGTATCTCCTAATGTGCCCGTATGAAACGCGCCATAACGTGTCGCCAAATCAACACACATAATCTTTTGATCACGATGAAGCGTTTCAATTACTTCAAGATCGACCACACTGTCACTAACGGCCTGAATAGATAAAGAAACGCATAAAACCGATATAGGCTTTCTTTCAGAAACAACCGTGAAATAATGAGAGCCAGTATTAAGTAATGTTTGATCTAATGCTGGAATCGGCGCAATTAAAGTATGAAAATCGCTCGATGATTTAGGTACGACCATAGTAGAGAAATTTATCTTACCTAATTCACTGTGTATATCTAAAACTTTACTGATGCGGTCTTGGCTTTTTTTATGTAAAACTCGTCGCAATAATGCTGCAACAGGATGAGAAGCAATCCATAGGGGTAAGTTAATACTGCTTTGACTAAGCTGCTGATGAAACACTGAAGCCAAGCTTGAACCACTAATCGCGGGCTTACCGGTTAAGCATTCAATAAAAACAAGTCCCCATACATATAAGTCACTTTTTATGGTGGGCGGCTCTCCCCTTAACTGCTCTGGCGCGCAATAACTAGGTGTTCCCAACGTTTCATGCGTAAGAGTTATGGTTTGATAATCTTGATAGCGCGCTTCATGAGTAAGAGTAGCAATACCAAAATCAAGAACTTTAATGTGAAACCCTGTACCCGTTTTAACCAGCATGATATTGGCTGGCTTTAAATCTCGGTGAATCACTCCCTTTTCGTGTGCATGACTCAATGCATCAAGTACCTGACCCATTAAGTCCGCAACCAGTTGAGGGGGGAGGCTCTCTTTTTGTAATACCTCCTTTAATGACTCACCTTCTACATATTCGAATATTGCGTAAATTAATCCTTGATCACATACACCTTTGTCTAATAAACGAACAATATTCTGATGTTGAAGTAAGCTGCTTAACTCTGCTTCTCGATGGAAGCGATTAATGTACCTATTTCGCTTTAATTCATCTAAATCAGCATTAAGATTAAGAAATTTTATAGCTACATACTGTCCTGTACTTAACTTTTTAGCTCGATAGACACTGCCAAACCCTCCTTGCCCAATTTTATTAAGTAAACAATATTCGAGTGATTGAAACCGTTCTTTAATATCGCATTGAGTTTGTTGAGTTGTTGTCATATTTCGATAAAACCTCAGAAGACTAATAAGACCTTCACCTAAAACAATCGCGCACAAAATACTCCAATCTAATGCCTTTTCATTAGAAAAATCACTTAAAGTAAAGAACGCTTATTTTTCTAGATACCTTGTTATTTCATAACATAATTCTTTTAAGAAGGTATTGATTAATATGGCCAACTCTAAAAATATTTACGTGTATATGTGTATTAAAAATTACAATCTAAATAATATGTGAATAATTCGAGTCTAATAGATTGTTGAACATATAAGCAGAAAGTAACTTCCACAGCTTGATTTTTATCGCTCTTTATCGATTAAAAACAAAAACACTAGTAAATGGAAATCATTACGATTTTAATAAAATAATTTTACCCATTATTTTTAGGGGAATTTAATATTTTTTTATTAAAAAATAGAAGGTTTGATGATGATAAAGCCTCGTGCTACTTGTAGTAATCTTGATGCAATCCACCTGATGGTTTTGCCTGTATATTGCGGCGTTCATTATGTCGAATTTAGTGAAAAGAATATGTCATACTATATGTAGTTTCATTCGATAGCGTCCCTAAAGATTCAAAATAGCTATTTTTTAATCATCATCAAAGACATGTAATGACAAATTATTACATTTCTAGTGTCTTTTTATTTAAATAATATAAAGGAAAGTAATGTCACTATTTTTAACAATGTTTTCATTCTCTCTGGCTATGTCTATTTCGCCAGGACCTGTGAATATGATAATTTTGTCTTCAGGTGCCAACTATGGCATACGTAAAACGTTTTCTTTCGTTTCCGGTGCTACTATTGGCTTTACACTATTGCTATTATTCATTGGGTTAGGCTTTTATAAAATAATTGACTTATACCCATCATTTCTTAAATATTTAGCCATTGCTGGTTCACTATTTATTGTATATATGGGGTATTTGGTTGCCACATCAAAATCAGAATTAACCATTACAAATCACAATAAGCCAACTTTTATGCAAGGTTTTCTTTTACAGTGGTTAAATCCTAAAGCATGGATAGCGTGCGTAGCAGGCGTATCATTATTTTCAAATTCTAATAATCACTACGTTTTTTTAACTTTTTCACTTATCTATTTTTTAGTATGTTATGCCTCACTTTTTTCTTGGTCACTATTAGGGAGCAAAGCCACGATACTTTTAAACAATAACGTTAAGCTAAATACCTTTAATCAATTAATGGGTGGATTATTAATTGTAACGGCTTGCTTGTTAATTTACTCACAGTTCAATTAATCCCTTATCAATATGTTATAAATAGAGATCTGAATAAATATAATACGCTTAATTACGATTAAATCATCACGCATAAAAAAACCAGTTAATTGCTTAACTGGTTTTTTTATGATTATCAACATATTCAATACATTCTAATATTGTTTAGTTACCTAACACATTAGTAACCGTTTTTTTGGATGCTTTTTCAGCTTTCTTTTCTTTTGCTGTTAACAACGGTTTCTTTTTTGTGTCTTTCTTGCTGTCTTTGCCTTTGCTCATGATACGCTCCACTTTTTAATAGAATAAACCTTAAACCGCTTAAAATACGCTAAGGATTGTGGTTATCAGTGACCTTCATTCAAACAACACAGTCAGAGCTAACAATACCAGTATGGCCGTATAATCTAACAATAGATAGCAATGGTTAAAATTAGCGATTTGTGTCTACATTTATGATTTTCACCCTATAACAAGGCTTATAAGAGGCACTTACAATACCAAGCGTAGCCCTCTGTCTATTCACTTTTCTATGCATATTAGCAGTAATAAGCATCATAAAAAGCTACACTGTCTTAACTATATTTTAGGTATTGTTCTATGTTTTTTGGTAGCGATAATCAGTCCTGCGCGTCACAACCTATTCTTGATGCCATCATAGCGGCCAACCAAGGGTTTACCCATGGCTATGGTGATGATCACTACACTCAGCAAGCCATTGATCAATTAAGTGCCGTATTTGAATGTGAACTTGACGTGTTTTTTGTACCAACAGGCACGGCGGCAAATTGCTTGGCGCTAGCCAGTTTAGTAAAGCCTTGGCAAACGGTGCTATGCCATAGCAGCTCCCACATTATTATGGATGAATCTACGGCCCCTGAATTCTTTACTGGCGGTGCCCGTATAATGGGGATCGCACAGCACTCGAATAAACTTACTGCAGAGCATATTCGCCATTATATGTCCCTAGGTGGTGATGATATCCCCCATAACTCACAGGTGGGTGCGGTTAGCATTACCCAAGCCAATGAGCTAGGACAAGTTTATTCAGCTACTGACATTCAAGCTATTAGTCATGAGTGCAAGCAGCATGGTTTAAAATTGCATATGGACGGCGCGCGCTTTTCTAATGCTGTCTCCCATTTAAAATGTCGCCCTGCTGAACTAACATGGCAGGTAGGTGTGGATGTTTTAAGTTTAGGCGCCACCAAATGTGGCGCATTATGCGCAGAAGCGGTTATCTTTTTTAACAAAGATGATGCCCGGTCAATGCCACATTTACGTAAACGAGCCGGCCATTTGATTTCAAAGGGACGCTTATTTGGGTCGCAGTTTAGTGCGTGGTTACAAAATAATCACTGGCTTGAGTTAGCGGATCATGCAAACCAACACGCACAAAAATTGGCCGAGCAACTTAAAGCGTTTACTGATATTGATATAATATGGCCAGTACAAGCGAACGAGTTATTTATTACACTTCCCAAACCGTTAGCCGATTACCTGAACACGCAAGGGGCTGAGTTTTACGATTGGTATCCCGCTACTCTACCTGATCATATGACACTTAATGATAATAATCGTTATATACGCTTAGTAACATCCTTTTTAACCAGTGATGCACACTGCGATAAGTTCATAAAGGAAATTGAAAATTACCTTAGTAACCCATAACTCTTTATGCATTTATAGGCAAAATTAATTTTTTAATTTCTGACCATATTCCATATAAAACCGAAATAGTTGAAAAATATTATTGTTTTTCGATTAACTCAATTGAGTAACCATCGGGGTCTACTATAAATGCAATCATTTCACTTGTATCAAACCGCATTGGGCCTGGATTTTTTGTAAAAACAATATTATTTTTTATTAAATGATCACATAAAGTGTGAAGGTCATTCACTGCGAATGCGATATGACCAAACCCTTTGCCTAATTCATATTCATATTCCCCCCAGTTGTAGGTCAACTCAATTGCTGTAGCGGTGCGCTCATCTTCATATCCTAAAAAGGCCAGTGTAAAACGTCCTTCTATATAATCATGTTTCCTTAAGACTTCCATACCTAATATGCTCGTATAGAACTCTATTGATTTATCTAAGTTTTTTACACGTAACATAGTATGTAGCAATCGTGTTGGGGCGAAATTGACCATAATCTAGCCTCTATTTTGATGCGCTCTGCGCTTTCATTAAACACAGAGCGCTAATCCATTATTGTGCAGCTTGTTGGATGCCCTGCCTCAGCTCATCATTTGTATACGCTTTACCAGCTATGCCCCATAACCCATCAACGGCATAGACAGCATTGACCCAAATGGATGTCTTCGCTAGCTTCCCAGCAGTTGCATCAAGCACAATGTCTGTTACAACCTCAACAAAACCATCCTTCTGCCGCTGAGTGCCAAAAGTAAACGAGGGCACCCTGAGCTCTACAATTGCAATCGGATTAATTCTTTTACCTGAGAACGTTAATCCCTCTTCAACAAATACCACCTCACCAATCACATTCGGTAACATAAAGGCGTTATCGCTGATCTCGTGAGCATCAAGAAATGCTTGAGAAACATCACTGTGCAGCTTATGAGCCTCTGTTTTTTCTATTAACCCTTCCGTCATAATAATTTGTATTGGCATGTCATATCCCTCAATAGGTTTAATATATAGCGATCACGATATATTAAACCTATAATAGATAGTGATCGCTATATATGTCAAGGATAAATATAATGATCAGTATCTATTAGTTTTGGAGGTTGATATGCGTGCATCAAAAGAGCATATGGAAAAAATACGCGCAAACATATTAGATGCGGCGAGCGAAGGGTTCCGTGAAGAAGGTTACGGTGGCTTGGGCATCAATGGTTTGGTTAAAAGGGCTGGCATGACGTCAGGTGCCTTTTACGGTCATTTTTCATCTAAAAATGAAGCCTTCTCTGAAGTAGTCAAAAATGGACTAGAAGATTATTCGAATACAATTGAACAACTTAAGAAGACTCATGGTGAGGAATGGCCTCAGCACTTTTTGCACTATTACCTAGGAAAAGAACACGTTGATAATCTTGCAGGCAGTTGTGTTGTACCAAGTTTGTCCGCCGATGTAATGAGAGCAGACAATGATACCAAAGATACTTATTCGAATTATTCAAAACAGATTGCGAATAATATAACCAAAGGCCTGCATAAAAATAATTCGAATGATACTTGGGCTTTAATGGCCTTATTAGCAGGCAGTGTCATGATGGCAAGATGTGTATCCGACCCAAATCAGGAAAAAGAAATTTTAGATTCAGCCCTAGGCTGGGCAAAAAAAATGATCAACGATGAGTAATACTATATTTGCGCTAATGAGTCGCTCATTTAGCGCAAATATTTTTTAATACATGGATGAAAATGCACTAAACGTTACGATATATTACTCATTTCATTTAGTGTGAAGCTAGTAACGGCTCCCTCTGTTTCTTCCATGTATTGCTTTAAATGCACATTGTTCATGTGTGCCTGCCATAATTCACGAGACGCCCAGCTTTCAAAAAACAAAAATACTTCTGGGTTTTCGTTATCTTGATGAAGCGCGTAGTGCAAGCAGCCGTCCTCTTTACGAGTTGGCTCAATTAGCTTTAATAGTGCTGATTTTACCAAGCCAATTTGATCTTTTTTTGCTTCTATACGCGCGACGATCGTTAAATCTTTCATATCTATTACACCCTAATTCAATTCTACTGTTAATTAAAAGCCTTCTAGTACGACCTTACCCACAGCTTGGTTTGTTTCTATGTGCCTATGAGCTCGCTTTAAATTATCGGCGTTGATCGTGCCGTAATGTTCGCCCAGTGTGGTTTTGATAACGCCCTCATCAATGAGTTTTGCTACCTGAGTTAATAAATCATGTTGTTTTTGCATGTCCGATGTATTGAACATTGAACGTGTGTACATGAATTCCCAATGCAGTGATAAAGACTTCATTTTTAATTGTTTAATATCAATAACACCTTCTGGGTCATCGATAAGCGCTAACTTACCTTGCGGTACAAGTACGTCTACAAGTTGACTATAGTGCTTGTCTGTTTGATTTAAACTAATCGCATGGGTCACACTGTCTATACCTAAATCACTGAGCTGTTGTTGTAGTGGCTCATAATGATTAATCACATGATCGGCACCTAATTCTTTTACCCACGCTTGGCTTTCTGGGCGTGATGCCGTACCAATTACAGTGGCATTTGTAAGCTTAGCAGCCAGCTGAGTTAGAATGGATCCCACGCCCCCTGCTGCACCCATAATGAGTATACGTGGCTGGTTATCAGCGCTGTGCTGTGAACCCGTAATGGCAGCTGGCGTAAAACCTAAACGATCAAATAATAACTCCCAAGCGGTAATGGCCGTTAATGGCATGGCCGCCGCTTCAGCATTTGATAACAAGGCGGGTTTAGTACCCACAATACGTTCATCGACTAATTGAAACTGTGCGTTTGAACCTGGGCGAGTAATGTCGCCGGCATACCAGACTTGATCACCTACGTTAAACAACGATACCTCGTCGCCAACAGCAACCACCTCACCCGCGGCATCCCAACCTAATACTTTATACTCACCCGCTTCTGGTGAGGCATTAGCACGCACTTTGGTATCCACTGGATTCACGGATACCGCGTTGACTTTTATTAACAAGTCACGGCCTAGGGCAACGGGCGTTGGTAGTTCGATATCCATTAAAGAGTCATCGTTCTCAATGGCTTGTGCTTGTAAGTATCCAATCGCTTTCATATATCACCTGATGTGTTATCAATTTTGAATAGTGTGTATGTCGCTCATGCTGAGCGGATTAAGGCTATTATTCATTGTTAATATCGTGATATAAACAGGGTAATACTCGAAACATAATCAAAATATTTTTGACAATGAACACAAACGACTTAATCTTATTTGTACGCACCGCTGACAGCGGCAGCATTACACGAGCCGCGCAACAACTTGATACAACCACAGCTGCGGCCAGTGCTGCACTTAAGCGCTTGGAAAAGTCCCTTGGTGTGCCGCTCTTTATTCGCTCAACTCGGCAACTTCGCATCACGGGTGAAGGTGAGCGCTTTTTAGTGTATTGCCGTAAAGCCCTCAATAATCTTGATGTCGGTAAAGCGGCAATTCATGCACTAGAAGGTAAGGTGGCTGGTGAGTTAAGGGTTTCTATTTCATCTGACCTAGGGCGCAACCTTGTGCTGGGATGGATTGATGAAATTATGGATGAACACCCTGATCTTTCTATTAATTTAATTTTAGGGGACTCCCTATCCGACTTTTACATGGACCGAGTCGACCTAGCCATTCGCTATGGCAATCAAGATGATTCATCCATGGTGGCGTTTAAGCTAGCCACCATTGATCGCGTGTTGTGTGCCGCACCCAGCTATTTAGCAAAATTTGGTATGCCAAGCACGCCTAGTGACTTAAACCAACATAATTGTTTGTTGCTGCAACGCAATAGCCGCATTGATAACGTTTGGGATTTCATCGCTAAGCAAGGTAGGGATACGCTTAAAATAAAAGTGAACAGTAATCGCGCCAGCAATGACGGTGATGTGGTTCGCCGTTGGGCTGTGGCCGGTAAAGGCATCGCCTATAAGTCACGGCTAGATGTCAGCGAAGATCTAAGGGCCGGTCGGTTAATCCGAGTATTACCCGAATACCAATCTAATAATATTGACTTGAGTTTACTGTGCCCAACACGCAAACAAATCACCCCAGCGGTTTTATTATTGCGTGATATATTGCGCGATAAGTTCTCAGCTCTACTTAATGTATAACAATAAAAAAGGCATCTATACCCATGAAAAATCCAACTGGTTTTATCACTGAATTATTCAAGCAACCTTTTTGGGTCATGGTGTGGGTAACAGGGCTAATGACGGTAAACTTATTAAGTTTAGCGTATTGGGAGCATTCTTTATCCCAAGTAATTATGGCTATTTTTGCTTTGCAAACAGTATTAATGATTACCCTGTATATGTTTTACGGCTTTGAAAAAATATTAGGAGTCGCACACTTTTTATGGTTACCTTTATTAGCTTATATTCTCTACACCATTAATATTTATGAAAATGATTACTTTTATTACTTAATTGTTCTTTCATTTTTTATAGGCATTTCATTAGTATTCGATGTCTACGATGTTATGACATATTTCAAAAAAAATAATAACATCAAGTCTTAACTCAATAAGCATTCGTGTTATCTAAGGTGGCAGCTATATAATCTGCATATAACAACTTATTGGTGTGGTTATAAAAATGGTGATATGAATGGTCATATGGTTAGGTTATTAGCAATCAAGCTATTTTATAGCGTGTCGTTTTTTTTCAATACAAACAACCCATCACGTCATATTCTAAGTACTCACCAAGGAGCTTACTATATGACGAATCGAATAGACTATTTTTCCACATCCCCCGATGCCATGAAGATTTTATTAGAGCAAGAGAGCTACTTTAGTCAACAGTTTAGTTCATCTGAAACAGTCAGTATCATCACCTGGGAGCTCGTAAAACTTAGAATTTCTCAAATCAACCAATGTGCTTTTTGTATTGACATGCACAGCAAAGATGCTTTAAAACTAGGAGAGCAACCGGAACGTATATTTGGGTTAAACGCTTGGCAAGACATGCCTTTTTATTCGGACTTAGAACGCTGTGCACTTACATGGGCTGAAGTAGTAACGGCCGGTAATGCTATTTCGGACCAACAATACCAACAAACATTAACACAGCTTGGCAATCAATCTTTAGTGGATTTAACCATTGCAGTTAATGCCATAAACAGTTGGAATCGAATTGCAAAAGTATTTAAACCAGAGGTTGGTAGCTATAAAGCAAGTTAACAAACATACCTTAGTTGATGACGCGCCCTTACACCTTGAACTTGTTCAACCCAAGGGGGCGCTATCTCACTATGTACAAGGACTTTGGTCTGCATATACCTTGCCTGAGTCAACTGGAGATGTAACACGATGGCTACAGGCTGACGCCTGCAGTGGTGTTATTTTTATATTAAAGGGATGTGTTTTGTTTAATGAACAAGCATATTCTGATGCAACCCTCTTTGCCCCCATGAGCCAAGAAGCTCAATCGATTACCCTACTCCCCAATACACAACTGGCTGGCATTCGCTTTCAACCCGGAATTGGTAATGGTGTACTTGCCGATTTAAACATATTTGAAAAAAAAGAGATGCATGACTTAAAGAATACAAAATTTATCACTCTTGCTGATTCACTTAGCAATATTGAAGATATATCTCATCAAATAATAGCGTTAGAAACATGGCTTAACCATGAATTTGAATTTGATAAGCTCATTCCCCCGTCATTTATGTCATCCTTAAATGTGTTAAAAAATAGTAAACCCTTTAATGACGCGCAGATTAGTCAAAGGCAAGTTGAAAGGCTTTTCAAAAAATGGGTTGGTATGCCACCTAAGATGTTTCAACGTATTTCAAGAGTAAAGCACACACTCAATGCACTAAAAAATACGCCCCATGTCAATTTAGTACAACTCGCGCTTGATTATGGCTACTCTGATCAATCACACATGACGCGTGAAATAAAAAATATTGCTAAAATCACACCCAAGCAATATAGCAAACTAGTTTGCTACCGTAAGAACAATGCCTCTGCTTCTTGTAAGCAAAGTGAGTAAGGTGTTTCACCTTGCTGTGCTAATTTTTCAGGTAAATACTCTCTACTTGCATAAACTTACCAAACACTATTATCAATGGTGTATATAGCCCACATTACGTTTTTAGTGGTGCCTTTTTATGTAACGCTCTTGCTGGCCGATTTAGACCTCGTCTAAAATCAACGGGCCTTTCACCTACTTCACGACAAAACACCTTCCTAAAAGCATTGGTATCTTGATAACCAACGGATTCAGCAATAGCGTCGATGTTCATATCCGTTGTCAGTAAAAGCGCCTTTGCACGAACCACGCGTTGCTGTTGTAAGTACAGTAAAGGCGTTGAATTTGTCTTATGTTTATAGCGACGCATCAGTGTTCGTGGTGTCACACACATATAAAGTGCTAATGCATTAAGAGAGTAACGTTGGTCTAAATACTGAACTAACCAAGCATGAATCGTTTCAATAAAAGGTGAACTAGGCGAAGTAAAAAACGACGTATCAACAAATTTTGTTTGATTGTCACCCACACCAGGAGTCAGCGTAAGATTCTGAGTTTTTCGAGCAACACTCTCGCCTAAATGTTCGGTTATAAAACAAAATGCTAAATCATGGATCGATGAGAACGCACCGGTTGTTAGGATATTTTTATCTTTCAATAATATATGACGAGCATCAACGCTTATCTTTGGGTAATACTTTTGTAAGCGTGATTCAAACAACCAGGATGTCGTCGCTTTTCTGTTATCCAATAAGCCCGCCTCCGCTAATAAAAATGCACCGACGCAACTGCCTGCTATTTTCACTTCATTTTTATGTAACCGTTTTAGCAGTTCAATTTCTTTTACAAAAGATTGAACATACTCAAGCAGCCCATCTTTTTGCGTAAACATAAAACCAGGCACAACCAGCGCATCGTATTGGCAACGATTAGCCGATTTTGTCTGTATAGATAAGCCTCCTGCCAATGTAACCGTGCCACCGCATGCGCTGACTATCTCAACTTTTATGCCTATTTTTTTATCATATTTAGCGATCTCGTTGGCAAACGCCATTAGATCCTTAAATGCAAACAAAGTAGACGGTAAACCGTCTTGAATCGCTAACAAAGCAATGCTGTATATAGATTTAATCATGTAATCGATTGTCTATATTTGCATATTATATGTCAATATAGACAATCATAATTGTCTTCATCTTGGCCTATTATTAAACCTTCAAAATAAAAAATAGGCATCAAACATGCTCCCCACACAACACTTAGCACTCATATGCGCTGTACAGGTACTACTAACTCTCACCATATGCGTTTTGATGCTTTTTAAACGGGTGAAATTAATGAAAGAAAAGCGCATACACCCTCAATCAGTTGCACTATCAGCACAACATCTAGACCACTACAAGGACACTCGTCTGTCTGATAATTACAATCACTTATTTGAACTACCCATTTTATTTTACGTGTTGTGCGCAGTGGCCATTGCTTGTCAACATATCCCTAATTGGCTAATCATTCTGGCTTGGGGGTTCGTGGTCTCTAGAGTCATTCATAGCTATATTCAATGCACATACAACAAGGTCACACATCGTTTTAGCGTATTTGTTATCGGTATTATACTCATGGCGATCATGTGGATAAGCTATACACTTTCTTATATTCAGTTGTAGATGTAATAAAACAACCATCACACATTAAGAAAATTTAAAGCTAATTTTTCGGCCGTAATACATAAACCTTAGTTGAGCAAAATGACAGGAAACATGAGGGCGTTTAGCTAAGTCTAATTTATAGACCTCTTTCAAGAGAATAACACCCTAATACCAAACTGTAGTTTGACCAACTTAATCAAACAAAGCGTTCTCAATTCTATACTAATCATTATCATTTAATCTGATAGGATTAAGGTATTTTCAGCTCGTTTGTAAAGGATGACTATGTTTTTAAAGGGTCTCACCACACTGTCCTGTATAACCCTCGGTTTATCGATTACGTATACGGCTTTCAGTGAAAGTCGAATTGATTTTGATATAGATAATGATGGTTTAATTGAGATTAATAATCTCAATGACTTAAACCAAATTCGTTATGAAGTAACCACTGAAAATGGTTTCAATCTCATTAAGGGTAACTCACTTTATGGCGATGACTCTGGCTGCCCTGTAGCCGGTTGTACAGGCTATGAACTCACCACAGATCTAAATTTTGATAGTAATCAAGATAATGTCATTAATTCGCAAGACTCTTTTTGGAATGACGGATTAGGCTTTGAGCCCATAGGCAATTTTCATCTAAAATTTACTGCAGAATTTCATGGTAATGGCCACAAAATTGACCACCTAACCATTAATCGTCCTGATATCAGCTATGTGGGCTTATTCTCGTACGCGGAGAATTCAAACTTTCATGACCTCACTATTATGGCCAATATAAAATCGAAACATACATCAGGTGGTTTACTTGGTTATGGCTGGAACACAAATATACACAATATAAAAGCCGATGTGACAATTGATGGATCTAACAGTAATGACATTGGTGGCTTAGTCGGTGTTTTAGACGGCGACACATCCGTTCAATATATACAAATTAAAGCAACTGTCACTGGTGCCAATAGATTAGGTGGTGTATTTGGCTCCTTAGGTAATGGCTATGATGCAGCCAATGTATCTCATGTAGCATCTAGTTTGACCGCGCAAGGGGGTTCATCTATTGGTGGCATTGCAGGAAGCAGTAGTAAAGTAACTTACGAAAAAATTTATTCTCAAGCCTATATCACGGGCACCAGTAGTGCTGGTGGAATCATTGGGAATGTAAGCAGGTCAAACATAAACGATGCTCTAATAACAGGTTCAATCGTCGTCAGTAACAGTAAGTACGCAAGAGCCGGCGGTGTAATAGGCAGTGACGATGAACAAAGCCGAAGCAGCGAGTTAACTCGAGTTATTAGCCTTGTGCACTTACAGGATGACCCTGATAATAAGCACTTTATTGGTGGCTTTATAGGTGAAGGCTACTCAACAACGATCAATAGTATTTGGGCTAATGACTTAGCAAAACGCAACAATGGTATTGGTCGTGGCCGAGATATTAGCGGTGTATATGACCTTAACGATATTCAATGTGCGAATGAAGATGTAAACAGTTGTAACGGTCTTAATTTCAAAAGCTATTCCACCATTAAAAACGGTGATCACTATCTTTGGGATTTAGGCGATACAACACAAGCACCTGGTATGAACTTAATGAGTACGCTGTTTATTGACGCTGATGGCAATGGCGAAACTGACAACTGGCCATCACTCATAAAAGAAACACCTCCTGTTGATGACAATAAACCTGACCCTATTGATGATATTACACCTACTACCCCAGCCAAAAAATCATCAGGTGGTGGTAGTTTACAATGGTTTGGATTATTTATTTTACTGATAGGCACCTTTAGAAAAAATCGTAACTGCGTCTAATCAATATAAGACCTAACATGACAAAAGAAACCGAAATCAAAGCCATCGAGAAGCAAATTTTGATGGTCAGTATTATGGATATTCCTGGAGTTATTTTGCTTGGGCTAGGTTTATACGCAAAACTTGGTACTCAAGATGATGCTTTTCACCCGTTACTGAATGACCCTAACATTGTCACGAGTATGCTTGTGCTAGGGAGCGCTATTATGGCATGGGGTGGCTATAAAATTTTTACTCTCAGTCGTGAGAAGGATAAGCTTACCAACATGTCTTAAACGCTTCAAAAGAGATAATAGCGTTTAATTTCACCCTTGATAATGGACGTCACAATAATACAAATAATGATTCAATTTATAATCGGTCAATGTCCGCCATATTGCTAAAAACGCTCTTTATTTCTTAAAATTGGCGTGTAAAACCTTAGTCATTTTCTTGTAATCCTTATACTGCATCTTGGGTCTGCCTACATTAGGCAAACTCATTTCTGATTTAAGGATAATAATAAAATGAAGTTAAACGCCCTACTGCCCATCACATTAACTTGCTTTGTCAGCATTCTCGCGAATGCATCTGATTTTGCAAAATTAGATGAAGCACTGCCCCCTAGCGGTATCATAAATAATTTAGAACCCGTATTTGACTTCGATGGTGACGGATGCCTACCCAGTGCTGGAATTTCAAGAACAGGCCAACAAAATGCGGGCTTAAAAACATCAGGTAAAATCACTGGTGATTGTCGCTCTGGCAATTTTTTACTTACGTCCAATACATTACACCGTTATGTCTGTAAGAGTTCTGGCGGCAATCAATATTGTGCACATTTTTACGCACTGTATTTTGAAAAGGATCAATTATTTAATTATTTTGGTGGCGGTCACCGCCATGACTGGGAGCATGCCGCAGTATGGACAAAAAATGGCGTCGTGACACATGGCAGCTACAGCGCTCACGGTAACTTATATACAAAATCAGCATCACAATTGCCATTTGAAAACGGGCACTTAAAAATTGTTTACCACAAAGACGGCATTACGACCCATGCATTGCGCTTTGCAAAAACCAATGAATACGCAGAAAACCCGTACGGATCATTTTTAACCCCGACCATTACGAGCTGGTATCAATTAACTGGCGATGGTTTAACCAACCAACAAATGCGCAATAAGCTCAATAGCTATAATTATGGCTCGGCCACTATCCCAATGAAAGACAGTAACTTTTTAAGCAATGTAAATAACAACCTGCCTTCTGGTTACCCTGCGTTTAGCCGTTCTGACGTTACAAATTCACAGTAAATACAGACCATCACACTGTTCATTGGAACAGTGTGATTCACTTCTAACATGAACTCCCTAAAGTTTTAGCAGTCTTCTACACTCTATGCATTCAAAACCAATAAGGCGTCCACATGAGTAATGATGGTTATAGTTATACCCCACCTAAAGTTTGGAAATGGGAAACAGAAAGCGGTGGTCAATTTGCGAGTATTAACCGCCCAATTGCCGGCGCCACACACGAAAAACCACTACCAAAAGGCAAACATGATTTACAGCTTTTCTCCCTTGCGACCCCTAACGGTGTAAAAGTCACCATCATGCTAGAAGAGCTGCTTGAAAACGGTATAAAGAAAGCCGACTACGATGCCTACTTAATTAACATTATGGAAGGCGATCAATTTAGCAGTGGCTTTGTTGGCGTGAATCCTAATTCAAAAATTCCCGCTTTATTAGACTACAGCACCCAACCTGCGACTCGCATATTTGAATCGGGCTCTATTCTTTTGTATTTAGCTGAAAAATTTAATGCGTTTATTCCAACTGAACCCGCTAAACGCACGGAATGCTTGTCATGGCTGTTCTGGCAAATGGGCAGTGCGCCGATGTTAGGCGGCGGTTTTGGGCATTTTTATGCGTACGCACCAGAAAAATATCAGTACCCAATTGATCGCTATACAATGGAAATTAAACGACAGCTCGATGTACTTGATCGCCAGCTAGAACATAACCAATTTATTGCTGGTGACGAATACACCATTGCAGACATGGCTATCTGGCCTTGGTATGGCGCGCTTGTTACCAATAAAGTATATGACGCTGCTGAATTTATTGAGGCCCACCAATACAAAAACGTATTACGATGGACGAAAGAACTAGACCAACGTCCTGCCGTTCAGCGGGGTCGCATGGTCAATCGCAGCTGGGGAGAATTACACGAGCAATTACATGAGCGCCATGACGCCAGTGACTTTGAGTTAAAAACCCAAGATAAACTATCTAAATAAAATGAACAGCCAAAAAGACCAGTTTGAAAGATTCAAGCTGGTCTTTTTGTAGAAATTTCCCTCAAGTCAGTATTTTCACTTAGTGCGATAATAAAGAATCATCTTGACTCTCTAATGCATTTTTTTGAGCTAATCGCTGCTTTTTGGCTAATCGCTGCTTACGACGTTTAAACCACATATATAAACCAGTAACCGTTAAAATGAGTGGTGTAATCCCTGCAACGCACCATAAAATCTTACTGATCACACCAGCAAAATTACCAAAATGCAATCGACGGAATGTATCTAAAACAACGGTTAATGCACTAGCCTCTCTAATATCAAGATGAGAGATATAATCACCATTATCGCGATCAAAAGAAATAGAACTGGCATACTCACTGATCAACGGATTATTCGTATGAACATCACCAAAGAAAGCAAAATGATCTTTGTTATCATTTGGAAAGCGGATATACGTTGCCTCGAATTCGTTTATACGCGCTTGGGCTTTTTCCTGTAAGCCATCGACGGATAAATCATCATTATATAAACGCTCTTGCATAATAAATTCAGGCTCATTTGCGTGCTCTTCATATTCATGAACAATATGGGCTATATTCCAATAACCACCTGTGATCCCCAAGATTAAAAATATTGGTGTACTATATACACCCACTAGTTTATGTAAGTCGCTAAAAAATAAAATTCGCCTAACATTAGTACGTAATTTAAATAGGTTTAACCAAAATTTACGATATATAATCAAACCCGAAACACCTAAAAATAGAAGAAAAAGTGCATAAATAGTCGTGATAATTAAGCCTGTATGATCCAACAAAAATGAAGCATGAAACTCAACTAGCCAGTCTGTAAAGTAAGTTGTCGCAATAGAAGGTGGGGATAAAATATCGCCTGTGTAAGCATCAATATAAATGTGATACCAATCTGATGACCCCTTTTTAATTAAATAAACAACATCACTGCGTTGTGCATCTTGAAATAAAACCCACCCTGAAATTTCGTATTCAGGGTGTGATGTATTTATCGTATTTTTTAACTCATCCGTTGATAATCGCTCGGTAACGTTAGCCACATTAACCATGTCACCTCTGATTAAACTATCCAGTTCATATTTAAAAACCAGAATACTGCCGCTTAAACAGATTAATAAAATCGGAATAAAGGCAAACAACCCAACATAGCCATGCCATTTAAATAAAGCCTTATTCATGTCTCTCACCACATACTTATATTCTGAAAGCAAAAAAACCATGAACAGTTACCTGATCATGGTTTTATATATTGAACGATTAAAACGAAAAGTTAACCGATGCGGTTACGTTACGCGGTGCACCATAGTAACCCTGAGCCCATTTTAAGCTATTGATATACTTCTCATCACCTAAGTTATTTACAACAAGATTCGCATTCAAACTTGGAGTAAAGGCATACCCTGCCATGATAGAACTGAGCAAGTAAGCATCCTGCTTAACAGTTCCTTCAATTTTGCTCTGCCAATCTAAGGCTGAACCCAGTGTTAGCTGACCAAGGTTATAGCTAACGGCTAGGTTGAAGGTTTGTTCTGGCGTATATAAATTGGTTTGATCACCATCTGCATCTTCAATTTTAACTTGGGTAAAGCCCGTTGCTAGATTTACGTTATCCGATACTTTACCGGCCAGTTCAATTTCAAAACCTTCACTTTTAATACCGTCTTCCCCCGTATAGGTATCAACACCGTTTACCTTTACACCTGTTGGTGTCGCGACGTCATCTTGCTTGGTTTGAAATAGAGCAAAGCTCGCATTAAGCGCATTCAATTCTGCTTTTAAACCTAACTCATAATTGATACCCGTTTTAGGATCAAGACGCTTAAGGTCTGCATTTAACTCAGTTTGGTTCAAAAATGTTTCGGTATAACTTGCATAAGCAGATAGTTCAGATGAAAGATCATGCACAAAACCGACATAAGGAACAAATACCGTTTCACTTGTAACTTTATTGGCTCCGTATGCATCACCACTACTCTCCCATTCACTTAAGCGACCTCCTAATACAACCAGATTTCGATCAGTTAACTGTAGTTTTGATGTGGCAAATACACTGCTTTGTTTGTCTTCAAAAACACCACCACCACCTGGGATTGTAAAATCAGGTTGAGGATAATGACCATCAAACTCTGCTACATTGATTTGTGTTAATGCCGTTGCATCACCAAAACCCGCTACTGTCGTAGTATCATAAAGAGACAACTGGGTTACACGGGATTCCGCATAGTTTGCGCCCACGACTAATTCGTGGGAGCGCCCAAACGCACTGAACGGACCAGAAGCATAAACCTCTAATAATTGTTGGCGCTCATCTAAATCGTATTCACTCGCATAAGCGGCGGCAACACCCGACTCATCAGTAATATCAGGTGTACCAAAGAGATAAAACAACTCTGAGTCAGTTTCTAATTCAACATAGTTTGCTGTCGCTACCGCCTTCCAACCGTTACTAAACGATTTGGCCAACTCAGCAAAGCTGCGCTGTTCGGTAGTATTCATATAGCTCCAATCAGCAGATGTACTGGTTGAGCGATCATAGTTTGTAGGCGTGCCATTGCTGTAAGCTAGAGGTAAGGCACCCCATAACGGGCTATCTGCATCATTTACTTGCGTGCTATGGCCAAGGGTTAATACCAAGCCTTGCGCTAAATCGGCTTCAACTACGCCGTAGCCCAAGGTTTTATCTTGCTCGTAACGATCAAGGTAAGACTCTTTATTTTCTTTTGCGACAACCACGCGCCCACGTACTTTCTCTGTTAGTGCCCCTGATACATCGGCATCTAAGCGGGTTTTATTCCAAGAACCAACAGTTAAACCAACATTGCCTTGAGCTTCGTTAGTTGGGCGCTTACGAATCATATTGATCGTCGCAGATGGATTACCCGCGCCTGCTGTTAAACCATTAGCGCCTCGAATCACTTCGACACGCTCAAACATAGCGGTGTCTATGTCACCCACAACATTATTGTTAGATAGCGGCATGCCCACGCCATCCATTTGAAAGTTCGTAATCTCAAAACCACGAGCGGAATAATAAATGCGATCAGTTTCAGGTCGTTCTACCTGAATACCTGGCGTTAACGCCAATGCATCATTTAAGCTGGTTAGTTGGAAATTTTTAAGCAATTCACTGCTGATAACCGATACTGACTGCGGCGTCTGACGCAACGACAAGTCTAACTTGGTCGCCGTGTTCATTTGCTCAATGCCAAAGCCTGCATCTTGCTGGCCTTTTACAATCACTTTATCTAAGTCTTGCACTTGATCATTATTTTGCGGGTCATTCACATCCTGTGTTTGCGCCATGCTGGTTTGCACCATCAATAAACTACCTAATGCAACCGCGCTTGGTAGTAACACTTTACTCAACAACATACATACCCCAATTAATTTGACATCTCAAAAGACGCCAATCTTAATGATAATACATATCATTTGCAATATAATTAATAATTTATCATTAGAAATACTCTTGATTGGGCAAGTTTGTTAGTATTAGCTCCGCTCGCTGTAGCACTAAAATAACCAGAAGAACCCAAACAAAAGGTCCCTCCGTGTCATTACAACCCTTAGATATTTTGGCCCTCGTGGGCTATTTGCTGATCATTACTGGCATCGGCTTTTACTTTTCACGCAAAAACACGAATACAGAAGAGTATTTTGTAGGTGGTCGCAGTTTTAGTGGTTGGGTAATCGGCTTATCGCTAGTGGGCACCTCCATCAGTTCTATTACATTTTTGGCCTACCCAGGAGATGCATTTAAGACAAGTTGGTTACGTTTTGTACCAAACCTGATGCTGCCTTTAGGTATATTGATTGCGGCCTATTTGTTCTTGCCCTTTTTTCGTCGTGGTAAAGTCACATCCGCTTATGAATATTTAGAAGATCGCTTTGGCCCAAGCATTCGAGTCTATGGCGCCATCGCATTCATCATTGCGCAGATTGTTCGTGTGAGTATGATTTTGTTTTTACTGTCGCTCGTCATTCAAGAGCTAACCGGACTAAGCGCCACAAGTTGTATTTTAATCGGTGGGATCATCGTTGCTATTTATACCATTGTAGGCGGTATTGATGCGGTCATCTGGACAGATGTTTTACAAACAATTGTTTTATTAGTGGGCGGCCTTTTGTGTTTATGGGTCATCATTGATGCCTTGCCTGGCGGCCTTGGACAAATTTTTGAAGTGGCCGATCAATTCAATAAATTAAGCTTCAGTGTATTAGAAAACGGCAACTTACAAGCGGTAGGCTGGGAAATTCGTTTTGATGAAAAAACCATCACCATGATGTTATTCATTGGTTTAATTGCGTGGCTCACAGAATACTCATCCAATCAAAACACGGTTCAACGTTACTGTGCCGCTAAATCAACACATGAAGCCCGTAAAGCCATGTTTGTGGCCGTGTGCAGCTCATTACCGATCTGGGCATTTTATATGTTTTTAGGAACGGCTCTATTTGTATTTTTT
The DNA here is from genome assembly GCF_052920985.1 of Pseudomonas sp. HK3. Lineage (NCBI taxonomy): Bacteria > Pseudomonadati > Pseudomonadota > Gammaproteobacteria > Pseudomonadales > Pseudomonadaceae > Pseudomonas > Pseudomonas sp. HK3. Next base: position 392,268 of record NZ_JBREXD010000002.1, read on the forward strand.
CAAGAGTTTCCTGCCGTTGCAGCAAGCGAAATGTTAAATGGAGAGCGAGCACCCGAACAAATTTTGCCTTACTTCATTAATAATCACCTGCCTGCTGGCGTGGCGGGGATTGTGATTGCGTCTGCACTTGCTGCTGCCATGTCATCCCTTGATAGCTCGATCAATGCTATCTCTACAGTTTCCGTTGTGGACATTTATCGTCGTCATATCAAACCAAATAAAAATGACAAACATTACTTGAAAGCCGCTTGGGTAATTGCATCAATCAGTGCCGCATTTATGATGGGGGGCGCTATTTATTTAGCCACGGCAGAAACCAAAACGTTACAAGACACCGCCACCATTTTGACCAGTATTTTAGGCGGCGGATTGTTAGGCTTGTACTTAATTGGCTTCTTTACGAAAAAAGGGGATGCTCGCGCCGCATGGGCTGGCTTAATCAGCACAATGGTATTTACCGTCTGGACTATTTTAAGTAAAAATCAATTACTGCCTGACGCCATCAGTGTGCCGTTTGATCTGTACTACACAGGTTTTGTCGGCAACGTCATTATGTTTATTGTCACTTATGCATTGGCAAGCAAACTGCTTAAAACCAATAAAGATTTATCCGGTCTAACTGTTTGGGATATGCCAAAAACAAAATAATTAAAGACAATATATAACAGCCATAAAAAAACGGAGCTAATGCTCCGTTTTTTTATGGATTTTTTAATTATATTAAAATTGAAAACTCATCGTAATTTACGCACCTGCGATGTAAATTAAAACCCATTTTAGTCTAGGCTTAACGCGTTGCTATATCCTAATCACAGTACTAGCAACATCATTCATCACAGGCTCAAATTAACCCAAGATGCATCATTACAATATTTTAACTTAACTAAAAAAATACCAATATTTTCTACTATGCTAAAAGCATCATACAAAAATAATGTATTCAGCTTCGTCGTCAAACGCTTGCTCTGGCATAATATCTTCTAACGGATACTTACCAGTATCATCACACCAATTAAAATAAGCGTCTTGGTCTAATACTAGATCACCGTTGTCTTCTTCGATTAATGCTTTCGATTTTTTTAATGCTTTTTGTATGGTTTTCTTTTGGTTATTACTAACACTGATTTCTTGAATGCTCATAGATTCTCTTTGTATTATTAATTCAAACTTACTTATCTTCAGCTTTTTTAACACGAATCGCATTACCCGCGATTTCCATGCCGTTCAAATTCTTGGCCGCAGCTTTGGCTTCACCTGGGCTGGGCATTTCAATAAAGCCGAAGCCCTTTGATTCGCCAGTTTGTGCGTCCATCACGAGCGTACAAGACTGCACTGCACCAAACGGTTCAAACAACGACTTAACTTCTTCTTCGGTGGTAGTACGAGCAAGGTTACGGATCAGTAATTTCATAAATAGGCCTAGAATATAAATGCCTGAAAAAGGCTATAAGAGTGCAATAATAGCAGAAATTTACTCTAAGCCCTAGGCCACTGTTACGCTCTAGGTTGAGATAAAGCGGTTAAAATAGAGGTGACCATATAGCCTTCATCAATTGGCTTAGGGATGTGGCCATCCATACCCGCTGCTTCACAGCGCTGAATGTCTTCGTTCATGGCATTGGCTGTCATGGCCAAAACCGGTAAATCATCAAATTGAGGGAGCATCCTTAAGGCTTTGGTGGCTTCAAATCCATCCATAACCGGCATCTGAATATCCATCAGCACCACATCAAATTTCTCAGTGGAAGCGAGTACTTCAAGCGCTTGCTGACCATCAAAGGCCAGCGTCACATTTGCACCATGATTCTCAAGCAGCTCCATGGCAATCATTCGATTAATTTCAATGTCCTCAACCAATAAAATATTCACGCCCTCTAAACTTGAGTTTTGTTCCAGCTCAGCTAATGAATCGACATCGTCATGCACATTAATAATGCTTTCGCTATTAAACGTCACCGTCTGAGGGCTATTTATAAGTGGTATGGTGATGACAAATTCACAGCCCTCCCCTATTTCACTGTTAATGTTTATGCCACCACTCATCAGCTCTATTAATTGTTTACTTATGGCTAAACCTAAGCCTGTTCCGCCATATTTACGGGTGGTCGTATTATCTGCCTGATGAAATGATTGAAAAAGTGTCGCTTGCTGCTCTTTTGAAATACCAATACCTGAATCTTTTATCTTTATGGTGATATCGTGCATCGTTTCGCTTTTAAATTTTGCAGTTACATCTAAAGATACAGAGCCCGTTTCAGTAAATTTTAAAGCATTGCTGCACATATTCAATAATACTTGTTCAAGCCTTAACGCATCGCCCATAAAATAACGTGGAACATCATCATTAATTGAAAGTATAAATTTAATGCCTTTTTGCTGTGCTTGAGTATTAAATACGGCATACATTTTTTGTATGACTTTTGCCAAGTCAAACTCTAAACACTCAAGCTCTAGCTTACCTGATTCTATTTTCGCATAATCTAATGACTGATTAATAAGAGACATCAATGTGTGTGTTGCCAGTTTAGATTGGCTAAGATATTCAGATTGCTTATCCGTTAGTGGCGTTTTCATACACAAGTTCACTAACCCGATAATCGCGTTTAATGGCGTCCTTAGTTCATGATTCATATTGGCTAAAAACATTGATTTGGCTTTATTAGCCGATTCTGCTTTTTCGATCGCTTCGGTTAATTGACGTGTCTTGAGTTTAACCATTTTATTAGTATGCTCTATGGCTCCTGACATCATTAAAATAAAAGCTTGGAGAAGAGCTGAAATTAAAAACCCACAAATTAGGATAACCCAACTTATCCAGTCCTTTTCATTGGCTTTGTACTGTGCACTTGGTGAAAAACCGATTTGGTAGGTTCTACTTAGAAATTTAATAAACTTAGTCTTATCCGAAAGATAAGCATATGGTGTTAATGTATTTTTTATTAGTATTTCAGGATTATTCTTTTGGGTTACATCTTTAATTGAAAGGGCAATATTATTGTTTTCTGCATCATCTATTATTTCATCAAAAACACTGCCCGCTCGAAACACACCACTCACATACCCTCTTAACACCTCATCATTTGGGTATTTTCGCCACACTGGCATATACATGATGAATGATTTTTCATCTTCTCTTGCTTGTACTAGCGTAATCGGTTTTGTGACTCGCCCTTTGCCTGTCACCTCTATTTTTTTCAACAGATCTAATCGCCCAGGTAATACAGATAAATCCAAGCCTAGTGCCTGTTTATTTCTTGCATAAGGGTAAATATATAACACAGGGTAATATTTATTTTTATCAGGAACACGAACCATTTCTTTATTAACAGGCTGTTTGAAACTAAAATTTTTATAACCTTGCGCTCTCATTTCCATTTCTTTTTTTGTTCTATCAATATGGTCTGTTACCTCAGTCCAACCAACACCGTACAGCGTATTATCGTCTTCAAGTAACTTCGTCGAATAAGCCTCAAATTCTTTAAACGATATGTAATCACTTCCCTGAAACAACGCTTGGTAAGATTGGACTGTCTTAATTGCTATCTTTAAATCTTCTTCAATTCGTTGGGTGTAGTGATCAGCTTTATCATCAAGTTCACGATCCATGTTATGACGGCTATTTTCAACAGACCAAAAGAATAACAAACAAGCAAATGTGAAAATCAATATAGACGGGACAACCACTTCTAATTTTCTAGAGAACTGAAATTGGCTTTTTGTTGCAAAAATAATCAGTAACATAGGGGTAAATAATAAAACACCGATTGAGTCGCCTAACCACCAAGTGAACCATGAAAATGCAAAAAAATCACTTGGTATAACCTCATTAAGAATAAGCGCCGATGTGCCAACACTTGCTGAAATCAAACAACTTAACGGTGCGACAATTAAAGAAAACCGAACAATAGTATCAGCCACACCTAGAGTATTTTTTTTAGCTAAGAGGTATTTAAATAGAAAATAGCCCACTGATAATTGCAACGCAGCACCAATACCAATAAAAAAAGGTATGATCGTCAACGGCCAATCAAGCACACTAACGTTAGCGGATATATGTTGTAAATTGAGTAAAAATGACGCTGTAAAAGCGCCAAAAACAACCCATTTACTGGGGTGCATAATCATCAAGGCTAAGGCCGCACCCGATGCAGGCCAAACCGCAGAAGCAAAGCCTGGCGGAATCGCTAATTCCAAGCCAATCAAGCCTGCAACATAATACGCAACGACTGAGATTACAAAGGCACTTAAGCCATTAAATTGGATAGTTTTGCGACTCATAACAGTGAGTGTAGACGGTTTTAAGTAACCTACTCACTTGGCTTAAATCTCTTAATAAAAAGTAGTGAATGCCTCCACATCCTCTCGCACTAAGGCATTGGCACTAATAATAGCGCCTTCACCAATAGTGACACCCGGTAATATTTTTGCGCCTGCGCCAATCCACACATCATGACCAATCATAACAGGCTGGGCCTTGCATAAGCCTTGGCGGCGCTCACGGGCATCACGAGGGTGATCAACCGTATAAATATGCACACCAGGGCCCAGTAAAACGTTATCACCTATAAGGATCGGAGCACTGTCTAAAAACACACATTGGAAATTCGCGAAGACGTTTTCACCTAAGCTAATTTGCGAGCCGTAATCACATTGAAAACCCGGCTCTATGACTAGCTGTTGCGGCTTATGCTTTAACAGTCGAGTCACGTGTCTCAGATTCCCCTTACTAGGGTGAGCGTTGTACTTAGCACAGGCTAATCGAGCCTGCTCACGTTGATTTCTTAGTTCAAGGTCCAGTGGATTAAACCACTGGCCTTGCAACATCTTTTCATACTCAGATTGCATTATGCTGACTTTAAATCCATAGCGATTTGTGATGGCTTAGAAGTAAACAACACATACAGCACAGGCACCACAAATAAACTTAATAATGTCGAAACAAGCAGGCCACCGATAATCGCCCAGCCCATGGGTGACCACATACTGGAACCACTTAAGGTTAAAGGCAACAAGCCTGCAATGGTGGTCACTGTGGTTAATAAAATTGGCGTCATACGAACTTTGGCACTTTGCGCAATGGCCTCTAAAATCGTCTCACCATCGCTGAGTTTTTGGTTAGCGTAATCCACTATGATAATTGCGTTGTTCACAACAATGCCCACTAATGAAGTAAGCCCCACAAATGCCGTAAACGAAAATGTGTACCCACTAATAAATAAAGCAAAAAAAGCACCGGTTGCCGCAAACGGAATCGCACTAAAAATAATCAATGGCTGCTTAAACGATTTAAATTGCATCACCAGCACGGCAAAGATACCCAGCATGGCAATAATCAATGCTTTCGCCATACCGCCAAACGATTCTTGACGGTTCTCTTGCTCACCACCAATCGACAATGCAATACCTTTGGGTAGCGCTAATTCATTTAGTTGCTCAGTAATGGCTTGCGTCACCTGTGCAACGTTATAGCCGCCACGAACATCCGACGTCACCCGCGCCATACGCTGAATATTATGATGCTGGAATCGAGGAATGCTACTGGCTAATTGCACACTGGCCACCTGCTTTAATGGCACCATGTGCCCGCTGGGTGTTTGCAGTTGAAGCGTATCGAAGGCGGTAAGCTCTGGTTCAATTGAATCAGATGATTTTAGCGTTATGGTAAATTCATCGCCTAAATCATCTTTATAAATTCCCATCGGTAAACCTACCAGAGCCGCACGAATGGTTTGGTCAATGGTATTAACAGATAAAACCTAACATGGCTGCTTTATCGCGATTGATGTCTAGTTTTACATCAATTTTGTGCTTACCAATGGGGTTCTCTACATTAACCGTGCCTTCGTGCTGATTAAATATAGACTCAACTAAGTTGGCCCCTTCTTTAATCGACGGCCAGTCATCACCAATCACGCGAATCGAGATCGGTGCTTCCGCTGGCGGCCCTTGATTAAATTCTTTAATCAATACGCGCACACCAGACAGTCCCGCTAACTCGGTACGTAATGATTCGACAAAGGGTTCAACTACTGGTAATTCGCTGGCATTTAATTTTACAAATAATTGTGCAAAGTTTGGGGTTTGTCGATTTGGGCTAACATTATAATAAATACGAGGATTGCCTCGTCCAATATTGACCACAACATCATCCACTAATTCTTTTTTTAACAAAATAGATTCAATTATATTGGCGTGTGCTTGCGTTTGAATAAAACTCGCACCTTCTGGCAATTCGAGATTCACTAGAATCATTTGGTTTTTCTGCCTTGGGAAACAAACTCACACCAATAAACGGAAACAGCGCGGTAGCGAATATAAATACCGCCATGGCAATCGCGATAATTTTTTTAGGATGGCTTAACGCCCACTCCAATGCATCACCATAAGTGCCTGCGCTAAATTGATCCAAGCGCACCTGCATTTTTGTTGGACCGGTTTCTTGACAGCGTAAACGTGTGCTAAGTAAAGGGGTGAGCACTAATGCAACTAATAACGATGCTAGCAATGTTAATACGACGGTTACCGGCATAGAGCGAATAAACATCCCTGAGCCATTCTGCATTAATAACATGGGTACAAACGATAAAACCGTCGTCAATGTGCCACTAACAATGGCTAACGCAACTTGTGAACTGCCTCGTTTGGCGGCTTGTGCAGGTGATAACCCTTCACGCTGAAGTCGCATCACATTTTCAACCACAACGATGGCATTATCCACCAGCAGTCCAAGTGCAATCACTAAGCCCACAATAGACATTTGCTGTAATGCAAAGCCCGTTAAATCTAACCAACCAATCGCAATAAAAATGGAAACGGGTATCGCCATCACCACAACAAAACTAGGACCACGCCCTAATACCAATACACACGCAACAGCAACAAGTAACAAACCTTGCAACAGGTTAACAAAAAAACCATTTACGCGACTTTCAACACTGATACTTTGGTCATTAATAATGTGCAGCTGTGTATCATCCGCCAGCTCTTGTTTAAATGTTTCTAACGTTTCTTTGACTTGATCGCTCACATTAAAGATATTGCTACCGCCACGTTGAATCACACTTAAGAAAACACTGGCTTGCCCTTGATAAAAGCCACGATAACTGGGTAAGCCTTCTCTTAACACCACAGAGGCAATGTTGCGTAAATAAATGGGCTGATCATCAATAGCCGTGATCACGGTATTTTCGATTTCAGTTAAACTTTTAAAATCACCACTGGTCAGCACACTGAATCGGCGACCTCCTGCATGCACATGGCCGCCAGGTATGTTTAAGGATGCGCTATTCACGGCTTGGTAAACGGTTTGTAAACTAATACCTAAAGCATGCAATTTGGCGGGTTTTAATAATATTTGCACTTCCATGTCTGGCAGTGCTTCTACGTCAATACGTTTAACCCCACCGATACGCTCTAATTTATTTTCAAGCACATCACTTATGCGTCGTAAGCTGACAAAGTCATGGGTTTGTGATGTTAAAGCGATTTGTAAAATACCCACTTCGCTGGGTGATATTTTTTTAATATCTAATTTAACGATGCCACTTGGTAAGTTAGTTCGGATGTTATTCACCGCGGTTAACACGTCGTCGTATTTTTCATCGGGGTCTGAGCCGTATAAAAACTCCACTTCAAAACGGGCTAAGCCATCTTCGATATTGGTTTTAATCACCTTGATATCTTCTAGCTCATTGACCGCTGACTCAATGGGGTCAACGACAAGGGATTCCATATCGGCTGGATTGGTCCCTGGGTTCACCACAATAATCGAAACCGATGGAAAATCTAATTGAGGGTCTTCTGCCCGTGGCATCGTGAGATAAGAGACAATGCCCAGCAATACTAGAATACTGACGAGCAAGTAACTCATTTGATGATTGTCGATGGCTAATATAGGAAGTTTCATATCTCACCTATATTTTAACAATGGCAATGTCTTTGCCATTGTTAATAAAAGGACCACCTTCGATGACGACTTGGTCGCCATCACTCACACCACTTTCTATGTAGGCAAAGTGAGTATCGATGTAAGCCAACTTAATTGTTTTCAACTGAGCGTGGCCTTGTTCATCAATAACATACAAGGTGGCATCCTGACCGTGGGCCTGAATAAGCGCACTCATGGGTATTTTTGCTACTAACGTTTGGATACTTGGCGTGATTTGCGTGTGCGCGATCAAGCCGGAATACAAGCGGCGCTGCGTTTGCAGTATTAAATCCACTTCAAAAGTTTGTGTACGACTATGGGCTCTCCCTGCTATTTCACGAATGGTGGCGCGAAATTTCTCCCCAGGATAAGCATCAAGTTTGATATCTGCCACATCGCCAATATTAAGTTTCACGACATCCACATCGGCCACTGCCATGTGGACGCTCCAGCCTTGATCATCATCTGCAAACACATAAACCGGTTGGCCGCTGCTCACTAACTCGTTACTTTCTGTATGGCGGCTTAAGATCCGGCCATCTGCTGGGGCATGAATTTGAGCATACTTGCGATTAAAACGAGCAATGCGTAAATCTGACTGAGCAATTTCAACTGAGGTTCTAATTTGACGAATGCGCTCATCTGAGGTGAGTTGGCTGCCTTCAAGTGCGGTTAGACGTTCAAGTTGGCGCTTTGAATCCGTTAAAACCGCTTGTGCCTTTGCCACTTGGGCGTTCATTTCTTCTAGCTCTAATACCGCTAATAACTGGCCTTTTTTTACCAACTGGCCTTGTTTCACCGCCACAGTTTTCACAATACCAGAGACTTTAAAGCTAAGGGTTTGCTCTGATACCGGTCGAACCACACCACTGGCCACCACTACTTTTGCATGGTTAGCAAATTCGATTGGTGCAACTTTAATGGCAACAGGCTCTGCAAATGCAGTATGACCAAGCCAAATTATGATCATGCCTAGCACAGCGCGTAGATATTTCATGACACCACCTCTGAAAAGATATTTGGCAGGATGTCCCACCATGACTAATGTTTACAGTGAACACATACTAGATCTAGATGTTTACACTGTCAACAATAAGGTGAATAATGCCCCCATGACGACAAACAAAACACAATATCATCACGGTGATTTAGCCAGCGCTTTTATGGATGCCGCCATTAAACGTATCGGGCAAGAAGGGGTCGATAAGCTGAGTTTACGTGCAGTCGCACGGGATTTAGGGGTTAGCCAAACCGCACCATATCGACATTTTAATGATAAAAACCACCTACTCAGTTTATTGGCCAAACAAGGGTTTGAACGCTTAGCACACAACACCTCTGAGGCTGCAAGCCAGCATGGCCAGAATACGTTTGATGCCATTATGGCGTTAGGTATGGCTTATATCGATTTTGGACGACAACACCCTGAACATTATAGACTGATGTTTGGCGGGATGGTTGACCATCATTGTGATGAAGAGCATGAGCTTAAGTCGAAAATGCCTGCATTTAATGTGATATTAGAACAAGCAGAATCAGGGGTTGAGCGAGGTGACTTAATCAACCAAGAGCCAATCATATTAGCAAGAAGTTGTTGGGCAACGGTGCACGGTATTACTATGCTATTAATTGATGGTTTTTACTCCGACCATACCCCAGAAGCTTTGCATGAATTTCTGCTTAACCTACTGTGGTTTAATCTGCGAGGCATCAGTACTGAGCTATTGTCCGTTACACCGCCTGTATGACCGTATTATTTCTTGAGACATAAGGTTAAGCCATCTGCGATAGGCAAGTGACTTAATTCAATGCGTCGATCGCTTTGCAACTTAGTATTTAATTTTCGTATGGCTTGAGTATCAACGTCTTGCTTATTGTGATTGGCTACGCTGCCACCCCATAACGTGTTATCAATTAAAATTAAACCACCGGGGCGGATCAGTTTTAAACACGCTTCATAGTAATGATCATAATTTTCTTTATCGGCATCAATAAATGCCAAATCAAATGAGCGCTGTTTTCCCGCTTTTATGAGTTGAGTCAATGTGTCCATTGCTGGCGCTAGGTGCAGCTCGCAAATATCATTAACGCCTGCTTTCTTCCAATATTGTTGTGCAATTTTGGTCCAGTTAACATCCATATCGCAGCACACCATTCGAGCGGGTCGCACCATATTTTGCGCCATGCAAATGGAGCTATAGCCGGTAAATGTACCGACTTCTATAATATTTCGCGCGCCTATGAGTTTTACTAACAACCCCATAAACTGACCCTGCTCTGATGCAATTTGCATTCTTGCCATTGGGTCTTGTGCGGTAACATCCGCCAGCTCTTTTAATAACGCGGACTCTCGGCCTGAGGTATTAAGCAGATATTCATACAAGCCGTCGTTCATTTCTAATGTGCGCTTAGTCATTGTGCATCCTTGTATTTTTTAAAGAGAAAATAATGAAACTTTACACCAACTTAACACTTCTTATTAATCAGCTGAGTTAACCTAACTGGGTTGTTTAAACATTACATTAAGTCATCCCTTGATTAATGCATAAGCACCATAGTCCCTTCGCCCCTCAGGTTTATACCTGTTGGGGCTTTTTTATACGCAATACATCACCCATACATATTCACAAACGGATTGGTTTTCTTTTCATGGCCAATGGTACTCATCGGGCCATGGCCCGGAATAAAGCGTGTGGCATCCGGTAACGTGAACAATTGATTTTTAATGGCATCGAGCAGTGTCTGGTGATCCCCCTTTGGAAAGTCTGTGCGACCAATACCACCATTAAATAACACATCACCCACCACAACTAATTGAGCAGTTTCGCTATAAAACACCACATGCCCAGGTGTATGCCCCGGGCAATGTTTAACGCTAAGAATTTGATTACCTACTTGCACCGTATCGTCTTGAACGAGCCAAGTATCTGGGCTAAATGTTTTAACCGCAGGAAAACCAAACATAGCGCTTTGCTGAGGTAACATATCAATCCAAAATTGTTCTTCTTTTTGTGGGCCAATAATCGGAATGGAAAACGTTTGCGCCACATCGGCAGTGGCACCCGCATGGTCAATATGGCAGTGGGTTAACCAAATGGCGGTTAACTTAACACCTAGGGATGTAATAGCGGCTTCGATTTTGTGTTGGTCGCCACCTGGGTCAACCACCACCGCATTCATGGTTTCATCACACCATAAAATTGAGCAATTTTGCTCGAAGGGAGTAACCGGAACGATTTGAAATTGTAGGGCCATCAGTGCTATCCAATACGCAATTAATGGCCCTAGTTTATCAGCTCAAACCTAGGCTTCACAGTCACTAATGAAGTTCAGGCTCTGTATGGTGTTTATGGTATTGCTCAATTTGCAGCAATCCTTTTTTCACCAAGACATCAAGCTGTGGATGTTTAAGGTGTTGGTTTTTCCAAAGTAAAAACAAGAGTTTTTTCAATTGCTTCATTTGCCATTTTATTTCACCGTACATGACCTCTAAACGCTCAATGGCAATGTAGTCTTCTTGGTTGTTTGACACGAAGCTTTTGAGCATCCAATCGTTATGTTCTTTTTGTAAGATACCCGAACCCACTAAACAGCGATGAATCCGTTGCGCCATATTGGTTAACATGGCACTGCGTTTAGACTCTTCTAGATGTGGGCTAACACTCGTCACCAAACCATACAGTACGCTATAGTCATGATGGATCCACTCGTTTTCTAACTTCAAGCGACTCATTAACGCCGGCATTTTATCATCGCTGTACACTCGATGACTCGGCCATTGGATTTCGCTGATCAATGTTACCGTTGCATGAAATACTTTGCGGCAGTACATGTCGGGATTTAATTGCAAAATAGGTAATAAAGAATCGATGCCTAAGTTTTTGCTCGAAAGCTCACGTCGATACAAGGCGATACACGTATCAGCCATGCCAATGATTTGCCCCATAACCGATAGCTCTAGCCCTTTTTTAGAAAACGGATAACCAGAACCATCAACACGCTCATGATGTTCAAGTACAGCTTTTGCAATAACATTAGGCATATGCTCAATGGTCTTTAAAATATCATGGCCAATTAATGTATGACGCTGCATGGCATGCCATTGCTCTGGTGTATAATCACCTGTGGTTGTCACTAAATCCGATTCTAAATGCAAAATGCCAATATCGTGCACAAGACCCGCTAAAAAAGCCGCACTGCACTCTTCTTCTGGTGCCCCTAGTTGCTTCGCTATTGCCAAACTAATATAAGCACTATAAATAGCCTGCTTAAACAGACGTGGCATGACAGTTTTAAGGATGGTGACTTTCTGCACCATCAGTGGGAACTCATGATAAAAGCGGCAGGCTTTTTTAAGTAGCTTTTGCAGCTCCCAACGCTGGTGAAACAAACCAATATCAGGATGGCTTTTAAATGCATGCTGATAGACATTGAGTAACGCTGCACCATCAAAGCGGCGATTAAGTTTAATACACTGCTCAAGTGGCACTTTTAAATTATGGTTAGAAATCCGTTCCGTCAGTTCAGCATTAAGCTGGTGGCCTTTAGGAATAATGACCGCACCATGTTCATTGCAAATGTCTTCGCTAATCGTGACACCGTGCTCTTTGGCAAAGTCGGTCAAATGCTTAAGATAACTTTTATGAATATCTACAGGACGTAACATAATTAAGCCCCTCCTTGTGAACCTGTTATCAGATTAGCTGTGATAGAGGACAATATATAGCGATATTTGTAGAGGTTAGGTGTAAGAAGCGTTACAGGCTGTAAAGTAAGTGCATTGATATGCATAAAGATAGAACAGCGTTATTCCTGTTCTATCTTATGGTGGTATTAATCAGGCAAATCGATAATAAGTACCACTAAGCCGTAAGAGTATTAATAGCCTGTTTAGCATCAATCAACGCTTTTTGTTGCACCTCATCCCCCATATTTAAGCCTTCTGCGAATATAAACTGCACGTTCTTAAAACCAATAAAGTCAAAAAACGTTTTAATTAAAGCTGTTTGGCTATCACTTGCTTGACCTGCGTGAATGCCGCCACGAGCAGCCACCACATAAACGGGCTTATCTTTTAATAAACCTTCAGGCCCAGTTGCCGTGTATTTAAACGTAATACCTGCTCGCGCTATTTGGTCCATATACGCTTTAAACTGACTGGGCACGCTGAAGTTATACATTGGTAAACCCACAACCACTGCGTCTGCGTTTGCTAGCTCATCAATCAAAGCTTGGCTTCGGTCTAAAATATCGTGCTGTTGAGGTGTGCGCGTGGATTCTTCACTAGAAAACGCGCCAATAATAGTGGCGTCTAAATGGGGAATAGGATCAGCAATGAGGTCTCGAATTACCACCTCTGTTCCCTCATGGCTTGCAATGTATTGGGCAGTAAATTCATTGGCTAATACGGTTGAGTGGGATTGATCTGCAAATATACCCGTATTGATTTGTAGTAATGTACTCATGTCTGGCTCCAAACTTAAAAGTATTCTTGAAAGGTTGAAACCAGTTTAAAACAAATAAATCGATTTAATAGTGCAATAATTAACGCACTTCAATCGACTTATTAGATAGGTTAGAGTTTTTCAGGCTTTACACGGTAATCACCCAGCATAAAGTGCGCTAACACTTGGCAGGTGAAATACACAATGAACCCTGCGGTTACTATGTCACTTAAAAAATGCCCACCTTGAACAATGCGCCCAAGACTGACGATGGCACCGATAATAAGACCGCCCAATAAATAACGACGCTGGCGAAAAAGCCAGGCAAACGCCATAAAGAAAAAGCCCATAGCCGCGTGACCACTGGCAAAGCTTTGGTTGTTGCCTGGCTGATCCGCCATCACAAATGCAGGACTAAACTTTAATTGACCACCAAATTGCTGCACATCCCTTGGACGCGGGCGATCCCAGTTATCTTTTAATATAGGGTGAACAATAATGCCGGGGCCAACCAATAAAACAACTAATAAAAAACCGGAGTATTTACGAGAAGGCTTTAGGGATTTTTTCAACCAAGGCAACATCAGTAATAGCAGTAACAATGGCACTAAAAAATGAGGCATGTAACGAAACACAACATAAACAAACTGCACAAACGCATTTTCATTGAGTGCAAAACCCACATCCGGCTGCCAAAAAATATTCGCCACCCACAAATCAACCTGCGGCACAGCAAAAAAGAAAATTGAAATCAAAATAAAAACAGGGACTTCCCAGTGATTTTTTAAGAATGACATATATACGTTCGCAGCCGATAAAAAACGGATTGTGTCATACAATTAAAGCGCCATAAAGTCGCAAGATTAACGGTCTATTGCGGAAACTGGCTTTGTAGCGACACTAAAAAGAAATAGCCATTGGCTAAGCTGCCATCTGCCCCTGCAATACTGCCTTCACCTTCTATATTAAAACCTGCCTCTAATTTCAGCTGCAGCGGGAATCTTAACGGTTTAAACCAAGCGGCACCTACATTCCAGTCAGTCATACCGAATGAAGCTTTTGTGCCATCCGCTTGCCGATAGCGCCAGTTACCGCCATTGGGCTCAATAAACACACGCAGAATATTGCCACGAGACATTGCCATTTGTGAGTATAAGTCAGGGAAAACCCAATGATGAAACACCCTACTATTTGGCTGTGATTCGAGCCCAAACACTGGATACATAGTGGTTACACCAAACCGGGAGTCCTTGCGTAAGCCTGCCACCCATTTCACTTTTCTATTGGCTTCGTACTTCAGCTTCCAACCGAGCTCATTCACATAACGATTTTGATCAATTAAAGACTCATCAGAATAATACGACGGGGCAAATCGCCAAAAATGCTGTAAACGTCCTGAAGGTTGAGTTTCATATTCGATGGGCATTGAAAACCGATAAAGACGACGGGTATCGTTATCTGAACCCGATAAGACAAATCTATTTTCAGAAAATTGTGCGGCACAAAACCAGTCACCAGTGTGGGTTTCTCGAGCTAATAAAGGCATGTTAAATTTTGTTTCTAAGCGCTGCACGTCTAGACCATCAACGCCGCTAAATGCTCGTGAAGTGTCCTGCTGATGACTAGCCGTCACTTGCAACAGTGAGTTTTGCCCAAAACTATAAGGCGACAGGCCTAGGCATAATAATACCAGCCAACAGACAATCCATTTCATGACTTTAGTGTAGTCAAAACCCTGAGAATGGCAGGGTTTAGACTTAACTCAGCACTGCCTAGCTAAGGTTTCAATCGCTGACCAATCTTTCTGTTTAAGTAACGCTTTAGGGCATAACCAAGAACCGCCCACTGCCATCACATTTTTAAGCGCTAAGTACGCTTTAAAGTTATGCTCGGATATACCGCCTGTTGGGCAAAATTGTACTTGATCAAACGGCCCAGCAAAGGCTTTTAGCATCGCCGCACCGCCTGCTTGTTCGGCAGGATAAAACTTAAAATTTTGCAGACCAAACTCAATACCCTTGATGATATCAGTTGGTGTCATCACACCGGGCATAAAAGGTAATTTGAGCTCTTGGGACTTAACCACCAGTTTTTCACTGATGCCAGGGCTTAATGCAAATTGGGCACCGGCATCATAAGCTTGTTGCACATGGGCAGCGGTGGTGACGGTTCCGACACCTACAATGGCGTCTGGCACTTCTTTAGCAATTTTCTCGATGGCGGCTAATGCAACGGGTGTGCGCATGGTCACTTCTAATAATCGCACGCCTCCCGCCACTAATGCTTTTGCCAGTGGTACCGCTTGTTCTAATTCATCAACCACAATCACTGGAATAACCGCTTTGCTTTGAGTTAACCACGTTTGAAATGACATTTTATTCTTTCCCAATCAATACTAATGGCACCCACATCGGCAGCGGTAACATGTTTACGAAACACCGAGAATAACTCTCTGCCAATCCCTTTTTGTATTGGGTGCTTGAACTCAGAGTCACGTGTGTCTAAATTGACGTTACGCAGATTGAATTCCCCACTTTGTGCATCAATATGAATCTCGTCACCATCCTGTATTCGATTAATCATGCCACCAGCTGCGGCTTCTGGTACACAATGAATCGCACTGAGTACTTTACCAGACGCACCTGATAATCGGCCGTCTGTCAGCAAAGCCACTTTAAAACCATGATCCTGTAAGCTCCCTAACACTGGCATTAATTTGTGTAGCTCTGGCATCCCATTGGCTTTTGGACCTTGGCCTTTTAATACCACTACGACATCATGATTCAACTCACCATTTTTAAAAGCAGCAATGACATCAAGCTGATCATGAAATACTTTTGCTTGTGCTTGTATAACGCGATGCTCTATATCCACGGCCGATACTTTCACAATAGCCTGACCTAAATTACCTTTTAATAGCGTCAACCCCCCTTTTTCATCAAAGGGTTTACGGCATGTGGATAATATTTCGCTGCGCATGGTTTCATTAAGGCGTTTTGAGTAATGATTTTGCCAATGGCGCATACTATGCAAAACATCTTGTGCTAATGTTTTCTGGGTAATCGTTAGCACATCACCGTGCATCAAACCTGCGTTTAACAATTCGTTAAACACATACGCGGTGCCACCCACATGATGGAACGCATTAATATCCGCTTTACCATTTGGGTACACTTTACAAATCATAGGTACCACTTGCGACAAATCATGCATGTCTTGCCAAGTTAAAATATAGCCCGCTGCTTTTGCTATGGCGATCCAGTGGATGGTTAAATTACTTGAGCCGCCCGTTGCGAGTAATGCAACAATGGCATTCACTAGAGTCTTCGCATTCACCATATGCCCCAGTTGAATTGACTTATTTTGTTTCAACATACTCAACTGGAGTATTACTGGCTACTTGCTCACATGCCTGTTGGTTAAATTCGTCACGGGCATTCGATGTAGGTTGTTCGAACGCGCTACCAGGTAACATTAACCCCATGGCCTCTAGTAACATTTGATTCGAATTAGCCGTACCATAAAATGTACACGTACCTGGGCTATGATAGGCCGCTACTTCACTTTCAAGTAATTCTTTATCACCAATTTTTCCTTCTACATATTCTTGGCGTACTTGTGCTTTTTCTGAATTACTAATACCCGTCGCCATTGGGCCTGCAGGAATAAACAAAGCCGGTAGATGACCAAACCGTAATGCACCCATTAATAATCCGGGCACAATTTTGTCGCAAATACCCAACAAAATCATGCTATCAAAACTTTGATGAGACAAACTGACAGCAGTAGATAAAGCAATGGTGTCACGACTAAATAATGACAACTCCATACCGGCATAACCCTGAGTTACACCATCACACATCGCTGGTACACCCCCTGCCACTTGTGCAGACAAACCATAATTATAAAGGTGTTTTTTGATCATTTCTGGGTAACGATAATAAGGTTGATGAGCACTTAACATATCATTATAGGCCGTCACTATGCCGACATTTAAACCCGACATCGTATCTTTTAAAATCAGTTTGCCATCATCGTTTTGTGATGCCATAACATGAGCAAGATTAGTGCACCCTAGCTGGCCACGTGTGGGTTTTTCTTGTGCCATACTGGCCATTAAATCAAGGTATGCTTGACGTGTTTTTTGGCTACGACTTTCAATATTATTTGTCACTTGCTCGACAATTTTATGGATCATGCTTCACTCCAATAGATTGTTACAGGACAGTGTGTTTGGTGCAGTAATCGATATATTGGTAAAATAGGCGACGCATTTTCATTAGATTGCTGCTGAATGATTTCTTTTTTATCTTGGCCAGTTACCAATAAAAAAATATGTTTCGCCGTTAATAAATAACGTAACGTTAAACTCATTCTGGCAGGCTGCCCTTTAGGCAAAGCAGGCAAACACTCTTCAGTTTGCTCTAAATCTAATAAAGCATCTGTATTATCCATATAGGGGAAAATAGATGCAAAGTGACCGTCATCACCCATACCTAATACAACATAATCTAACCGAGAGAAATGCTCCCTTAATAAAGAAGCCGTATGGCTTTGACCAAGTTCAGGTGAATCTTTTGAATTTTTCAATCCTAAAAACTGCCCTATTTTTGCTTTATTTTGAAACAAGGTTTGTTTTAACATGCGTTCGTTGCTCGCCTCATCCATAGAATCAACCCAACGTTCGTCCGTTAATGTAACCGCAATTTCTTCCCAATCCAAAGTGGTATTACTTAATTTAGTGTACAGTCCCTTTGGCGTATTACCGCCTGCCAAAGCAAGCTTGACCTTTTCACCTTTGCTTAACGTAGAATTCATTGAACCACTAATATGACTCAGCAGCGCATCTTCACATAGCTCTAAAGAAGCAAATTCATGAATATCCATGTTTAATTATTCTCCTGCCATAAACGCCCATCTTTTGCTAATAACAACGTAGAAGCCGCAGGGCCCCAACTGCCTGAACTATAAGGTTCGGGGCGTTGATCTGCTTGCTGCCAAAACTGTAAAATTGGATCAGCCCACTGCCAAGCCGTCATCAATTCATCTTCGCGTAAGAACAACGTTGCATTTGCGTTGATAGCATCTGCTAATAAACGCTCATATGCATCCGGCACTCGCTTTTTTTGCCCTGTATTGTTTAGGCTTAACGTCATCGGGCGCACTTGCATGTGGTTGCCGATGCGCTTTTCACACATTTGTAAGCGCACACCTTCATCTGGCTGTAAGCGGAACACTAACTTATTGGCCATGGTTTTTTTGTTTTGCATTTCAAATAAACTATGTGGCACTTCTTTAAACTGTACGACTATTTCACAGGAGCGCTCAGCTAAACGCTTGCCTGTGCGTAAGTAAAAGGGCACACCTGCCCAACGCCAATTATCAATTTCTGCTTTTACCGCCACAAACGTATCCGTGTAAGAATCTTGACTAACACCGGGTTCATCACGGTACCTTGGCACCATTTCGTTACCACTTTCCGTTTGAATTAAACCGGCTTCATACTGACCACGCACCACTTTATCAAGCAGGTCATCTCCTACAATGGGCTTCAATGCTTTTATTACTTTTACTTTCTCATCTCGAACCGCTTCAGGGTCCATACTGGCAGGCGGTTCCATCGCCGTCATACAGAGCAACTGTAATAAATGATTTTGTAGCATGTCACGCAGTGCGCCTGTGCCTTCATAAAAACCAGCTCGTTGCTCAACACCGACTGTTTCTGAAATGGTAATTTGAACATGGTCAATGTAACGCTGGTTCCATTGATGCTCAAAGATAGAATTCGCAAAACGCAGGGCAAGTAAGTTTTGTACGGTTTCCTTGCCTAGGTAGTGATCAATCCGATAAATTTGTGACTCAGGGAAAAACTCAGCCACTCGACGGTTGATAGCCTGCCCACTTTTATAGTCACTCCCGATCGGTTTTTCTAGAACAATAATACTGTTTTCATTGATGATATTTTGAGCAAATAGCTGTTCAGAAATTTCTGGGTATAAACGAGAATGAACGGCACAATAAAAAATGCATCGTTGAGTAGACCCTTGTAACTTTTTAGCAAGCTTGGCGTAACCGGATGCTTTGTCCAAATCCATACCCACATGTCGAATTCGACGACTAAAGCTTTGCCAGACCTTTTGGTCGATATCTGTACCGTACTGGTGCGCAGCCTGCTTTATATGCTCTAAATAGGACTCAAGATTGGTATTACTGCGGGTAACAGCCCAAATACGTCCCTCTTCATGCAAGCGGCCATCTAGGTGAAGGTTATACAGAGCAGGGATCAGTTTTCGTAGGGCTAAATCCCCTGACGCCCCAAACAAAACCAAATCAAATGGTTCTGTTATATCTGGCATTCGCATGGGTTCTCTCCTTTTACTGACAATAATGAACGCACATAAATCTTATACGTATAATATATTTCACTATAGAGTATTTAACGGTATCAGCATGACACACTTGCACTATCTATGCCCAGTACTAGGCAACTTGCACCTTTAGCATCGGTATGCTGCTTGTTTTAACATCGATCATGTCCGTCGTCGCACTCATATTAGCCGCTTTGGTTTAAGTAGCGGTGTTATTCAACAGATAACCAATGACGACCTAAATAGACTAATATCACCCAATACATTATCAAAGAAATGTAGATATTGGATATTTAATCCATAACGAAACAGACATAAAAAAAGCCGCAATAGCGGCTTTTTTTATGTCTAATCTAAACTTACTCAAATCGTTTCTTTATCAAATAATGCCTTATTGAAAGGTAGCGATATATTCAATAAAAAAACAAATACTGCGGCACTCTCAAATAGCTCACTTGAGCGTGACACATCTTTTATTAAGACCTCAGCCACAATAGCCACTGTAAACCACGCAATCACTTGATGGTAATGCGCAATGGGAACCCCCATGTAATCACAAAAACGTTTAAACCCAGCAGAACGGCGATAGGCAAACGTGAAAACCAGTAAATAAGTAAGCAGCGACAAGCCCAAAACAGCGCTAAAAATAATCTTATTAACCTTTTTACCTTCGACCACTAAGTTATGAAGATTCGTTTCCTGTTGAGCATTATTTTGTTTAAACCATTCGGAGCTTTCTACATTAAAAATTCTTTGCCCCCAAGAAATTTCTTCGCCAGCACCAAAAAAACAGACCAAAGCCAAAAAAGCCCACACAGCAATAAAACTCGCATTTTTTTGTTTACGTAACGTCGCAACACGGTACAAACAAACACAGCAAGACAATAACAACCCAACAACTGTTAGCCATTCAATTGGCCCATCTTCCTTAGCTAACACACGGGTAAAGTATTCAGGCGCTGTGATTGCATAGTAACTACCGATAGCCAACATCAATAAAATTAATGGATAAACGACTTTCTCGATTTTATGCAATTGACTAAACATGTTTGACACCTGTTGTTTTAACTCGATTAACGAAATGAGTGCAACCTTGAATACATAGACTCGCACTGCAGATTATCACCGCGATTGGATCCACTAAATAGACCCAAAGGTTCTGACTTTCATATACTTGAAATCCATTTGCTAATACAGCCAATGTAATCACAACCGCTATATGCTGAAACCCGAAAGACCAAGCAAGTAAGCCCGTCACGCTTATTCCGATTAGAAGATAAGTATATAAATAATTGCTCGGGTAACCCATAGTAAACGGATCAAACTGTGTCATACCCATACTCATTGGATACAACAGTATTGCAATCATTAACACAAACCAATTGAGTGATACTTGAACTTTTTTTGATTCAGGCCGTACCACATTCCATAAATACAAAACGCAAATGGTAATAGTGGCCATACTTAAATCAGACACATAACCACGCACAAATTCAATTAACAACCAATACCCAAATGGGAAGTACCAGGAGCACTGCGGCTAATACATAAGCAATTGGCCAAAAACGCCCCCAACGCTTAACTTGAAATACAGAAAACAAAAGCGCCATAAAAAAAATCGCACAAGCAAAAAATGAGAATAAACCTGTCATAGTAAAGACTCCAACCAAGTTTGGTTCACATGAATATGCTTAAACATTTCTCTATTCCATGTATAAAAAATATGGAAGTCACTTCCTGATTGAGTAACCCAAGGGTAGGCATAGCGGCCTTCATCTGCTTTTAGTTTTTCAGGGTTTTCAAAATAAAACGTTGTTTCCCAGGTTTGGCCTTTATCAAAGGAAACCGCTAACGCTAAATTATTTCGCGTTAGCTCTGTTTCGCGTGTTTTATCATTAAAAATCATCCAACTGCGTTTTTTTGTATCGATGAAAGCAAAAACTGCAGAGTTGGGGTTATCGACTTGCGTGGCTTGATATTCACTCCAGCTCACACCGGCATCTAATGAAACAGCGCGCTGTACTTTCTCAATATCATGACTCATATCGCGCATCATACTAACAGCGGTTTTATCATCGTAAATCATTAAGCTTGGTTGGATCGTATGATCACCACTTGTCATACGGTAGCTGTCGATGACATTTGCGTTTAAGTCTACTCGCACAAGATGTGAGAAAGCACCTAACAACTCATGATAAGCCGTGATGCCGATCGAGCCATCCGCATAAGTGATCACATCATTTTTTATCAGCGTACTAATATTTAAAAAAGGTGTTAATACTAATCGTTTAGACGGATGCCAGGTTTGGCCATCATCATGAGACAGGCTCATATTAATTTGGCTTGTTGCCCAACCCGCCATAGAAACGGAAACATAAAACAGCACCGTTACCCCACTTGGATGGCGATATAAAACAGGGTTACCCACTTTTTTGATATAGCGATTTAAATCGTCAGATGACTGGTAGCGAGTAAGAATACTGCGGGGTTCTGACCATGCTTGGTCATGAGCATTAAATACAGAGCTGTAAATCTCAACATCCGTATGGCCTTCTCTTGTGCCACCATACCAAGCGGCTAACAAGTTACCGTTATTTAAGGCAACGGTTGTCATACTGTGCATACTCTGTGCAGATTGAGCACCTACATCAAAGCGCTGAAACATTGGCGTTTGATTAACGGGTGTTACAACGGCTTTTTGCACAAAGAAATCGCTTTCTTTAAAGCTAGGCAAGCTATAAGAAAGAACAACACCGATTATCAGTAAAATCGGCACAGAAAATTTAATTAGATATTTTGTCACAGACACCTCTTCAACAAGCGGGTCATTATCTAAGGGTTAGCTATAAGCTGCAAGAACATAGTCTTAAAAAAAGCGAACGTTAGACCTATATTCACTACAAGTTCACTAAGGTGAGTTTAAGCATTGAAACGATGCTCATATAGAGTAAATAAGTGACATAAGCGATGCATAATTAAAAGTGCTAGTATCCCAACAACTAAATAATCATAAATAAGGCACACCACGACAGACATCCAACTAAGCTATGATGAAAAACCCGGCTTAGCCCTAGCCATGGTAAAAGCCCTGCTATTGCCCCGTAAAGGTTTTAACCCAGAAACGGGGTTGCCTGACATTCGTGGCAGCTGGCTTGCCGCTAAAGCAGACTCTACAGCCTTAAGAAACTACCATGAAGTCCTAAGCCTCACTCAAGGTGAGTACTTACCTATTCTATATCCCCATGTTTTGGCCGGCGGCCTGCACATGAATATGCTTACTCACAAACTATTTCCTTTTGGTTTATTAGGCGCTGTGCACTTAAAAAATCGCATCACCCAACATAGCCCAATTAAGAATACTCAGGTCTTAGATATTCACAGCGCAATGGGCGAATTTCGCTTACTGCCAAAAGGCCTAGAGTTTGATTTCAGTACCCATGTAATAGTGGAAGGTGAAACCTTATGGGAAGAAGTCAGTACGTATTTTATGGCCGGTAAATTTGGCGGTAAAGAAAACCCAAGCGAACAGAGTAGCTTTGAACTTTCGACGCTAGAAGACACGAACGAAGAGGCAAACTGGTTAGTACCTAAAAACAGGGGGAAAAAATACGCTCAGATTTCCGGTGACTACAACCCCATTCATATGTCCGCTACGCTAGCCAAACTATTTGGCCTAAAACGTGACATTGCTCATGGCTTTGGCATTGTCGCAGAAGCTATTGAAGCGTCAGGCACCCTAGCTAGCATTAAAAGTCGACAATCAAACCATGAAAAAATTCAAATTGATGTCGTATTTAAGGGCCCTGTCTTTTTAGAAAGCCAAGCCATCCTCAGACAAAATAAACATCAAGATGAAAACCGCTTTGACATCTATTGCTCTGACAATCCAAAACCTAGTATTTGCTGTGCCGTAACCGCGCTTTAATTTTAGGATTATTCAACAACATGAAGAGATGTGTCACGGACGATGCATTTCTAACCACAGGTAAGACGGGGTCGATTGAATAGAGAATAAGGCAAGGACGCAGTGAGTATAACGATAATAATGAATCTAATAATTCAGTAACGTCAGTGTGAAGGACTTTCAGACAGGCAAAAAAAATCCCCGATGCGCAAGCATCAGGGATTTTAGTGTTTAAAGCTTGACGATGACCTACTCTCACATGGGGAGACCCCACACTACCATCGGCGATGCATCGTTTCACTACTGAGTTCGGGAAGGGATCAGGTGGTTCCAACGCTCTATTGTCGTCAAGCAAACTGGTTCGGATAGACGTTTGTTCAAACGGCTTTCCAAATGCTTTGGATAAATTTTCTTCGTTCTTTGTTTTAAACACGTTGTAGCAATCAAGTTGTGCGATCTTAATATCGTACTGAAGTTTTTAGATCAGTTTTGGCGTTATATAGTCAAGCCTCACGGGCAATTAGTACTGGTTAGCTCAACGCCTCACAACGCTTCCACACCCAGCCTATCAACGTTGTAGTCTTCAACGGCCCTACAGAACACTCGAAGTGTTAGTGAGATCTCATCTTGAAAGGGGCTTCCCGCTTAGATGCTTTCAGCGGTTATCCTGTCCGAACATAGCTACCCGGCAATGCCATTGGCATGACAACCGGAACACCAGAGGTTCGTTCACTCCGGTCCTCTCGTACTAGGAGCAACTTTTCTCAAATCTCAAACGCCCACGGCAGATAGGGACCGAACTGTCTCACGACGTTCTAAACCCAGCTCGCGTACCACTTTAAATGGCGAACAGCCATACCCTTGGGACCGGCTTCAGCCCCAGGATGTGATGAGCCGACATCGAGGTGCCAAACACCGCCGTCGATGTGAACTCTTGGGCGGTATCAGCCTGTTATCCCCGGAGTACCTTTTATCCGTTGAGCGATGGCCCTTCCATACAGAACCACCGGATCACTATGACCTACTTTCGTACCTGCTCGACGTGTCTGTCTCGCAGTTAAGCTGGCTTGTGCCATTACACTAACCGCATGATTTCCGACCATGCTTAGCCAACCTTCGTGCTCCTCCGTTACTCTTTGGGAGGAGACCGCCCCAGTCAAACTACCCACCACACAGTGTCCTCGATCCAGATAATGGACCTGAGTTAGAACCTCAATATTACCAGGCTGGTATTTCAAGATTGGCTCCACGCAATCTAGCGATCACGCTTCAAAGCCTCCCAGCTATCCTACACAAGTAATATCAAAGTCCACTGTGAAGCTATAGTAAAGGTTCACGGGGTCTTTCCGTCTAGCCGCGGGTACGCAGCATCTTCACTGCGATTTCAATTTCACTGAGTCTCGGGTGGAGACAGTGTGGCCGTCGTTACGCCATTCGTGCAGGTCGGAACTTACCCGACAAGGAATTTCGCTACCTTAGGACCGTTATAGTTACGGCCGCCGTTTACCGGGGCTTCGATCAAGAGCTTCGCCGAAGCTAACCCCATCAATTAACCTTCCGGCACCGGGCAGGCGTCACACCCTATACGTCCACTTTCGTGTTTGCAGAGTGCTGTGTTTTTAATAAACAGTCGCAGCCACCTAGTATCTTCGACCCCGAACCGCTCACAGAGCAAGTCTGATCACAGTCCAGGGCGTACCTTCTCCCGAAGTTACGGTACCATTTTGCCTAGTTCCTTCACCCGAGTTCTCTCAAGCGCCTTGGTATTCTCTACCTGACCACCTGTGTCGGTTTAGAGTACGGTTCGTAATTACCTGAAGCTTAGAGGCTTTTCTTGGAAGCATGGCATCATCGACTTCGGAATCCGTGGATTCACCGTCATCAGTTCTCAGCCTTAAGAATGTCCGGATTTGCCTAAACATTCAGCCTACAACCTTAAACCAGGACAACCAACGCCTGGCTCGATTAGCCTTCTCCGTCCCCCCATCGCAGTAATTACAAGTACGGGAATATTAACCCGTTTCCCATCGACTACGCTTCTCAGCCTCGCCTTAGGGGCCGACTAACCCTGCCCTGATTAGCATTGGACAGGAACCCTTAGTCTTCCGGCGGGGGAGGTTTTTCACCCCCCTTATCGTTACTCATGTCAGCATTCGCACTTGTGATACCTCCAGCAAACTTCTCAGTTCACCTTCGACGGCTTACACAACGCTCCTCTACCGCTCATCATTCGATGAACCCGTAGCTTCGGTGTATGGTTTGAGCCCCGTTAAATCTTCCGCGCAGGCCGACTCGACTAGTGAGCTATTACGCTTTCTTTAAAGGATGGCTGCTTCTAAGCCAACCTCCTAGCTGTCTGGGCCTTCCCACATCGTTTCCCACTTAACCATAACTTTGGGACCTTAGCTGACGGTCTGGGTTGTTTCCCTTTTCACTACGGACGTTAGCACCCGCAGTGTGTCTGCCACGCTGTACTCCACGGTATTCGGAGTTTGCAAAGGGTTGGTAAGTCGGGATGACCCCCTAGCCTTAACAGTGCTCTACCCCCGTGGGTAATACGTGACGCTCTACCTAAATAGATTTCGAGGAGAACCAGCTATCTCCCGGCTTGATTAGCCTTTCACTCCGATCCACAAGTCATCCCCTGGCTTTTCAACGACAGTGGGTTCGGTCCTCCAGTTGATGTTACTCAACCTTCAACCTGCTCATGGATAGATCGCCGGGTTTCGGGTCTATTGCCAGCAACTAAACGCCCTATTAAGACTCGGTTTCCCTACGGCTCCCCTAAACGGTTAACCTTGCTACTGACAATAAGTCGCTGACCCATTATACAAAAGGTACGCAGTCACAGAACAAGTCTGCTCCCACTGCTTGTACGTACACGGTTTCAGGTTCTATTTCACTCCCCTCACCGGGGTTCTTTTCGCCTTTCCCTCACGGTACTGGTTCACTATCGGTCAACTAGGAGTATTTAGCCTTGGAGGATGGTCCCCCCATATTCAGTCAGGATATCACGTGTCCCGACCTACTCGATTTCACTACATATAAGATTTCAGATACGGGGCTATCACCCACTATGGCGGCACTTTCCAGGGCCTTCTCTTATCTACAATGCAGCTTAAGGGCTACTCCCCGTTCGCTCGCCGCTACTAAGGGAATCTCATTTGATTTCTTTTCCTATAGGTACTTAGATGTTTCAGTTCCCTACGTTTGCCTCTTTAACCTATGTATTCAGTTAAAGATACTGCCGGAGCAGTGGGTTTCCCCATTCAGAGATCTACGGGTCAAAGGTTGTTTGCCACCTCACCGTAGCTTATCGCAGGCTACAACGTCTTTCATCGCCTCTAGTTGCCAAGGCATCCACCGTGTACGCTTAGTCGCTTGACTATATAACCCAAAACTTTCTCAATCCCCTTTTGATAAAGAAATCGAAAATTTAAGATCATCAAACAACATTACGATATATTTTTAAGTGTTTTCGCACTTGATAAGAACTTTCGTTCTCCGGATCGCGCTTGATTGTTACTTTGGTGTTTTCATCATTCATTCGGCTAGGAAGAACAATGAGAACGTTTCAATCATTAATCCTAAATCAGCAAGCTGACTCAGTTTTAATTCTTGAGAGAAAATTTATCCGTATTTTTAAAGAGAGCAAAACAAAACCTCAAATACCAATTAAGGCATTCAAGATTTCATTCAAACAATTCGTGTGAGCACTTAACCGAGAGCGGATGTTATCGTTTAAGGAGGTGATCCAGCCCCAGGTTCCCCTAGGGCTACCTTGTTACGACTTCACCCCAGTCATGAATCACTCCGTGGTAAACGCCCTCCCCGAAGGGTTAAGCTATCTACTTCTGGAGCAACCCACTCCCATGGTGTGACGGGCGGTGTGTACAAGGCCCGGGAACGTATTCACCGTGACATTCTGATTCACGATTACTAGCGATTCCGACTTCACGGAGTCGAGTTGCAGACTCCGATCCGGACTACGACCAGCTTTCTGGGATTAGCTCCACCTCGCGGCTTGGCAACCCTTTGTACTGGCCATTGTAGCACGTGTGTAGCCCTACTCGTAAGGGCCATGATGACTTGACGTCGTCCCCGCCTTCCTCCGGTTTGTCACCGGCAGTCTCCTTAGAGTTCTCAACTTAATGTTAGTAACTAAGGACAAGGGTTGCGCTCGTTACGGGACTTAACCCAACATTTCACAACACGAGCTGACGACAGCCATGCAGCACCTGTCTCACAGTTCCCGAAGGCACCAATTGATCTCTCAAAAGTTCTGTGGATGTCAAGAGTAGGTAAGGTTCTTCGCGTTGCTTCGAATTAAACCACATGCTCCACCGCTTGTGCGGGCCCCCGTCAATTCATTTGAGTTTTAATCTTGCGACCGTACTCCCCAGGCGGTCTACTTAGTGCGTTAGCTGCGCCACTAAAGTCTCAAGGACCCCAACGGCTAGTAGACATCGTTTACGGCGTGGACTACCAGGGTATCTAATCCTGTTTGCTACCCACGCTTTCGTACCTCAGTGTCAGTATTGGTCCAGTGAGTCGCCTTCGCCACTGATGTTCCTTCCCATCTCTACGCATTTCACCGCTACACAGGAAATTCCACTCACCTCTACCATACTCTAGTTCGCCAGTTTTGAATGCAGTTCCAAGGTTGAGCCCTGGGCTTTCACATCCAACTTAACAAACCACCTACGTACGCTTTACGCCCAGTAATTCCGATTAACGCTTGCACCCTCCGTATTACCGCGGCTGCTGGCACGGAGTTAGCCGGTGCTTCTTCTGTCGGTAACGTCACACTTGTAGCGTATTAAGCTACAAGCTTTCCTCCCGACTGAAAGTGCTTTACAACCCTAGAGCCTTCTTCACACACGCGGCATGGCTGCATCAGGCTTGCGCCCATTGTGCAATATTCCCCACTGCTGCCTCCCGTAGGAGTCTGGACCGTGTCTCAGTTCCAGTGTGGCTGATCATCCTCTCAGACCAGCTAGAGATCGTCGCCTTGGTGAGCCATTACCTCACCAACTAGCTAATCTCACGCAGGCCCATCTAATAGCGCAAGGTCCGAAGATCCCCTGCTTTCCCCCGTAGGGCGTATCCGGTATTAATCCAAATTTCTCTGGGCTATCCCAAACTATTAGGTAGGTTCCTACGCGTTACTCACCCGTCCGCCGCTCGACGCCTGATAGCAAGCTATCTTCGTTTCCGCTCGACTTGCATGTGTTAAGCCTGCCGCCAGCGTTCAATCTGAGCCATGATCAAACTCTTCAGTTTAAAAATTTTACATCCTAAGATGTGCTCAAGTATTAAATACTACTGTTAAATAAATTTGACAGTGTAAATACTTACTTGAAAAGTCTTTTGCTTCCTAAGAAGCTGTACATCTCGACTCTCGGTAAGTACCCACACGAATTGTCTGAATTCGTTTTTAAAGATCGTGACCGTCGCTCGGACTGGCCATTTCTTATCTGCTTTTCTAGCTGGGCTAGTGCAGTGCTTCTCTCGAAGCGAGGCGCGTATTCTACAGAACCGCATCTCTATGTCAACCTTAATTTGTAATTTTGTTTTTAAAAACAAGACCTTAAATCAAGGCGCTTAACTTAATTCCCGAAGGACTTAACTCAAGCGAGGCGCGCATTCTACAGTGATAATCACTTGCGTCAACCTCTTTTTGAAAGTTTGTTTCAAGTTGTTTTAAAAACCCTTTGAAACTGTTTTTCTCTTTCAAAATCAACAATTTAGTTTCGATTAAGTAATCGGCTTGCCTTGTCGAGGTGGCGCATTCTACGCATGTGAGCTTTTCTGTCAACGCTATTTTGTAATTAAACTGAAATGAGCTGAATGAACGCTAATAAGGATGGAATCACAGGGAATAAGCTCCCTGTGGCTTAAGGACTACTTCTGTTTAGTTACTTCATACGCCTTAACGAAGCTGCCGCCATCATCAACTGTCCAGGACTGCACGATCATTTGCCCTTCTTTTAACTCTATCCAAAAGAAGCCTTTCGTATCATCTTGCTGCCAATAGGTGTCATTGCGATCAGGGTTAGTAAAAGAACGGCTCTTCGCACCGCCACCTGAAACAATAAACTCTGTCTTGCCGCAACGATTAATGGGCTTCAAGTACTGTAAGTCATGATCATGACCTGTAATGAGTAAATCAACCTTGCCACAGACGTTCTTTTCTAAGAAGTCTTTCCACACGATTCCTAATAAAGGCACACCATCTGAGATACCGGCATTACTGTGTCGACCATTTGAGATAAGCGGGTGATGAGCAAATGCAATTTTCCATTGGCCAAACGAGTTGGCTAATGCTTCATTCATCCACTTAGCTTGCTTCTTTTTATAAGGCTCTTGCCAGTATTCAATATTGATATCGGATAAAGCGGCTAGAGGGTTTGAGTCTAGTGAATAAAAGTCCACCAGCGGTGTAGAGGCATTTAATGGCGCGGTAAATTGATAGTAACGTGCAGGCATGGTCCATTTGTCACTGAAGCGATCGTCTTTATAGGTATAGTCAACCTGATGCTCCCCTTTAAAGTTATCTAACCCTTCGCCATCGAAGTGAGAGTTGTCGTGATTACCTAATGTCATAAAAACAGGGGAAGTCTAGATTCTCATATGGCTTTTCAAACTTGCTCATCCACTGTTCGTCTTCCGTGCTATCGACGCCCGAGTCATAAATGTTATCTCCCAGACCTAGTGCAAAGTCACATCCTTGCTGCGCGCAAACACTTTCTACTGCCGCGGATACCTGATACTGGCCCTGTTTACCCGTCCCCATATCGCCAATCGCTATAAATTGAACACGACTATTGGGTGCAGGGACTGGGTCTGGGATTTCAACCGGTGGTTTAGACATGGCGGTGGCTTGGGTTGCCATTACAGTAGTTAGGCCAATTGTTGTTATTATTTTTTTCATTGTTACTCTTCTGGTAAATACACGTGGTGGGACAGTACAATATTAATGTATGACAATTCCATGAACTTTATATGCCCCTGAGATGATATTCCTAGGTTAATCCAGCCATGTTTTCCTCTAAGCTGTTTTGCTATACTCGCAACAAAATTTAAGGGCTTTATTATGAGCAAACCAAAGGCAGTTGTGATTTACAGTGGCGGGATGGACTCGTTCACGTTATTAAACCGTGTGATTAAGGATGGGTATGATGTTTATGCATTAACCTTTAACTACGGACAAAAGCATGTAAAAGAAGTAGAAGTCGCTAGTACTGTTTGTACGTTACTAAATGTACCTCATAAGATTTTAGACATATCCCCTATTAACCAGCTGATGCAAAGCTCTTCATTGGTTGGCAGTATTGAAGTGCCTGAGGGGCATTACGAAGCTGACAATATGAAAAGCACCATGGTGCCTAATCGCAATATGATTTTGCTATCACTGGCGATTGGTTATGCGGTGGATATCGAAGCGAGCAAAGTCTATTACGGCGCCCACGCAGGCGACCATGCTATTTATCCTGACTGTCGCCCTCAATTTGTTCATGCAATGAATGATGTTGCTAAAATTGCCAACTATGAGCCTATCTCAATTGAAACGCCTTACTTGAACTCATCTAAAGGTGAGATTTTAAAAGATGGCTTAAGTATGAACCTTACCTATGAAAACACTTGGACCTGCTACAACGGTCGCGAAAAGGCGTGTGGCAAATGTGGCGCATGCGTGGAGCGCTTAGAAGCATTTGCTGACAATGACGCCACCGACCCTGTTGAATACGAATAAATGAAAGCGGCATCATTCAGAATTAAAGAAGCGTTTTACACATTGCAAGGCGAGGGCGCGCGGGCCGGGCGCGCATCTGTCTTTATTCGTTTTAGTAAATGTAATTTGTGGAACGGTAAAGAAAGCGGCCGAGCCTCAGCTGTTTGCCAATTCTGCGATACCGATATTACCGGTATCGATGGTGAGAATGGCGGCGTTTACACTCAAGCACAGTTAATGCAATTGGCGCTCGATTTATGGCCCAACGATAAGCTTGGTAAACCCTACGTTGTGTTCACGGGCGGTGAGCCCGCGCTACAGCTGACAGAAAACCTTATTAGCGAATTCCAACGCAATGACTTTGAGTGTGCAGTGGAGAGCAACGGCACCCTTGCCCTCCCTTCAAATCTAGATTGGGTATGCATCAGCCCAAAAGGTAAAAGTAAGGTTATCATTGACCGTTGTGACGAATTAAAACTGGTGTTTCCACAAGAGGATTTAAAACCAGAAGAGGTTAGCAATATTCAAGCTGATTATTACTACTTATCACCTATGGCAGATTATGGCATTGAAAACAGCGGTATGATCGTTCGTGAGAACATGCTATCCGCTACACAATACTGCCTAGATAACCCAATTTGGCGCATGTCTCTACAAACCCACAAATTGCTTGGAATTGCCTAAGCAGCACCGCAATTAATGTCTATGCTTTAACTAGGTCACTGATGAAACCTAGTTATGGTTCCTATCCCATTTATAAAATACGCCATTGTATTTATGAACCGCTTGAGCTTTGTCAAAAAGTTCATAGTGGTCAGTATTCTATTTAGCATCCCTCTGCTTATTCTTGGCCAAGCGTTATTCAACGAGATCAGCGAGAACATCAATACAACCAAGGCAGAGCGAGAAGGTATAGTGCTGCTACAAAAAAGCTATGAGCTTTTATTTGCAGCCACCGCTTATCGTGATGTCCAATTAGTTGCCCGAGCTAACAGCAGTGAAGACCTTAAACAGCGCATTGTTAATCGAGCCTTAATGGTTGAACAAACACTTGTCGAATTTGAAAATGCGATAAAGGGTTTATCTAATAGCGGCCTACCAGAACAGCTCAATATATTACACTCCACTTGGGAGCGTTTTAAAGTGGGCTCAGCCGGTGCGGCCGGTGGCCCTAATATACAGTTCCAATACTATGATTCACTTGTTAACAATGTTGAGCTCATGGTAAATGTGGTCACTTATGACCGAAAACTTATTCATGACCCTTCGCTCAAAACCTTCCTATTAATTAATATCATGATAAAAGACATACCGTCTGTGATCAGAAGCCTTGGGAAAGCACGGGCTTACGGTGCCTACTCTTTAAGCTTAGCGGCATTAGACTATGAAACCTTTAAGACGCTGGATAAAATTTATGACGAGCTTATTGCTAACCAAACATTAATTGAACAAAGCTTAAAATATGCATTGGACTTAAATAATCAACAACAAGACTTAAAGAGAGTGGCAAAAGACTTATTTAATGGCATAAGCATTGGCTCTAATTTCTTTTACCTCAATTTAATCGAAAAAGATTTTATTGATTTACAGTGGGATGAATATTTTGATTCTATGTCTGAATCATTCGCTAGTATTCACGACGTCATTAACATCATTTTGCCTGCAATTGACCAGCAACTTAAACAAAGAATCGAAAAACAATATCACAAGCTCTATGTTTTTCTTTTCAGCACTATTTTGCTATCGGTTATTATTTTTTATTTATACAGTGCGGTATATTTTTCTATACGCAGTCACCTTTCAAAATTTGCGAAAAAAGCAAGCCAAGTGGCCGCTGGTGATTTAACGGTCAAAATGGACATTGAATCGAAAGATGAGCTGTCAGAGCTGTACGCCGCATTTAATAATATGCTGACCCAACTAAGAGAACACCAAGATAAACTCATGCAAGCGGAAAAAATGGCATCACTGGGCAGTATGATTGCAGGGGTTGCCCATGAGATGAACACGCCGATGGGCATTATTAAAACCGCTTCTAGTCAAGTTCAAGAAGGCATGCTGAGCATTGGCGAAAAATTTAATCGTAATTCGATTACCAAAAACGATTTTGAATATTACTTACATGATTCACAAGAGTTTATGCAATTAATTGAGCTCAATACCGAGCGCTGTATCTCGCTTATCTCTACCTTTAAGCAGCTTAATATTTATCAAAAAAATGATATTAGGGAAAAAGTCGAGCTATCCAATTTGTTGTATGCGGTTCCTACTATTTTCAAGCAGGACAGCTCTCACATTAAAATCAAGGTAAGCAACCCTCCTTCCATTAGAGCATCCGTAGATCCAGAGCTATTAACCCTTGTCATTGGGAATTTAATTAATAATGCCTACACTCATGGTTTTACAGGCCGGTCTTGCGGTGTCATTAATGTTATCGCAACGGAATCAGAATCGGGGGTTTGCATTGAAGTCAATGATGATGGCGAAGGCATTGATCAAGAGACACTTGGAAAAGTATTCGAACCTTTTTTCACCACAAAAAGAAGCAAGGGTAATATAGGGCTTGGTTTACACATTGTGTATGTCGTCGTCACGCAAGCATTAAAAGGTGAGGTTAAAATAAGTAATCAAGAAAAAGGCGGTACAAAAGTAGAGATGTGTTTCAAACATGCTAAATAATCACAAGCCTGTTGATAAATTCTAGCACTCGGGTCACTATAAAATAAAAGTAGGTAGCCCATGTCTCAGCCCATTTTACTCGATATACAAGAACACATTGCCATTCTCACGCTAAACCAGCCTGAATTACGTAATTCTATTTCTGAAATTGAAGTCGTCGATGCTTTCATCGAACAACTGGATATTGTGAGCAATAACGACCAGTTACGCTGTTTAATTATTACGGGGGCTGGATCGGCATTTTCAAGTGGCGGCAATATTAAACATATGCAGAACAAAGAAGGCATGTTTGCTGGCGAGGCCAATGATGTGCGCGAAAACTATGGCAAAGTGATTCAGCGAATCCCCCTTGCTCTGCATAATATCAATATTCCAACGATTGCCGCTGTTAACGGCCCTGCGGTTGGCGCGGGCTGTGATTTGGCCATGTATTGCGATATGCGCATTGCCAGCACCAATGCTCGCTTTGCCGAAAGCTTTATAAAAGTAGGCATTATTCCTGGGGATGGCGGCGCTTGGATATTACCCCGCATTGCCGGTTATGGCCGTGCCGCAGAAATGGCCTTCACTGGCGAGGCCATCAGTGCAGAACAAGCTTATGAATGGGGCATGCTAAATAAGCTGGTTGAACCAGACGATTTAATGACCCAAGCAATGGCACTTGCACACCGCATTGCGGTTAACCCGCCACAAGCATTAAGAGCGACAAAACAACTCATGCGCGCAGGCACAACAATGCCATTGGACACATTGTTACAAATGAGCGCGGCCATTCAAGCCAACTTGCATCAAACACAGGATCATATTGAAGCGGTATCTGCTTTAATAGAAAGAAGACCTGCTAATTTTAAAGGGAAGTAATGAACATTCGACTGGCTGCACTCATCATCCCTTTTTGTCTTATGTTACTAAGTTGCGACAGTGGCTTAGGGCAAAGCGACATGAAAGGTGTTTTCTCAACGGAACACGGCGAGTGCGTAAAAGAAGGTGATGTGGGGTTAACCATCTACAAAGACGATGTGCATATCGACTTTTACTGTTTTTTAGATAAGTGTAATGACATGGAAGGCCCTATTGAAAAAGGAGGTCACTTCTATATCAGCGATAGCAAGGGCCACTATATCCAAGGCCAGCTTATGAGCGAAAAAGCAAAAGGGTCTTGGTATGCCACCATTAATCAAAATAAGTGCTCTGGCACTTGGTTTGCGGTTCGAAAAACAGTGGAATAAAGTCCAATAAAATGGGTGGAAAAACACCCATTTATCAACGTTTTAACCTTTATTCGCTTACCTTCACCCTGACCGATCTAATATCAATAAAGGCATCTTCTGTGCTTTCTTCACCTATTTCATCCTGCAACCCTGTAGAAGCATCTAACCCTTGTGTGTAATCACATTCGTTAGGATAACAGTCATAGCGTGTGCCTTTATCGTTAGACCAATGATACGCCTTCACAAAAAACGGCGTACCTGCTGAAATAGTCGAAAGCAGTGGATGTTTGTATCGAGCCCCCGTAAAGGTTAGAACATCTTCTTGCTGGCTTACTGATACCGTATTAACTACAACTGAAGCATTATCCTTATGTCTTAAAAATAAGACCGATGGTAAATCCACAACATTAATGAGCGACTCCTGACTATCGGCTTTCTTAAAGTGATGTAGGGTAAACGCTATATCCCCTTTATCTTGTTTGCCTGAAGCATTTACATCAAACCATGCACTAATTTCAAATTCACCGCGGTTATCTTCTGTGCTTGCCTTATTGATTGTTATTGCAGTAGTTAGATTCACAAATTCAATTTCGACACTGATGGTGCCTATTTGATTGTCTGACCCACAAAGATTATTAAAAGTACTGGCTAATACATCGGTTTTTTTCAAAACGGCACGCGTTTGCTGGCTTGTTAACTCAATACGATCACTTTGAGGCTGCGAATAATTAAATACGCCTTTGTAACCCACTAGGTTTAACTCGAGTGTTTTATTAGCCGTAGAAAAAGGTTGCTTGACCACGTTGTAGCAATCCTCGGTGGCGCTGTGAACATATTGCTGCATTTGATCAGTTTGAAACAACACATAACTCTTTAAATCGTCTTGGATCTGCCAAACGCCATCAAGTTTAGGCACTTCTCGGCTGTCCTTGGAGTCACTGCTACTATTATCAATACACCCTGCTAATGAACAAACAAGAGCTAATAATCCGATACTTTTTTGCATATACGTCTCTCACGGCTGAATGAAGCAATCTGCCTGACAAAGCAAAGCTGTTCATTTAACGAGCAATTCTAATAAAATAGCTGTGGATTCTAATCTATATGAATGATTTAAACTACGAAATAAAATGGAGGATATTGGCTTGTCGTTTTGTGTCCAGCTGCGCCTTTATGAGCTAATCGTCCATAGTGAGGGCCAAACATCAAAAGCGTCAGATAAAAGGCCGATACGCTCGGCCTTTTTAGTCACTTAACTCATTGAATAATGCACATTAAGTATTAAGGCTGAACTCGCTCGATCACCCACTGCCCTTCGGCGTTTTGTTTATACACAAACCGATCATGTAATCGGTTTACACGACCCTGCCAAAACTCAATTGAAACAGGCTTCACTTTATAACCGCCCCAAAAATCAGGTAACGGAATATCACCGCTTGAGAATTTATTTTTCATTTGCACAAACGCTTGCTCAAGTAACTTACGGGTCGCAACCGTTTTACTTTGGTGGCTGGCCCAAGCGGCTAATTGACTATCACGAGGCCGGGACAAAAAGTATTGTGCGTTTTCAGCAACCGATAGTTTATGTGCTTCACCACGAATGATCACCTGACGCTCTAACGATAACCAGCCAAAATGTAAGCTGATCTTATTGTTATCTGCAATGTGCAGCGCTTTGTTACTTTTTAAGTTCGTGAAAAACGTAAAGCCCGTATCGTCATATTTTTTCAATAACACAATACGTTGGCTTGGCATGCCATCACTATCAACCGTGGCAACATTCATTGCGGTGGGGTCGGTGAATAAATCAGACTCTATTGCTTGTCCTAACCAATGCTTAAACTGCTCCACCGGGTTTTCATGCAAGTCTTTTAGGTGCAACTGCTCTGTGCCGTATTGGCGACGAATATCTGCAATGTCTTTCATACTCAGTGCTCAGCTTGTAACGTAGCAACAGTATAACGATAAACGGGTTTAGACTTTAAACTTTTTTCACTGTGTCATCGAGTTCTAAACTGCCTGAGCCCACTTGCCCTGCAACAGATGCCACATAATTCGCCTTTTCAACCAAGTCAGAAGACGCATTATCAACATCTTGAATATTCTGCGCAATTTCCTCAGCGGCACTCGCTTGTTGGTCCCCTGCTGAAGCCACTTGTAAAATCAAATCACTCACTAGGTTTACTGAACTTTCTATCTCGGCTAATGCTTCACCAGTTTGAATCGCTTCTGATTCACCTGAGTCTGCTTGCCCGCAGGCACTCTCCATGGCGGCTACCGCTTGTTCAGCAACCGATTGCAGGTTTGAGATCGTGGTTTCAATTTCATTGGTGGATTCTTGGGTTCGGTTTGCGAGTGTTCTTACTTCATCGGCCACCACCGCAAAACCTCGACCTTGCTCCCCTGCTCGCGCGGCTTCAATGGCTGCATTTAATGCCAGTAAATTAGTTTGTTCTGCGATGGCTTTAATCACATCAATAACGGTGCTAATTGACGCGGCTTGTTGAGCTAAATGACTGATTTCTTCGCCTGCCTTACGAATGCTCTCTGCAAGTTCACGAATAATATTCGCTGACGCTTTAGAACGAGCAGCGCCTCCGCTGGATTTCTCTTTAGCTGCCGTGGTTTCTTTCGATGCATTTTCACAGTGTGACGCCACTTCTTTTGCGGTTGCGGCTAATTGCGTTGCCGCTGTCACAATAACGGCCACTTTATGCTTTTGGCTTTGCCCTAACGAATTAACATCGTTTGATACCGCTTGTAATTCTGTTGAGGAGTTTGTCAATCCTTGCGAGTTGTCCCTCACTTGGCTGACTACTTTGCGAATCTGCTGAAATGCATTATTCAAAGAATGCACCGTCAAACCGAGTTCGTCTTTGCTTAGACTCTTAAATTCACAACTTAAATTCCCTTCTTCTAAGCATTTGGCCATATCTTGTGTAATGTGAATATTACTGTCTAACGATTGTTTTAAAGCAATAAACAAATAAACCGCCTAACAACACCAAAACAGCAAAAACACCTAAAGCCAAGGCAAGGTCGAGGTTAATTTCGTCATGATATTCGCCAATACGTACTGAATAAGCGCTTAATGAAGCATCATAAAGCACCGCCATTTTTGTAATGGCATCAGTGCCGGCTTTAAAATATTCATCACCTGAAATTTGAGGCTGGTCAGGATCAATTAATTTTTCTTTACTCAAGCGCTTAAATGCCTCAACAGCACTTTTGGCTTGATTGAATGGCGTTTGCAATAATTGTGCGACGTGATCATTATCATTTTTGATATAACGATAATCATCTTCGACTTTCTTCCATATCTGCGAGATGGAATCGTACAACGTACTCACGGCAATAAACGACTGCGGTGAAAAGCTGCCACTGGTTGCCACCGCTGCCCCACGCCCTCTTAAACGCCCCAAGTATTCCTGAACTGCGGGCACATCAAACGCAACTATTTGCATCAGCATGTAAGTATCGATGTGGGTATCCAATAACAATTGGCTTTCACCTGTAACCAAATCAATCAAATGGCCCACATCCGCAACCCACTGATTATGGGCGACAAAACTGGCTTCTATACCCAGTACCTTTAATTTAGGCGACAATATATCTGGCCAGGATGATTGTATTTTCTTAAATGCACGTGAAACATCATCAGAAAACGCCATGGATGCTAAACCGACTTCTACCACCGTCATAGCTTGGGTCATATCTGATTCTAACGACTGCACGCCCGAACGTGCGGCTTCGTTACCTGCAAGCCACTGTGCCGACGTCCCTCGGTGCTTGGCGGCAATAATCCTCAAAGGGTGAATAGCCGACACGATATTCATACCTTGAAGCTGGTTTTCATTCGCCATCATCATTTGAGACTTATCGCTATAGATCACTAATGCGCTATATATAAGTGGCAACGTTAAGACGACCAGAATAAGCTGGAATTTTCTAGCAAAAGGTAGGGAGTTTAATAACCTGATCCCTGGCTCAAATAGATTCATATTTACCTCACAATTAGCGCATATTGAGAGTATAGACGGCATTTCTTACTTGGCAGCTCTATTGATAACCGTACAATAGCGTCACACCCACTTTTGATTGTTAAATATGAGTAAGCGCAATAAACGTGACATTCCCGTTTTTGAACACCCAATTATCGAAACCCACTGTCATCTTGATTACTTGAAAGAAAATCCGCTGAATATCACCCTTGCCAATGCCAAATCAGCGGGTATTGAGAAAATCATCACGATAGCGGTATCACCGGACAACCTAGATACTGTCATGGCGCTCACACAAGAAAGCGACATGTTATGGGGCACTCAGGGGGTTCACCCCCATGATGCGGAGAAATATACACAAGCCACAGGCGACAAAATCCGCAAACAAGCACTCAATGAGCGGATAGTGGCCATTGGTGAAATTGGCCTCGATTACTTTTATGACAACGCCGACCGTGATATTCAACGCCAAGTGTTTCATGATCAGTTACAGATTGCGGCCGATTTAGACTTACCCGTTGTGATTCATAGCCGAGAAGCCGACGATGACACCATTGAGATATTGCAACGCTTTGAAAGTAGCTTAAAGCGTAAAGGCGTTATACACAGCTTTACCTCTGGACCAGAGCTTGCTCAATACGCGATCGATCAAGGTTTTTGCCTGGGCTTTAATGGCATTTGTACCTTTAATACCGCCGAAAATGTGCGTGATATCATTCGCATGACCCCACTTGAGAACATTATCCTTGAGACAGACGCGCCTTATTTAACCCCTGTACCTTATCGTGGCAAAGAAAACGCGTCTTGCTACCTACCCTTTGTAGCTGAAAAAGTCGCTGACGTAAAAAATGTCGATATCAATCTATTTTTACCGATTGTCCACGCTAACAGCCAAGCTTTATTTTTCCCTGAGTAATGTTTATGACACCGCTAACCCACAGTGCTTTTTGCAAACGTGTCACCATTGATGAATTAGAATGCCTGCATATTGAGCATCCGCATTTTTTTGCAGAAATTTGCTTGCAAGGCGCGCAGCTAACCCAGTTCAATCACACCTCATTAGGTGAGTTTGTTTGGTTAAGCCCAACTGCACAATACAAAAAAGGGCAAAGTTTACGTGGCGGTGTGCCTATTTGCTGGCCCTGGTTTGGGGTGTTGAACAAAAACCCTGACAGCATTGCACAAGCGGTGATTAGTGAAAAAAATGCACATGGTTTTGCTCGCACACAAACATGGGCACTGCATGATATTAAAGAAAGCGCACACGGGGTTCGCATTGAGCTGATTCTAAAAGCCAGTCTAAATACACTTGCTATTTGGCCGTTCCCATTTGAATTACGTTGTGTCTTTCATTTTGGTGATGAACTTAATATTGAACTAACCACCTATAATACAGGCGAACGCACCTTTACCTTTAGCCAAGCGCTGCATACGTATTTAGGTATTAATAATCACATTGAGGATGTTCGTATTGCCGGCGCGCATAAACACAATTATGTGGATGCTTTAGGTCATTGGCAAACCAAACAACAAGAAAACCATATTCAAATCAAACAAGAAGTAGACCGTATTTATTTAGGATCGATTGAATATCAATTATTTGATGGCAAACACACGTTAAACCTCAAGAGCAATAGCGCTTCAAGTGTGGTGTGGAACCCTTGGATAAAAAAGAGTCAAACGTTGAGCCAGTTTCCACATAATGCATATAAAGAAATGTTATGCATTGAAAATGGCAATATCTTAGATGACGTAGTGACCCTGAGACAAAATGAGCATCATAAGCTCACTATGACACTCACAAAAAACTGATGCGTTAGCAAAGCGTTTAAATTATTCATAATTTAAACGCTTTGCTAACCACTGAGTTAACCGTATGTAATGGATCCCCAGTAATCGATATAACACATGAATGGCATGGGCATCCCAACCCACCATGATGCGTGATTTATTTTTCTTCATTCCGGCCACAATAATATTGGCGGCTTTTCTTGGCGTGGTTTGAGCCAGCTTATCGAAGCTAGCGGCGAGCTCGATGACATTTTCATCGTCACTCACCCGTGCATTACGTACAATGTCTGTCGAAATCCCACCAGGGTGTACGCAACTGACCGCAATATGTTTATGGTTCATACCCATTTCTTGTTTTAGTGCTTCGGTATATCCGCGTACGGCAAACTTAGCTGCGTTATAACTGCTCTGCCTTGGTATCGCAATCATGCCAAACACACTACTAATATTCACAATGTGGGCGTCACTGGCTTGCTTTAAATAAGGTAAGAATGCTTCACAACCATTTATGACACCCCAAAAGTTAATATTCATGAGCCACTCAAAGTCCTCTCGCTTTGTTTCACCCACTGCACTTGATAACGCAACACCTGCGTTATTAATGGCGATATTAATTTCACCAAATTCTGAATAAATATTTGCCGCATAATCAACCATGGCTTGTCGATTAGAGACATCCAGTATTTGAATATGCACAAGTGCATTTGGTTTTTGTGCAAGTATCTGTTGCTTGGTTTCTTTTAAACCCGCTAAATTAATATCGGATAACGCCAATAAACAATCGTGATCTGCAAGCTCGATAGCCAAAGCACGGCCAATCCCAGAACCAGAGCCAGTCACAACCGCAACTTTTTTAAACAAGGACTTCATTTAACTACCTTTTAACGATTTTTAGCGAACTTCATTACTCAATTAAATCACTTGCCAACTGAGACAAACCTGCTTTTAACTTGAATAGCCGTTTTTCAACATTATGACCATCAAGATCAAGCCAAACACTGGCTGCATCTAAACTGTGAAATGCCATAACGGTATTATCACTTCCCCAAAATTGTTCACTGTAGTCACTGGCAATATCCCATGTATTTGGATTAATCAACAACGCTACTTTTTTAAACGTGTATTTTTGGCGAGCTAAGATATGTTGACTGAAAATTTTAACCCCAGTTTGATCCACCTTAAATAAAGCGTCTCGGCAATCAACTAAAACCATAGAACATTTCTGAATTAAACTATCTTCGCTTTGCTGCAATTCGTGCTTTAGTAATTCGTCAAGCGTAATCACACCGCTCCAATACTCAAGCACGACGGCACCTTGATTAAATACGCCGTAATCATTTGCCATAATCGACTCCCGTAAAGTATTCAAAATATACTAAGCCGATTAACAGAAACATCGGGGAAATAAGCCAACTTTACCAAATTATCAGTTACAATGGTGCTATCTTCTGATTAAGCGAACACAACATGAGTAAAGGTGCTGATAAACATCAAGGGCGATTAAACGAGCTAAATTATTTTGGCAAAGATCTCGCTCGTCGTTGTAAAAGTCATTGTGAACTGTGCGACAACCATGGTGTAAAACTGTTTATACATGAAGTTCCGCCTGTGCATAAGCAACCAGAACTGGAGCATTGCATTTTTAT
Organism: Pseudomonas sp. HK3; assembly: GCF_052920985.1. Taxonomy (NCBI): domain Bacteria; kingdom Pseudomonadati; phylum Pseudomonadota; class Gammaproteobacteria; order Pseudomonadales; family Pseudomonadaceae; genus Pseudomonas; species Pseudomonas sp. HK3. Next base: position 434,974 of record NZ_JBREXD010000002.1, read on the forward strand.
TTGTGAAGCCTGCCAATCACAAATCAGCAAACCCAAAACACTGGATGCAAACAATTGGCATTGCCTGCATACAAGCATTTGGAGTGAAGTACCTGCGGTACAAATCATGGCCGTTTTAGTTGCTAAGACATTAGCGCCTAAGACAGACTACGCAGCAGAATTATTGGATCAAATCTATTTAGACGAAAGCCAGCAAGAGTGGCTGGCCGATGCAGAAGCCGATCTGCTCAAGAAAAAGTAAAGCCTGCTAAGCCCTATCCTATAACCATTGCAGCATAGGGGCTGCAATGTGTTTATCTAATGTGCGTGTTTGCCCATCTTGAAACTGAATACGCCAATGATTTTGCGTTTCACTTTTAATCACCCCTTGCCCAAACGTTTTATGCGCCACCCATACTTCTATTTCCGCTTGAGGTTTAAGCGATACTTTGGGTTTACTCATTAACGGTTTTTCAGAGGCGCTAGCTTTCAATGTTATCTGCCACCCTAACGCATCGCTGTATTGTTGCGCATGGGCCATAACGCCTTTGGGCATGGTTAATTCTTGGGCTGATTGCGTAATGGCAGGCTGTAATTTTAATAAAGCCGGCACGTGCATGGCCTCTATAAATGGGCTAATGGTTTTTTGATCCACGGCGGTGTTGGCATCCGTGGGGCAAATTAAATGCAATTGATTCATCGCGCGTGTCATGGCCACATAAAATAAACGACGCTCGCTCTCAACTGACGTCGCTTGTTGCATTTCGCCATCGCTTTGATATGGATAATAATGATTATTTAATGCCGGTAAAATAACCACAGGCCACTGTAACCCTTTTGCTCTATGAATAGAGCTAATCACAACGCCAGTGTTTTGCTCTTGCTGTTGCTTAACCTGCGTCAGGTCTTGCAAGTATTCATGGGTATTGGCGGCGCTAATATTCAGTTTAGCCATGAATCGAGAAAAACCTTGCACCGTGGCAATACGATCATCAACCTGCTGACCACTAAACGCACTGTCACTTAACCCTTTATAAAAATCCGTTTCCCGCAAGTAGCGGTTAATCAACTGATGAGCCGTAATACGTGGATGCTGGGCCAATTCAATTAATTGTAAGCGATTTTCAACTTGTTGCTTTTGCCATGTAGATAGTGATGCGAGATCTAATTCTTTAAACGCTCGCAAAACTTTTTCGTCGCCAAGCGATAAACCATTAGCAATATTTTCAAGTTCACCGCGTTTAATTTTTAATGCCGGAAACGTTAAAAACATCAACCAACTATTAAAGCGCTTACGTTGATTGTGCTGAAAAAACACGCCATTGGCCACTTCAAATAACGTCATAAAGGGCTGTAGTTCGTAACGTTCTAACACCCAGCTGTGATGAGCCATTTGGTACGGAATATTCTCTTGCAGTAATGCTAATTCCAGTGGCGCACTAATGCCCCATAGCCGCAACAATACAGCAACATTATCAGCTGGTGTATCTTGTAGCGCTTGTTTAATTAGTATCAATGTACGCTGTGCGTAATCATCGTCTTTATGCAATTGCACCTGAGTATTGGGATTTGATTCATGGGCAATCGCCATCACTGGCTGGCGCTGCTTATTAAATTGGATCAGTTGATTACTTAATAACGCGACATCATGACCATAGCGAAAACTGCGGCTCAATGTGTAATGTATAGCGTCTTTAAAGTGATCATCAAAATAGTGCAGCATAAAGTGGCTACTAGAGCCACGAAATTCATAAATGGTTTGGTCAGGGTCGCCAATCACCATGACACTGGCACGATGCCCAGCTAAGGTTTCTAATAAAAACTGCTGGATAGGATTAATGTCTTGGTATTCGTCAACCAAAATCCAATCCATGTGATTAGCATAATGGGCCGCTAGATCAGGACGCTGACTAAATAATAAACACGGATCATATAACATATCGGAAAAACTAATGCGCCCATGCTGTTTACGCCAATCTTCAAACGTATCAAAGACTTTAACAAAAAAACTGCATTGCTTGGGTAAGTCTGAGGCGTTAAATACCGCCGGTGCAGGATCTAAACACGACTTCACTTGCTCCATGAATGACATCATGGGATCGAGCCATTTTTTTTTGTCGTTCAAAATTTCTTGTGCAAGGGTCTTACTGGCGTGCTGCTGCATCATGCGCCATAACATAAGCTCTTGTTCGCTTTGGGATATTAGCTTTTCATGAAAGCCGCTTAAAAAACCTTGCTGAATTAGGCCTTGGTATATTTTTAGCCCTAAAGAATGGAACGTACGCACCTGTGGTAAAGGGCCCGTCATCACATTACGTAATTTTTGCGAGAAATCTAACTGAGCAGACTTATTGTACATAATGACCAACAAGCGTTTTGGGTTTTGTCCCTGCTGCAAGCGATTACGAATAAACAAGGCTAAGGTGCTGGTTTTACCGGCACCCGCCACCGCAATCACTTTCGCATGACCTTGATCGTGGGCAATAATGTCTAATTGTTGATCAGTTAACTGCAAGGAACTTACAACCCATAAGCGAGTGAATTAAAGAGTCACTATTTTAAAGCAATTCGGGCGCTCCTTGGGGCTTTATTCGTATTTTATTCTTCGATACAAATTGATTGATATTTGATCATTAATTAATCACATAGAAACATGAATAAATCCCACTATGCCCACTCCTTAGCGAATGCTAGAATCGCCACCCAATTTTTAATCATCTTAAAGGAATCGCTATGTTTGATGTAAATGAGTATTTTGACGGTAAAGTAAAATCAATCGCGTATAAAACGCAAACGCTTCCTGCTACCGTTGGTGTAATGGCGGCTGGCGAATATGAGTTTGGGACAAGCCAAAAAGAAACTATGACCGTAGTAACCGGCGCTCTAACTATTCAATTCCCTGGTACACAAGAATGGAAAACCTTTAACCAAGGTGAATCATTCATCGTTGAAGCTAATGTAAAGTTTGGCGTTAAGGTTGCTGCTGATAGCGCCTATCTTTGCACATACGAATAACATTCAACCATCGACTACCAACTCGGCCCATTTGGCCTTGTGAGTAAAGTATCCTGCACTATGATTAATAGTGTATGGATACTGAACTTCTATTAGATATAACCCCTTTCGATTGGCCTTCAATTTTAACGGCCTTATTATGTGGCGCGACCATTGGTCTTGAGCGACAAGTTCGAGGCAAACCCGCCGGTATTCGCACATCTGCATTAATTATAATGGGCACTTATGTGTTTATTGCCTGCTCAACGTATGTATCAAAAAACGCAAGCATGACAGACCCTTCTCGAATCATTGGTCAAGTGATCACAGGAATTGGGTTTTTAGGTGCAGGGGTTATGCTGAGTAAAGGCCGTAGCGTGTATGGTGTAACAAGTGCTGCAACCATTTGGGCACTGGCAGCTGTTGGGGTGTGTATTGGTATTGGCCAGTTAGCCAGCGCGTTCAAGCTTTCGGTTGTGGTGGTAATGATTCTGTTTGGGGTCGATTACTTTGAAGAGTACAGCCAGAACTTAGGTAAAAATATGCATTCTCGATTTCACCGCTGGCGAAACCGGGATGATGAATAAAGCTAAATATTAACGCGCCGCCATCACGGCATTATAGTCACTGCCATTGACTCTACGATAGCCAATATAAACAGTGGGATAACCTTGAATTCTCAATGCCTCTAACAGCCACACTTTCTTTGCTGGCTTTTCAACATCATAATCCACAAATTCTACGTTATTTTTATTAAACGCTTCTCGCAGTCTTGTACAATAACCGCACCAAGTAGTGCCATACAGTACAATTTTGGGATTGCCATTTTCATCAAAATGTTCACTAAAAATTCGCTGCTCAGTGGACGTTAAAACATGCTCGCCAAAGTTTGCGGCTAACGTCGCACCATACAAACCAGGGTTGTATTCATAGACTTTATCGTAGCCGACAACCAAAAACGGAATCGTTCTTGGTAGGCCAATGTCTTTTAATAATGAACGATCTTGATCAAGGTCCACTTCTTCATACACAATATCACGTTGGTTTAAATTACGACGAGCCTCTTCGCATGGTTTATTACAACCCTCTTGAGTAAACAACACCGCTCGAGGATTACCGGCATAATCAAATAAGCCATCATCGAAAAAACGCTTAATATCATTCTGAAAGTGATGAGCTAAACCCACCAGTAACACAATAAACAAAATCTTCTTCATATTACGATTCACTATACTCAACGCTGAAGCCAGCGTTTTCAGTCACACCCATTTTTTCAACTAAATAAGGCAAGCCTTCATTAAGCTGCTGCTCTAGATTCCACGGCGGGTTCATGATCACCATGCCACTGCCATACATACCTTGCTCTTCGTTTTCACCCGATACCCAGAAACGCACATCGAGAAAGCTTTTTGGCTTTAAATTTTTCAATTTACGCGCCATGGTTTCACTCATTTTTTGCTTATCGTTGCGGTTAATAAGCGGATACCAAATGGCATACACTCCAATAGGGAAACGTTTAAGAGCTTGCTCAATAGATGCGACCACTTGCTGATATTCTTTTGCTTGCTCGTAAGGCGGGTCAATCACCACCATGGCGCGCTTAGTTGGTGGCGGCAATAGTGCTTTTAACCCAGCAAAACCATCTTGCTTTTCAATGGCAACGATTTTGTCATTGGTGAAGTTTTTACGTAACAGCTGAAAATCTTGAGGGTGCAATTCAAACAGACGCATTTTATCTGTGGGACGTAAAAACTGTCGAACAAACCACGGGCTACCTGGGTACAGCTTAAGTCGCTCACCAGGGTTAAGCTGGTTAATCACATCCATATAGTCTTTAAAGACCGGCGGCACCTTATCATCCCACAGGGTTTGAATACCGCCCTGAGACTCATTTGTCTTTTTGGCAAGGTGGTCCGTTAAGCTATACACGCCCGCCGCACTGTGCGTATCAATATAGAAATAAGGCTTATCTTTTTTTGCCATGTACTGCGCCATTAGCACACACACCCAATGCTTCATTACATCAGCATGATTACCTGCGTGAAAACCGTGACGATAACTTAACATTGTTGATACCCCTTTAAACTGCAAATGATAGTACGAAGCCTGCGCATTATAGCGGTTTAGTGCCTATAAGGCATGACAAATCCTAACCATGAACAAAGGGGCTAAAAAGCCCCTTTGTTCATGGTTGTAACCTGTTATAAATTTGCCACAAAGTGGCCACTACAGTGGTGAATCCCAAGGTGTAGGGAAAGGCTATTATTGCCTTTTGTCATAAGATAAGCGGATTAACGGGCCGTCAATAAAAGCGAGCTGACGTTCTTTAGTGCCCAATTGGGCTGTTAGCCAAAAAATGGAGAGGTAAGCCGCTCATGGGCTCTACTCTGTTGGTGACGCCACTCAATCTTAAACTCAAGCGTAGATCACCCTCCTGTACTGTTCATGAAGCGTAGAATTTGTACCTCTTCACCCAAATCAAAATGATGACGTTCAGGTTTAAGGTCCATGGCGTCACGAATAGCCTGCTTGATTGGTTCTAACTCTCCTGGGTAAAGCCTTACAATGGCTTTCAAATCAACACTATGTTCATTGCCTAAACATAGTAGCAATCTGCCTTGAGCGGTAATTCTTACCCGATTACAGCTTTCACAAAAATTATGGCTATGAGGTGAGATAAAACCGATGCGACTAGAATGACCATCAGCAAACTGCCAATAGCGGCTAGGGCCACCGGTCTGTTGATCACACGAAATTAAGTCATATTGCTGTGTAATAATGTCTCTTATCTGCGCGCTACTCATAAAGGTTAGCGCGCGGTCGTGCTCTTGAATATTGCCAAGCGGCATTTCTTCAATGAAGCTAATGCCTAAATCGTGTTGGCGGATAAATTCGATCAAATCCAGAATTTCGTCATCATTGCGGCCTTTGAGCACGACACAGTTAATTTTGATGTCGCTAAAGCCTTCAGATTTCGCCTGCATGATACCGTCAAGCACCGTTTGCAAGTCACCTGTTCGCGTTAATTGCTTAAATCGCTCAGGTTTTAAACTATCAAGACTGATGTTTAAACGATTTAAACCCGCTTGTTTTAATGGCCCGGCCAAATGAGGCAGCTGGCTACCGTTACTGGTCATATTCAATTGCTTTACACCAGGTATGCGAGCAATACCTTCAACAAGATGGGTAATGCCCTTTCGAACCAAAGGCTCACCGCCGGTTAAGCGGATGTTGGATACACCGAGTTCAACAAATGCTTTTGCGATTAATTCTATTTCTTCAAGGGATAAGATTTCTGAGCGTGGTGCAAACACCATATCTTCAGCCATGCAGTACACACAACGAAAGTCACAACGATCCGTTACCGAAATGCGAACATAGTCCACAACCCGATTAAACTTATCTACTAACTGTTCAGCCATGACATTACCCTAACGAAAAAGCACCTGCATAGTACCAATAATGAAACGCTCTCGCCTAGTTGCGACCTTAAAAAAGCATTTATATTTTTAAGCATGCATTTATGGCACAAAAACAAAGCAATAAAATTTTGTAACGCACATTCATCATGCATTTTAAGTGGTGTTTTTCCACCCAAGTAGCGCATTCCGTAAATCGGCCATACGCACTGGCTTCGCAATAAAGTCATTCATTCCGACAGATAGACAGTGTGTTTTATCTAATTCCATGCTATTTGCTGATACGGCAATAATGACAGGGTTTTGATAACGCTGAGCATTCGCGCGAATGGCTATTGTGGTATCAAAGCCATCCATGATGGGCATTTGGCAATCCATTAAAATGATATCAAACGGATTTTTTGCTTGCTGATGCAAAGCATCTTCACCATTAATAGCGATGTCACATTTAATCCCCATCCTAGTTAACATACTTCTCATGACTTTTTGATTGATTTCATTGTCCTCAACCACTAATACGCGTTCGGGTAATACGTCATTGCGTTTCTTTTTGCTAACGGCAAAAAAAGGTAAGTATACATCGGAAAAAATAGCGGGGTGTTCAAATTGTACATGCCAATGCCCCCCTAAAAGTAAAATAACCTCATTAACAAATACACCGTCTTGTTCTATCTCGAACAATTCATATGCCGCAACCAACGGGGTGTTTGATGTGTCATTCATTTCTAAGTGAAGATGGAGTTGCCCTTTATCTTGCTCGATATCTAAATTTAAAATAATACTGTTAATATCTAAATTAGAGGCATTAAATATAATTTCAGTTAATAACAAATACACGGGCCTTACCGGCCCAGCCAATACATCCCAGTCAGCTAGATTACTATTAATTGAAAACTCAGTACCTCGCGCTTTGCACTCACTCACTAAATCTTGATGCCATAATTTAAGTGTCGGTTTAATGTTCACTTGCTCTATTTTAAAATCCGGATCACTGGCGCCCATTTCAGTATTTAATAATAGTTTATCTATGTGGCGAGAAATCAATCGCGTGCTGTGATTGGCATCGTGCATCAATTCACTATCAACTTGATAACCTTGTAAGGATAAATCTAAAACATGTTGTATCGAATGCAATGGGGTTTTAAGGTCATGTGAAATGTTTTTTAAAAATACATCTCGTACTTTTTTATGTTTATCTGCGATTTTTAGTGCGTTAGACAAGCGTTTACCGGTTTTATTTAATATATTTTGATAGTGACGCTCGCTCGCAATTTGGTCATCTTGTAACTTATTAATTAGTTCTGCCAATGCCCAAGACAACAATATCGATTCGATAACCGTACCAATCAAAAAGGCATGTTCAGTCAGTAAATTAACCGGCACCTGCCCCATGATAGTCAGCTGATAAATGAATCCACCCACCGCTAAAAAGATCCAAGCAAGCAAGAAAAAACGTGCAGGCTTATAACCCTGTATTAAAACTTGCGTGGCAATCACAATCACACTGACTTGATATAACGTACTCATCAACAAGTAAAAAATAGTCGCAACTGCATTGAGGCCGATTAGCACTAACATGATATCAATGATGACGCCGGCAATAAGCACCCAAAACCAACGATTCCATTTAGGGTGTTTTACATCGAGTTTTAAAAAAGATTTTGCGAATAAAATGGCAAATATAAACGCTAAACAAACTGATACCGCCCACGATTGCGTCGTATTAAGCCAATGAGGTTGATCAAAGAAATACCTTGTAAACCCTAAGTCAATGAGAAAAAAAGCTTGTAAAAAAAATAAATTCAAACAATAAAATAGATAATAAGGACGTGATGTTGAAACAAACAAAATAAAATTATAAATGCACAGGGCGAGCAACATGCCAATTGAAAGAAAAATTAATCCTAGCTGCGCTATCTTCTGCTGACTGAATGCTTGCAAAGGCCCAATATCAATCGGTAACCGTAAAGCATGATCACTACGAATCTCTAGTACAACCGTTACTTCTTCACGTAATACAGGCAATGCAACATCCACAAAATGATTGGGGATGGCCCGAGTCATAAACGCGGAGGCACTGAGGTTAAGCATGGACTGTAAATGCTCACCTGTTTGCGAAAAAAAATGGATACTAAATTCCGTCAAATGCGGAAAACCCACTTGTAATTGCAGTGGCTGATGCTCAGTTGAAGGCAACGTAAACCAGACCCAAACGTTACCCTGAACAAATCCTAAATTCGGCGGACTTAAAGGGGAGCTTGGGCTAAAAGGTGGGTGGTTAATAATGTCTTGTGCTTGATAGCGTTGCTGTTCATCGACTAAAAGGTGCGCACTGGGCCAAATGCTTTGAATTTGTTGAGTATGATCGTATGTACTTAGCATATTTGCTTTGGCACTTAAGGCCAAAAATAACAAACATGCCAACACAATAGGTTTCATGTATTACGCCGTTATATTATCGGAAACATCCAAAGCACGTTCTAACGCGGCCATACCAGAAGGTAAGTCAATGTGAGCGCCAGCGTGTTTCATGCTCATACCCAAGGCATGCAATGTACGGAACAAATTATGGGCACGACTTTGCTCGCCCATTTGCCCAATGCGCACAATGGGTAAACCAAACGAGCCTGATATTTCCACCTTGTATAAAGCAGACATGGTATTGAGCACCTGCTTACCGTCAATGCCGTTTGGTAGGTTAATGCCCACAACACTATTAAGACGACTTGCGTTATTTACAAACAATGTTAGTCCCATCGCTTCGACAGATGACTGTAAGGCTAGACTGCAAACCTTATGTCGGCCAAAACGTTTTTCAAGTGTTTCAAGGCAGACTTGTCGCAATGCCTCATGCAAGGCCAAAATACCGCTCACTGGCGCGGTATAATGATAGCCTTTTTCTTCCCAGAATTGACGCGCCAAGCGCACATCTAAGCACCAATGCGGCATGGGTGCGGTACGTTCAATTATAGTCGGCCAAACGTGATCACTAAAGGCCACCAACGAAACACCCGGAATCGACGCTAAACCCTTTTGGCCACCTGTTATCACCACATCAACCTGCCAATTATCCATTTCTAGTGGCATCGTGCTTAACGTACAAACTGCGTCTACCACAGACAGCACGCCATGTTGGCGCGACATACGTGTAATAGCTTCTAATTCTTGATTCCAAACCGTACAAGAGGTTTCCCCTTGTACAATCGTGAGCACATCAAATTCACCACTGCTAAGCAAAGCGTCTACTTTGGCAGGGTCAGCCCCTTCACCAAGGGGGACATCATATACCGTAACATCACCGCCATTACGCTCCGCCATCTCAGCTAAACGCGCGCTAAAGAAACCATTTTGGATGCACAAAACCTTGCGTCCCGGCCAAACAAGGTTGGTAATCGCCATTTCCATGGCTGCACTGCCCGGCCCTGCAACCCCGATAATATGCTTAGAATTGGTTTGAAATACGTATTGTGACATCAAGCGCACACGCTCGATCACTTGGCTCATGGTATCGCCTAAATGATTAATAACCACAGAATTGGCCATGGCCACTTTTTGTGAAACCGGCACAGGGCCTGCTCCCATCAATAGCAATGGCTCATTCGGCAAAATACTATCAAGAGGTAAATCGGTAGGGGGGAGAATGGTGGTGGTCAAAATGTGATTCCGTATTCATCAATATAAATTACTGACGTCAACCTAGAGTCAACGCCAGCAAATACAACTAAATTCATTCATTAAAAACGAGCGCGCAAGCCAAACAGTACATCTTCTGCCATGGTAAGTTTATCGTCGTTTTCAAGGTAAGCACCTAGAAAGCGATAATGTGCATAAACCGCAATATCCCAATTAAACGCAATTTCTAATCCAGCTTGATATTCATATTCAAGTTTAGCCGTGTCATCCCAATCGCCACTTAAAAAGAAAGGTCGAAGGTTCACGCCAATATTCGCCTGTAAACCCGAAACAACAGGTAAAAAGACTTGTGCACGCATACCCGCAGCGGTGCGGTCATAATCTAGTGCATTGCTTGTGGTTTGGCTGATTTCAAAATCAAATTCAGCACCACCATGCTCAGTTGGGTTTGCTAAATAACCAAAGCCACCCGCGCCGAGTGTGATAATTTCAAATTCTTGTTTTCCTAGGCTTTGTTTTTCACGCTTGGCCCTATCGTCACTTTGAAAGTATCCCAAGTACAACATACTGGTGACTCTGTCACCTTCTACGCCTTTTTGCGTGTCGCCAATACCTAAGCGGTAATGACTCATATCTTTGCCTGCGGCTAGGTCCATAAATAATGTGTTGTATTGCGCGTGAGCAGCAAAACTAAATGTCATCGCAGATGACAGAAGAAAGGGTGTGGCTAAACGTGTAAAAAACGATTTCATTTCAATACCTCATAACAATGGCCTGAGCATACCAAACTTAGGCGTGTAAGCAACCGCAAACCCTATAAACTCTAGCCTTCATCACACTTCCCCATTGCTGAATAAAGCATTTTTTCGTTACAATCGCGCCTCATTATCATCATTATTCGTTAAACATACTGGGTTACAATGGATCGAAATTTCGACGGCTTATCTGAGCGCTTTAACAGCCAAATCTATGGCACGCTCAAAGGACAATTACGCTTAAAAATGCTCGATCTCGATTTAGCCTCGATAGTGCAAACCCAAACTAAACATTCTGTATTGGATGTCGGTGGCGGGATGGGGCAATTCTCTTCGGCGCTATTGGCTCAGGGGCACGATGTAACGATCACTGACTTAAGCCAAGAAATGCTTGATGAAGCAAAATTAATTTATCAAGAAGTGGCGCCGCAAAAACACGCACAGTTTTTATGCACGCCTTTACAGTCACTGCCTAACACTCTCAAGCAATCCTATGATCTGGTGTTAAATCATGCCGTTTTAGAATGGTTAAAAGCACCATTAGACGCCATTGTCACATTAGAGCAACTGGTTAAACCGGGCGGTCATTTAAGCTTGATGTTTTACAATCGTCACGCAATCGTTTGGCGTAACCTAATGAACGGTTCATGGCAACGTGCTCATAATGATTTTTTTCACCACGATAAAAATAACTTAATGCCGCAAAATCCTTTAGACCCAAACGACGTATTAAATAAAGCACAATCATTGGGTTTAGAATTAAAATCTTGGCGCGGAATTCGTTGTGTGTACGACCATATGCACAAACACTTTCGTGATAAAAAAAACCTTGATGAATTTGTAGCATTAGAAAAAACCATAGGTTTAAAATCACCCTATCGCGATTTAGGGCGCTATGTGCATATGGTATTTACCAAGCCAAAATAAAAATATATTAAACGCTGAAAAGTAATATAAATAGTGCTGACAGCTACTTTTACAAGCAACCTATCATCGCTTCAACTTCAATATTGATTTGGTCTGAAAATAGCGCGTTCACGTTTATTAATGCACTGGCAGGCAAATGTTTGCCGTATATTTCAAACAGTGTATCCCTTAATAACGATATATCGGTCATGTCACTCACAAACAATGTCACCTTTATTAAGTGTGCCAGTGATGTTTGGTTTGCCTCACATATTATGTTTAATTGAGAAAAAATTTCTCGAGCTTGTACATCGATACTTTTACCCTGTGCCTGACTACCAAACGCGGTGAGGCCAGAAGTATACAAAACATTATTGTGCGTCACGCTATGAGAATAAGGGCCCACAACAGGGCCTAACTCAGAATAATTATGCCTATTAATCATGACGAGGGTCTCGTTTGGTTTTCTGAGTAATAAATGTGGCCAACTTATGTATTTCTGGTGCACTAAACAGCGATATGGTCGCAGCAGCAGGCCAGCCCAGCATAAACGCATGGCACCATTGTTGGTAAAAGTCATCCGTCCACCCAAGATTGATCCACGTCACCCAAGCCGTCATCAGTGATGACAATAAAAACGACATGAGTAAAGCAAATAAAATGCGGTGCTTCATGTGCGTTTCTCCAGTTTTTCGATATATATCACTTCGGTAAATGATTGTGCTAAATAAGCCTTAGTGTGCGCCATTTCGAAATGGTTTTTCAACGCATCTTCGTTAATCCATTCTTCCCATAAGGTAAATAACTGGGGGTGATCTCGATGTTGTAAAACATCAAAAAAGAGACAGCCAGGCTCTTGAACGGTTTGCGCTTGCAACTCGATCAACGCCTGCTTGATCTCTTCTACTGGCTTAGCTGATGTGACCTTAAGGCCCGCGCTTATCCAAAGTTTGCTCATGGTTTATCTCCGTGAATGAAACAGACAGTCATAATGTGAGATAAATATAGTTACTTTCAAATTTGAAATATATACTTCAAAATGAACTCATTAATTCCAAATATGAAATCATGTATGACGACATCGTTTTATTCATTCATATCGTGCAACAACAAGGCCTAGCGGCAGCCGCGCAGAAGTTAGGTTTACCTGCGGCAACCGTTACGCGGCGTTTAAAGCGATTAGAAGAATCGGTTGCTAGTCAGCTAATTCATCGCTCGGCACGGCAATTTGTGCTCACAGGCGAAGGGGAGATATTTTATCAAGCCTATGCAGGGCTGGTTGAACAGCTAGAGCATACTCAGCAGCAACTCAGTAACGACTTGCACACTTTAAATGGCCCATTAAAAGTACTGGCACCCACAAACATCTCAACTGGGTTGTTGCAGCCCATGTGGTCTAATTTCATAAAGACATACCCGGATATAAAACTGGAATTAACATTAAGCAACCGCATTGAAGATATGCTGACATCAGGCGCTGATATTGCTTTGCGCATAGGGCCACAGGAATCGTCTTCACTTTATCAAAAACGCGTCGGCTCACTGCATACATTGATTGTGGCCAGCCCAGATTATCTAAAGAAAAATGGCGCACCAGACACCTTCGAGCAATTAGCTCAGCATGACTTAATTGGGGTAAGCACCCTATCAACCTGGAAAATGAGCCATCTGTTATCGGGTAAAACACAAGAAATTCGCCCTCGTTTTTCAACCTTTGTAAATGACGTTAAATTTGCATCGCAACTCGTATGTGATGGCATCGGCATATCATTACTGCCCAACAGTGAAGTTAATCATCATTTAAAAGCAGGTGAGCTTGTGCGTGTATTAGACCCTTGGGAAGGGCCTGAAAGAGAGCTATATACCATTTGGCCATCCGGTAAATTGCTAAACGCTAAAGCCAAGTGCTTACGAGATTATATTGAGGTTTACATGGCAAAGACCATGGCCAATAATAAAATATAAACTCATTAATACGATTTACGGCGCGTTAAAAACGAAAGCTTATGACCCCTGCTATTAAACTTGCACAAAAAAACAAAATTAATCACACCATTCATGAATACCAACATGATGCGAATCACCCATCGTTTGGTGAAGAAGCATCTGAAAAACTCGGCGTCTCGCAAGCACAAGTATTTAAAACACTCGTAATCGAATTAGACACAAAAGCATTAGCCGTATGCATTATTCCCGTAAGCCATACTCTTAATTTAAAAGCCGCGGCCAAACGCGCAAACGCAAAAAAAGCAACCATGGCCGATAAACACGACGTACAGCGCAGTACTGGCTATGTGTTAGGAGGCGTAAGTCCACTTGGGCAAAAGAAACGATTATTAACCCTGATTGATGATTCAGCAAATGCGTTTGAAACGATTTATGTCAGTGCGGGTAAACGCGGGTTAGAAATTGAATTGGCGCCACAAGATTTGCAATCTCTTTGCAGCGCACAATTTGCTAACATTAAAAATGAAGGTTAAGACTAAACGTTCGCAATAATCGTAGCACGTAAAGGTGCAGGATGCCCTTCAACGGTTTTGCTTGGATCATTTGGGTCTAGAAAATCCGTTAACGAATTATACTGCATCCAACCTGTGGTGTGCTGCTCGTCTAGACTTGTGTAGTTTTGCTCAACAATGCGTACGTTTTTAAACCCTAAACGGCGCATCCATTGGCATAGGGTTTTTGCACTGGGTAAAAACCATACGTTACGCATCATGGCGTAGCGATCGTCGGGTACTAATACTTCGCCCTCTTCACCTTCTACTACCAAAGTTTCAAGTACCACTTCCCCACCGGGGCGCAATGCTTGTTGCAGCTCAGTTAAATGATCAAGGGGCGATTTACGATGATACAGCACACCCATACTAAACACGGTGTCAAAGGCACGTAAATTGGCTGGCACATCTTCCATTTTAAACGGCAATAAATGCACGGGGATATTGTCTTTTTTAGCCGCCGCCACGTATTTTTTCGCTGCTTCAAATTGCCAAAAAAATAATTTACTTGGGTCAATACCCACCACGCGTTGCGCACCGGCACCTAACATGCGCCACATGTGATAACCACTACCACAACCTACGTCTAAAATAGTCCGCCCTTTTAAGGGTGCTAAGTGGGGTTCAATGCGGTCCCATTTCCAATCACTGCGCCATTCGGTTTCAACAAACGTATCAAAAAATTGAAATGGGCCTTTGCGCCATGGCATTAACCCTTGCAAAGCCGCCAGCGCTTGCTGGTTCTGTTCTGGATTAATATCATCACTTTGAAATTCAACCGCGCTTTTATTCAGCTCACATGTCACATTGTTGAGTTCTGGCAATTGTAAAAAAGCATCTAACCAACGCTGCATATCACCATGAGGCGTCGCCACGTAAAAATCATGCAGTTGTTGTTCAATCACGCTGCCCCATTTATTAAACGGTTGTTTTTCCGTTTGCATAAATTCAACAAGGTCTTGGTAATAATGAGTGAACCAGTTTTCAGTTAATTCCATGGGTATTATTTAACCGCAATAAACGAAGTAAAGTTAAAGCACTGATACCAAGTATAGGCTTTTGAAAAACCGGCCTGCTTTAAACGTTGAATATGATCGTGTGAGGTTTCGGGCACCAACACGTTTTCAAGTGCGCTGCGCTTTTGGCTCACTTCTAAATCGCTGTAGCCATTGGCTCGTTTAAAATCCCAGTGCAATTCTTGCTGAAGCGTTTGCTCTGGCTCATCAAAACTGATTTTTTCTGAGAGTATTAACGCACCGCCTGGCAACATGGCATCGTATAAGCGTTGAATCAGTGCTTGGCGTTTTTCAAGCGGTATAAACTGCAATGTGAAATTGAGGGTCACAACCGATGCACGGCTGTAATCAAATGCAGTGGCGTCCCCCTCAACTAATTCAACTGGCACCGTGGCATCATCGATATCCACATAACTCTGGCAGCGTTTAAGCATGGCCGCCGCGTTATCAATGCCAATCACCTTACAGCCTTCGAGTTTCACACCGTGACGCATGGCCAGTAACGATGAGCCCAGCGAACAGCCTAAATCATACAAATGGCTATCAGCCTGAGCGTATTGCTCAGTGATAATGCCGATCATCGGGATGATCATGTTATAGCCAGGCACCGAACGCTTAATCATGTCGGGAAAGACACGAGCGACAGCCTCGTCAAAAGCAAAAGCATCTAATGCTTCACGGTCATTTGCGTAAATACGGTCGCGGGACATAACGCACCCAAGGCTCACTTAAAAAGGTGCTGCATTCTACTCAATATGAGCGGTGGTTTCACCTTAAGTGACCGGCTTTTAAGCAGAATCTGACGGAAAACGCCCTAGTGAGCCCCATCAAAGGGGAGTAGGCTAAAACTCTAGTTCACCACGCCGGAATTAATATGCATGCATTTGTCACTGGCGCCACAGGCTTTATCGGCCAACACCTCGTTGAGCAACTGCTAAAGCAGGGCTGGCAAGTTACTGCCTTGTATCGCAACAAAGACAAACGCTATGCAAGTGAACATGGGGCCATTCACTGGCAATACGGTCAACTGCAACACATACAAAGCCTACGCGATGCCATGCCCGAATCAGTGGATGCCGTCTTTCATCTGGCCTGTGATACCAGTAACTGGAGCCTTAACCACAGTCGTCAATATCAAACCAATGTGCTGGGCACTCATAACCTTGCCAAAGTGGCTCTCGAAAAAAATGCCATTCGTTTTATTCACACCAGTTCCCTTGCCGTTTATGGTTTTCATGATGACGTGGTTGATGAATACAGCGAGATGCGAGGGATTAATAGCCCAATCCCTTACTATCGCAGCAAGTTCTTGGCAGAAGAGGTGATGCGCGAATACCTCAAAAAAGGCTTTAGATATTGTCATCCTTAACCCCAGTGCCGTTATCGGTCCTAAAGATCAACAAAATTGGGTGCGCATGTTTGATTTAATTAACGGTGGAGGCCTAAAAGGTTTACCACCTGGCAGGAAATCATTCTGCCATGTTGACGATATTGCAAAGGCCCATATTCAAGCGTTTATTCATGGCCGCTGTGGCGAAAATTATATATTGTCAGGCCCCAACGCTGACATTGCACAGGTTTACCGCTGGATTGCGAATAAACTCAATAAACCCGCCCCTTCTCGTGTTTTACCCTGCTGGCTATTGAAATGCACTGGCTTTAGCCAATCATTGTTGAGTCACATTACACGCAAAAAGCCGAAGCTCAGTCTTGAAACAGCCTATATTCTATCCGCCAATGTCACCGCCCAATGCAACAAAGCCCAACGAGAACTGCAATACAAAAACACCGCTACGCTCGAACAAATGCTACAAGAGACGTTTGAATGGTGGCAATCTCAAGCCGAGCCTAACTCTAAGCGCAACATTAAAAGCGCGGCTTAAAAAGTTTATACGCTTAAATGATCGGTTATTGTTACAATGGCGGTTTTGCTATTTATGACAACAACAGCTCTGACGATTCCTATCCTCTACCAAGACGAACACCTCATTGCGGTCAACAAACCCAGTGGCCTGCTTGTGCATAAAAGTTGGGTGGCAAAAGACGCAAAAGAATTCGCCCTGCAAACCGTACGCGACATGGTGGGCAAACATGTTTTTCCCGTGCACCGCTTAGACCGCCCCACGTCTGGTGTCTTATTATTTGCTTTTAGTGGTGAGATGGCCCAGCAGGTTCAAAGCCAATGGCATGAGGCCGAAAAAATCTATTTAGCCGTCGTACGGGGCTGGCTAAAAGAATCGATAAAAGTCGATCACCCATTAAAAGGCATGGCCGATTACGGGCAAGACAGCGAAACCGAACAAGACGCCCAAACTATTTTCACCCCACTGGCCCAAATTGAAATTGATGCCACCATCGACAAATACCCGCAGAGTCGTTTTGGGCTAGTCAAAGCACAACCATTGCAAGGGCGCACTCATCAAATTCGCCGCCACCTAAAACATTTAAGCCACCCCATCATTGGTGATGCCCGCTATGGTAAAGGCAAATACAATCGCTACGTAGGCGAGCATTTATCTTGCCCTCGTTTATTGCTGCACGCCGCACAGCTCATCATCACTCACCCTGTGACCCAGCAACGTCTTTCGATTAACGCCCCTATTGAAGGTGACATGGCCAACTTATTTGAGGGCTTCGATTGGCCTTTAAGCTGGTAAAAACAGACCAATTAATTGACCTTGTGTACCAATGTTAGCGTTGGCGCATTTGGTACCTTGTATTGCCTTTTTGCTTGCTTCACATTGAGCGCATCCCATAATTATAAAAAGGATGCCTCATGTTTGGACAGATGCAAGATTCCCCTTTATTAGTCAGCCAGCTCATTGATCACGCCGCTCAGTTTCATCCCAATCAACGTATCATCACCAAAACCGTTGAAGGCCCGTGGCACGAGTATACTTACAAAGAGGCCGCTAAACGCAGCAAGCAATTAGCCCAAGCACTCGTTTCTTTGGGGGTTCAAGATGGCGATGTCATCGGCACCTTAGCTTGGAATACATACCGCCACTTTGAATGTTGGTATGGAATCTCAGGCATGGGCGGCGTTTTGCATACCGTGAATCCACGACTTTTCCCTGAGCAGCTGGATTACATCATCAACCATGCAGAAGATAAGTTTCTGTTTATCGACACCACCTTTGTGCCATTACTCGAAGCCCTACAAAGCAAACTGCCTAACGTAAAAGGCTATGTGATCATGACGGATGAAGCGCATATGCCCACGACCACGCTACCAAATACCCTATGTTATGAAACCTTATTAGCACAACAAAAAGGTGACTATGAGTGGCCACAACTAGATGAACGCCAAGCCACCTCTATTTGCTATACATCGGGCACCACTGGCAACCCAAAAGGCGTGGTATACAGCCACCGCTCAAGCCTATTGCACAGTTGGGGCATCACCAGTTTAAACGTGGGTGAAATTTGCAGCGAAACACGCGTGCTGCCCATCGTGCCCATGTTTCATGCCAATGCTTGGGGTTTAGTCTATGCCGTGGCGATGATGGGAGCCGAAGTTGTCTTCCCTGGGCCTCATTTAGACGGCGCCAGCGTGTGCGACATGATCAACCGTTATCAAGTGGATTTATCCGCTGCCGTACCAACGGTATGGACCATGCTCATGCAACATCTAACGCAATCAGGGGACACACTTGAAAGCCTAAACAGTGTATTAATCGGTGGTTCCGCCGTGCCGAAAGCCATGATTCGCGCATTCGAGCAAGATTACGGTGTAGAAGTTTGGCAAGCGTGGGGCATGACAGAAATGAGCCCACTTGGCAGCCTAAACAAACCGCGTCCAGAAGATGCCCTTCTTAGTTATGAAGAGCAGCTCAATATAAAAGCCAAACAAGGTCGTCCGTGTTTTGGCGTACAAATGAAAATCGTCAACGATGACAACCAACCATTCCCCCATGACGGCAAAGCCTTTGGTCGCTTAATGGTGAAAGGCCCTTGGGTTGTTAGCCAATACTTTAAAGCCGACACCAGCGCCCTTGAAGAAGACGGTTGGTTTGATACTGGCGATGTTGCCACCATCGACCCGACCGGCAATATGCAAATCACCGACCGCTCAAAAGATGTGATTAAATCAGGCGGCGAATGGATCAGCTCCATTGATTTAGAAAACGCCGCCATGGGTCATGCTGATGTCCTAGAGGCTGCGGTGATCGGCGTTGCACACCCTAAGTGGGAAGAACGCCCGCTATTGATTGTGGTGCCAAAAAATCCAGAGCAGCCGCCATCGGCTGAATCAATATTGGCGTTCTTAGAAGATAAGGTCGCCAAGTGGTGGCTACCTAATAGTGTTGAGTTTATTGAAGCCATCCCCCATACCGCTACCGGTAAGATCAATAAGGTTGGCTTAAGAGTGCACTTTAAAGATTATCAATTTGATGAGGCAACGGCTTAAGTCATATTAAAAGAGTTCAGCAGAAATATTCAACAAAAGCTCAACGCTAAAAACAAAAATGCCAGAGACATACTCTGGCATTTTTGCATCTGATTAAGCGATCGTCCCTTGTTGCTTACTCATCTATTAACTGCCGCTTTGGGTTAGGTGTGTGCTCATCAATTAAATGGGGATAGGCACTCGCCACACCCTCAACAATAAATTCAAACGGCACCTCATCAAAGTGCCCATGCTCTTGCACGTATTCCATATGACGATGCCCTTCGCCATTAAACTCATGAAAAATAGAATCGTCTTGGCCATTAAACTCAAGCGGCTCCACTCCCATGCGCTCACAAAGCACTTTATCAAACGCAGGCGTTGCCTTTACCCAGCGTCCGTCTAATTTAATTTCGGTATAACCGTGCATCACGAACACATCACTGCGTAACCATTCAATTAACGCGGGGCTCGATAAGTGATTGCGAACATCCGCTAAACCGATTCTGGCTTCTATTCCATTTAAACGACACAAAGCCCCCAGTAACACCGCTTTAGGAATGCAATAAGATTGGCCAGCCTCTAAACAATGGCTGGCACTTAAGCTTTCAGGGTTAGATTCGAATACGTATGGGTTGTATTTAATGCCATCACGTACGGCGTAATACAGCGCCACTGCCTTTTGTGTATCGCTCATCCCCTCTTTTACCGTGTTGGTATTCAGGGCTTGTACTTGTGGATGCGTATAGTCAAAAAACGAAGTAGAAGATAACGTAGCAAGCATGAGACATCCTTTAGCAATATAAGTACAGATTAGAACCTTTTAACCGATTTTGGCCAATAACCACATATTCCAATATTAATGACAACAGCCGTAATCGTGCATTTTTCAAACGTTTGTATAGAAAATATCAGAGTTTATCTGAGTTGCTTCATGTTACCCACAAAATCTGTGGATAACTTGGTGAGTAAGTATTTAAAAAGCCCCGCAAACCCTTATGAATTCTGGCGATAGCTCAAATTGCTTTTTTTTCAATCAATTAACTTTTCCTTTATTTTTCAATCACTTATTTAAGTCAATAGATCTACTCAGCCAAAATAGTCGTAGTCTGTATAAAAATTATCCATTGTTTTAATAATGTGCATAACAAATCAAGCAAGCGCTCTAATTTGGCGCAAATAACATGTGTTAAGTGGCCATACGGTATTGGATATGGTTGCACTCTTTGCTTATTACGTTGACGTAAACGTCAACCTAGTTTTTAATCAACAGTATGAAGAAAGATAAAACCACCATTTACAGCATAAGTGATCTCGCGCAGCGTTTTGATATCACCACACGCACCATACGCTTTTACGAAAGTGAGGGCCTACTATCGCCCAAGCGTGAAGGACAAAAACGCCTGTATAGCCAAAAAGATTACACCACCTTAAAGCTCATCTTACGAGGTAAGCGGTTAGGTTGGTCACTGGCAGAGAGCCGTGACCTAATACAAATGTATAAGCCAGAACAAAATAACCAAGCTCAATATCAAAAAGTATTAGAAAAAGTCATCGAAAGCCGTGAGCGACTGCAACAGCAAATGAATGACATACAAGTTATGTTACTAGAATTAGATGAACACGAGACGCGGATTAAAGAAGTACTAGACACAAAGCGACAATAATCACCAAACAAAAATGCACAAAGATTACTTTTGTCTAATGCTTAAAAAATTTTATATTCAAAATTAAAATAACACACTGAAAATCATTCTGTATTTCGGTTAACAATAAAAATAAAACAACCTACAACAGAGATGAACGCGCTCTCGAAAAGCCAGCATAAGGCAAAGCAGAGCTCTTTTGATCTCGATTAAAGGAATATACTAATGAAATCTATTTACAGTGAACTTAACTTCGGCCTTGGTGAAACCATCGATATGATGCGCACCCAAGTCAACGAATTCGCCAGCCGTGAAATCGCCCCACTGGCAGACGCCACCGATAAAGAAAATGCCTTCCCTAATCAGCTATGGAAAAAATTTGGCGACATGGGTTTATTAGGCGTGACCGCAGAAGAAGAATACGGCGGCACGAACATGGGATACCTTGCACATGCGGTAGCCATGGAAGAGATCAGCCGTGCATCTGCATCTATCGGTTTAAGTTACGGCGCGTTTTCTAATCTTTGCGTCAACCAATTAACCAAAAACGGTTCAGCCGAGCAAAAAGCAAAATACCTACCTAAATTAATTTCTGGTGAGCATATTGGTGCCCTTGCTATGAGCGAACCCAATGCGGGCTCAGACGTAGTAAGCATGAAATTACGTGCCGATAAAAAAGACGACAAGTACATTTTAAATGGCGGAAAAATGTGGATCACCAATGGCCCCGATGCCGATGTGTATGTGATCTACGCCAAAACCGATTTTGAAAAAGGCGCCCACGGCATGACCGCGTTCATCGTTGAGCGTGACGCACCTGGTTTTAGCCGAGGACAAAAACTCGATAAACTGGGCATGCGCGGCTCAAATACGTGCGAACTTATTTTTCAAGATTGCGAAGTCCCTGAAGAAAATATTCTAGGCGGTTTAAATCAAGGTGTGCGCGTATTAATGAGCGGCCTAGATTACGAGCGTGTTGTGTTATCGGGCGGCCCCACCGGCATTATGCAAGCGTGCATGGATATTGTGATTCCCTACATTCACGACCGCGAACAATTTGGTAAAAGCATTGGCGAGTTTCAATTAGTACAAGGCAAAATTGCCGACATGTATTCCAGCATGAACGCCTGTAAATCGTATTTATACACAGTAGCCGCAGCCTGTGACCGCGGAGAAACCACGCGCAAAGATGCCGCAGGTGTCATTCTTTACACCGCCGAAAAAGCCACACAAATGGCATTAGATGCTATTCAATTATTAGGCGGCAACGGTTACATCAATGATTTTGCCACGGGCCGTTTATTACGCGATGCCAAGCTTTATGAAATTGGCGCAGGTACATCAGAAGTAAGACGCATGCTGATTGGTCGTGAAATTTTTAATGAATCAAAATAATTTTTAACATACCTCTGTGGGAGGACGCTCAGTGTGCCCCGCGAGTGAAACGAGTGCATCGGGTATGCGCGCGATAGTCGCAAGCGCTTCTCTAGCATAATCAATCGCGCGCAAGCGCCCTCCCACAACGGAGATGCATATGCCAAGCATACATTCAAAAATAAATTCAAACTCCGCAGAGTTTAAAGACAACCTCGCGTTTAATTTAGACATAGTGGCGGACCTAAAAAACCTAGTGGCAAACATTACGCTAGGTGGCGGTGACGCCTCGCAAGCACGTCACAAAAGCCGCGGTAAATTATTGCCCCGCGAGCGCATCGAAAAATTACTCGATGAAGGCTCCCCTTTTTTAGAAGTGGGCCAACTGGCCGCCTATGAAGTCTATGATGAAGCCGTCCCGTGTGCCGGTGTGGTCGCCGGCATCGGTAAAGTCAGCGGTGTGGAATGCATGATCGTCGCCAACGATGCTACCGTAAAAGGCGGCTCTTACTATCCGCTTACGGTTAAAAAACATTTACGCGCACAAGAGATTGCTCAAAAAAATTATTTGCCTTGTATTTATTTGGTCGATAGCGGCGGCGCTAACCTGCCCCGTCAAGATGAAGTCTTCCCTGATAAAGAGCACTTTGGCCGCATCTTTTTTAATCAAGCCAATATGTCGGCCATGGGCATTCCACAAATCGCGGTGGTCATGGGCAGCTGTACCGCAGGCGGCGCGTATGTGCCAGCCATGGCCGATGAATCCATTATCGTAAAAGAACAAGGCACCATTTTTTTAGCCGGCCCGCCTCTTGTGCAAATGGCCACTGGTGAAGTGGTTGACGCTGAAACATTAGGTGGCGGCGACATGCACACGTCAACAAGTGGTGTAGTGGATCACCTTGCTGAAAACGATGAGCACGCTTTACAGTTAGCACGTCAATCCATTGATCGTTTAAATTGGAAAAAACAAACTCAACTTGATGTGCGCGAAGTTGTCGCTCCCCTTTATGATTCACAAGAATTGTACGGCATCATTACACAGGACTTAAAAAAACCCATGGATGCCCGTGAAATTATTGCGCGCATTGTAGATGGCAGTGACTTTGATGAATATAAATCCCGCTTTGGCACCACGTTGGTTTGTGGCTTTGCCCGTATATTTGGCTACCCCGTAGGCATTGTTGCAAACAACGGCATCTTGTTTTCAGAAAGCGCGCAAAAAGGCGCAAACTTTGTCGAGCTCTGCTGCCAGCGAAACATACCTCTTATATTTTTACAAAATATCACCGGCTTCATGGTGGGTTCAAAACACGAACAAGGCGGCATCGCCAAGCACGGCGCTAAAATGGTAAACGCAGTGGCCTGTGCCAAGGTGCCAAAATTTACCATGGTCATCGGCGGCAGTTTTGGTGCGGGGAATTATGGCATGTGTGGTCGCGCTTATGATCCAAACTTTATGTGGATGTGGCCAAACGCACGTATTAGTGTCATGGGGGGCGAACAAGCTGCCGGGGTGATGTCACTCATCACCAAAGGCGCAAAAGAAAAACGTGGTGAAACGTTTAGTGATGAAGAACAAGCGGCGTTTAAAAAACCATTATTAGAAAAATACGAAAAAGAAGGCCACCCCTATTACGCTTCCGCCCGTTTATGGGATGACGGCGTCATTGACCCTGCACAAACCCGTGAAGTGTTAGGTCTTGCCATCAGTGCATCGCTTAATGCACCTCAGCAAGAAACTAAGTTTGGTATATTTAGGATGTAATGGTGATGTCAAAAACCCATACAATAAATGCTCCCTATCCACGCCAGAAACCAAGTTCGGAATATTTAGGATGTAACCATGACAGATTCTAGTTTATTGATCGAAATTGAAAGCGGCATAGCCACACTCATTTTAAACCGCCCTGATGTGCATAACGCATTTGATGATGTGTTAATTACAAAAATCATCAAAACTTTAAATGAAGTCGAAAAAAATGATGATGTCCGTGTCGTTGTGCTCACCAGTTACGGCAAACACTTTAGTGCCGGAGCCGATTTAAATTGGATGAAACGCATGGCGGTGTTAACAGAACAAGAAAACCGTGATGACGCCCAACAACTTGCCGAACTGATGCACACGCTCAATAACCTGAATAAACCGACAGTGGCACTCGTCAATGGTGCGGCTTATGGAGGCGCAGTGGGCTTGATCGCCTGCTGTGATATGGCCATCGCCACACAACGCAGTCATTTTTGTTTAAGCGAAGTAAAAATTGGTTTAAGCCCAGCTGTGATTAGCCCGTTTGTCGTTTCTGCCATAGGTGAGCGTGCAGCTCGTCGTTATTTTTTAAGTGCTGAAGTGTTCGATGCGCATAGTGCTGAAAAATTAGGTTTACTGCATGAAGTCGTAGCTGGCGAAGCTGAGTTAACAGAACAAGGAACGCAATTAGTAAGCACTCTACTGCTTAACAGCCCACACGCCATGGCGAAAACCAAACAACTTATTAAACAAGTAAGCCGTGGCGATATCGATAAACCTATGCGCGACTACACAGTGAATTTAATTGCATCAATACGTGTCAGTAACGAAGGCCAAGAAGGCCTGTCTTCGTTTTTAGAGAAACGTGAACCATCTTGGGTAGTAACAAAATGAATACATCAAACAATAAAAAGATTACCCGTTTATTAATTGCCAATCGCGGTGAGATTGCCGTGCGCATCATGCAAAGCGCGCAAAAAATTGGCATACACTGCATTGCCCTTTACAGCGACGCTGACCAAAATGCCATGCACGTAAAGCAAGCGGATGAAGCTTGGTACATAGGCGCAAGCCCTGCAAAAGACAGCTACCTTGTTGTGGATAAAGTATTACAAGTGGCTAAAGATGCTCGCGCAGATGCCATTCACCCGGGTTACGGTTTCTTATCTGAAAACGCAGGCTTTGCTCAGGCCTATTCAAGATGCAGGCATTATTTGGGTGGGCCCACCTGTGGGTGCCATCAAAGCTATGGGATCCAAAAGTGAGTCCAAGTCGTTAATGGAAAAAGCCAAGGTGCCATTGGTGCCGGGTTATCACGGTGATAACCAAGATGAAGCGTTTCTTGCCGAACAAGTTAAAAAAATTGGCTTTCCGGTATTAATAAAAGCCAGTGCTGGTGGTGGCGGTAAAGGCATGCGCGTGGTAGAAAACGAAGATGAAATCGTTGCCGCCATTGCCGCATCAAAACGCGAAGGTTTAAATAGTTTTGGCGATGATAAGTTACTTGCTGAAAAGTACATTACTCGCCCACGCCATGTTGAGATTCAAGTCTTTATGGACCAGCAAGGCAACGGTGTGTATTTGTTTGAACGTGATTGCTCAATTCAGCGTCGCCATCAAAAAGTCGTCGAAGAAGCCCCAGCACCACAGTTTAGTGAACAAGAGCGTCAAGCCATGGGTGAGGCTGCGCTGCAAGCAGCCAAAGCCATTCACTATGAAGGCGCTGGCACCGTTGAGTTTTTATATGACAACGGTACATTTTATTTCATGGAAATGAACACCCGCTTGCAAGTAGAACATCCCGTTACCGAAATGATTACCGGGCAAGATTTAGTCGTGTGGCAATTAAAAGTGGCGCAAGGCGAAACTTTACCATTGTCGCAAGAACAACTGCGTATTCACGGCCATGCAATGGAAGTGCGTATTTATGCAGAAGATCCAGACAACGACTTTTTACCCACTACCGGCACACTTGAACATGTGCAATTGCCTGAGCTTATTACGGGTAAAGTACGTTTAGACACAGGCGTTCAACAAGGTGATGAGGTGAGCCCTTATTACGATCCAATGATTAGCAAGCTCATTGTATGGGGCGAAGATCGCGACCAATGTTTAAGCACATTGAAGCAAGCACTGCAGCAATATCAAATTGCAGGTGTCACCACTAATTTGTCGTTTTTACGTCGGGTAGTGAATGTCGAAGCGTTTCGCTTAGGACACATAAGCACCCAGTTTATTGAAGAGTTCAATGATCAGCTTATCAGCCATAATGACATCAAACCTCACCACCTTGTGGCAGCGGTTTGTCAGCACATGCTTACACGCATAAGTACAGGTAATGACCGCGCCGCGAGTAACGATAACGCCAACCCTTGGCATGCGTTAAGTGCGATGCGTTTAAACCAAGCAGCGAAAGAAACGCTCAACTTTAAAACCCATGATGATGAAATCTTTCAAGTTGATATCAC
Source organism: Pseudomonas sp. HK3 (assembly GCF_052920985.1). Classification (NCBI taxonomy): domain Bacteria; kingdom Pseudomonadati; phylum Pseudomonadota; class Gammaproteobacteria; order Pseudomonadales; family Pseudomonadaceae; genus Pseudomonas; species Pseudomonas sp. HK3. Next base: position 461,799 of record NZ_JBREXD010000002.1, read on the forward strand.
CACCCTAAGTAACCAAGCCAATCGCGCACAATGGCAAATACATTTTGATGATCAAACCCATAATGTCGTGGCACGTTTGCAAGATGACAGCGTGCAATATGAACTCGATGGAAAATGGCGCAGCGCCCGTATTATTCGTCATAACGAAAAAATCTGGGTGTATGATCACCAAGGAGAGAGCCAGCTATCTTATGCAAAAATCGATTTTAATCAGCAAACAGAACAAGCCGGTAGTCTAAACGCTCCCATGAATGGCACCATTATTCAAATTGATGCCAGCACAGGGCAAGCGGTTAAGGCTGGCGATGTTTTAATGATTATGGAAGCCATGAAAATGGAGCACGCGATTAAAGCGCCCCTTAATGGCATCATTAAAGAAATTTGTTTTAACGTAGGTGATCTTGTGAGTGAAAGCGCCATGTTAATTGAAATGGAAGAAGCCGATGTTTAAGTCGGTAATTTGAAAAAATCACACAGTGACTTTGGCTACACGCCACATATTAAAATGAATAATAAATCGCGCGCAAGCGCCCTCCCACAGGGTGAATGATATGACTCTTCCTAAATACGTAAAAATCATTGAAGTCGGCCCACGTGATGGTTTGCAAAATGAAAAACAAATACTCAGTGTTGCCTTACGGGTTGAGCTCATTGAGCGTTTGGCTAAAGCAGGCTTAAATAAAATTGAAGCAGGCAGCTTTGTATCACCTAAATGGGTGCCACAAATGTCCGGTACCGACGACGTATTAGATGCACTCAATACAAGTGAGGTGAAAGCACAAACCGGTGCCCAATACGCCGTTCTCACCCCCAACTTAAAAGGCCTTGAAGGTGCCATACAGCATCGCGCCGATGAAATTGCTATTTTTGGGGCCGCCAGTGAAAGCTTCACGCAAAAAAATATAAATTGCTCTATTAAACAAAGCTTACAACGCTTTGAAGATATCGCAGCATCGGCACAGCAATTAAACCTGCCTATGCGTGGCTATGTTTCAACCATTATTGGCTGCCCTTACGAAGGTGATATCAACCCACAAGCCGTAGCCGATGTGGCCAAAACACTTTATCAAATGGGTTGTTTTGAAATTTCATTAGGCGACACCATAGGTGTGGGTACACCGATTAAATTTAAACGTATGTTAGATGCCGTGTTAAAAGAAGTCCCGGCGAATAAAATAGCGGTACATTGTCACAACACCTATGGCCAAGCGTTAGTGAATATTTATGCAAGCCTTGAGTACGGCATCAATAAAATAGACAGCGCCGTTGCAGGCTTAGGCGGTTGCCCTTATGCAAAAGGTGCCAGCGGTAATATTGCAACTGAAGATGTCCTGTATATGCTGCATGGCATGAACATCGACACGGGTGTCGATCTTAATCAGGTGATTGACATTGGTAATTGGATTTGTAGTGCATTACAGCGTGATAATCAAAGCAAGGTGGGCTTAGCGCTTAAGGCATGACGATCGTATTATGAAATATTATGTCAAAGCCTGTATTATGGCGCTTTATAACGCTCCTGCATAATAGTTACTAAAAAATCGCCATGAAAATAAAAGACGCAAAAATTTACGGTTTAAGTGAAATTGCAAAACTTGCACAGGCTGATATACAAGATGCCTATCCGGATGTAGACCCTATCATTGGTATCAGCCATAACTTACGCAATGCAGGCTTTGCCGCGGATACATTAACCATTGATAATCGCGCCAATGACACCCGCATTATTATGATTTTGCATGATAATAAACCAGATGTGGTCGATTATGAGTTTGCACAGATATCTAAAGATCCTTCTTTTGAATTTACTGAAATTGCCTTAGCCGATTTAACTGAGTCTAAGCTACTTCAAATGATGACAGCGGCATTGATCAAATAATCATCGACTGATTTTTCAAATTCATGAATGATTGCATTTGATTTATTCACATTTAAAAATCTATAGACATAAAAAAACGGGAGTCTAAGCTCCCGTTTTTTATGTCTGGCCTTAATCAATCAAGCCATTTTTGTACTGTACTGGCGTAAGCTGTGTGCAAATTCTTCTAGTGCTCGAATGCCACTTTCTTCCGCTTCTTTACACCATGCTTGCATGGCTTTTAGTAGCTCATCTCTACTGGCCGTGCGTTTTTTCCAAACCAGTTGCAGGTCTTGTTTCATTTTATAAACTTTATCAACCATCTCGTTATGAGCCAATAAATCCGCCAACTGCTGACGATATTTATCACTCAACAATGCTTCTTCTTTACGCAATAAACGCTTAGCACGAGTAAAGGGTAAGTTAAGCTGAGATTGTTTCTTCTCAAACTTAGTAACGGGCTTAATTACGTTTTTATAAAAACGCGCCATAATTTGAAAACGGTTATTCGCTGCTGCAAGCGCCGCATCAAAATCCAATTCTAATTTGTTTTTATCAATGGCCATTACCGGGCCAGTACGTACATTTTTAATTAAACCTAACGCTTTTAAAATCGTGATGTACATCCAGCCAATATCAAATTCCCACTTTTTCACTGATAATTTAGCAGAATTAGGGTAAGTATGATGATTGTTATGCAACTCTTCACCGCCAATCCAAATAGCGATAGGCGTAATGTTTGTCGCCGCATCTGCACATTCGAAGTTACGATAACCCATAGCATGACCAAGACCGTTAATAATGCCCGCAGCGTGCACTGGCATCCACATCATTTGGACCGCCCACACGGTAATACCAATTGGGCCTAACATTAAGATGTTAAAACCTAGCATCACAAAAATACCTAAAAGCTTATATTTTTGATAAACGTTGTTCTCAACCCAATCATCAGGGCAACCCTTGCTATAGCGAGTGATGGTTTCTTCATTCTCAGCTTCACTTTGATAAAGTTCAGCACCTCTTAGCAATACTGTTTTTAAACCTTTGATAACAGGTGAGTGAGGGTCTTCTTCGGTTTCACATTTTGCATGGTGTTTACGGTGAATCGATACCCACTCTTTGGTGACGGTTGCTGTGGTTAACCACAACCAGAAACGGAAAAAGTGTGCTAGCGCTGGGTGCATATCAAGCGCGCGATGTGCCATAGCACGGTGTAAATAGATCGTCACACTGACGATCGATATATGTGTCATTACTAAGGTAAATAGTAATACTTGCCAGCCATTTAGGCCCCATAATCCTTGTTCGAACATAATTAATACCTCTGAATATTCTTGTTATTTATTCGGCTTCAATGCCCACAATTCAACCAAGCATCGGACGCGTGTTTTTCTAAATGCCACACATCAAATACGCCGTGCTCTTCATTGCTTTGCATGTCTTTCATTAAGCCGCGAAATAAGATACTGATGCGGTGGCCTTGTGGTAAAGGCTCGGCTCGTACTATCTCGGCGCTTAAGTCGATAATTTGGTTGTCTAATTGCCCAGTATACTGCACACGCTGCTGTTTTAATTGCTCTAATAAATCTGGATGTACATATTCTGCAATCGTGCCAAATTCACCGTCATCCCAAGCTTTATGTACTAATGCAAAATGCTCAAGGGCACCCTGCTCGAATCCTTTGGCGTCAAACCCGATAGGAAATGATAACGGTATAGTGTCTGCGCTTGTGTCACTCGCTTGTGAGCCAGGAACTGGGGAGGGAGTGTTCATTTGCTCAAACCCACTGCGCTGCATGCCCGCCATTTGCGGCGTTTGCTTTGATCGAGTAAACAACTTAAATAAAACAAAGCCAATCAGTGCAAACCAGCAGCATATCCATCATTTGTAGGCCTTCGAACGCACCACTGCCTAATAAATACGCAAAAATACCACCCGCTAATAATCCGCCCATAAGGCCACCCATGCCTGGTCGCATTGACTTACTTTTTTCTGCATTGGGCGCTGCTTTATTAGGGCTAGCTGGGGTTTGCTTTTTAAATGGGCTGGTTTTAAATGACTTACCAAAGCCACCACTGCCGAATTTCTTAGCTTCGACCGTTTCAACCATGGATACAGCCAATACACCCGCTAAAAACAAACTAAATAAATACTTCATAAAACTGCTCTTTATATAACAAAATCAGATGAGTAAGACATGCTACCTAAGCTAAAAGACAAGTCAATGTTCGCCATCAATAAAGGCGAACAAGTGTACACTGAATTGACTTGAATTACTCTAAAACAAGTAAGCTAGCGCCATTCCCGCGATAAAGCTAGAACGGGTTTTCACCAATGGGCTGTCCTCAAAAGCAGCACCTGAAAGGCCCACATACCGCATAAAACCTGCCGCCATCCAGTCTGACCACAGCACAGCAGTACTGTAACCCGCTTGCCAGCCACCGTAACCCATCTTGCCTTTATAAGCATTGCGATCACGGGTGACAAATTGACGATCGACCCCATAAATATAGTCATGATAATGACTGCTTGCAGAACGTAGCCCTAAGGATATTTGTGGGCGTATTTCATAACCGTTTAGAAAGTACTCACGACGCCATACGACCCTAGGGTTAAAAGTCATGCCGCGGTAGCTGATTTGGGTAAAATCAGTGCTGTTGGCAAAACGAATCGGTAACTCTAAGAACATGGCGTTCCCTTTACTGCGATCGCCTAAGAAGTAGTAATGCAAGGCTGGGCCAGCCTCAATGATAAAATCTAAATCATCCATGTCTTTTCGGGCTTGGCTTTTATCGCTATCAACCCTTACGGCCCCGCCTAGGCTTATTTCTAAGCTCCAATTACCTGACTGCCATAAATTCCCTTGAATCAGGTTGCGATCAATGGTGATTTTTTCGCTGCGATAGCGTAAATACGGGAACGGTAATACAAATTGCTCCGCCTCATCACTGCCCACATAATGGGGGACATTAATAACCGATAAACCAAAACCAGCTTCAAGCTCTGCATGCGCAACCGCGCTCTGCACTAACACCACATACAACACAAAAAGATAACGGTATAACATAAAGACATCCGAGTTATTTTTATTTCATCATGGTTTTCATTTAGATGAGGCACCCATTATAACCGTGCCGCTATTAATGAAGAGTAAAAGTACACCACCCATAAAAAAAGCCCTAATGGGCTCAGACTGCTGATAAACCCCAGTGTTTTCACTGGGGTTTATTCATTTCAGGGCAATTTAAGCGCCTCCTTGCTCAATTTATTCTCACCTCATATATCTCAATTTAATATTCCACCCACACTTATCGAGCTTTAGTTTGGCCTGATAAGGCTTTTCTGACAGGCATTTTTAATGCAAAGCGCTTTACGCTGCCATTAATGCGATCTTTTTCATATTTTGCGCAGCGGCCGTCATTAAGCACTGCATTTGCACTTTGTGTTTGCCTCGAAATTGCGCGTAGCGATAGCCGTGTAATTGTTTGGCATCTGCAAAACTTCTTTCCACCGTTTCCTTTCGCCTTGCGTAAAGTAGTTTGCCTTTGTCTGTTAAGCGGTGTTCGTTGATTCTATCCTTGCTGCCTTCCCAAACATGCCGCGTGATCACTTTTGTGTGATTTTGACTTTTGGTACAGCGCGTTAAGTCTGGGCAGTGTTGGCATGCGTTTGCGTCGCTATGATATTGGCGATAGCCTTCTCGAGTGGTGGTGCGATAAAAAACATTCTGTCCTTGTGGGCAGGTGTAGAGATCTTGTGTTTCATCGTAAACGTATTGGTTTTTGTAGAAATACCCTTTTTTATGCGTGGGTCGTCTGTAGCCCATGACACCATAAAGGTTTCTATCTTCGATGCCTTTGCATAACGCTGCGGTAAAATACCCAGCATCCAAACCCACATGCTGAAGATTAAATCCAAAACGTTGCACCTGTCTGTCGAGTCTTGCTAGATACGGGACACTGTCGTGAACATTACCCGCTGTGACGTGTACGTCGGTAATGATGTTGCAGCGTGCATCAACTGTGCGATGGTCTAAATAGAAAAACCCCTTTGGCTTGTTATCACGCACCATGTAGCCACTGTCTTTGTCTGTGGTGCTTTGTTTGATGTCTCTCGATTTATTGGGCGTCTCTGACCGCGACGCCAAGGGCTTTTTTCCGTGATCTAGCCTGTCTTGCTCAACCGCTTTATCCAGCTCATCCATATACGCTTGGCGTTCAGCTTGTGCTTGCACTTTAATGTGCTTGTTTTTATTGGCGTTGGCTTTCAAATGAGTAGAGTCGGTATAAAGGGTGGTTCCGCCCACCAGCTTCTTCTTCATGGCTTGCAGCACGATTTCATCAAAAATCTGCTGATAGACATCGGATTCTTTAAACCGTCGAATACGGTTTTGGCTTAAGGTGGAGGCATCGGGAATCTTGTCGGTTAACCCAAGACCTAAAAACCACCGATAGGCCACGTTAACCTGAACCTCGCGGATTAATTGGCGCTCGCTGCGCACGCCAAATAAATAGCCGATGAATAATAATTTGAACATCAAAGTGGGATCTAACGCCGGTCGGCCGTTATTGGGGCTATAAAAGTCTTTGACTAAATCGTGAATAAAACTGAAATCCACTTTCTGCTCAATCTTGCGCAGAAGATGGTCATTAGGCACAAGCTCGTCAATGGAAACGAACTCAAGTTGCGACTGTGTTTGGGGGCGGTCATTTAGCATGGCCCTATTATAAAAAATCCTCACCTAAAAAGGCGAGGACTTTGTCAGCAGTCTGAGCCCTAATAGGCTTTTTTTATGGGATAACAATAACCTATTTTTTACCTTTATTCGGTTTTACGCCACCCGCTTTTTTAGCATTAGGCATATGTGGCAAACCATTGTGTTGAGTTTTTGCTGCAAACGATTTTTTAGCCCCAGTGTTTTTAAGCACAAACTTTTTGCCTTCGCGACGTGCATCTTTTTCTCGGCCCGATTCTGGCGGCACTAAGTGTTTTGATCCACGGCCAATCAAGTGTGCTTTGCCCATCTTCTTTAAAGCCTTGCGCAATAAAGGCCAACTTTCTGCATCATGGTAGCGTAAAAAAGCCTTGTGCAATGAGCGCTGTTCTTTGGTTTTTGCCGCAAATACAGGTTCATGATTTTTTGCTTTAATAGGCTTAAGCGGATTACGCTCAGTCGCAAACATAGTGCTTGCCGTCGCCATTGGCGATGGGTAAAAATTCTGTACTTGGTCAACTTTAAAGTTATTCTCTTTTAACCAAAGGGCTAAATTAAGCATGTCTTTGTCGGTACTACCTGGGTGCGCGCTGATAAAATATGGAATCAAATACTGTTTTTTATCGGCTTCTTTCGAATACTTTTCAAACATTTCTTTAAATTTATAGTACGTGCCCATGCCCGGCTTCATCATTTTAGTTAGCGGGCCGTCTTCACTGTGCTCAGGTGCGATTTTTAAATAACCGCCAACATGATGCGTCACCAGTTCTTTTACATACTCAGGGTCTTCAACTGCTAAGTCATAACGTAAACCAGATGCAATCGCCACGCGCTTAACACCATCAATTTTACGTGCTTTACGGTACAACTGTGTGGTGTGGCTGTGGTCGGTTTCTAAGTTGCTACAGATAGTTGGATATACACAACTTGGACGACGGCAGTTTTCTTCAATGACTTTATCTTTGCAATTTAGGCGATACATATTAGCCGTTGGGCCGCCTAAATCTGAAATCGTACCGGTAAAACCTGGCGTTAAGTCACGGATGTTTTCGATTTCAGTTAAAATTGATTTTTCTGAACGACTTTGAATAATGCGCCCTTCATGCTCGGTAATACTGCAAAATGTACAGCCGCCAAAACAACCACGCATGATGTTGACACTAAAACGAATCATGTCATAAGCCGGAATTTTGGCCTTACCATAAACCGGGTGCGGGTTACGTTTATAAGGGCGCTCGAATACCCAATCAAGTTCTTGTGTGGTCAGCGGAATTGGCGGTGGATTCATCCACACATCATTACGACCATGGGCTTGCACTAATGCCCGTGCATTACCTGGATTGGTCTCCTTATGAAATACGCGATCAAGATGCGCATACAAGGCGTTGTCTTTTTTAACCTGATCAAGCGAAGGCAACCGAATATAACTGGTGCTTGGGTCGGTTTTACGCATTTGCATATGAGGCACAATTTGTATCACTTGTGCGCCCGCTTTTTTCAACGCCTCTTCTTCCGCTTTTGCCTCAAGGTCAATCATTTCATAAGGACTTTTGTGGGCTTTCATTTTGCCCGGCTGATCTAGTTCGGTACTGTCGATTTGAACCCAATCAGAGGGTAATTGTTTACATAAAAAGCCCGTACCACGAACATCCGTTATCTCGTTAATGGCTTCGCCACTAGCCAATCGATGAGTCACTTCAATTAAGGCACGTTCGGCATTGCCGTAAAACAGCATGTCGGCAGTACTGTCGAGCAACACGCTGCCACGGATACGGTCTTGCCAGTAATCGTAATGGCTTAAACGTCGTAAGCTGGCTTCAATACCACCCGCAATAATCGGCACATCTTTTTTGTAAGCTTCACGCAATTTTTGCGTGTATACCGTCACGGCACGATCAGGACGCTTGCCGCCAATATTGCCTGGCGTGTATGCATCATCATGGCGTACGCGACGGTCTGCGGTGTAACGATTAATCATGCTGTCCATATTGCCAGCCGACACACCAAAATACAGATTAGGCTTGCCTAGTATCTTAAAGCTTTCGATGTCGGTCCAATCGGGTTGGCAGATTAACCCTACGCGAAAACCTTGCGCTTCTAGCGTGCGGCCAATCACCGCCATGCCAAAGCTTGGGTGATCCACATAGGCATCCCCCGCAGACAATGATCACATCACAGCTATCCCAACCTAATTGATCCATTTCTTTGCGCGACATAGGCAAAAACGGCGCAGGCTTTAAATCGCTACGATAGGGCGTGTAAGTGCTGATATCTGCTGGCTGTAAGGCCGGTTGAGGTATCTTTACGGGTTTAGCTGGCATATAGGTGTGATCGGTACGACAAAATTTGCGCAATTGTACGCTGACAGCGTGAATTTAAAAACCTTGTTAAGAATGAGGGCTTTCATATTTCACCCTAAATACCAATAAACAAAGATTTGGTTAATGACCATAAATCCAGACAGACGTGCCTGCTGTATCTAACCCTTGAATATGCAATGCACCCAAGCTACCCGTTTGCGGGTTACCCACATAAATACTTTGCATGGCAATGTCAGCTTTAAAATCAAAATTGGCTATATATAAGGCTTTTACTTGCTCACCATCGAATGCAGTGTGATCAATGGTCTCTATTTTCATCTGAGTAAGCCTAGCTGGGCCAACTGTGTCATCTATCCCATCGTTATTGGTATCTAGGCCATCATAAATCATCAACCCAGCAATGCCGAACTCACCACCATCATCTACCCAAGCTACTTTATCTAAATGCACGGCAAAGCTTGCATCGATAGTGGTATTAGATGTCAAATTTGCAATACCTAGATCACTAGAAGGTAAATCAGAGGTGGTGTCTTGTGTAAGCACGATGGCATTAATTGGAAACCAATTACCGTTGGCGGTATTTTTGCCATCATCCAAGGTCGACAGATTTAGATTGAACGTTTGGTTCAGCTCGCTGAGGTCTTGATCTTGAATAAAGTTAGACAGATTTTCAATTAACAAACCTCCGGCACTGGCCTGCTCATTGCCTAAGTAAACATCGTTCACAATGATATCGAGCCCGTTACCCAAACGATCACCGATCTCTTCAATGGTGATAAACATACCCTGCTTTGAGTCAAAATCGATCAGTATGTTATTAATCGTGGCCAGCTCCAGACTCTAAAAACGGCTGATCACTGTTAACCATACTCGGTGTAATTGGACTCTTATGGTTACCTAAATGAATACCCGAAAGCGTCAACGAGCCAGCTTGCCCTTCTCCATCTGCACCGTCACTAAAACCGTCTGGATCTAACCACTGCATATCAAGACTCGCCTGAATATCCAAATCAATTTCAATGCCCTGTGTAAGCGATAAATCATCTTTGCTTAGACCCGTTAATACATCAAATAATGGGCTTTTAGCTTGATACCTAGGCACAAGCTCGCGCGCAACAACATCGGAACGTTTAATACTTTGCGTTGAATCAAACGAAATGTGATCACCCATAAAGCCATGACTTTGCTGCAAGTCATCATCATCAAGTGGCTTCATTTGACTATAGGACATAAAAGAGTGCGTCATAACACACACGAAAGTGATGAACATCCATTTCATACAACCACCTACTGCTCGTGAGCTTAAGAAATTTTAAGCACATGCAATAAGCCTAGTTGTAAAAATCAATTGGTCTGGGGATTTACACTAGAGAAGGGGTTTACATGACAATTAAATATAAGGCAGCTGAGTATTCTACTAAGTGGTTTTAACAACCTCAGTAATCATAGTCGCTTGAATGAAGACGGTTACGCAACGACCAAGGGGGTAGAGCAAGATAATCTATGACTACTTAATTTGCACGCTATCAATATTGATATCAATACCATTACCAAAACGATCACCAATTTGGCCAATACCAATGGTTAAACCATCACGACCATCTACATCAATAGTCACGCCTCGGATTTGCGCTGGCTGTGGCACTGGCCCATCAAAGTGCCCTACTGACAACCCCTTTAACACGACAGCCCCCTGGGAACCATGTATACCTGCACCATCAACATCCACCCAACGAATTTCATCAATGCGTAACTGTAGATCAATGTCTAAGGTAATGCCCGTACTCGGAGTATTTTGTAATGTTTGAGTGTTTAAACGAGGAGTGGAAGAACCTGCTTGATTGGTCTCACTCAATAATAAGGGTGCTTGAAATGACTTACCACTATTAACAGCACTCTGACTAATTTGCCCCACATGGGTAGATAAGCTTACATCGCTTAAAAGTTTTAATTCAGCCAAAGATCCAATAGAAAATAAAGTGGAAACAAATACTACCAGCAACTTAATGACATTCTTCATAGTATCTCTCCTCTAGTCCTTCTTTTGAAAATCTATTCACCAAATTGAGTATAACCTCATAAAAAACCCCGGCAAGCCGGGGTTTTTTATTCATACTAGGTATAGATAAAGCAGCCGATTAGTGACCGTAAACCCATACAGAAGTACCTGTCATATCTATATCTTTGATAAGCACAGAACCAAGTGAAGTCGCTTGGGTTCCTGCTTCGTTACCAACATAGATTTGGCCCATCATAATAGTACCAGTAAGTTTCATATCACTGATTTTAAGTGCCGCTACAGTATCACCTTTAGCAAATCCACTGCCATCAAGATCGCTACCAGCAATTGAAGATTGAACATTTTCAACATCGATATTCACAGAGAAGTGAATACCTTCAATCACATCAGCAATACCGTCAGGAGTGTCATTAGTATCAACACCATGGAAGAAACCTAGGTCAGCAACACCAAATTCACCACCACCAGTATCAACCCAAGCAGCTTTATCAATGGCTCCACCAAATTCACCAGAGATTTTTAAACCACCTGTTGAACCAGCATGACCAGCTGAAGGGTCATAAGTGCCTGTACCGTTAACAACAATTTCACCACGAACAAAACGACCAGCAGATCCAGGAGCACCCGTCACACCACCAACAGCACCGGTAGAGTCTTGAAGTGCCATATCAAATACGCCATTGTATTTGTTTACCAAATCATCTTGAATATAGTTACGGAAGTTTTCAACTTTGATTCCACCAATATTACCGGCAGCACCAGATTGAGCAACAGCTGCAGCTTGAGCTACAGCTGCATCCAAGGCCGCTAAGTACCCAAGTGCTGTTGGATCACCTGCAGCAAGTGCAGCAGAATAAGCAGCTGGATCAGCAAAATCACCAGCAGTAATAGCGGCTGTTGCGGCAGCTGTAGTTTGTGCGCTACCTTGAATAGATGCACCCAACTTAGTTTTAGCCAAGTTAGCCGCGCCAGTACCAATAATTACAGCACCAACATTAATATCAATACCGTTACCTAAGGTGTCACCAATTTCGTTTAGACCGATTACTAAACCATCAGTACCATCTGCATCAATGGTTACACCACGAATACGTGCAGCACTTAAAACGCCAGCATTCATGCTACCAATTGATAGGTCTTTAATGGTAACAGCACCTTGAGTACCAGTGTAGTCATAGTCACCCGTTGCATTTGGAGTACCATCTGAATTAAAACCACCAGTACCAGTTGCAACAGCTTCTAACTGACGGTTACCGTCAGTATCAACATATTTGATAGCATCGATAGTCATTTGTAGATCTACATCAATAGTGATACCGGCTTGACCCGTCATTTCACCTAGTAGAGCATCGTCCATAGCAGTCATTTCTGCATGAGCGAAAGGAGCGGCGGCTACTGCAGTAACCAAAGCAAGTTTTTTAAGGCCTTTCATGTGTTGTCTCCTGATTTTTATTATTGTGAGAACGTCACTCAAGAAGAGTTAAGATCTCTATTGAGAGGCTACTTCTTTAGTAACCCACATCAATTCGTTTTATTATTATTATTATTATTTTTACGGTTAAGACTTAGCGTCTTGTTTTACTGCTTCTTTAAAAAAGACCACTGGTTTAATTTTATCCACTGGTCTTTTGAAACTGATTTTTTTCTCTTCACGATTAATCTCATAAGGCGAAAATCGTAATACTGACAAACCGTTTTTGTGCTCCATCTCTATGGCTACACCATCAACCTCTTTGCCCATAAATGGCACTTGAGCTTGAACAAATAATGCACCAGCTACAAATTTTGCGTTTTTGCCACCTAAGTAAATTATTTCTCTTAACTTTAATATTTTGTCGCTTAAGGTGGCTTTATCTTCGGATTTTGGCACTTCTAACATAATGGTAGTGCCAGCTTCATCTATAGCCACTGCAAAAGGTGACAAACCATCTTTTTGTGCCAACTGTAAGTATGCATACTTACCACCCTGATCTACTAATTGATCTAATTCTTGTTGCACTTTTAATACTTGCTGCTTCATGTCTTCATTTATTTCTTCTGATGCTTGCAAAGAAAAAACGAAAAAGGTGCTTAGCAATAGTACGCTGATAAATTTCATAAAAAGGACAACTCGTTTCTTTTTGTTATTATTTGTAAGTGGCAAGCATCCTAACCCGCACAGATTATTCTGCACACTGCAAAGTTCACCTGAATTTACAAAGGATTACAAATTCACCCCTAGGGATGACAAACAAGGGTGCTTTACTGACCAATTGATGGACAGTTAAACCAATAAAGGAACACTTGTACCCATTGTCCAATTGTTTTGGGTATTAAAAAATATTTTTTAATACCTAAAATGAATTTAAATGTGAAGTGTGATTCATTTTTAAGTGGAACAAATGAACCGATATAACCAATAAACAGTAAGCTGAGTAATAACGAAACAAGCGTGTTACCCACAAACACAAATGCGACTTAAGGTGGGTATATTCACCGTTTTAACCATTCCAATTAATCAGACAAAAAAAGCCAAAGCTCTCTTACAAAGCCAACACTAAGCAGGATTGAATAAAACCAAATTAAATAATTAAGCTTAATTACTGACTATGATAATAGGCGAGCTTTAAGCTGCTTTTTAAAACAGATACAAAGATAGTAAAAGCAATTTCTAGTATGGAGTTCAAATAAAGTTCAAATTTGGGAGGGTATTAGAAGCGTAACCATAATAAACGGTTAAAGTTACGACTGTAACAAACAGACTCTGTTAACAATGTGCAAATAACCGCTATGAAGAACAGCGGACTTTAAGTCATACGACAATTGATTGTGTTGACTATTTATCATGCAACTAACTATTACGATAAAACTAAAGAAGGAAAAATAAAGAAAATGGTATCCCGTAGGGGAGTCGAACCCCTGTTACCGCCGTGAAAGGGCGGTGTCCTAGGCCTCTAGACGAACGGGACACTTAAGATTTACAAGCTATTAGGCCGAACTTGTAAAAATTGGTGGAGCCTAGCGGGATCGAACCGCTGACCTCAACACTGCCAGTGTTGCGCTCTCCCAGCTGAGCTAAGGCCCCACACACATCTAAATTGAAGGTCGTTGGGATTGACCAGCGCAGCAAGCTGCTTAGATGTGGCGTGCATTATACGGATAGATTTCCCTTTGTCACCCCTATTCCTAGATTTTTTACGAATTAAAACAATCTGTTAGCTATTTTAGGGTGGGCTGTTGGTAGGCTACAAATAAAGGCTGGTTTCGTTTATTGAGCTAATGATCTCACAGTGGGTACAGACGCCTGCTTGAAGCTTTGTGCTTTTGCTAGCTGCACCTCCGCCAGAGCATCTTGCATTTGTACTCGCCACTGGCTGTCAGGCGTGTCTTTTTGGGCAATGTGATCTTGGCTTTGATCCATAACCACGGGCAAATCCAATGCTAACCAAGTGAAATAACCATCTTTGAAGTAATGAACATTTTCATAACCCCATGCCACTGCCAAAAACGTCGCCACGGCACTGCGATAGCAATGAGCACTGTTGCAATAAATGACAATGGGGATATCACGATCAAGTGTCTCTATTAAATATAGGTCATTAAAGTCACGCTTTAAATCAAGGTGTACCGCGCTGCGAATATGCCCTAGCTGATATTCAAACTGGTCACGTACATCAATGAACGTGGCCCCTTTTTCAAATAAATTAAGTGCCTCGAAGGCATCAATGGTATTAGCGCCTTTAATCGATTGAATTTCTTCAGCCTGAACAAAACAGACAAAAAACGATAAAATAAGACTCAGTAAGGCGGTTTTAATACTCACGGCCACTCTCCCTTTAACGGTATTAACTAGAGTATAGGTCGTGTAAATCAACTAGCTTGTAACTTATAGCTGTAAGGTTCTGGAAGAGTTATAGCTAAATAACCCAAGCAAATATTTGACTAATTGCGTTTATTTGAATGAGTACAGCTCACCTGCACTGGTGTATCCATTTCCTGAAAATCGGATAAACATAGCCAAGCCGCAAACTGAATCGCCCCGACTTTTCTAGACACCCAATTGCTTCACAAAATAGTTCCTTTCAAACTCCATCGGTGACACATCATTATTATTATTACCATGACGTCGAGTTGAATTATAGAACAACTCAATATAATTAAATATATCAGCTTTACCTTCTTCTCGAGTGAGATAAATTTTACGACGAATACGTTCACGCTTTAACAACGCAAAAAAGCTTTCAGCGCAGGCATTGTCGTGACAATTCCCTCGTCGACTCATGCTTACTGTTAAGTTATTGCTTTCCAACATACTTTTCCAATCGTAACTGGTGTAACTGGCAGCCTTGGTCAGAATGCACGATTACATTGCCTCTTGGCTTTCGTCGCCAGATGGCCATCGTAATGGCATTGAGTACTAAATCGGTATTAATGCGATCACTCATCGACCAGCCAACTACCTGCCTTGAGAATAAATCAATGACAACACCAAGATACAGCCAGCCTTTATAAGTACGAATATAAGTTATATCGGTTACCCAAGCAGTATTTGGTTCGACTACATCAAATTCACGATTTAAAAGATTTGGAGCAACTGTCGATAGTTCGCCTCCACTGTAATTAGCTTTACGCTTATAGCCTCGTTGAGACTGTATGCCTGCGGATTTCATCAGTCGATATGCGCGATTTTTACCGCACGCTTCGCCAAATGAAAGCATGTCTTTATAGATCTTTCGATAACCATAAACACAGCCGCTTTCTAACCAAAATTGCTTAATAAACCCTAATAAATATTCATCGTCTTTTTCACGCTGACTTTTAGAGTTTTCATGCCAGGCGTAAAATCCACTTGGGTGAACACTTAGTACACGGCACATGGATCGCACTGAGAAACGGTGGGTTCGAGAGCTTATGAACGTGTATTTTTCTTTGACTCCCCGGCAAAGAACACGGCGGCCTCCTTTAAGATGTCTCGCTCTTCGGTCACACGCTTTAGTTCGGCTTTAAGCTTGCGAAGCTCTTCGTTTATGAATTGTTTTTCTTGGTAGCCTTGGGCGTTCTCACCGTATTTATCTCGCCAGTGATAGAGGCTTTTAGTTGTAATGCCTAATCGATTGGCCACATCGGCAATGGAATGACCATTTTCAGTCACTTGCTTGACCGCTGCTATCTTGAATTCTTCGTTGTATCGTTCACCAGCCATAATGGCCTCCTCTTTAAGTACATTATATAGTTAAAGAGTGTCTAGTGAACTAGGGGCGATTCAAACAATAAAAAACCGAGAAAATTGCTCGATTTTTTATTTGAATATTCATTAAATATAATTAATGCACCGCACTTTCAAAATTGACTTGTCGCTTACGATTGAGTGACAGCAATAACTCGGCTTCTGAATGACTAAACCCACAACTGCTCACTAGATCATTCTCGGTGGCGCCCATTGCAATCAAACGAGATGCTTGATCATAGGAGGGGTGTTCCGGTTGAGAGTTCAAGATAGCAAATTGCTTTTTAAGTACTTCAGCGAGTCGGCGCTCGGTTTCTAATACTTTTTGCCCCATACCAATGGCACTTTTAGAAAGCGAGGCCATGTCTTCATTCAACCGACGATTCAATAGCACTTGCTGTCGTTTTTGCACCAACAGAACTCGCGCATTATAGAATGCCATCGAACACGCTAGTATTGATGTACTGGCAGCAATAATAAGTAATAGAGGATGTACTGACGCGCTTAGCGCCCAAGACGATACAAGTTCCAACATGATTCACTCGCAGTTGCCTATTAGGCAAGTTTTAATTTTATTATGAATACCAAGCATTTTTTACAGTAAATGCTTGGTATCAACTGCTTGATGCTGCTTTTTTTTGAGAGGCCTTATTTAACGTTAAAAGTCGTTAAGCTCTGCCCATTCTTCATCGGACATCATTTTTTCAAGGTCAACCAAAATAAGCAGTTCATCGTTTTTATGACAAACCCCTTGAATAAATTTAGCGGTTTCTTCATTGCCAACATTTGGTGTGGTTTCGATTTCAGACTGACGCAGGTAAACCACTTCGGCGACTGCATCCACTAAAATACCCACTACTTGGTTTTCGGTTTCAATAATCACAATACGGGTTTGATCATTGGTTTCTGTTTCGATTAAACCAAAACGCAAACGGGTATCAATTACCGTCACCACATTACCGCGAAGATTGATAATACCCAGTACATACGGAGGTGCACCCGGTACTGGAGCGATCTCGGTGTGACGCAGTACTTCTTGCACCTGCATCACATTGATGCCGTAGGTCTCGTTATCTAAACGAAAGGTGACCCACTGCAACACGGGATCTTCAGCAACCCCTTTTGCTTCATAGGTACTCATCAACTCACTCCTATATATGGCGTAGCCAACATAATGTTTGCCTCTATACGCCAGCGGCCAAGTAAAATCCGACTACTTGTCAAATTCATAACATTCCTTGTTATTAGTTTAGACTAGAGCAGGTTGTGTGCCAGTCGAGTTCGAATTTAAGCGTCATCGTTATTTTGCTTCAGCTTCTAACAAGTCAATCAGGCTATCAACATGAATCAAGGCACACATATGATCCACCACTGTGCCAGATAACCATTGGCGCTTGCCTTGCTGAGAGCGCCATTTCACCTGGTCTGGCTCAAGACGCACGGTGCTGTACACCTTTTTACACGCTAATGACCACTTGCTGCGCTGTAACTGAATAACATAGTCAAAGCCATCGTCAGCTAAATTGAAGCCTTTTTCTGGCATGATGTATTTGGCCGTATCGACTACATATAGATGTTGTTCATTCTCAATATAAGCGCCTATAAACCAATCAGGGCGCCCAATCAGTTGATTGGTTTCATGCTCTACTTTAATAATTTTACCTAATGCTTCCATAGATACCGCTAACTTCAGGCCGCATACATCAAATAGTAGGACTTCAAACGCTTCTTGTGCCCAAATAGGGGCTTTAGGGTAACGCAGCGCTTTAGATGCGACCTTTGGTTCGTCAATGATTTGGCTATCAGTCTCAACCTGAACTTCTGGCACAACATCAATATTTTCACTTGGCTGAGCATCAATCTCGATAGGCTCAATATTTACATTTATCTGAGGCTGCGGTTGGTCAAGTATCACCACAGGTTCGACATCATCTTGTTTACTCGCAACGGGCGCTTCGCTGATAACGGGCTCATCTGGAACCGTTAGCTCGTTCATCACGGCTTGCTGCGGCTCGAATGTACTGGGCTCTTCAATGGCCCGTTCAACAACCTCCTCTATATCACTTGCCATATCAGGGAATAAATCCACCAGCAGGTTGTCCATATATTCCTGAACAACCGTGGCAACATGGGCTGATTGAGTAACCGTTGGTTTTGGTGAGGAGGGATTATTCATGCATCATCTATCCCTGAGGTTTAATCCGAGTTCTATACAGCAGTATTTCACTTTGCTTAAATACATAGCGCTTTAACTGCCCATGGGGTAACGCATTGCCTAATAGTAAAAATTGTAAAAACGCTTCCCATATTATGTGCTCCGATACTTGGCTCATTGTCATTAATGCAAACGGATCGGTACACGGCTGTAAGCGATAACCAAAATCAACACTGTCTAGTGGTGTGTATGGTAACGACGCAATGATCGATGGTAACGACTCATCAAAAAAGAGGTTATCAAGATAATCGCTAACGACTTTATCTGATGCACTTAACATAGGTTATGCCGCACTGGCTGTGCTTAGTAAATTACTAAGCAGGTGTCGATATACCCTAATACCTCGCCCGTCTGGGTCTAGGTCTGAGGGGACTTTTGCAATAGCGCTGGCGTCACGGAATTTAGTATCAACAGGAATGGACTCAGCAAAAACTTGATCACCGTACAGCTCTCGAATTTTTTTCAGCGCATTAATAGACGCATGGGTTCGACGATCATAAAGCGTGGGGATAATGGTAAATGGCAATTGTTTTTTTGTACTTTGCATCACCATACCCAATGTATGCGTCATGCGTTCTAATCCTTTGACCGCTAAGAATTCGGTTTGCACCGGAATAAGCAACCGTTGCGCAGCGGCTAATGCATTGATCATTAACACCCCAAGAATAGGGGGTGTATCAATGAGAACAAATTCGTATTCATCCCACAAACTCGCCAAAGCTTTTGAGATAACTAAGCCCATACCACCCTGCCCTGCCACTTTGCGCTCAAGTGTGGCAAGCGCAGTACTGGCAGGGAATAAATCAATCCCTTCTTTTGTGGTGTTGCGGATGATTTTTTTAGGCAGGTCGTCCGGCACTTTGCCTTCGTGCATAAACAGGTCAAAAGTACTGAACTCAATTTCATCTGGGTCATACTGAAAATAACTGGTTAATGAACCATGGGGATCTAAGTCCACCATCAGCACACGATGGCCCTGCTCGCGCAGTAACCCCGCAAGACTGACAGTCGTGGTGGTTTTACCAACACCACCCTTTTGATTTGCTACGGCCCATACGTGCACAACTCACTCCTTGGCCCAAACACAAATTACCGCAAAAGCAGTAACTTTATTGACCTGTCCAATACTATGCAGGTTTTATTCCTATCATTACTATTAAGGATTAGCAGATAAGTGCGCATCCGTCACAGTTTTAATGCGATTAACATTTTCATTGTTACTATGAATTAAGAATAGCACTCGTCGGTTAATTGATTGGCCGTCCTCATCATCATTTGTCGCAATTGGCTGAAACGGCCCATAATTAACCGCAGCTAAACGCAAAGGTGATACATCATCTAACGTCAATAGCTGCATAATCGCGATTCCCTGATTAGCCGCTAATCGCCAAGGATTCACCTGAGACACTTGATCATCGGTAAACACTTCGATATTGACAAAGTTAGGAATTTTTTCGAGCTCATCGGCTAATCTGGATAGGATGTATTCGCCTTCAACGCTCACCACATCGGTATTATTTTTAAAAATATAATCAGATGGAATCTCTAGCTGTAAAAACTGGTTAACTTTTTGCAAAGTCACCCTTGGCATATTTATCGACGTATCAATTAAGCCTTGCAATGCGTTTTGAATTTTTGTGTTGCTCTCATCAAAACTTTCGCTTTCTTTTTCACCCTCTTCTGGCTTTCTTAACGTTTCAGACAGTTGTGATATTAACGTTTGAAAATCTTGCGATAGTGTTAAGGCTGCTGGCTGATCAAAGACGCCCACAAATACCGCACTCATTTGTTTAAACTTTTCATCATTAAGTGAAGACGATGCGTAAAGCACCACAAAAAATGCAAACATGAGAGTCATGAAATCGGCATAAGACACCATCCAGCGCTGGGCATGTACCGATTCTGGTGGAACATGTCGCCTAGCCATCGGTTATTCCTTCCATTACGTCGTGCCTTTTTTTAAATTCTCATAACGATAGCGAATAGAATTAGGATGCTCGCCTTCGGCAATGGCAACAAGCCCCTCAATAATCAGCTCGTTGTATAAATATTCTTTTCTGACTAAAAATTTAAGCCGCTGAGCAATGGGTAACAAAATTAAGTTTGCAATGCCGACACCATAAATAGTCGCGATAAAAGCCGTGGCAATACCGGGCCCAATTTGCTCTGGGTCTGTCAAATTACCCAGCACCTGCATTAGCCCTAATACCGCACCTAGAATTCCAATTGTGGGGGCATAACCACCTAAACTTTCGTATACATGTGCGGCTTGTAGGCCTGCATCTTCTTGCCGATATAAATCCAATTCTAAACTTGAGCGAATCGCTGCTGGGGTTTGCCCATCGGCCAATAAATTTAACCCTTTCTTAGCGAGGGGCATCGCTGACTTTGCACTTTTTTCTAAACCAATTAGCCCTTCTTTACGCGCCGTTTGTGACCATTTACATAACGTATTCAATAATTCATCGAGACTATTGATGGGAGGGTAAACCAACCAAAGAGAGCGTGTAAGCGCACCTTTCATGACCGCAAGAGGGGTTTGTACGAGCACAGCCGAAAGCGTGCCACCAAATACAATAATCGCAGCCGGACCATTGAGTAATGCTGAATTTAAACCGCCTTCTAGCATGTTCCCAAGCAATATAGCGGCTATGCCCAGCACAATCCCGACTAGGCCAAGAATATCCATTAGCGGACCTCTTTAATCAACTTTGCCGCTATGTCGTGTAACGGTAAAACGGCGTCGGCTAAGTTCGCTTTTGCAATGGCCATAGGCATGCCATAAATCACACAGGTTTCTTGATCTTGTGACCATATAAATGAGCCACCTTCCTTCATTAAGGCCGCACCTTCTTTACCGTCACTGCCCATGCCTGTTAATACGATGCCTAATGCTTTTCCAGGATAATGTTTTGCCGCGCTGGCAAACGTAATATCAACACAAGGGCGGTAATTAACACGATCATCGCCCTCTATGACTTTCACTCGACCACGGTCTAACATTAACTGCTGCCCACCTGGGGCCAACAATGCCAGCCCCGGCTTTAGTTGATCACCATCTTCTGCCAGCTTTACACTAATACTGCATAACTTATCTAATCGTTCTGCAAACGCACCCGTAAATGATGCTGGCATATGCTGAATTAAGATAATCGGTTTTGGAAAGTTTTGGGGCAATTTCGTTAACACTTTTTGTAGTGCAACCGGGCCACCAGTACTGGTGCCAATTAACACAACATCAATCGCCCCGAGCCGGGTATTGTTTTCAGTTCTTTTTTCTTTTGTATCTGAATATACATTTATCGGTATTGGATCCGAGACAACTTTGGTTTGAGAACGAACATCCCTTACAACGGGTGCAACGACGGGTTCAACTTTATTGCCCGTAATTGGAGAAGGAGCCGCTGGAGGTGACGTATAAGACTGGCTAGGCGCGGAGCGATTATAGTATTTAGCAACGTTTTTTATTTTATCACTCAGTGTGCTGCGTATCTTGTCGCCACCACGTTGTAAATCTTCGAAATTTTTCGGTAGGAAATCAACCGCGCCTGCATCTAATGCATCGAGCGTTACACGAGCGCCGTCGTATGTTAAAGATGAGAACATTAAAACCGGAGTGGGTTTTAACTTCATAATATTACGTAATGCCGTTAAGCCATCCATCACTGGCATTTCGTAATCCATGGTGACGACATCAGGATTTAAACTCTCGACTTTTTCAATTGCCTCACGGCCATTATTGGCAAAACCAACAATTTGGATGTCTGTAACAGGTTTGAGAATTTCCGATATGCGTTTTTGGAAAAAACTGGAATCATCCACCACTAATAATCGAATTGCCATTGCGACTCCATAAACTCACTGTATTCATATGCATGCAACAGACAAAGTGATCCCGAATTTCGGCTAGCTTACGCCGCGATTAAACTGTTCTTTTTAGCATAATGATGAAGCATGCTTGGCACATCTAGAATCAATGCAATTCGACCATCACCCGTAATAGTCGCCCCTGCCATACCCGGCGTACCTTGTAGCATTTTACCGAGTGGTTTAATGACCACTTCTTCTTGGCCAATCAATTGATCAACCACAAACCCTACTCGTTGTGTTCCCACGGATACCACCACCACATGACCTTCTTTTCCTGCGTTTTCATCCGTTTTAATATCGTGTACTAACCAATTTTTCAGATGAAATAGCGGCACGGCTTTATCACGAACCACAACCACTTCTTGACCATCAATCACATTAGTACGAGAGAGGTCTAGGTGAAATATTTCGTTAACACTCACAAGTGGGAACGCAAACGCTTGATCTTGTAGCATCACCATTAGCGTCGGCATGATGGCTAACGTCAGTGGGACTTTAATCATGATTTTCGAACCACGACCTAGTACCGAATCAATATTTAAGGTGCCGTTGAGTTGGGTGATTTTTGTTTTCACCACGTCCATACCCACACCGCGGCCTGAAATATCACTGATTTCAGTTTTGGTTGAAAAGCCAGGTGCAAAAATCAAATTAAACGATTCCGAATCACTTAAACGATCGGCTGCGTCTTGATCCATAACGCCTTTATCAACCGCAATTTGCTGTAATTTTTTAGGATCCATACCTTTGCCATCATCTTGAATCGATAACAATATGTGATCACCTTCTTGCTCAGCGGATAACACAACGGTGCCATTTCTTGATTTACCAGACGCCTCACGCTCCTCTGGTTGCTCAATACCATGATCCACTGCGTTTCTCACTAAGTGGACGAGTGGATCGGCAAGTGCTTCGACCAAGTTTTTATCTAAATCCGTTTCTTCACCTTTTAGCTCTAGCGTTACTTCTTTTTTCAAGTTACGCGCTAAGTCACGTACGACTCGAGGGAATCGACCAAAGACTTTCTTGATGGGCTGCATCCGAGTTTTCATAACGGAGGTTTGCAAGTCACCCGTCACCACGTCTAAATTCGCAACAGCCTTCGCCATGGCTTCGTCTGTGCTTTTTAAACCCAAGCGCACTAATCGATTACGCACTAATACTAATTCACCAACCATATTCATGATGTCATCGAGGCGTTTCGTATCGACACGTACCGTGGTTTCAGCGGCGGCAGGTGGCTCTGCTTTTTTCGCAGGTGCGGCAGGTGCTGCTGCCGTAGGAGCGGCTGATGCAGTTGGTGTTGGTGTCGCTGCCGGTTTTTCAGGCGGCGCAGCTGGTTTTGGTGTTTGCGCCGCAGCGGCGGGAGCCGCAGACTCGCCATCCGTTATGGTTGGGCCTTTGCCTTTGCCATGTAATTTGTCCAGCAAGTCTTCGAATTCAGATTCTGAGATAGAGGCGTCACTGTCACCGCTTTCAGCAACGGGCTCAGGTGCGGCAGGTTTAGCTGGCTCAGCGCCTGCGTCTATTGTCGGCCCTTTACCTGGCCCATGTAATTTATCAAGTAAGGCATCAAATTCATCAGACGTAATTTCATCGCCAGAATCATCAGTGACTGGATCAGGAACCGTCGCTTTAGGCGCTGCGTCTTTTGCCGCTCCGTCTTTTGGCGCCTCGAGAGAATCTAATAAATTTTCAAATTCTTCATCGGTTATATCACCGTCATCTGCCGTTTCACCTGATGCAGCTGGCTCTGCTGGTTTAGGCGCTTCAGGCGCAGACTCTTCTACCACTGGCGCGGCAGGTGCTTCTGCCGATTCCGGTTTAGAATATCGTGATAAATCAGCAATAAGCGCAGGGTCAGCGGGTTGCGGCATTTCACCGGCACGCACTGAGTCAAACATTTCATTAACGGTATCAAGCGCTTTTAATACAACATCCATCAAGTCTGACGTGACAGTACGTTGTCCATTTCGCAATATATCGAATACATTTTCGGCCACATGACAACATGCAACTAAAGCATCAAGTTGTAAAAAACCCGCGCCCCCTTTAACCGTATGAAAGCCACGGAAAATAGAATTAAGTAAATCGTGATCATCTGGACGATTTTCTAAGTCGACTAGTTGCTCAGATAACAACTCTAGAATCTCACCTGCTTCAACAAGGAAGTCCTGGAGGATTTCTTCATCAGCGTCCAAACTCATCCGTTTACTCCTTTAAAAACCAAGACTGGATAATAAGTCATCTACGTCATCCTGATCTGATGCCACGTCTTCGTTATCTTCAGCATTTAACTGAGGTCCGACCCCTTTATTTGGATCATCTATTTCATCAGGGGTATCAACAACACTGTGTTTAATTCCCGTCATTTGATCCACATGACCTGCCATGGCCACCAAATTCACTAAACGTGCTTCAACGTCTGTCACCATAGTCGTAATGCGTTGAATCACTTGACCGGTTAAATCTTGAAAATCTTGGGCAAGTAGAATGTCACTTAAATTGCCGTTTAATTTCCGAGTATTTTTGTCGGTATTTTCTAAAAAGGTGTTAATGCGTTTTGTTAGTTCACGAAACTCATCAGCACTTAAATCTTTATTCAAGAAGCGGTTCCATTCTTGGTGTATCTCGGAAGCTTCACTGGCTATAGCTTCAGAAAGCGGCATGCTTTCATCAACTTTATCCATAGTTTTGTTCGCAGCTTTTGCCGTCATTTCGACGACATACTGCAGACCTTCATGCGCACCATCTATTTCAGATCCTGCGCCTTTTGAATCACCATCAAGTTTAAAGTTTTTGATCGATTCATGTAGCGCCCGAGTAAGTTGGCCAATCTCTTGATAGAGATTTTCGTCCCTTACTTGTTGCAAATCCTGAATTAAACCAACTGCACCTGCCAGATCATTATTCTCTAGCCGACCCATTAACTCATTGGCTTTTTCAGAAAACAGCTTTGCAAACTCATTATTTGAGTTTTTAATATCTGCATCTGCCATGACAATTCCCTAGTCAGCCATCAACGCGCTCAAAGATTTTTTCAATCTTTTCCTTAAGCACGGCTGCAGTGAATGGTTTAATAACATAGCCATTTACCCCAGCTTGAGCCGCCGCCACAATTTGGTCACGTTTAGCTTCTGCGGTTACCATTAATACGGGTAACTTTTTCAAGCGCTCGTCTTCACGCACATGCTTTAACAGTTCAATACCCGTCATGCCGGGCATGTTCCAATCGGTGACTAAGAAATCAAAGTCGCCACTTTGTAACATGGGCAAGGCCGTATTACCGTCGTCTGCTTCTTGAGTGTTGGTAAAGCCCAAATCTCTCAACAGATTTTTGATGATGCGTCTCATGGTGGAGAAATCGTCCACAACGAGTATTTTCATATTTTTATCCAAAGCTACCTCCCAGCGCCCTGGCCAAAGACTCTATTACCTATTTTTAGTCTAGCCAGTGTTATCAAGTTATCCAGCAGGTTGATGTTAAATATAAGACTAGGCGAATATGACCCACTCTCAATATCCCGTATTTATTTTGCTTGCTGCTCTGCCCATTCTGATAAACGGGCTCTTAAACGCAACGCTGCTTGGCTGTGAATCTGACTGACGCGTGATTCACTCACGTCCAGCACAGCACCAATCTCTTTTAGGTTTAGCTCTTCATCATAATAAAGGGCAAGTACCAATTGCTCTCGTTCGGGTAATTTTTCGATCGCACGAGCAAGGTGCTGTTGAAAATGCTGTGACTGGAGCCCCTCAAGGGGCCCTGATTCATCATGACTGATGAGATCACCTTCACGTTCACCCGGTTGGCTCAGTAACTCCTCAAAGCTAAATAAGCGCGAGCCCATACCATCCTGTAAATGTTGATGGTATTCATCTAAGGTCATCTCGAGTGCTTCAGCCACTTCGTGATCTTGTGCGTCACGACCCGTCTGGGATTCGACAAATCGAATGGCTTCCGCAATTTTGCGGCTATTACGATGGACTGAGCGTGGTGCCCAATCCCCTTTGCGAATTTCATCCAGCATGGCACCACGAATACGAATACCCGCATAGGTTTCAAAGCTCGCACCTTTGCTGGGTTCATATTTACGAGCAGCTTCGATCAAGCCAATCATGCCTGACTGTATTAAGTCATCCAGTTGCACTGACGGGGGCAAACGCCCTTTTAAATGATGGCCAATGCGTTTCACTAAAGAGGCGTACTCTTCAATAAGCTGGTTATAGTTAGGATTTTGCTCACCTGTGTACATGGCGAAACCACTTGCTACGGCCATAAATCATCCACGAGCTGTTGATACTAAATTCTCCACAAAAAATTCTAAATTACCCCGCGCACTGGTGGGCAATGGCCAAGAGTCGACCTTTTTCGCTAAAGATTTATACGCCAATGAGGCTTTCGCTCTAGGATACGCTTCTACAACGGCGCGCTGCCTTTGCACCGAGCGCTTCACGCTATCGTCAAATGGAATGCAGCCAACATACTGTAAAGCCACATCTAAAAAACGATCGGTTACTTTGGTTAACTTAGCAAACAGGTTATGACCGTCTTGTGAGGTTTTGACCATGTTAGCCAACACGCGAAAACGGAATAAGCCGTGATCGCGATTCAGTAATTTAATTAACGCATAGGCATCCGTAATACTGGTGGGCTCGTCTGTAACCACAATCATGGCTTCTTGCGCAGCTTTAACAAAACTCACCACGCCATCACCAATGCCTGCCGCGGTATCAATGATTAATACGTCTAATTGATCAGCTATCGAGCTAAATGCACGAATTAACCCAGCATGCTCTCTTGGGTCAAGTTGAGCCATTTCTTGCGTGCCTGACGCAGAGGGAATAATGCGAATACCGGCGGGGCCAGTCACTAATACATCTCGTAAACTGATTTCACCGCTTAAAACATTGCTGATATTATTTTTCGCCGTCAAACCCAGTAGCACGTCAATATTGGCAAGACCCAAGTCCGCATCTAATAAAACAACACGACGGCCCATTTCAGCCAATGCAATGCTGAGGTTAACTGACACGTTACTTTTGCCGACGCCACCTTTACCACCCGTGACCGCTATTACTTGAACTGGATGCATTAAACACTCCCCTTATATAAGAGCTTAGTGCAATTAGAGCAAATCGCCGTAGTTCCCATCATCATAAATACATAATCCCCCATAAATCACGCCTCCTGTTCTAGCCATAGCTGGCTGATAACCGCTACCAAGCACCTGCGGCTATGTTTTGCTGTACCGCTACTTGTTGCTCCTGCTGGGCCCTTCTTACCACTTCTTTGACAAGGGCTTTAGCATTAGCAGGGTCAAAATCATCCGGAATCCGCTGCCCGTTCGTGCTATAGGCTAAATTCAATTTACACTCAAGTAGCACGGTGATGACGTCCCCTAAGCTGCTGGCTTCATCTACTTTTGTTAATACACACCCACTTAATTTTGCGGCTTTATAGCTATGATAAACCTTACGCAGCACGCGACAGTTACTGGTGGCCGGCATGGCTAATAAGGTATGCACGGGTGTTTTCAATTGGGCGAGTTGATCTAGTTGATACTTCAACATTGGGTGTTCCGGCGTAAGGCCCGCTGTATCAATGAGCACTAAATCACATTGTTCTAACTCTTTAATACAGCCGCTCAGTGGATGGTCTTGATCGGCCACTTGTACAGGAACACCTAAAATTTGGCCTAACGTGCGCAGTTGATCGTGAGCCGCCAAGCGATAGTTATCCATGGTGATTAATCCCACTTTTGCGCCTTCATGCTCTAAGGTATAACGCACCGCCATTTTGGCAATGGTGGTCGTTTTGCCCGCACCCGTTGGGCCAACTAACGCAAATACGCCACCGCGTTTTAAACGATCACTCGGGCTGATATTAAGGTGTTGCGCCAAGTCATGTAGGCTGGCTTGCCATGCTAGTTTTTCATCATCATGACTTTGTACTTTGCGCAGCAGTTGATAAATAATCCAATCATCAAAACCCATTTGTTCAAGGCGTTGCCAAAGTTTGGCTTGCAATGCATTGGCTGGGCTAAATTTTTTCCATACAAAATTATTGTTTTGCTGAGTCGCAGTTGAACTTGAGCTATTAACTAATAAATCTTTAAGATCATTTAATTCATTGCGGACATCATTCAAAATTTGTTGATTGTGTTGTGACTTAGTTGACCTAATTTGTTCAACCGGTTGATGGTGATTAATCTCAGGCTCTGGTGGTTGGTATGCATAATTAGGATCTTGGCGCTGCTGTTTAATTTGTTGCAATGAATGCTGTAAATCCGCTTTACTATTGACCTTGACTGACGCGGGCTTACTTCTAGGTTTAACTTCTGGATTTTGTTCTTTTTCGCGCTGACGTTTGAGAGATTCTAACTGGTCTTGTAACTTTAATTGCTCTTCTACATCGTGACGTTCGTTGTCATTAAGAAACGGCCATGGGTTACTTTCTTTTGATTTTGCAGGCGCCTTACTTGTTTGCTTTTCATCCTGGTCATCGAATTCATCCGATTGATAAATGGGTGTCGTTTTCTTTGCACTGACAGGTTCGTAATTTTGAGCCACGATAATTTCAACACCGCCTTTTACGCGGTGATTCGATAAAATGACGGCATCCGGCCCCATTTCATCGCGAACGGTTTTTAACGCTTTTTGCATACTGCTGGCAGTAAAACGACGTACCTTCATAATAGTATTCTCAATTAACGTAAGCTGTGCTTAGGTTTAATCCTTTAAAGTGACTAAGTTCAAACGGGTTATATTTTTGCATCGTGTCATGGCTATGCCCCTATGGTGGCAGCAATGGTAATTTGTTTGTTATCCGGCACTTCTTGATAAGACACCACATGCAACGTATCCGTCGTATTTCTTACAAAGTTAGCCAACACCGGACGCAAAAAGCCACTGACTAATAGCACGGCTGGGTTGCCTGCCATCTCTTGATTTCTGGCTGCCTCTATTAAAGAGTTTTGTAATTTTTCGGCCATACTTGGCTCTAAAATCATATTGTCCGCGCCACCATTTTGCTGTTTACTTTGCTGTACTGTTTTGAGCAATAACTGTTCCAATGATGGCTCCAGCGTAATAACTGATAAATCATCTGCATTACCGTAAATACTCTGCACAATTAAACGCTTAAGTGACTTACGTACTTGCACCGTTAGAGCGGCGGTATCTTGACTATCGATGGTGGTGTTCGCCAACGCTTCTGCTATTGAGCGCATATCGCGCACTGGCACACCTTCGGTTAATAAATTTTGTAATATTGATAATAATTGACTGAGGTTTAACGTATTTGGAACGAGTTCTTCGGCGAGCTTAGGGGATATTTTGGCTAGTCGATCCAGCATTTGTTGCACTTCTTCATGACCAATTAATTCATGAGCATGTTTTTGCAATAATTGATTAAGGTGTGTAGCAACGACCGTACTTGAGTCCACGACGGTATAACCTAATGTTTGCGCTTGATCTTTTTTATATTCATCAATCCATACTGCATCCAAACCAAACGCCGGGGTCTTTTGTGGCGGTGCCATCTAATGAACCAAACACTTGCCCTGGATTAATGGCCATTTCTTTGTCGGGCTCAATTAACGCCTCAGCGACACTCACGCCCATTAATAAGATGCGATAAGCGTTGGGCATTAAGTCTAAATTATCGCGAATGTGTACACTGGGAACCAAAAAGCCCAAGTCTTGTGACAACTTACGGCGAATGCCTTTTATGCGACTGAGTAATTGACCCCCCTGATTTTTATCCACTAGGGGAATCAAGCGATAACCCACTTCTAAACCAATAATATCGACGGCTTCTACATCATCCCAATCCACCTCTTTACCGTCATTGCCTGGCAAGGCTTTTAACGGTTGAGAACCAGAGCCTGACGCTTGTCCTTGTGAGGCTGGCGAGCCAGCCGCTGTTTTTTGTGCCGCTTGGCGGGCACTGCCACCAATCCCCTCATCAATGACATCGACTCTTTGATCTCGCTTATAAATTAAATAAGCAATAGTGGCAGCCACCAGGCCCAAGCCTAAAAAAGCCAAATGCGGCATACCTGGAATCAGGCCCATTAAAATCAAAATACCGGCGGCAACCGCTAAAGCACGAGATGAGCCAAACATTTGGTCAAAGACTTGACCGCCCATATCGCGTTCATCATTGTTACGGGTAACGATAATGGCCGTGGCCGTCGACAATAGCAGTGAAGGGATTTGCGCAACGAGGCCATCACCAATCGTTAATAAGGCATACACTTCTGTGGCCCGAGAAAAATCTAAATCGTGTTGCGCCATACCAATGGCTAAGCCACCAATAATATTAATCAGTAAAATCAGCATACCGGCAATGGCATCCCCTTTTACAAATTTACTGGCACCATCCATTGAACCATAAAATTCAGCTTCATTTGCAACATCTTTACGACGGGTTTTGGCTTCATCGGCATCGATTAAACCTGCGTTTAAATCCGCATCAATCGCCATTTGCTTGCCCGGCATAGCGTCTAATGTAAACCAGTGCACTTACTTCTGAAACCCTACCAGCACCTTTTGTGACCACCACAAAGTTGATGATCATGAGGATTAGAAAAACCACCAAACCCACGGCGTAATTACCACCCACTAACACTTCACCAAATGACTCAATCACTTTACCAGCCGCCGCACCACCTTCATGGCCTTCGAGTAGTACAACCCTTGTCGAGGCGACGTTAAGCGCTAAACGCAGTAATGTTGCAATCAATAATATACTCGGGAAAATGGCAAAATCTAACGGACGCGCCGCATAGATACTAACCATCAATACAACAATGGAAAGTGCAATATTAAAGGTGAAAAACACATCAAGTAAGAAGGTCGGCACTGGCAGCGTCATCATGCCTAACAGCACCATGAGCATAAAAGGCACACCTAAATTACCAGCGAGCAAAGACCGAGTTTGTTGTAAGAGCTGCGGAAAATTGATTTGTGGTAAGCTTGCCCGATTAACTGCCATTTACATCCCAACTACGTTTGAAAATTTTGACGCTCGATGGGTTAGTGCAAGAATATGGCCAGAAAAATCATCCGCTTATGACCCTTTAGCTTACTTACACAAAGCGAAGGGCTTCGCCATAACCAAAGAGCATAAGTCACCATGAATGACGCTATTCAATATACATCCATTGAATATTTGAGTGGGGGGTATCAAGACACTCTCGTATTAAGAAACGCCATTTTACGTGTGCCCTTAGGGCTAACACTCAGTGACACGGATACTGCCAACGAGGATCAACAGCTTCACATCGGCGCATTTAGCCAAAATCAACTCATTGGCTGTGTTGTTATTGCGCCCGTTAAAAATGAAGTGGCAACATTTCGCATTAGGCAAATGGCCATCAGCGAAACATGCCAAGGAAAAGGCATTGGTAAATCACTGCTTATGCACGCTGAAGAGGTCATAAAAAATAATGGTGGTAAACGTATAATTTTAGATGCGCGCGTCATCGCACAAGGCTTTTACGAATCTCTTAAATATACAATAACGTCTGATGAATTTATTCATAATACGATTCCACACATCATGATGGAAAAACGGTTTACTTAACCCCATTTTATGCGCGCAAATCAGGCGGCACCGGGAAAATAGGTTGTTTCGGTTTAGGCCCTAAGCCTTTCAAGTGTTGGTTTAATTGATACACATATGCCAGCACTTGCGCGATGGCGACATATAAGCCTTCAGGAATTTCTTTACCGATGCGAGTATAAGCGTAAACAGAACGTGCCAAAGTCGGTGATTCCACAATAGGGACGTTATGCGCTTTTGCTATTTCTCGTATTTTTAACGCCACTTCATCCGTGCCTTTTGCCACGAGTATCGGGGCTTCCATTCCTTCGCTGTGATATTTCAAAGCCACCGCATAATGGGTTGGGTTAGTGATCACCACATCGGCTTCAGGCACATCCGCCATCATGCGGCGTTGGCTCATTTCATATTGTAAGCGGCGAATGCGCTGTTTAACCTCAGGCTTACCTTCTGTATCTTTATGCTCGTCTTTTATCTCTTGCAAACTCATTTTCATTTTTTTAGTAAAATCATAAATTTGAAATGGGACATCGATCACACTGATCAACAGTGTACTGATGGCCAAAACCAATGCCGCTAACATAACTAGATCCACAGCATGAACAATTGCTTGTCGATCCGGTTCTTGGTTTAAATACAAAATAGAATTCTCTAATGAAAAGAAGAGCAGAATACTGCACACGCAAATTACAATCACTTTTGCCCAGCTTTTCAACAACTCAACTAAGCTTTTTAGACCAAACATGCGCTTTAACCCGGACAAAGGACTAATACGATTTAACTTAGGCAATAACGACTTGCCACTGAACATCCATCCACCTAATGCAAGTGGGCCTAAAATAGCGACGATTAATAAAGCGATCATAACAGGTGAAATAATCAACATGGCTTCACGTGCCGATGCCGCCAAATGAATAATCATTTCTTTTTCATCAAAGATATGACTTCTTTCGAGTGTGTAATTAAAAACAAAAATGCTTTGAGCACCTTCATAAATAAGGCCACCTGACAGCCATAATGACAGTGCGCCAATAATGAGAACCAAACTCGTGCTTAACTCTTTTGATCGGGGAATTTGGCCGTCGTCTCGCGCTTTTTGTAAGCGCTTGGCCGTGGGTTCTTCCGTTTTTTCTTGACTGCTGTCGCCTTCAGCCATATTAAAGCCTCATTAAATAAATTATGGCTTGTAGCCGCGCATAAAATGAAAGGCCTCAGACAATAATCCAGAAAACTTATCGCCATAACCTGAAAACGTGATCCACAAAATAATTAAGCCGAGCATCATCGTCACCGGAAAACCGACTGCAAAAATATTTAGCTGAGGCGCCAATCGAGCCATGACACCAAACGCAATATTGACGACCAACATGGCTGCAATTGCAGGCAATGCTAATACAATGGCCGCACTGAACATCCATTGGGCAAGTGTCGCTATTTCCATTAATGTATTGCTCGATAACATACCTTCACCAACAGGGATGGTATAAAAACTGTCCGTCATCACTTCAATAGCCACTAAATGACCATTTAATGTCACAAACAATAAATTCACAAAAATTAAAAACCATTGCGCAACAACCGCCACGTTAACGCCATTAGAGGGGTCAACCATCATTGCCATACCCAAACCTGTTTGCATTGCCACTAATTGGCCCGACATAACAAAAATATTCATTAATATTTCGAGCGCAAACGCCAATGCAACACCGATAAATATTTGCTGAGCAATAATAATCATGGTTTGTACGTTTAGAGATTCGATCACTGGCATCGCCGGTAGTAACGGTGTCACAACAACGGTGGTTGCAAGCGCTAAATATAAACGAACTCGTTGGTTCACTAACCTCGTACCGAATAATGGCATAACCATAAAGAAACCAGCTATACGTGCAAAAGGCCACATATAGCGACTAACCCAGCTAGAGATTTCAGCGTTATCAATATTTAATATAAAGCCAAGAGCGGGTTCCATAACGTCAACTAATTAAATATGGGATGTTCATGTATAACGTCTTTGCATAAGTCACCAATTTGTTGATGATCCATGGGCCAAAAAACAAAATGCACAGTAGTGTAATCACAAGACGAGGCAAAAAACTAAGCGTCTGTTCATTGATTTGGGTAGCCGCTTGGAATGTGGCCACAATTAAACCCACAATAAGGCCTGGCACTAAAACAACCGCTACAATAATAATCACGACAAATAAACTTTCGCGTAAAAAGTCACCTAAATGTTCAGGCCCCATCATTTACTCCTTATTGTCAAAACCCATAACTAGCGGCCAATGTGCCAATCACCATCGCCCAGCCGTCGACTAATACAAACAACATGATTTTAAATGGCAACGAAATAATAATGGGCGACAGCATCATCATACCCATGGCCATTAAGATACTGGCCACCACTAAATCAATGATCAAAAACGGAATAAACAACATAAACCCAATTTGAAATGCTGTTTTTAGTTCACTTGTCACAAAGGCTGGAATTAAAATATGAAGAGGGGTCTCACTGGCACTGGCAATATTTTTTTCACCCGACAAACGCACAAAAAGCGTTAAATCATCCTCGCGAATTTGGGCTAACATAAATTCTCGAAGTGGAATACTGGCTTTTTCTAATGCCTCTAATGGCATGATCTGTTCATTAATATAAGGTTGGATAGCGGTTTCGTTCATTACTTTAAGGACCGGCATCATAATGAACATTGACAAAAACATGGCAAGACCAAGCAATATTTGATTCGATGGTGTTTGTTGTAACCCAAGCGCCTGTCTTAATATGGCAAACACAACAATAATACGGGTGAACGATGTCATCATAATAATGAGCGTCGGCAAAACCGTCAGCAACGACATAATGGCCAGTATTTGAATCGTTACACTGTAACGACCACTGCCATCAGGCTGGGTCACCATGGTGACGGCCGGAATACTGAATTTATCCTCAGCCCAAACAGCCGAACTTACCAATAGCAATGAGAAGACGATGGCCCCATATTTAAGTATTATCTTCATGGCTAGCCTTTACTTCATGGGACTTAGAGTCAGGTGATGATGTTTGCTGGGAAATAATATCTTTTAATTTTTGAGAAAAAGACGTTTGCGGTTTTGTCTCATCTACAATGGGTTCATCAAAGGTTGCTAAGGTATTGATATTAGAGGGTGTCATGCCTAATAAAATTTGCTTTCCGCCCACCTCAACTAAGATGATCTTTTCTTTCATTCCCATGGGCAAAACCCCGATGGTTTTCATTGGAATATTAGAAATACCTTGCACGCCTTGCTTGCGTTTTATCACCCAAGCAATGGCATAAATAAGCGCAACCACAACGACAAGTGCAAGTGTGACTTGAATCAGTTGATCTTGAGAACTAGGAACAATAGGACTGGCTAATGCAGGCGCGGTTTGAGCCGTCGCCAACGCTTGCGCGGAGACAAAAATCATAGCGCTACTCTTTTATTATTTTTTTGATTAATATTCAACGCTTAACGTAAACGCTGGATACGCTCACTTTGACTGATGACATCTGTTAAACGAATACCAAATTTATCGTTCACCATAACCACTTCACCATGGGCAATTAACGTTCCGTTAACCAAAACATCTAACGGTTCACCTGCCAATCTGTCTAATTCAATCACGGAGCCTTGATTAAGTTGTAACAAATTACGAATGGGTATTTGGGTATTACCCACTTCCATTGATATCACAACCGAAATATCAAGTATGACGTCAAGTTCTGGCGTGGTTGTATCGAGGTTTTCAGGCTCGTCATCACCATCAAATTCTTCCATGGGCGCCGGTTTAACACCGTCATCCTCATCGTCGTCATCTGTTTCACCGGCTTCTTCCATCGCGGCAGCCCACTCATCCGCTAAGCCTTCATCTTCACCGCTGGCTTCTTCTACGCCACCCGCCACTTCACTTGCTAATGATTCAGCATCGACACCTGACTCTTCCGAACCTTCGCCAGCACCCTCTGTTGGTTCTTCTGTGGTGTTTTCGTCATCACTCATACTGATAATCCATCTTTGTGACTATTATTTATTTTTCGTTTTATTGATTCTTTAATTTTTACTGCCAACACTTCGTTTGATACACCTAATTGTCCGCGGAAAATAGGCGTACCATTTGCCTGTAAAATAAAATCTTCTGGCATATCAATCGGGATCACATCTCCGGTTTTAAATGCCGCCACTTCACGTAATGAAATTTCCTGCTGAACAATGGTGCCATGTATCGGAACTTTGGCGTTCTGGATATCTTCTTGCAAAGATTGCACCCATCTTTCATCAACTTCATCGACGTCGGATTGCACACCGGCATCAAGCACTTCTCGAATGGGTTCAATCATTGAATAAGGTAATGCCACGTGTAAATCACCTCCGCCGCCATCCAATTCAATATGGAATGAACTGACCACCACCACTTCACTTGGGCTAACAATATTGGCCATAGCTGGGTTTACTTCACTGCCGTAGTATTCAAACTCCAAAGGCAAGACGGCATGCCATGCTTCTTTCATGTCTTTAAAAACTTGGCTTAAAATTAACTGCACCACTCGTAATTCAGTGGGTGTAAATTCACGGCCTTCTATTTTTGCATGGCGACCATCACCACCAAAAAAATTATCCACCAATTTAAATACTAATTTAGCGTCAAGAATAAATAAGGCAGTGCCTCTAAGAGGGCGAGCCTTGACCATGTTTAACGAGGTGGGGACATAAAGTGTGTGAATGTACTCACCAAACTTCATGATTTGAATGCCGCCACTGGCTACATCAGCACTGCGGCGTAAGAAATTAAACATACTAATACGCGTATAACGCGCAAATCGCTCGTTAATCATCTCCAAAGTGGGCATGCGCCCACGTACAATTCGATCCTGGCTTGAAAGGTCATAGGACTTAACACCTTCGCCACCACTAGGGTCTTCCGGCTCTATATCACCATCGTCTACCCCGTGTAACAGGGCATCAATTTCGTCTTGACTTAACAGATCTTGCACGAGTCAACGACCCTCTATAAACGGCTAATAGAAAACATGGCAAACATCACTGCATGACATAATTGGTAAATAATATTTGTTCTAAACCACCCTCAATACCGGTTTCTTGTGTTATTAAGCGTTGAATTTCTTCTTGCAGTTTAATACGAACATCCGCTCGACCTTCTGCTGTGCGTAAATGCTCATAACTTTGCTGCCCTAGTAACGAAATGATCGAGCTTCGAATCATAGGGCTGTGCATTTCTAACGCTTCAGCAATGCCAGGGTCACGTGTCATGGCTTCCATGTATATTTGTAAATACCGTTGGCGAGGACCCACTTGATAATTCACAATAAATTCGGGTTTCAATTTGATATAAATAGCAGGCCCCGCAGACGGTGCAGTTTCGACTTCTTCGGCAACGGTATCCTCAGATGTTTCTTCTGCTGGTTCATCATCACCACCCATTAACAACAAAGCGGCTGCGACACCAATGCCTATAACCAATACCGCGATTATGATAATGATGATCAATTTTTTATTGCTTTTGGGTGCTTCTACCGTATCCAATTGCAGTTCTTTTTCGTTCGCCATACGTCACCTTTTTGATGCTTAGTTAAAATCTGCAAGCCTTATGCCACGAACACAAAGAAACCTTTGGGTCTGTAGCGCCAATTTGAATAAGCTATTTATAATGTAAGTGTAGACAAGAACAACAGAAGAGCCTTGCCATCGAGTTATGACGGCAAGGCGAAATACGAAGCGATAAAAATTTAAGCGAAATAGTCCACCAGTGAATCACTTTCCATTGATTGAACCGCTTGTTCATCCGTCAAGTCAGAGTCGGAAAGGTCGCCCGCTATTTCGCCATCACCTGCCAGCCCATCATCAGTGTTTTGACCTTGTTGCTCACGACCTTGTTCAGAGACATTCACATCGGCTAAATTAATACCTTGTTGCTCTAATAGTTCACGCAGCCTAGGAGACTGTGCTTCTAATGCATCACGAACGGTTTGATTATTACTGCCAAACGCGACACTGACTTGATCGTTTTGAACTTTTATTTTCACTTCAAGTGAGCCTAACTCTGGTGGATCCAATTGAATACGAGCAGTTTGTACACTTTCACTGGCCATGATACTGATGCGCTTCGCCACTTGATCATTCCACTGAGGGTGCTGAGGCGGCACATCTAATTTATTAAACGTGGTTGAAAGTTTTTCTGACATCTGGGTTTTAGCGGTATCTGTTTGATCCAGCGCCATGGATTTTGCAGGGTTAGCGTCTTTTAACCCATTTAAGACTGCATCCGCTGTACCGGCTTTAACATCTTGCATCAGGCTAGGTTCTTGCGTTTGTGTAACGGGCGCGGCTGAATTTTCTTTTAAAACACTTAATGTTTTAGGCTGTTCATGGATCGACGTGTCTTCGAGTTCTAGTCCATCTAAGCTCACGTCATCCAACACGCTTTCCATACCAAGTTCATCAAGGTTAATCATTTTACTATTTTGAGCGGCCATACCTGCCAGAGGGTTCACTGCTTGCTGGATAGGCTCGAGTAATTTTTCAGGCTCACCTTGACTGCCTTGCCTCATGGCTAAATCCGATGGCGCTATTTTTACCTGACCATTGGCATCGGTTAACACGCCTTTCATGTCAAGAGCGTCGGTTTCTTCACTATCTAATGGTGCGCTACTTTGTGTTTGAACTTGAAAATGTGGTTGCGCTCGACGCAAACTTTCAAGGTACTGTAACCCTTGCGGAGCATCTCCTTCGCTAGACTGTAAAGTGTCTGGTTGAATATTTTGAGCGTACAGCACACTACTTTCATCGCTGTGTATGTACACCTGAGGTTGCAGCGCAGGGGGACCCATAAAATCAGGATTTAGATCTTCAAGATGGTTATCGTCAAGGGTGTAAGTGTGCGGTAAATAAGCGGCAAATTCTTGCCCTATTGGCATGCTGGCGAGCTCACTCGCCACTTGAAGTTGATCAAAGAAATTTAATCCATTTGCACCATTACTAGTCGTATCGGCAGAAAGACTACTGCTCTGAACTGGGCCTAAAACCCCTGCTTTACCCGTAATAGGCTGAGATAACGGGTTGCTATTAGTAGTTGGTGAAACGAGAGCAAATAAAGGCGATACCGGCATGACTTAACCCAATTAATTCTTTGATACAAAGAATTTGCAATGCTTAGGCCAAGTTTTAAAAAGTTACTGTAATTCTTGAAGTTGGGCTTTAACCAATAAAAATTCTTGTTCTATCTTTTCAAATACTTGTGATACATCATCTAACTTTTGAGCTCGACCTGAGTCTTCAACTGTTTTAAATAATGCAGATAATGACTCTGCGCATACATTGGCACTCGAACCTTTTAAACTATGTGCTAACTCAGCTACTTGGAGGCTATCGGTTGAACTAATAGCCTCTTTTAAAGCGATCATTTTTGTATCACTATCATTAAGATAGGTCATGACAAGATCACCAAAGCTATCTTCCATGATGTCTTTTAATTCTTCTATTTGCGAAATATTCAAGTGGGACATAGCACTTACTCCTCAAGCTGAGTTTTCCATGACAAGCAAACCTGTACTTTGTTGCCTTTACCAAAATAAATAAGACTATCACATAAACTATAAATCAGTGGAATGCCTCGACCACAATAGGCTGAATTATCTTCAGATTTAAGGTTGAAATTGTTGTTATCATATTTAAATCCCTCGCCACTGTCTTCAACCACAATGGTGAGCTTACCACCCTTATCGAGTGGTTCAAGATCAAAGTCAAACTTAACAAATGTATCCTTTAAAGATTCCATAGCGATATTACGTAAACGATAATATTCCGCAAAGCCATCAGCTGTTTTTTTAAGATCCGAACTTAAACCTAATACACCGTGTTCAAATGCATTAGAGAATAGTTCCGCCATTAACGTATAAAGTTGACCACTTAAGTTACGCAGTGCAGGTACATCATTAAGTATATTCAACATGACGGGAAGAGGATTAAATGTTTTTAGGGTCTCGTCTCTTAGGGTGTAGACCATATTCCAATCGGTCGGGCCCGTCACTGCACCACTGGATAAATCAATATCAACTTTGGCAATCTCTGACTCATCCACCATTGATAACTCTAATAAAGTGGTATCATCATCACGACCATTCTCGCCTGCGAATTGATTCACATTTTTCAAAATATTATCGAAAAATAATTCACTATCAGGTTCATCAAAAATAGCAAATAAGCGCTCATCACCAAATAGTTCGCCCTCCGTATTACGGGCTTCTATGATGCCATCAGACCACATATAAAGTTTATCACCCGGAATAAATCTAAACGTGGCAGTATCGGCATCAAATGCTTGTGATGACAACACACCCAGCGGCAAATGGTTTGATTTAATGCGTTCAATTTCTCCGGTTTCTTTACGATATAACCCAAAGTCCGGTAACCCACCCATCCAAACTTCTATTTCTTGGCGTCTGAAACTTAAATTCACCATACAGGTACAGCAAAAGTAACCTACTGGCAGTATTTTTTTTAGTTTGATATTTATTTCGCGTAAAATATCAACCATGAAGAAGCCTTTGGCTGTCATACCATAAAATATTTCAGCAAGGGGCATCGCACCAATCGCAGCGGGCAAGCCGTGTCCGGTAAAGTCACCTAATAGAATATGAATACTGCCAGAAGGTTTGCGTGCTGCGAGCAAGACGTCACCATTAAAAATAGAGAATGGTGACAACATGTGTTTAATATTGGGTAGATCTAAACAACCACTGTGGGCCACATTATCATAAACGGCTCGAGCCACCTGTTGCTCATGGCGCATATGTTCATTATTTTCTCTAATGACATCTCGCTGATCTTGTAGAGTATTATGCATTTTGAGCATACGACTAAATGCATTAATTTTAGCCTGCAAGATAATTTTGTTGTACGGTTTTGAAATGAAATCATCGCCACCGCTTTCAAGGCACGTAGCAAGATCAGACGCTTCTTGTAGGGAGGTTAAGAAGATAATGGGGACCATATCTTCACCTGCTAATGCCTTAATAGACTTAGCAGCTTGCTGCCCATTTAAGTTGGGCATAATGACATCAAGTAAAATGATATCGGGTTTGTGTTCTAAAAATTGATTAATGGCTTCGTTGCCATCAGCCGCTTCACACACGCTGTGCCCCATTTTCTTAACAATGGCACACAGTATCATTCGGTCAGATTGATTATCATCCGCCACCAATATATGCAGTGGTGTTTCATCCATAGCGGACCTCAGCTATACCGTTTATTCGATCGTAAACAGTTGCTCAAAGTTAGAAATCGTTAAAATCTTTTTAACATCCGCATTACAGCGGCTAATACGAACATTGGCACTTTCTCCGCCAGCATGGTCACGTAGTAGTAGTAACATGCCTAAAGCAGAACTATCTAAATAAGACGCTTTAGCCATATCAATGACGTATTTATTGACACCACTATCAGCATCCTCATACGCATCTCGAAACTCTTGATGAGCACTAAAGTCGAATCGTCCTTCAACAACGACCGTAAGTTCATCACCTTTAATAGAAGTATTTATCGGCATGTCAAACCTCTTATATCCTTTGCGTAGTTTTACTGCTTTCTTTGAGCATAGTTCAAAAAAAATAGTTTAGTAAAATTTAGTGTTTAATTGCGTTTTTTAATTTTTTTACCGTATGGGCTGCAATTTGATTCAAGGGTAGAATGATGTTTTCAGCGCCTAATTCGACTGCCGCACCCGGCATCCCCCAGACCACTGAGCTTTCTTTGTCTTGTACAATATTATAACTGCCAGCTTGTTTCATGCGTAACATTGCAGCCGCACCGTCGGCCCCCATCCCCGTTAACATAATACCAATCGTACGTTTAACTAACTGCGGGTGGCGTGTAATAGAATCAAATAACACTTCAACAGAGGGTTTATGTAAATTGACTCGCTCACCGTCATATACTTTGCAATAGAAGTGCCCGCCTTTTTGTAGCACCTCAAACTGCCGGTCACCAGGGGCTATGTAAATGTGACCTGGCATGATTTTATCGCCATCTTGTGCTTCGCTCACGTCTTGAGGGATAAGATTATTAATACGATTGGCAAATGAGCTGCTAAATACGGGCGGGATATGCTGAGTGATAACAATGGGCGGCGTATCAGCAGGCAGCATACACAGTAACTCACGAATGGCTTCTGTTCCTCCTGTTGACGCACCAATCACAATTATGGCGTCACGATTCAATCCTTGTTTCGTAATGGGCTTAACAGTTTTGCTAGCTGATCGATTAGCCTGAATTTCTAAGCGACTCACATTAGCGACTGAGGCCGTTCTTACTTTATTAACAATCTCATCAGCGTATTCGGCTAATAACTCAGGTTTATCGGCGCTAGGCTTACCGATATAATCCACCGCACCAATTTCTAATGCTTCAAGTGTTGAAGGGGCGCCTTTTTGCGTTAATGTTGAGATCATCACCACTGGCAATGGGCGTAAACGCATAAGATTACGTAAGAAGGTAATGCCGTCCATTTTCGGCATTTCAATATCAAGTGTGATAACGTCAGGATTAAGTGTCTTGATTTTTTCCCTAGCAATATAAGGGTCGGCAGCCGTGCCAACCACTTCTATATTCGCTTGATTCGATAATATCTCAGTGAGTACTTTTCGTATTAAGATAGAATCATCTACGATCAAAACTTTAATCATGACCCACCTAACTTAATCAAATAATTCAATATTAGAGTCATCTTTATGCTCCCTAATTGAATCGAGGTAACCTTTTTCACGCTCAATGATCGTTTCATTGCGCGTCGTTGTAATTCGCCTAACTTTGACACTACCAGTATCAGGAAAATATAATATTTTTCGAGAAAAAACATCCCCTACATCAGCGGCTTTTACTTTAATGCCTTCTTTACGCAAAAAATCATAAGCAAATAAAATATTTCGCTGACCCACATCAGTCATACTCGCCAGTACTTGACCACCACCAAATAGCTTCACCTCAAGGTTGCGCTTTGAACACCCTAATTTATAAAGCGTATTTAATAGGTATTCCATTGCCCAGTTACCATAACGAGTTTCTGATGTATTAGCATCACTCCCCCATTGTGGCGTACTGTGCTCATTTTGTATCGGCAACATAAAATGATTCATGCCACCAATTCCTAACGTCACATCTCGCACGCAAGCACTGATACAAGAGCCTAAAACGGTACTGATCATTTCACCGTGAGTCGTGATATAAAATTCACCCGGTAAAATCTTTGCTGACCACACATTGAGCTTGGGATCAAAGTATCGATTAACATGTTCAAAACCCTTTTCAGCCACTGGCTGACTTAACGGATGATGATCCATTACCTTACCTTTTGATAAATAGTGCGACCTTTAGGCTCAAACCGTGACGTCATACCGTGTAAGGTTTCACTGTGGCCAATAAACAAATACCCACCATCATTGAGCTGATCTGCTAACCGTTCAAATAATTCTTTTTGTGTTTCTTTGTTAAAATAAATCACTACATTACGACAAAAAATAACATCAAATTTTGCCGTCATAGGCCATGGCCCTAAAAGATTAAGGCGGTTAAACTGAATCAGCGCTTTAATATCTGACTTAACCATTCCCATGGCAGTTCCCGAGTTTTGTTGAAAACAAGACAAGTAATCACGCGGCAATTGTTCGATTTCAGTTAGGGGGTACACCCCTTCTCGACCTTTTTTTAATACATCACTATCAAGATCAGTGGCTAAAATTTTAATATCATGCTGCTTGACCATCATATTTTTATATAATGTGATGGCAATGCTGTAAGGCTCGGGCCCAGTAGAACAAGCCGAAGACCAAATTCGAATAGGCTTAGACTTATCTTGTTTTTTCCACTGAGGAATAAGTTCTTTTGCTAAGTATTCGAAATGATGTGATTCACGAAAAAATGAGGTGAGATTAGTCGTAATTGAATTTACAAATTCATTTACTTCAGACGTTTGGTTAGCATCTAAATATTTGCAGTACTGTGCAAAGTTTTTTAGACCCAGTTTTCTGATACGTCGAGATACACGACTGTAGACCAGTTCTTTTTTTTGATCACCCAGTACGATACCGCTAATATCATACGCCATGGCTGTGAGGCGTTTAAAGTCCTCATCAGCCATTGGGAATTCCTTTCCAGTGAAATCCATATTAATTTACGTCACTAAAATTCTTGCCAGTCATCATCATCATCCTTGACCACTGGGCGACTTGCCGTTGACGGTTTATGCGTCTGTGCCGTTGAGGCTCTTGGTTTATTGATTGAGGATTGACCTCCCCCATGATGACCGGATGATTGATGCATCGCCATTGGGCTTTGTACATCCGACCCGGATGCCACTTTAAAGAAGCCAACTAAATCAAGCATATTTTTCGCTTGTTCGGTCATGGTTTCACTGGCGGCAGATGCTTCTTCAACTAAAGCCGCATTTTGTTGCGTCATTTCATCCATCTGACTAATGGCTTTATTAACCTGTTCGATACCACTGGCTTGCTCTTCTGAAGCTGAACTGATTTCTTTAATCATTGTGTTCACTTTTTCAACAGCTTCGACGATTTCTGCCAATGTTTGTCCTGACTTGTTAACAAGGTCGGTACCGTTATCCACTTTTTCGACACTATCGCGAATAAGGTCTTTAATTTCTTTTGCTGCACCTGCGCTGCGCTGCGCTAAGTTACGCACTTCACCGGCGACCACTGCAAAGCCTTTACCTTGCTCACCTGCTCGAGCCGCTTCAACAGCAGCATTTAGCGCTAATAAATTGGTTTGGAATGCAATCTCATCAATCACGCCAATAATATCTGCAATTTTTTTACTGGACGTA
This sequence comes from Pseudomonas sp. HK3, assembly GCF_052920985.1. NCBI lineage: Bacteria > Pseudomonadati > Pseudomonadota > Gammaproteobacteria > Pseudomonadales > Pseudomonadaceae > Pseudomonas > Pseudomonas sp. HK3. The sequence goes on from NZ_JBREXD010000002.1 coordinate 506,446, forward strand.
TTAATTTCTTCCATCGCTCCCACTGCCTTGCTAACGACTTGACCGCCCTTCTGGGCTTTGTCTTGCGCATTGGCCGCTAAGTTATTAGCGTGAGAGGCGTTCTCGCTGGTTTGACGCACCGAGCTTGTCATTTCTTCCATGCTAGATGCTGTCTCTTCTAAACTGGAAGCTTGCTCTTCTGTGCGTTGGCTTAAATCTGTATTGCCCTGTGCAATTTCAGTTGAGCCAGTACTTACGGTATTAGCTGATTCACGAATACGTCCAATGACATCGGTTAATCGTTCGCCTGTGGCGTTGGCATCTTGTTTTAGTTTTCCGAAAATACCTTGGTAATCAGCCTCTATACGCTCATCTAACTTACCATGAGCCATAGCGTCTAATACGCGCGCGGTGTCGTTAATGACGTTTTCAGAGATTGTCATTAAACTATTAAGGCCCATGCATAAGTTTTTAAAGAACCCACTCTTATCATCCACGGTGGCGCGCAGACTTAACTCACCTTTACTTGCAGATTCAATAATATTATCAACTTCACGTTCAACCGATACTTCTTCTGTACGATCACTCCATTCAACCACTTTGTACCTAATCGCTCCCCTTCTGGGTTAACAATTGGGCTCGCTATTAATGAGAACGTACGTCCACCTACAACAATTTGCGTTTTATAAGTATCTTTTAATGCCGCTAGCATTTGTCGTTGATGGGCAGGGTTTTTATGGAAAATATCAATATTACTGCCCAATACCTGACTGGCTGAAAATTGAGGTAAATCTTTACGCACATCAGATTCTGCTATACGTAGCATGCCAGCTACGGCTTCATTGGTATAAATAACATTTTGATCATTATCAGCAATCATTGTATTCGCTGAACAAGCATCAAGTGCTAAACGAACGCGAGTATTTTCATCCGCTGTGCGTTTCTGCTCAGCCTCAAAAGTTAACTGTTCTGTTAAATCAAGCCACTCAACAACTGTACCAAGGCGTTTTTCATCTTGCCAAACAGGCGTCGCAACAAGGTTAAATGTTCTTCCACCTACTACAATATTGGTTTTATAAACATCCCGAAGGTCACGGAGCATTCCTCTTTGGTGAGAAGGATTTTTATGGAAACCATCGACATTAAAACCCATTAGATTTTTAACATCAAAGTTCGGTAAATCTTTCTTAATATCCGATTGTGCCTCATTCAGCATTTCGCGAACAGAATCATTTAAATATACAATATTTAATTCTTCATCTGCCATCATTACATTTGCTTGACATACATCAAGCGCACTTCGTGTACGAGAATTTTCAGCCGAAATTTTTTCTTCTCGCTCAGTTCGTGCTATTTCTTCTGTTTTATCTGTCCACTCAACAACTGTACCTATGCGCTTACCCTCTGCGCTCAATACTGGATTAACGATCAAAGAGAATGTCCGACCACCAAGATTTAATTGGGTTTCATGTGTGCCTGATAACTTATCTAACATAGAGCGCTGATAGCTTGGGTCTTTATGGAAGATATCAATATTTTGCCCTAAAACTTTATCAACTGAGAAGCTAGGGATGCTTTTTTTGATATCGTTTTCTGCGGTTACAAACATGTCTTTTACACCTTTATTGGTATAAACAAGATTGTATTCTTCGTCCGCTACCATCAAGCAAGACTCTGCACATGAATCTAATGCACGCTTAATTCGAGTATTGGAGATGCTTTCATTTTTCTGGCTTGTAATGTTGGTTGCAAATTTAACAACCTTATAAGGCTTACCATCTTCACCTAAAACAGGATTATAAGATGCTTGAATCCAAACTTCTTTACCACCTTTACCAATGCGTTTATATTCTTCACTTTCAAATTCACCACTGTTTAATTTCTCCCAAAACATACGGTACTCATTACTTTCTTTAAAGCTAGGCTCTACAAATATACTATGATGCTTTCCTTTAACTTCATCGAGTGTATACCCCATAACACTTAAGAAATTATGATTAGCCGTAATAATTGTACCGTCCATGTTAAATTCGATAATCGCTTGTACTTTATCAATTGCAAACACTTTGGCTTCATTTTCTTTTTGATTACTGGTATCTGTGCTCGACACAATGCCTTTTATGCTATTGCGTAGGTTGACCAGGGTGTATATTAATTTAGCTAATTCGTCTTTCCCTTTTGTACTTGGGTCGTAGCTATAATCACCATTAGCGGTGGCGTTTGCACTTCGAGTAGCCAAGACTAACACCGTCAACAACTTATGCGCTTGCATCCAATGAGCAATAAGCCCCGCTAAACACAACAAACTAAGTACAATTAAAGCATTGCCCGCTTGTTCTTGGGGGATTGTAATAAAGGCATATACCAAACCAACAAGAGGTAATATCCAAGGCATTATAAATTTATACTGTATGCTCATCCGGCTTAAACTATCCATTTTTGTTACCACCTAATCATCAATCGTTAAAAGATTTTCAAGTTCTAATAGAATCACCATGTTTTTTTTCACAGTAACCAACCCTTTTATAAAGTTTGAATTCTTATTGTCACCTAGCCCTTTATTTTTTGCATCGCCAATGGGTACGTCATACACATCACTGATAGCATCAACAATAATCCCCATTGTTCTCGTCCCATTCGCTGTGAATATCTTAAGTACAATCACAACGGTTTCGTCTCCGTATTCCACTTTTGATAAATCAAAACGCAAACGTAAATCCATAATAGGGACAATGGTGCCACGCAAATTAATTACGCCTTTCAAATACTTGGGGCTATTAGGTATTGGGGTCGCTGACTCCCAACCTCTAATCTCTTGTACCGCTAAAATATCAACCCCATATTCTTCATCTGCCATAATGAACGTTAAATATTGCTCGGTCAGAACCCCATCTTCGAATCCAGCACGCTGATCTTTTTGTTCCACTTCACTCGTTGCAGTCATATGATCGGCTTTCCACTATGCGGCTTTATGGCTACCATCAATAATTTTTGATGATGCCCCACTCATTTTTGACAAGCTGCTAATATCCACGATCAGTGCAACGGTACCATCGCCTAATATAGTTGCACCTGAAATACCATCTACTCGTTTGTAGTTCTCTTCTAAACTCTTGATAACCACTTGCTGCTGACCTAATAGTTCATCAACAACTACGCCCATTTTTTCACCATCGGTTTCAACCACAACAATGATACTTTCTTCAATGGGTTTCTTTTCTTTATCAATATTAAATACGTCATCTAGTTCAATAATGGGGACATATTCATCACGCAACTGAAGTACATCACTGTGGCCACCAACATGGTTAATGGCACGATCATCTAGCTGAATGGACTCCACAATACTGACCAAAGGAAATATGTATATTTCATCTCCGACTTTAACAAGCTGACCGTCTAAAATGGCAAGGGTTAGAGGTAATCGAATCACAAAGCGAGAACCGCGACCTCTTTCTGAGCTTACTTCGATCGAACCGTTTAATGCTGAGATATTACGACGTACGACATCCATACCCACACCACGACCTGATAAATCACTGACGATGTCCGCGGTAGAGAAACCAGGTTGAAAAATAAGGTCAAAAATTTGTTCTTGGCTTAGGTTTGCACCTTCTGCCACTAAACCTTTTTCAATCGCCTTTGATAATATACGGTCTGAATTTATACCCGCGCCATCATCTTTTATTTCAATGACGATATTACCGCTTTGATGATAAGCATCTAATTTAACCGTACCTGTTTCTGGCTTGCCTGCTGCAAGACGATCGGCTGGCACTTCAATGCCGTGGTCAATCGAATTGCGAATAAGGTGAACCATTGGGTCGCCTATTTTTTCCATTACCGTTTTATCAAGTTCGGTATTTTCACCTGACATTAACAGCTCAATTTTTTTATTAAGAGAAATACTCACATCCCGTACTAAGCGAGGGAATCGACTGAATACAAAGCTAATAGGCATCATGCGAATTTTCATCACACTCTCTTGTAGCTCACGAGTGTTGTGCTCTAATTGCGCTAGCCCTTCTTGTAAACGCTGTACTCTTGATATATCAAAATTTTGCCCAAGTTGCCCAAGCATTGATTGAGTAATCACCAGCTCACCAACCATATTAATTAAGCTATCAACTTTGTCGATGCTCACTCTAATAGATGAACTTTCTTGCGCCTTTTGTGGTGATTTAGCTTGGGGCTGAGCCGCTACGGCTTCCGCTTTGACGACGGTTTTTTCAGCAGGGGGCGTGGCTGGCGCAACAACACTCTCTGTTGGTTTTTCTTCACCTGCATTTGATGCATGTTCACCCGATGCTGAACCTGTCGAATCCACACCCATTGACAACGGTGTAATGATAATTTCAGCATCATCAATGACCCATTCAAATACTTCATCTATTTCAGATTTTTCAATGGGTTTTTCTATACGAATATCCCAAGCCAAATAACATTTCTCAGGATCAAGCCCAGTTAACTCAGGTAGACGTTGCGTATCGGCAATGACTTGCATTTGATAATCACACAGTTCGGCTAATTGGCGAAACATGCGCGCAGGTTCATTACCTGTTTGTAAAATAGTTAATTCCGGAATAAACCGAATATGCCAGCCACCGGCTTTATCATCATCTTGTTTGTCTACAGCAGGTGGTGACGGAGGCTCATCTGGTATGTTTGCACCTGTAGAAGCTGACCCGACATTTAAGATACTTTCAAATTGTGCTTTTAAACTATTGGTTTCAGTTAAGTTTGGATCATTACCCGCCTGCAAGTCTTGTAATAACCCTTTGATGCAATCAACACTTTTCAATAGTAAATTTTGAATATCTTGACTCATGGCACGCTTGCCACTGCGTATTTGATCTAACAATGTTTCTAGCACATGGGTAAACCCAGCCACTTGGTTAAAACCAAATGTCCCCGCTCCCCCTTTCATTGAATGTGCGGCACGAAATATTGTGTTTATTATCTCAGCATCAGGTTCCACCAAGTCTAGCTCGAGCAGGCCTTGCTCCATAGCATCTAGACCTTCGTAACTTTCTTCGTAGAATACTTGGTGAAATTGGCTAAGATCAATACTCATGAATTTACCCTAAAACTTTCTTAATGGTGGTAAGAAGTTGATCAGGGTTGAATGGTTTTACGATCCAACCAGTTGCCCCTGCGCTTTTACCTTCCATTTTTTTATCACCGGCAGATTCGGTGGTGAGCATTAAGATCGGTGTGAATTTATAGCTCGGTAGCTCCCGTAATTTACGGCACAATTCAATGCCATTCATATTCGGCATATTCACGTCACTCAGTACAAGGTCAACTCCTTGTCCCTGTGCAAACTTTAATGCTTCGGCACCATCACTGGCTTCTACTACGTCGTGACCCGCCCCTTTTAATGTAAAGCTAACCATTTGGCGCATGGAGGCTGAATCATCTACTGCTAATATTTTTGCCATAAATTAGTCTCCCGATTTAATGTCCATTCAATCCAATGTGTTCGTCAATGCCCAGCAACTTGGCTGTCGCGACTGTTTGCTCAGAGGGATTTGGCCAAGTGAGCTTACGATCATATTTGGCTAATGCCTGATGAAAACTAAGGATAAGTTGTAATGCAGATGTGTCTATTTGCTCGACGCTTGCGGATTGAATTTCGATATCGTTACCGGATTGAATCAAGCTTTCCATTTGCCCATGCAGCTCCTCTGCCTTAACTATGGTACAGCGAGTACCTAAGTCGATTTTATCCATATCCATTTCTTGTACTGCCTTTAGCTCATTTATTGATAATGTTAGACGCTAATACAGAGAATGTTTGGGGCGGCAGAAAAATTATTTTATTAATAATTATGAGCTATGAAGGCGATGTAGTTGTGCGCCTATTTCATCTAAAAATTTTTGCATCTGTTGGTTTTCTGACGCAATTGCTTGATCATTAAGTCGGGATTCTAACTTTTCGTAGCTCTTCAACTTTTGATTAAGTGTTTGATAAATAGCTTGAGCTTTTTTAAGTTGCTCTTTAACTTGAAAAATATGGTTATTTTGTTGAGTGATGGCATCGTCTATTTGACGCATAAATGATTCAAACTGTTGTATCTGTAAACCAGAAACCTTTACGCTGGCTTGGGATTGAAAGTTCTCACGGTAATCTTGTTGGTAACCAAGTAATGTATTACTTTTTTCTTGTTCACTATTCAGTTTTTGCTGAAGCGCACCTATATAAGAAAGTGCTTCATTAACCGCATTTTGGGCAATCTGTACTAATGGTTTGAGTCGTTTTGCGCGTTCGCGGCTCATGATACGTCAGTTGTATCTTGTGGCTGCGCATTTCGACCAATGGCTTCATTTAATATCATGGTTAACCCTTCCATACTTTCTTTTAACGTGATGGCTTGGTTTAAGTCTTGTGCTAAATACGCTTTCATTACTGGGTTCAAACGCACAGCAAGATCTAACTCAGGACTGCTGCCAGGGTTGTATGCTCCAACACTGATCAAGTCTTTATTTTGTTGATACAAGCTATACAAGTATTTAAATCGTTGTGCTGACTTTAAGGTTACAGAATCGACAATTTGCGGCATTGCTCGACTGATGGAAGCTTCAACATCGATCGCAGGGTCAATTGGCCTTCTTCTGCCAAGCGTCGACTTAATACGACATGGCCATCGAGTATGGCTCGGGCAGAATCAGCAATGGGATCTTGCAGATCATCACCTTCTGTTAATACTGTATAAAATGCAGTGATGGAACCACCTCCCGGTGGACCATTGCCAGTACGTTCAACCAACTTAGGGATTTTAGCAAACACAGATGGCGGGTAACCTTTTGTGGCCGGCGGCTCGCCAACCGCTAATGCAATTTCACGCTGAGCTTGGCCATAACGGGTAAGACTATCCATCAATAACAGCACGTCTTTACCTTCATCTCGAAAGTATTCTGAAATAGCGGTGCTCAACGACGCCGCTCGCATACGCATAATTGGGCTGTCATCTGCGGGGCTGGCGACTACAACGGCACGCTTTAATCCTTCTTCACCTAATATGTCTTGAATAAATTCTTGTACTTCTCGACCACGCTCTCCTACCAAGCCAACCACGACAATGTCGGCGGAAGTAAACCGCGTCATCATACCTAACAGCATACTTTTACCGACACCCGAACCCGCAAATAGCCCCATACGCTGGCCTCGACCCACCGTCAGTAAAGCGTTAATTGCTCGAATGCCCACATCCATTGTGTCGCGAATAGGCGCGCGCTTCATTGGATTGATGATCTTGCCTTCAAGGCTGATGTATTCGCTGCTAACAATGTCACCAAGGCCATCTAAGGGCTGCCCTGCGCCATTGAGTACACGGCCTAATAAACCAAAGCCTGCTGGAATTTGGTCACCATCTAAAATTGGTGTGACCTTGGCACCCAGTGATAAACCTTGCACTGGCTCAATGGGCATTAAAAAGAATTTATCACGATCAAACCCCACCACTTCAGCTTCTATCTGGCCATTGCCTTGCTCTACCCAGCAGCGATCCCCCACTTTTACTTTGCAACCTACCGCTTCCATAGTGAGGCCAACCATACGCGTCAACTGACCCGACACTGTGGGTTGGCAATAGTATTCACCATGTTCTTTTAACCAGCGTATGGATTTAAGACTCATGATCACCCTCTTGCTCAACTGACTCGTCTGGTTTTTTTATCGAATTGCTGTTTTTAGCTAGTGGATCTGAAGTGTGTTCGTCGCTCATTGGTGAGGAGACTTCTGCTTCTGCAGAAGCGCTATCTGTTAAGCTGCTTTGCTGTTCTTGGTTTTGTTGTTCGTTTTCGTTTTCGTTTTCGTTTTCGTTTTCGTTTTCGTTTTCGTTTTCGTTTTCGTTTTCTAGAGTATGTTTTTCACTTACCTGATGACGCTCATTTTTTTCATTATCTGCCTGATCCGATTCGTCATCAGCATCTATATCTGTCTCAATTTTGTTTCCTGTATCTTGATCTTCTCGTTTATCTGCTTCTAAATTTTGTTCGGCCTTATTGCCTTGATCTTCATGTTCTTGCTCAAGTTCAGTATGCATCGCGATTAAATCGAGATCATCTGCTCCCTCATCATCACTATCTTCCCCCTCATTAAGAGCAAGTTGTAGTTGACGATAGTATTGCTTTTCAATGGTTGCCCAACGTTCACTTAAGGTAAAGTTTACGGCGCTGTAACGAGTATGAATTCGACAACCACCCGCTTCTATTTTTTCTGATGCGTGGGCTTCGCCTTCAAACTCACCTTGCTCTATGGCGGCCTCAATAAAAGGCAAGTCCGATGGGTTTACATCTATTTTTAAGTGACCACTATCTAATGGTAGTGAATCTAACGCTTGCTGCACTAAGGTAACAATGTGCTCACTGCCTTGGCTTAATTCTTGGGTGATCACCGCTTTTGCCATGGCCAAGATGATATCAGGCAAATTTTCTGACATCTCTTTTTTTTGGTTGATTAAATCTTGATTGATTGATGTCAGAATGGATTTAAAAATGTTAATATTTTTTTCGTTTTCTTGCGTGCCTGTTGTTAAGGCTTGAGCTTCACCTTTTTCAAAACCGCTGTCAAAACCTAACTTTCGACCTTCAATTTGACCTTTTTTTCTAAGCCTTCTTGATGGCCTTCCTCATAACCTAGTTTTTCACCTTTTTGCCTGCCTTCTATTAGACCTTGCTCTAGGCCCTCATTGAATGCTTCTTGGCGAATGAGTTCTAACTGCTCTGCGGTTAACGGTTCAACTTCAATTTCTTCGTCTTCAACCAGAACATCTTCTTCATCAACTTTTTCATCGCTATTTACAAGGTGACTAGGCTCCGTCCAATAAGGCAAATTCCAGCGCTTAGACTCTTTTACTTCATCTGCAGGTATACGCTCTCGGCGTTCAGTCATGGTTACTGCACTCTAAAATCGGTTGCGAATGAAGATATTATCAATCGTGTGTAACGGCTAAACCATTTGTTCTCCACCGGCACCACCTAATACAATTTCGCCTGCATCCGCCATACGACGAGCAATCGAAAGAATTTCTTTTTGTGCGGTCTCCACTTCACTGACTTTAACTGGGCCTTTGGCCTCAAGATCATCTCGTAATAGCTCGGCTGCACGTTTTGACATATTGCGGAATATTTTCTCTTTAAGATCTTCATCCGCACCTTTTAATGCAATCGTCAGTAGGTCGCCCGATATTTCACGCAACAATACTTGAATACCCCGGTCATCCACTTCGTTAAGGTTTTCAAACACAAACATAAGATCTTGAATTTGCACACCTAGCTCTTCATCCACTTCTTTAATTTGATCAAGCAATTCACCACTCAAGGTACTATCAAGATTATTAATAATGCCAGCCGAAACTTTCACACCGCCCATTGCCGTGGTTTGTTGCCCTTGACTACCCGAGAATTGTTTTTCAAGAATATCGTTAAGTTCTTGTAACGCGGATGGTTGCACCGCTTGTAATGATGCAACACGCATCATGATGTCGAGTCGTACTTTTTCATCGAAGTTATATAAAATTTCGGCGGCTTGATCACTTTCGAGATACGCGATAACGATGGCTTGAATCTGAGGGTGCTCATGTCGAATAATATCTGCCACAGCTCGGCTTTCCATCCACTTTAGGGTATCTAAACCTGTGGTATTGCCCCCTAATAAAATACGATCAATCAAGCCACCTGCTTTATCCGAACCCAATGCTTGGGTCAGCATGTTACGAATATAATCATCAGCCCCTAAACCTAAACCAGTTTGCCCTGATAAGCTGTCTAAAAACTCAGCAACAACCCCTTCAACCTGTGTTTGTGAAATATCTTTTAATTGGGCCATGGTTGCACCCACCGACTGCACTTCTTTTGGGCCTAGGTGCTTAAGCAGTTCAGCTGCGTCTTTTTCACCTAAGCTCATCAACAAAATAGCGGCGCGTTGTTTGTGATCTAAACTGGCAAGCTCACCTTTTGGTGCTGCAGGTGGCTTGGCTGGTTCAGTCGCTGGTTTTTGCTCATCCTTCGGCATTGTTCACCCATTTCTTAAATGCTTGCGCCACTCTGGCAGGATCTTCAGCAATGAGTCCTTTCAGCGCATCTAGCTGACGTTCAAACCCTTCACTGGCACCAGGTAGTAAAAATTCATCCGCTCCTGCCAAGGTAACTTTATCGTCACCAAAGAGATCATCGCCGCTACCAAGGTCGTCCAGTTCTCCTTCGATTTCAGCGTTCTCATCCATTTTGCCCCTGTCGATAAGGTTGCGCACAATGGGACGAATCACACCAAAAATAACAATTAATAAGAATAAACCAGCCAGTGCTTGTTTGACGATTTCCCAGAACCAAGGTTGACGCCAGAAGTCAGGTTCACCCAATTCTTGCGGACCACCCAAGAATGCGCTGTTTATCACACTGACGCTGTCACCGCGTGCCGCATTAAAACCAACAGCATCTTTCACTAACATTTCTAAACGCGATAATTCTTCGGCAGTCCAAGTCACCGCTTCTGTTGCACCCGTTTCCGGGTTCATACGCGCACGATCATTAACCGCGACGGAGACGGTAACACGGCGGATTTTGCCTACCTGATGTTGAGTATGACTCAAAGTACGATCAACTTCATAGTTCCGTGTGGCTTCGCTGCGACGCTGGGTCGGCTGAGGTTTTTCACCATCTGCCCCTTCAGCCACCTCTGGCGCCTCTGCTACGCCTGGAGGTTGATTTGTTAATGCTCCAGGGATGCCGCCCTCAACTTTATTTAGACTTTCTTCGTCTAAGGTTTGCTCGCTACGAAGGGCTATTAAGTCTGGATTGTAGAGTTCTTGTGTTTGTTCGACCGCGGTAAAGTCTAAATCGGCACTGACTTCGGCTTGAAAATTTTGCGACCCTAAAACCGGTTCTAAAATACGCTGTACGCGTTGATTTAAATTTTCTTCAAGTTTGCGTGTAAATTCGTATTGCTTAGCCGCTAATAAATCTTCAGTATTTTTATCGTCTTTACTCAGCAAGTTGCCTTTTTGATCCACTAGGGTGACGTTTTCCACTGGCAATTCAGGAATACTGCTGGCCACTAAATTTATAATGGCTTCTGCTTGTGCTTGCTTGAGACCCTTGCCGCCATATATCTCTAAAAAAACGGATGCTCTTGGTTCTCGATCATCTCGTACAAACACGGATTGCTTAGGTAATGCTAAGTGTACACGTGCATTTCGCACACTCTGTAAGCTCGAAATTGTCCGCGCTAATTCCCCTTCAAGACCACGGCGATAACGAGCGCTTTCGATAAACTGACTGGTACCTAAACCCTGCTCTTTATCTAATAATTCTAAACCTGTGGAATCGTCGATATCTGCTAACACGGGCGCAAGGGCCAAGCGAGCTTCGTGAATATCAGATTCAGGAACCGTAACAATGCCTGACGTTGGGTTAATGCGATAATCAATGCCGGTTTGATCAAGTATGCTTAAAATTTCTCTAGCATTAAAATCTTCAAGGTTGCTAATTAACGGCCTATATTGTGTTTCTTGAGACCAAACAACAACACCAATCCCCAATGCGAGTAAACCTGCAAACCCAACAAGTAAAGCCACTTGCCTTACAATCGTAAGCTTGTTAAAGCCCATCATAACTGGGTTTATTTCACTGGCATCCATGGCATCCGGCAGTGAGTCATTTAAACTCTCTGCTGGGTCAGTCATATTGGGATCTGACTGAGCTGGGAAGTTTTCCCCTGTTTCTGCCGGAACGTTGTCTGTTGCCATGATAATGTAACCTTAACTACGGTTGTCTATAAAATAAAAACCTGGCTTAAATAAAAATGACACACCTAAACGGGCATATTCATAATGTCTTTGTAAGCATCTACAAGCTTATTGCGGACTTCTTTCATGGCATCAAATGATACGCTGGCTTTTTGCGCGGCAATCATGACTTCGGGTAAATCCACCATTGGATCACCTTTCTCAAAACGAGTACGCAGTTCTGAACTTTGTTTTTGTTGCTCATTAACACTATTAATGGCATTACCAAACATGGTTTGAAAGTCCGGAACATTCGGATCTGCTTTGATATTGGGATAATTTTGACTTTGGTTTTGTAACTTATCGACTTCTTGTGTCAATCGATCCGCTGCGGATAAGTCCGTTTGGTTAGGCTCTTGTATTTGAGAGCGTACTTGGCGCAATTGTGATAGGACACTGTTTATGTCTGCTCTATCAACCATGTTTCACCTCATTCATTAGTTTGCCAAAAAAATGCCATCCGTTGGCAGCTTCCCTGCCTTAACGTCCCTGTTAGACGTCTTCCTGACATTTTTTCCATTCGTATGTGTTAATTGCATAACACAGGCCAAGTTAAAGTTTGTTTTGTTACTGACTAAAACATTAAATTGGCTTGAATATCGATGCCTTGCTCACGCATTTGAGCCATTTTATATCGTAATGTACGTGGGCTAATGCCCAGTTTTTCAGCGGCTCTTTTTTTATTTTTTTCATGCTTTAGAGCATCTAAAATTAAGGTATATTCGCGTTGTTTTAAATTATCACCTAACCCATCAGCCGGTACATTAGTAGCCATTACAGGCTCTGAGGGAATGGCCATATCTAGGCCTTGAAACGGACTCGCTTGAAGCGGTTGCATGTGTGTTTCTGATTCGACATTCAATACAATATCACTGGCTGTAATACTGTGGCCGGTTTGAATGATAAGCGCTCGCTGAATAACGTTATCTAATTCTCGAACGTTCCCTGGCCAACTATGTTGCTGTAATTTTTGCTGTGCACTTTCATCAAAAATAAGTGTCGATTTATTTTGTTTTTTACAATGTTTGTGCAGTAAACGCTCAGCAATAGGCAATAAGTCCTGCTGGCGCTGACGTAATGATTTCCATTGCAATGGAAATACGCTCAAACGATAATATAAATCCTCACGGAATTTTTTTTCGTTCACGTATTCGATTAAATTACGATTGGTGGTTGCTAAAATGCGAACATCTAATGAAATCACCTTACGCCCACCTAAGCGCTCCACTTCTCGTTCTTGTAGCACACGTAATAATTTTGCTTGTAGGCCAATTTCCATTTCACTGATTTCATCTAACAGTAATGTACCGCCTTGAGCCTGCTCAAATTTTCCTGGCATACTATTATAAGCACCGGTGAATGCACCTTTTTCGTAACCAAATAACGTGGATTCCAACATATTTTCAGGAATAGCAGCACAATTAATTGCAATAAATGGCCCGCTCTTTCGTGGACTATTTTGATGAATATAACGTGCTAATACTTCTTTACCTGTACCGCTTTCACCGCTAATTAAAACGGTTGCTTCACTGCCGGCAACTTGTTTCGCGAGTTTTAATAACGCTCGACTAGAAGGGTCTTGTGCAACCGGTTCATTGCTTTTAGTTTGATCACTGGATTGATGACGAAATTGATTCACGGTTTCAACTAATACACTGACTTCAAATGGCTTAACCAGATAATCCATCGCACCCTGCTGAATAGCCTGTACCGCTTTTTCAACTTCACCAAACGCCGTCATTAAAACCATAGGAATAGATGGGTACTGACTCTTCACATGATTGAGTAAATCAAAGCCAGATAATGCCCCCATACTGATATCCGATAAAATCATATCGACTGACTGCTTTTGCAAAAATACCATAGCGTCTTCAGCACTACTGGCTTCGAACGTTTGTATTTTTTGTAATTGCAGAGTATCAACAATCGCATCACGCAATTGGCTATCATCCTCAACTATCAGCATTTTAAATTGATTCACGGCCCATCTCCTTTTTAACTGCTTGATGGCTAATAGGCAGCGACATAACAAAACATGCACCACCTTGTTCATGATTAAAGAAATTCAATTTCCCATAATGGGCACGCACAACCGCATTGACCACTGGCAAACCTAAGCCTGTTCCATTACTTTTGGTTGTATAAAACGGTTCAGTCATTTTTTCTGATTCATCGGCATTTAGACCTGGACCATTATCACAAACAGATATGGTTAAATAATTATTTTTTTGAATAATGTGGACACGTATTCTGGCTTGCACTGTGTGCTCTTCAGCGGCTTCAATTCCGTTTGATATAAGGTTTTGAATCGCGCCAATCAAACTTTCTTGATGACATTGAATCTGGCATTCTGAATATTCACTACTGATTTCAATTTCAGCTTGAAACTGTTTATGCAGGATATTTTTTGCCTCACAAATTAATTTTATTAAATCATTTTGCTTGAGCAACTTATTCAATGGCGCGCTACCACGAGCAAAAATCAACATATCACGCACCTGAGCTTCAATATTTTTTAATTGACGCCCTAACTTCTTAGAAAATTTAATACGAGTCTGCGGATCCAAGTCATTACTAGCTAAGTGCTGACTGTACAACATGGCGCCAGATAGTGGCGTACGTACTTGATGAGCGAGACTGGCTACCATTTTCCCCATAGCCATTAAACGCTGGTGTCGTGCCAGTTTTGCTTGTAAGTCACGGGTTTCTGTTTGGTCTGTCATTAATACAATTTGGCCCGGTTCATTTTCTAAACCAGAAGTCTGGATGCTTAGACGTCTGCCATTAATTAATGATACTTCGTGGCCATCATCTTCGCGGGGGCGAAAATATTGATTAATCACATTTCGCCAAAGCTGTCCTTGCAACCCTTCATGATGCAACATGGCATGGGCAGCACGATTACTTTCTTGAACTCGACCATTGCCGTCAAGCACCACGACACCACCCGGTAATAATTGCAATAGGCTGTGCAGTCTATCCGCTAGGCGTTCTTTTTCTTTTAACTCTTTCATGCGTGCTGCACTGACTTCTGCAAGCTCACCCGATAAAAGATGAACCTGACTTTCTAACTTGCTATAACTGTCAGTGAGTTGTTCCGACATTTGATTAAAGAGTTCAAATGCTTGACGTAACCCTTCTTTGGGTTGTATTTCGTGAGGACTCTCAATGTAAGACGTCATATACTCCACACCTAAACGTGTTAATGAAGCCAAATAAATGGCTAAATAAGCTTTCTATAGTGGTAATGGCAATTTGCGTGCCGCATCACATTTTTATAATGACGCAGTATATAAAGAGAATGGTTAAGCTAAGGTGGGTATTAAAAATAGAATATTGGTCAATTTAATAAGAGAAACGTCGTTTATTAGATATAAAAAAAGCCCTTTCGGGCTTTTTTTATTCTCGCTCGTTAGCGAAATTAATCGTCAAATTCTTCTGCGTGTTCTTTTTCTTTTCGCTGTAAGCCATATTTACGCATCTTCTCAACTAACGTTGTACGGCGTATTTTTAATTTTTCAGCGGCTCTGGCGACAACACCGCAAGCATCATCAAGTGCTTGTTGAATTAATGAGCGTTCTAAGTTAGTCAGATAATCTTTTAAATCAATACCGTTTACCGGTAACAATGCAGGAGTATCTAACCCAACAAGACCTGGTTCGCTAGGAAGCATAACCGGTTCTTGCATGCGACTTTCATCTTCGTCACCTTCATCAACATGGCGGAATTTTTTCGGCAGTTCTGGTACACCAATCACACCATAAGGATGTAAGATCGCTAAGCGTTCAACTAAGTTGGCCAGTTCGCGTACGTTTCCATGCCAATCATGCCGACACAGGGACATGATCGCAGCACTATTAAAACGAATAGAACCGCGTTTTTCATTTTCCATACGAGAGATTAATTCGTTTAACAAAAGCGGGATATCTTCACGACGATCACGTAACGCGGGTACTTCGACCGGAAAAACGTTTAGTCGATAATATAAATCTTCACGGAAGGTTTCATCTGCGACCATGGCTTCAAGATTTTTATGCGTTGCTGCGATAATACGTACATCTGTTTGTAATGTTTTAGTACCGCCAACACGCTCATAGGTACGCTCTTGTAAAACTCGTAATAACTTTACTTGCATATTGAGCGGTAAATCACCTATTTCATCTAAGAAAAGCGTACCGCCTTCAGCCATTTCAAAACGACCACTGCGAGATGTAATGGCCCCTGTGAATGCGCCTTTCTCATGACCAAACAATTCGCTTTCTATTAATTCATTTGGGATAGCGCCACAGTTAACTGGAACAAAGGGGCCATCACGACGACCACTGTGATAATGTAAATTGCGCGCAACCACTTCCTTACCTGTACCGCTTTCACCTGTAATTAAAACCGTTACACTCTTATCAGCCACTTGATGCATTAATTCTCGCACATATTGAATTTGGCGACTGGTTCCTACCAATGAGCGAAATAATTGAACAGGGCGGCGTTCACCACGAACGCGATTATGAGCAAAATGTTCACGGTAAATTTGTGCTCGGTGCAAACTATCTAAAAGTTTATTGTAACTGGGGGGCATGCTCACATGAGCAATAATAGAACGGCGTACATCATCGGGTAAATCGGAAGGAAGCTCCTCATCACCCACATAAATCATGGGCATGCCTTTGTCCCATTCATTTATTTCTTTGAGTAACGTATCTAATGATGTCTTTTCAGAGCTGCCAATTATGAAGGCAACAATATTAGAGACATCGCCATTACTAATTGCAACATCGCGCCAATTCGATGTTTTGCTGCTAAATGACTCTTCACCTAAAAAATCAAGCAATACTTGCATGTCATGTTGACGTTGCTCGTTATCATCCACCAACAGGACTTTAATTTCTCGCCACATGGTGCACCTTTACCCCAGTTTTTATTGACTTCATTTGGTCACAAACTCGTCGTTAATTTGACTAGTTTCTTCTAGTTAAGTTGATGAGGACGTTGCGGTCAAATAAATGACGATAAAATTTTATTGTTATTATTTATAAGCAAAGTAAATGATATTTTGTCATTTACCTTGCATTAGCTTATTAGTGTCAAAAAAAATGAGATCTGTAAACCATTTTCTTCAATAGGTTCAAAATATTTTTCTAGCTAGTTAGTTGTTTTTTAACTGTTTAATTCCTATAGCCCATATAATACGGGGGCTATAATAAAAAAGGCCTTGACGGCCCTTCTTAAAATATTGGCGAGTACTAACTAGACTGACAAGTGATTTTGCTCAGGTGCTGGCTGCAATTTGCCTTGACCTTTAATCTCTTCATAGCTTGCACGAATGCCCTCCCAGCCGGTTTTCACCTCGGACAACAGTTCCATAACCTCATTTATGATCACGGCGTCGTTTTTAGTATTCGCTTCAAATAAGCGACGTGCCATATAATCATACAGGCGTTCCAGGTTAGCACTGATTTCACCACCCCTTTCATGATCCAGTGACTCTTGAAGCGCACAAATAATATCGATTGCACGTCCAATTTTTTCATTTTTTGCCGCATAATCTTTCTTTTCTATGTAGGTTTTTGCCATAGAAAGCCGAGTAAGTGCCCCTTCAAGTAATAGTTGAATTAGCTTGTGTGGATCAGCTTCCATCACTTCTGTTTGCAAGCTAACTTGACTGTATTCCTTTGCGCCTTTTGTATACATACTCATACCCCTCAATTACTACATAAAGGTAAACGGCCTTTGTCTGAATATCTTTAATAATTATTTAAAATAGATTGATTTGGCATAGTAACACTACGCCACAGCGGTACGATTTCCCACTAAAAGCGGCAAGCCTCTGCCCCTTTAAAACGGATCGAGTCCACACATAAAACACCTAACCAATTGAAATATAAGCAATATTTTTCATGGCACAGGGTGTGCTTATAAGGAAATATCATAGCAATCGCTGTTATCGTAGCGAAAGGATTTACCCATGGCTCTTAGCAACAGTGCAAATCCAAAACAGGACAAGCTCAGTCGCAAAAAATTAAGCTTAATTAATGAGCTTAAAAAGCAGACGTTTTTGTTATTTGATGAAACCCAAAACCATCATGATCACAAGGTGCGTCAACAAGCATTAAAAGGTGCCAAATCTTTTATCATGCAAGCACTGGATATCGCACCGCTGGATGGTGATAGTCTTAATCTTTTAACAAGGATTGAGCTGGAATCCGGTCAATTCGAAAAAGCGCATCACGCTATCGAACAAGCCTTAACCGAACACCCTCAAAATGCGGGCTACTGGTACAGTGCCGGTCACGTTGCACTCGCTTTACATGATTTTAATGAAGCCGAACAAGCATTTAAGCAAGCCATTGCACTGGCGCCGAATCAAACGCGCGCAGAAGTAAGCTTGGCTTACACCTTGGTTGAGCAGGGACGAAAAGTTGAGGCTTTTCAGTTATACAGGCAACTGGTCAAAACAAACGCCCAAGATGTACAAATTCGTAGCCGCCTACTACACAGTGCACAGGGATTAGTAGCCGATTATTATGATCCAGAACTTGAACAAGATTTAATTAGTTATTTAAATTGGGACGATCTCAATTTGAATCAGCTCTCTCATTTATGCTGCAGCGTTTTAATTTACAAGTTCAAATTGAACAATCAAGGCAGCGCCTCTTCATTTAATGATATGGCTAACTCTATTTTATTATTGAAAACGTTACAAAATACTATTATTAAAAATGAGTTACTTGAGAAGCTAATTATTGCGCTGCGCCAAGAATTATTGGCCCATGCCAGTAAAAAAGGCCGCTTAATTAATCAGTATGTGCCGTTATGTGAAGCCTTATGCCAATATGCATTGAACAATGAATTCTTAATGCCTTACACAGAAGCTGAGCGTTCAATGGTGTTAACGCTTAAAACCATGATTGAACAATCATTAACACAATCGGGCTGCACACCCACTGATATATCTGGTGCACTCATGCTGTTTGCCATGTATGAATCTTGGTACACCATAGACAACCATAAAATTTTATTCGATTTTGATAATAGTAGCTGGCCTGCTATTAGTTTTGATATAAAAGTGGCGCATGATCGCTTACTGCATGAACAACATTTCGAATTTAATGCAATGACTTCGATATCAGAAGGCAATCCCCACGAAGTTAAAACACAATATGAACGCTTCCCTTATCCAAGATGGCAGTTTTTAGACAATAAAAATGTCACGAATTATGGTCGGGCACTTCAGCATGAGTTTCCATGGATTAACGTGCCGACGTCTATTTTATCGCAACCATTAAATATTTTAGTGGCAGGCTGTGGTACAGGTCGTCATGCACTGAATGTTGCAAAATACTTTTACAACACCCATGTAACAGCCTTAGATATTAGCGAAACCAGTTTAAGCTATGCGTATAAAAAATCCGCTGAATTAGACATTGAAAATATTGAATTTCATTTAGCCGATTTAACCAAGCTTTCAAAACTAGACAAACCATTTGATATTGTAGAGTGCTCAGGTGTTTTGCATCACATTCAAGATTATAAGACGGCATTAAATGGTTTACTGTGCAGCCTAAAGCCAAATGGCTTTTTAAAATTATCGCTATACAGCAAACGGGCTCGTAAACCGGTTTATCAAATTCGTAAAGCCTATAAACACGGCGGCATCGAAAAAAATGAGCAAGACATTCGAATATTACGCCATGCTATCTTTGCTGATGACAAAATCGAAGATAAACATCTAATTACCGAATCTGATGATTTTTACAGCATGAGCGGCGTGGTGGATTTATTACTGCATGAATATGAAGTAGGCTTTACACCAAAATCGATTAAAGCATTATGCGACACACATCAGTTGATGTTTTTGGGGTTCTCTAACCTGGATACGCAACTAAAAGAGTCATTTAAACAATTTATTGGCTCTGATTGTGCGCTAGACAATCTAGACCAATGGGAATTATTTGAGAAAAAACACCCAAACACATTCAGCGCTATGTTCCAATTTTACTGCCAGTACAAGCCACAATTAAAATCGATGAACTAGCCGCCTAAAACAATCACCATAAAAAAAGCCCCGTTAATCAAAGATTAACGGGGCTAAAGTTAGACCGCTATTATTTTAATTTTTTACTTGGGTGACCCCATATCTAACCATTCAGCAATTAACTTACGCTCTTGTGGCGTTAGCATATTTTTATGTTGTTCCCATACATTTTGTTTAGCCACTTCTACTTCAACTGGACGGAAAACCCAGTGCTTGTGATCGCTATCTTGTGCAAACACATCAAAGAAGTTTGCACTGCTAATGGCACCTAAAGGATTCATCAATGACTGACCGTAACAGCTAAAGCAATCGTTTTCTGGCTGCATAACAAACGGCGCTTCAACATAACGACGGCAGTGACTGTCGCTTACTTCGCTAAAGGTAGACGCTAAGTACATGTAAGTACGATTATTATCAAACAGCGCATTATAAGACGCTAAGCCTTCCGGCTGTGAACTAAAGTCACTTAAATCTAAACTCGTAAAACCACGATTATCATGACAGTCAACACAACTGTTACCGGCTTCATTGCGTGTCACGTTATTCCACAATGGTTTGATGTGCTGCTCGTAAGAAATACTGGCGACACAATCTGTTGCAGGATTCTGCTCACATGCTGCATTAGTCGGTGTTTGTGTGGTAAGTGCATCATAGCCAAGAGAAATTGACTCGTTTGCAGTTGCACTGTCTGGTGTCCAGTAATCATTGTAAGTCATGGTCGGCATTAGCTCACCGACGTAACCCGCATCAGCAAATAATGCTTGAGCCATAGTTTGACCCAACGCCTGCGCTTCAATTTCACCTGACGTATTAGCGAACGTACCTAACTGGGTTGCGCCAGCATTAACCGATGATTTGGTGCTATTAACGTTAAAGCCATTAAATTCCTGTTGCTCTTCTTCTGCCGCTTGCAACCAACCAGCGTAGCGTTGCATATAAGTGTAAGGAAATTCGCTTGCTGCCATTTGACCAGATTCGTTATTCAACGCTTTACCTTGCTTATTTACCACTTCAAAGGTGTAACGCGTATTAGCCGGGATCTGAAACATAACAGAGCCATCAGGTTGAATCGGCGCGTATCCATTAAGAACCAATTGCTCGTCAACGTTTTGAGTGTAAACACGAACAAAGCGTTCACTGCGTTGATCCATTGGCAATGCCATTGGGTTCGCGGCTAAACCTTGTGCACTCATGTCAACACCGTTTAGATCATAAACAGAACGAATATGAACAGTGGCTACCACGGCATCTGGCTCAGCCGGTAATGGCTCTTCAATTAACGTCACATCTACGTTTACTTTTTTCGTGGCAGTAGTAATGGCGTTATTGTCGGTATCGGTATCTTGCACTTTAGCAATTA
This sequence comes from Pseudomonas sp. HK3, assembly GCF_052920985.1. Taxonomy (NCBI): domain Bacteria; kingdom Pseudomonadati; phylum Pseudomonadota; class Gammaproteobacteria; order Pseudomonadales; family Pseudomonadaceae; genus Pseudomonas; species Pseudomonas sp. HK3. The sequence continues at coordinate 527,606 of NZ_JBREXD010000002.1, forward strand.
CGTTTAAGGTAAAGTCTGCAGCCAGCGCTTTATCAAGTGTAATAATCGCTTGTGATGCACTGGTATCTGATAGTGTCCATGACAAGTCTGAATTCATTACGGCATTATTAACAATGGCACCTAAAGGTAGATTGTTTAACGTGATACTTTCAATTTTCTCTGAGCCATCTGTATCCACCAAACCAGCCGTCAAATTAATAATAACTTGAGAGCCAGAAATAACGTCGCCATCAGTATGTGCAACCGATTGGAAATTGTTATACACCAATGAACCGCCTGACTTAAATTTAACAGTACCAGAACCGGTGCCTTGAGCGATGTGTTGATCAATAATCTGCGATGCAATGATCAATGTGTTGTTGCCTGCGTCACCGGTAATCGAGGTGTTTTTTGCATTACCCCAACCTAAAACACTGACACTATCATTGCCCTCACCCATCGACACACTGCCAGCATTGACTTGCGCGCCAGTGATAATGAAATAATCATTACCTTTAGTGCCATTTGATACTTTATTGGCCTTAAGCTCACCCAATGTTTTGTTTTCACCTTTCTGAGCTTGGTTAATCAGTGCATGGGCATCTTCAAGTGACGCGTTGAGCGTTGGCTTATCGGCAGCTGCATTCACTGTGATGCTTAAAGCACCCGCGCGAGTTTTCGTTACATCACCTTTGGTAAAGGTCACCGATGTTGTCATCGCAACATCATTACCGCTGTGCAATACAGGTGTAAATGTTAAACCGGTTAATTGGGCTGGCGTCATGACCCAAGTGCCATCACCTTGATTCTCGCCGGCACTAAACTGAGCACCGATAGGCGCATTGCTAATTTTAACGGCACCCATGATTCCAGCATCAATCCACTCTTGGAATGGCGCAAGGTCAATATTAAGTGCAGCAATAACATCTTCATTAGTTGAAGCAAGTTGCATTCACTGACGCACCTAATGTTTCAGGGTCAACTGGATCAGTCGGATCAGTCGGATCAGTCGGATCAGTCGGATCAGTTGGATCAGTTGGATCAGTCGGATCAGTCGGATCTGTTGGATCTGTTGGATCTGTTGGATCTGTTGGATCTGTTGGATCTACTGGATCAGTCGGATCTGTTGGATCTACTGGATCTACTGGATCAGTCGGATCTGTTGGATCTACTGGATCTACTGGATCTACTGGATCTACTGGATCAGTCGGATCGGTTGGATCAGTTGGATCTGTTGGATCTGTTGGATCTGCTGGATCAGTTGGATCTGTTGGATCTGTTGGATCTGTTGGATCTGTTGGATCTGTTGGATCTGTTGGATCTGTTGGATCTGTTGGATCAGTTGGATCTGTTGGATCGGTTGGATCTGGATCAACTGGCTTAGGCTTCTCAACCGTCTCATCAAATTCTAAGTTATCACCAAGATTTGGATAGGCTAATGCAATGTCGGTATACACACGATTTTCACGTGCTTGTAGAACGGGCATACGGGTATTGTTTTTAGGATCGTATACCCAAATACCATAACGTGAATTCACACCGCTCAAATCATCGGTTTCTTTACATAAACGGTATACGCCATTGTCTGACTTCATGCACTGCGACCAGCTCACCAACAAGCGATCCGTACCGTCACGGTATGGCCAAAACGCACTGCTCCAACCGTTTGTTTCAACCGCATCAGCGCTTAATTTAATGTCGCCGCCGTTAAGTGGCTGCGTTTTTAAGAACTCATAGACCGGGCCGTTTTCAGTGGTTGATTTGGGTCCGACTAATTTAACAATTTGACCGCCCAGCATTGGGTTGGCTTTGTTTTTAACAATGCTGAATAAATGGCCATCACCACCTTGAATCACATCACTGAAAACCAAATCCGTTAAGTTACTTTCTTTGTCATTTACAAATAATGTATCAAATAGAGGGGTACTATTTTCACCATTAGGCGCACTGCGAAACATCTGAGCAGCCGGTTGTACACTGGCACCGGCTGTTAGGTTACTAGTGCCGGTTTCCACTCGCATGAACACCATGTGACCATCTTTTAATGTCGTCGCCCTGAAATCACTGGTTTGGTTTTCGGTCGGTACACGCTCAAGGGATTCGCCATCGCGGTCCATACTGAACAGCGCGCGGGTTTGTAAACCATTACGATCAGAGGTAAAAACGATCTGACCATCGTTGGTATACGTTGGGTCACTGTCGTTACCGGCATTGGCTTGATCAAGTGATTCGATAATGCGATGGACTGTGCCGGCTTTGAATTCGTATTCGTATAGGTTCCAAGTGTCTTCAATGTTGTTCGTGCGCGCACTGAACACCAGGTAAAGACCATCACTGGATACGTTTAAATCTTTAACATCGTATTCCACACCTAAGAACAATTGAGCAAGAATGTCTTTTTCAACTGCGTTACTGCTGATGCTGTCGCGCACATACAGTTGAGCACCTGGCTGAAATGCATCGCTTTCATTCAGTGCTAACGCTTGCTGTTGTGATGCGATATCTCGAGACACATACGCAAAAGGCGTCGACGAAGCAATGGCCGCTTCTTGACCACTTTCATCCCCCGTTTGCAGCTCTTCACCACAGGCTGTCACAAGACTTGCGATCGCCAGCGGCATAAATATTTTTTTCTGTACAAAACTCAAGCAAGACATGAGTTCAACTCCCCTTTTATCATGTGCTTATTTTGGCACTAGTTGAGTTACAGAAACGGTATACGGTCACAATAATGTTTCTAAGTATTTAGAATTAGATAAAAAATGTTACAGAACGTGACTGAGTTCAAATCTAGATACGGAACATACACAAATGTAAACAATCACTAACACCCGTAATACTGGGCACAACGGCATCAAAACTAAGCCAATAGAAAGACAAAAACCCGCAATAACGTAACAAAAAAATGTCACTTTATTGCGGGTTTCATGTATCTAAAAAGCTAAATTAAGGTGCTACAAAATAAAATTATCAACACCTAAAAAGCCCGTTATAAGTTTTTATCAATCGCGTTTTGAATGGCAATTTGTACTTTTTCCCACCAGTCGTGATCGCCGTAACATGTTGCGCCCGCCTGATCAAAGTGCCAGAAAAGTGCAGACTCGTATAAGAACTCGCTGTTGTTTTTAACCAACAAACCAGAGTACTTAACACCACGATCAATCAACTGCACAAGTGAACCATCGGCCAAGATAATAAAACTCTTAAAGTCGTCTGGCTGTTGCAGCGTTAATTGAGTCACTGGGTTACGTGAGCCATCAAACAATTCACGTTTCACAAGTTGCATGGTTAATGCACCGTTTCTCCAGCGACCGTTATTATTGATATAACGACCATTACTGCGTCTTGTACCACGAATACAATCGGTTTCGGTTGGGTGCAATCCACCCTCAACAATGGCCAAATCATTAAAGCTCTGACGCAATGTACCGGTTGCCTTTATTTTGTTTGTGGTGAACACAAGTGAATCACCATCATCATCTAACAACTCAGACACACCATCCCAAGCGGCCAGTTTTTGATGAATCATTTTTTGGTACTTCACCATATTCCAATGCTTATCACCAATCGTAATCGTCGCACCCGGTGATAAATCAGCATTGGCCACCAACACGATAAACTCTTGTGATGGGTGCGTGTAATACACGTCATCAACATTATTTAGACGGGTTCTTGAGCCACCTGCAATATCAAAAAAGTCTACATAGTTACGATCAACATCGTCATCATACTTATGCTCGTGCACATCCGTATCACCGCCTAGACCGTCGGCTCTATGACCATAGTTCGGACCATATGGGCTATCAGTATCCACATCAATATGACCTCCTTTTACGCTATCATCACAATTCACGGTACACGGCTCAACGTATTGACAGTCAGGTGTATTGTTAAAGCTTTCCAGCACACCTTTAAGCGTTTCAACATCACCGTTGTCTTGACTCGTAATGACACACTGGTTCATGTAAACATCACCCTGAAACACTTTCTGCTGAAGCGCTTGCTGCTGCGAACGCGTTAAGTTCTGCATCGCGCCATTTGCCATATTTAATCGAGCAGCCATCCACTGAAAGCCTAACTGCGTCCAGCTATCAGCCGAAGATTCACTTTGGTTAATCAAATCAACCCAACGAACATCACAAATTAAATTATCTTCGTCTTCAAGATTTAAACCTTCTGGCCAATCTGTTCTTTGGTATTCATTCAGCGCATAACGGCTGTGTGTTTTCCAATAACCTTGACCATAGCATTGGCCTGCTACTGGAACTTCAGTCGCTGGGCGGCAATCTTTTAATGCAGTAGCAGGATCATTATCACAAACCGGTGGCTCACAGTTTGGATACGTATCGTCATCTACATTGTAATCACAGCTAGGTAAATCAGGCACTTTCATTACTTCAACACTTAAAGAGGTACGAGCACTGGCGCGTGTCTGCTTCTTAGTATTAGGGTCGGTATCAAGCGTATTGGCTTCGATAGCTAAGGTGAAACTCGCAATCGTATGCTCACTCAACGTAATCGTTAGTGCTCTGTCATTTGTATTAATCAATGACCAGCTACCGTCCATATTGAGTACAGCGTTACTTACAATAGAACCTAAAGGCACATCGCTAATTTTAAGACTGCTCAGTACTTCAGAGTCATCAAGGTCAACCAAATCAGCATCAATGAAGATATCTAAAGCTTGCTCTGCAACCGCTGGTATTTGAGTTCCTTCTTTTAGAGCAGCTTTTAATAGTGGTGCGTCCGCAACTGCATTAACAACCACATCAACCTGCCCAGTAAATACTTGCTTTACGCCATTTAACTCAACACTGAGTGATGTCAACATAGAGAAGTCTTCACCACTATTTACAGTCGGTGTAACCTTTAAGCTTGCAACATCAGCCAGCGGGACCGCCCAACTGCCGTCTACGTTTTTAGTACCAGCACTCAGTACGGCACCAGCAGGCACTTTCGTAAAGATCATATCGCTCATTACCGCAGCGCTGTCCGATGCCTTAATTTGAGTCAGCGCCAAGCCAATTTGAGCATCTTCATCGGTGCGCACAGCAGATGATAATAACGCAGGGTTAATTTGATCTACCGGGTCAACTGGATCTACTGGGTCTGTAGGGTCTACTGGGTCTGTCGGATCGACCGGGCCACAGATAACCTCTTCTTTATAGGTAATGATAAATGACGTAATTTTAGGATCTTTGAAGAAGTTATACTCAGTTCCTTCTCGAGAGAAGAAGCTAGCTCCCGTTAAGTCTTCACCTACAGGGCTTTGCGATGTAGCACGCACAGCGATCGTGAATTCTTCGCCACGGAACGGACCAATCACACCACCATCTGTGTTATACCAATACTGGTAATCACCAATATAATGTTGACGCGATGCATCAGCATCAACTGTATTCAACTCATGACCGTCATCAGATAGAATCACTTGGTCAACTGAAACACCGGCTTCATTAAGGTTATTATCAGTGAACACCTCAAAATACACCTTATTATCACTTTGCCCGGCTGCGTCTTTGTTAAAGAAGAAGTATAGGAAAAGGTCACCGCTATCAATCTGCCCACGGGTTTTAATCGCATCGTTACCGCTATATCCAAGCGCTGCATGATCGGCTTTTGACTCATAAAAGAAGATATGAGCTGAGCTATCCTTCGGCTGTGGAAGCGCATCATTAAACTCATCGCCTAAGAACGTTGGGTGCGCTGAAGCACTATAGTAGTCATAACTCGCATCTGGCGTATTCGCGCCTTGGAATGAAGTAATATTACCTAAAAACGCATCTTTGATTAGTTTATTTGGGTTGTTTACACTTTCAATCGCCGACCAAACAGATAGCTTTTTGCCTGACTCACAAACCTGTCCATCAACAACAGCTTCAATCATTACAGTGTCAGATTCACTAACACTCTTACCGTCATTCACCGTTAACTCAATGACATAAAAGCCTTTCTCTAACAATGTCAAACTAGGCTGCTCAGCCGTGGCATCCGTTATGATATTAACGTTACCTTCTACTGGTGAGCTGATCACTCTCCAGCTATAGGTCAAAGCATCACCATCAGCATCTGAACTGGCACTACCGTCAAGCATAACACTCACACCAACCTGCTGACCTAGCACATCCAAACCCGCATTGGCGATAGGCGCACTATTCACAGGATCAGTCGGATCGGTAGGATCGGTTGGATCGGTTGGATCGGTTGGATCGGTTGGATCGGTTGGATCGGTTGGATCGGTTGGATCGGTTGGATCGGTTGGATCGGTTGGATCAGTCGGATCAGTTGGATCAGTTGGATCAGTCGGATCAGTCGGATCAGTTGGATCAGTTGGATCAGTCGGATCTACTGGATCTACTGGATCTACTGGATCTACTGGATCTACTGGATCAGTCGGATCTGTTGGATCTACTGGATCTACTGGATCTACTGGATCAGTCGGATCGGTTGGATCAGTTGGATCTGTTGGATCTGTTGGATCTGCTGGATCAGTTGGATCTGTTGGATCTGTTGGATCTGTTGGATCTGTTGGATCTGTTGGATCTGTTGGATCTGTTGGATCTGTTGGATCAGTTGGATCTGTTGGATCGGTTGGATCTGGATCAACTGGCTTAGGCTTCTCAACCGTCTCATCAAATTCTAAGTTATCACCAAGATTTGGATAGGCTAATGCAATGTCGGTATACACACGATTTTCACGTGCTTGTAGAACGGGCATACGGGTATTGTTTTTAGGATCGTATACCCAAATACCATAACGTGAATTCACACCGCTCAAATCATCGGTTTCTTTACATAAACGGTATACGCCATTGTCTGACTTCATGCACTGCGACCAGCTCACCAACAAGCGATCCGTACCGTCACGGTATGGCCAAAACGCACTGCTCCAACCGTTTGTTTCAACCGCATCAGCGCTTAATTTAATGTCGCCGCCGTTAAGTGGCTGCGTTTTTAAGAACTCATAGACCGGGCCGTTTTCAGTGGTTGATTTGGGTCCGACTAATTTAACAATTTGACCGCCCAGCATTGGGTTGGCTTTGTTTTTAACAATGCTGAATAAATGGCCATCACCACCTTGAATCACATCACTGAAAACCAAATCCGTTAAGTTACTTTCTTTGTCATTTACAAATAATGTATCAAATAGAGGGGTACTATTTTCACCATTAGGCGCACTGCGAAACATCTGAGCAGCCGGTTGTACACTGGCACCGGCTGTTAGGTTACTAGTGCCGGTTTCCACTCGCATGAACACCATGTGACCATCTTTTAATGTCGTCGCCCTGAAATCACTGGTTTGGTTTTCGGTCGGTACACGCTCAAGGGATTCGCCATCGCGGTCCATACTGAACAGCGCGCGGGTTTGTAAACCATTACGATCAGAGGTAAAAACAATCTGACCATCGTTGGTATACGTTGGGTCACTGTCGTTACCGGCATTGGCTTGATCAAGTGATTCGATAATGCGATGGACTGTGCCGGCTTTGAATTCGTATTCGTATAGGTTCCAAGTGTCTTCAATGTTGTTCGTGCGCGCACTGAACACCAGGTAAAGACCATCACTGGATACGTTTAAATCTTTAACATCGTATTCCACACCTAAGAACAATTGAGCAAGAATGTCTTTTTCAACTGCGTTACTGCTGATGCTGTCGCGCACATACAGTTGAGCACCTGGCTGAAATGCATCGCTTTCATTCAGTGCTAACGCTTGCTGTTGTGATGCGATATCTCGAGACACATACGCAAAAGGCGTCGACGAAGCAATGGCCGCTTCTTGACCACTTTCATCCCCCGTTTGCAGCTCTTCACCACAGGCTGTCACAAGACTTGCGATCGCCAGCGGCATAAATATTTTTTTCTGTACAAAACTCAAGTACGACATGAGTTTAACTCCCCTTTTAACATGTCCCTATTTTCGCATCAGTTCGGCTATAGAAACGGCATACGGTCACAATAATTCATATAAACATTTACAATTAGATACGCAACATTACAAAACGTGACCGAGTTCAAATCTACGATGTGAATATAAGTGAGGGTGAGTGTTTACTAATCTTTTACTATCAAAATTGATTGTTTAACAATCAGCGCAGAAAAGGATCAAACAGACAATAAATAGGAGCTATTTAGCCTGAAAAACAGTACGTTTTTCAGGCTAAATAAGGCAATAAAAACACCTAGGAAGGCAAGAAACTGAAGGTATATTGAACCGCTGTTGGGCTCACATCTTCTTGGCCAAAGTTAATACCACTAATTTTTTGCAACATCTGTTGCTCTAATTTTGAATGGTTTAACTCACTGCTTTTAAGCTTCAATTTTTCAATATTACCATTAGGTAAAATCACAAATTCAAAGATAAAGCGGCCACCCAAATCTGGGTTATGACGCAACGCTTTAGTGTACAAAGAATAAACAGCACCTTTATAACGCTCTAACGTTCGACGGATACTTTGCATATCACGCTTACTGTCTTTTTTCGGGTCATAATGATATTCAGCCGCATCTGGTAATGGAATATCCATTAACGGGCTTTCTATATCACCAGAGACGTGACCGACCATTGCAGCACCTTTTGCATTCACGGTAATGTCACTGGCCTTTAGGCCACCACTAGAGCTGTTCATGTTGCTCTGGCCCAAGCGAGAGCGACTGCTTTGTTGCACTTTACCGCTATTAGACACCGTCACGTTCTTTTTCTGCATCGTGGACTTAGAAACCGAGTTGCGCAATGAACTAAGCTGCTTAGAAAGCGCTTCCATATTTTGCAAGCTGGTGTTCGCGCCCTCTTTTGGTTTTGCGTCCTTTTTAACGTTCTGTGTCTTTTGCTCTTTCACTTCTGTTGGAGGTGATGGCGGTGGTGGCGTATCTATGATTTTAGGTGCTTCTAAAATCACCTTCGTCACAATTTTTTCTTCGACTTCTTCTTCCGAAAAAAAGTGCGGCATGATTGACATGATAAACATAAACGCAAAGATAGGGATCATTATCCGCTTCACTAAGCGCTTAAATCTTTCCTGCTGCTCAGCTTGTTCATGCCAAGGCAACACCATATCCAGGGCTAAATGATCTAGGCCAACGCCGTTCATCTCATTATTCAGTGTGGCAACACTCATGGCGGACCTCCACTTGTTAATGCACTACCAACCACCTGATTAACCGCTAGGGCGATATCACGGAAGTTTTCTTGACTGCACGTGGCCATCACACCTTTCAAAATTAAATACGACACATCCTGATCACCCATAATGGTGACAGAGCGGCCATTTTTCTTTTCAAAGTCGGTCAATTCGCCTTTATCCGTTGCAAGCTGCTTCAACACTTCGGCCAACGCCTCAATGGCTTTACCATTTGCCTGCTCAACCGCTTTAACATCGACTACATCCTCATCACCTACGCTGATGTAATTATCACCAATGGTAATCAATAAATCATTCTGAAATGAACCCGTCGCTTGCGAATCTGGCAGCGTGATAAAAGTCGCCTTTTCAATCTCTTGACTGTCGCCACTGTTCATTAATAGAAAGAATACCAAAATGGTAAAAATATCCATCAACGACACTAGGTTTAAGCCCGCTACTTTCTTTTGGGTATCTCGGCGGTCTAATACGGTACCTTGAAATGCCATATCGCCTCCTATTTCTTACTGGCGTCGCCAAGGGAGATTTGCGGAAACAATTCAACCTCAGCTAAGCTAGCAGCCACAACCGTTTGATACGACTTCACCGTATCCATTGTGGTAATCAATGTTTGGTATTCCAAATCACTGGATGACAAAATTAACGCATCTTTTTTGTCACTTACTCTATTTTTGATCTCTTTTAAAACCAAAGCCAATGTTTGAAAATCTTGCTGCTTGTTTTCAAGCAGTGGAATATTTTTCACTAAAGAACCCGTTGGAAAAAATACATCTATGCCACTCTTGCGCACAACAACTTCTAGTTGCGACTGTTCAAGAGACGTGGCACTCGAACCACCAGACAATTCCGGCAGGTTAATTTCCATCACTGTAATCTTTGTAAATGTCATGCTCATCAAAAGCACAGGTACCAATACAATCATTAAATTCATGAAGCTGGTAACGTCGATATCGGCGTCGTCTGTACTTTGACGTTTAATTTTAAAACTCATGATTCAACCCCAGTCAACGTGGATGATTAATCCTTAGACAAACCGGCTTGAATCGCACGATTAAGCGTCATCACATTTAAAAACTTCACACCCGCCATTTCAATACTGCCGATAATCGCGTTGGTTTTATTCGTTAAAATGGCATGACTAATCAATAATGGAATGGCCGCAATCAGACCAAAAGCGGTTGTGTTCATCGCAACCGAAATAGACAGTGACAGTAGCTTTGATTTCTCAGCAGGGTCAGCATTCGCCACCGCGGTAAACGCAGCAATCAGACCAATAATCGTACCTAATAGACCCAACAGAGTTGCAACGTTGGCTAGTACGGCTAAATAACCGGTGCGCTGCTCTAAACGCGGCACAGCTTCCATCATGCCTTCACTCATGGCTTGTTCAACATCAGCGCGTTGCTTAGTGACTTTCATCATATCTAAACCACAACCAATCATGCGAGAAACCGGCGCATTGTTATCACGAGTGAATAACGTCATTTTTTCGTGATCATCGGTGCGCAGTAACGGTAAAAAGTCATCAAATGCTTTTAGGTTACGGCTCTTCTCGCCATTAAGAAAACGCCAGCGTTCAACCGTGATAGCCACGCCAATGGCCAATACCAAGGCGATAGGATAAATAAATAAACCACCGTCTTGAAAGAATTTTGCTATTGATGAAAAAAAGTCCATAACCTTTTACCTGTAAGTATAACTGTCTGTTTTTAATTATTAAGCAGAGTGTCTGCTATATAAAATTTTTGTGAGCACTAAATTGTTTAGCGCTAGTTGCCTTCTAAATTCATTTCGTCATAGATCCGCATAGAACGCAGCATTACGTCACGGTCCACCGTATCTATGTTTTTTTCGTATTTATCTTCTTCTTTACGATATAAATTTTCGTTGCCACCTGGGCCTTGCCATGACATAAAATAACTCACGGCAGGCTGTTCTTTATCCCCTACAAACTGGCTCTCAAGTTTAATGGGCTCATCTGCTTGTGCGCTCAAAACCATCAACACGCTAAACAAAAAAAGTAATTGCTTCATATGTTAACCCTCTGAGCGGCTCATTAATGTTGCTGGATTTGCCTTTTGCTTAGGATCAATGAAACTTTTCTCAATCCCAGTACGACTTTGAATTTCGTTATACCAGGCAATGGCTTTTTGATCTTTATAGTCATTCAAAAACAAATACGTTTCTATGTGCTGCTGTGCTTTTTTCGGCTGATTTAAATATAGGTCATACAAGATGCCTAAATTCAAATGAGCCTCTGGGCAATCTTTCCAAATGCCAAGCACTTGCGCCAATGTATTTTGCGCAACACCAAACTCCCCCATCAAACGCTGCAATCGAGCTAATGCGATATAGGCATTAATGTTATCCGGTGTAATTTTAAGCGCTTGTTTATAGTGATCTTGCGCAAGCGTATATTCTTTCTTCTCAACGGCAATATTACCCAGAAGCACCCAAGGACCAGACAATGACGTGTCTTTTTTAGTGATCACGCCTAACTTTTGTTTGGCCGTCTTATAGTCTTTACTGCGAATGGCTTTTTTAGCTTCGATGAATAACAACACCGAACCTTTATCAATTTTACCCTTAAGCTCTAAATAAGGATTTTCCATTGCTTCATATACAATGGCTTTACCTTGCTCGTCATAAGCTTGCTGAGGAATAAAGCTTTGCGTTTCTTTTAATTCCACTTTTTGTCCCGCAAGCGGAATCTGCACTTTACTGGCACACGCTGACAGCACCAACACACTGGCTATAACAGCCATTTGTTTAACGAATTTCATCACCGTACCTCGCTAATTCTTCTTCTTTACCAAAACGCACTGGCGACAAACGCTTCATAGCCTCATAACTTTTAGAAATCCAATCGTTATAATGACCATCCCAGCCAAGCTCAATATTATTTTGATGTATGGTGGCAGCTAAATCCGCAAAAGGTTGTGCTTGCTGCGCGATAATATTTTGATACATGGCAGTATCTTGTTTCGATAAGCCTTTAGGTACTGGCGCTTTATTCAGTTCAGTACTGAATGTTTCGTATAACTCAGCCATTTTGAAATTAGACAAGCTGACGAACTCTAAAATGCCGTATGCCGCCGCTTGCTCATAGCGAAGCGTTGCATCTTGTAAGTAGCCATTTTTCTTCGCCATGCTTTTATCGATTGGCAGACGTAGCGAGCGACGCTTGAACTCCCAAGCAAAATAATCACCGTACTTAGCACTTGCCCATGCACCTAACCACTGACTACGGTCAGTTCGATCGGCGCCTGCTTCAGCATCGCCTGCTATCACACGACGCAACCAATATAAATTGCGACTCTTATCCTTGGTCTTTTCATAAAGGTCTGCCAAGTGATAACGGGCTTCCATACGATTAGAGAATGGTTTTTCATACTTGTGCGCATAGTCTTTGTAGAAAACAATCGCTTTCTCTAGCTGACCAATCTTTTCGTAAAGGCCTGCCGCGATGAATAAAGCGTCTTGACGCACAACCGGATCTTTATCCGTGTTAAATAACTGTGTGTACGCCAGTGCGGCTTTTTTCCATTGTTCGCTTTTTTCATAGGCAAACGCTAGCTTACGAGGAAACTCTGGGGCTAACTCATGAGATGCAAATTGCGTCTGTAATTGCTTCAATTCTTTGATTGCATTTTTCCACTGTTTCTCTTCTAGCATGAGTGAAACAGCATCATATTGCGCAATCACACGAATCTTAGATTGAGGAGCAAGTTTTTTAACACTCAACAATTCATTAATAGCTAACTGATTATTGTTAGCCAACTTATGTGCTTCTGATTTTTTCATAAATAGAAGCAGCAATTTGATTACTGATATCTTTATATTCATCGCTTTGCTTAGACACTTTCATTTGTTTCAGCAGAATACGACGCTGTGTCGTGTAATGATTTTGCGCGATTTGATACTCCCCCTTCTGGAAGTAAGAGTGCGCTAAAATACCGTAAGCCGTTTGCTTTAAGCTTGGGTTAAGTTGCTTATTATTTTTAATCAGACCATTGGCCACATCAATAGCTCGATCAAACTGGCTCAATGCAAACAAAGCCTGCGCCGCATTGGTCAACACAGCAATGGCTCGTTTATCTTTATGAAACACATTGGCAAATTTCAACATACTATCAACCGACTGTTGACGCCATGCTTCTTGCTTTTCAGCGGATGCTCTTTCTTTCTCTAATACTTCTGAATGCTTACGGTAAGCAATCAAGCTTGCATACGCTGATTTATTCGCCAGCTTTTTATCTTTATCAACATAAGCAACGGTGGCGTATTCTTTTGCCGCTAGGTCATATTGTTTGTTTTCAAAGTGAGCATCTGCTTTTTTATAGCGAAGCTCTGCCACTTTTTTATCATCAGGAAACGCTTCAAGGTAACGACCATAATAGTCGGCCGCTTGTAGGAGTGACGTTGATGCCAGCTCGCTCAGGTGCTCTTCTTTGCTAGTCTTAGCTTTTTTAAGGGCTTGCTGACCTTGACTATGGAAGTGAGCAGCTAGCTCAACATAATATTCTTTAAGTTGTGAAAACACTTGAGCCTTCTGCGCTTCATGCTTAGCAATGTATTGCGATTTTGGCCCATAAAGGTTTACAAAATCTTGTTTCTCTTTAAGCACTAACTTAGGAAAACCACCTTTCACATAAGCCGCAATGAGCTTGCTATGAAAATCACTGGTGCGTGCATTCGTTGGATTCAGCTTAATAAATTCACGATACGTGGCAGCACTATCATCGTAACGCGATTTTTCTAAATAAAATTCGGCCAACTCATTATATAAGCGCCATTGGTAAGCTTTACCTTCGATCAATTTAATATCGCCAATGGCTTGTGCACCACCTAAATTCACCAAGGCCAAACTCATACTGTGCAATGCATCTTGCACCAATGGTTTTTCAGTCACGGTTAATGCACGACCATTTAATTCGGCAATTAACAGGCTATCCAACACAAACGCAAAATGGTCGAGTGCTTTGTTATAGTTGCCTAACTTATATAACGACCAACCCAACATATAATGTGCATTAAGTGTTAGCTTACCTGAGTCTTGTATGGTGGTTTGGCGATAAGCTTTTTCTGCTTTGACATACAGGTCACGACTAAAGTAAATATCCCCTAAACGGAAGTACGCTTCAGAAATAGCTGTGAAATACGGGTGACGATCCACTAAGCGTTCAAGCATCTGACGCGCATTATTGGTCTGCCCTTCCATGTCGTACGCTTTTGCTAATTGATATAACACTTCAGCGTTATCTGGGCTATTTGGGTATTTTTCTAAAATATCAACATAGCTAGCAATGGCATTACGGTAATAACCCTGCTTGGGTGCTGTTGCCATATCGGCTTGATTAGCATCGCCTTCGAGCATATGCACGCCCGCAATTCGGCGTTGGATTTGTTGCTTTAAATATTCATCATCCACAAGGTCAATAAGCTGCTGATATTCATTGCGAACTTGCTCGTGATCAAGATTATTAAAATTCAACCCCGCTTCTGTTTCGATCTCATCACCTTCTAAATCAGCAATGGTGCCTTGAGAGCTGCAGGCAGACAAACTAATGGCCACTGAAAGTGCAACGAGTTTTAACCCCGTTTTCACCGGATTCGGTCTCCTCATGGTTGCTCTCCTGTATTATTCATTTTGTCATCTTCAATATTATTTAATGTTTGATCGTATAAACGTGCTTTACCTAAACGAGCCTGAGCCCAGTAGTAACGCATACGTTCTTCATGGTTATCGAGTTCTGCGTTCACTACGATACGCATGACTCTTTCTAATTTTCTAATAAGACCATCAGTCTCTTGCAGCTTTTTCTGAATGCGGTTGTGCAGCTTTTTAGCCAAAAGCACATTGGCTTCTGATTGACGGTAAGGCTCTTTAATCGATTTTATTTTTGACAACTTATCTTCTAAGAAGGCAAAGCTTTGATCAGTTGATTCAATCAATGCGGTAAAACGCTCTTGCTCTTCAACATCAAGGGTCATAGTATGCAAACGTAAATCACTGATTGTATTTTCAAGTCGCTCTTGCTTCTCTTGTGCTTTGAACACAAAGCTGCCAATGCTTTTACTGGTTAAGCCTTGCTGGCGATATTGAATGATCAACTGGTGCTCTAATGCTTGACGCCCCCAGTAATTAAGATTGTTACGTAGCGCATATAAATCTCGCAGTTCTTTGATCACACTGTGGAATGGGTTACTGGACATAAGCTCAATCAAAAATGGAGTAAGCTTGTTGTAATCTAAACTTGGCTCACTGCCGTACCAATCGGTTTCGTCCATCATGGCTTCAAGGTTAACCACAAACTCTTCAGGTATACGCTGACCTGCAATCACTGCACGCGCTTTTGCAATAGAGTCAACACCTCCGGCAAATGCTTTTTCTGCTAATAGATATTGTTTTAATGCACTGCGACTTGCACCTTGCTGCTCATACAAGTGGGCCAGTAATACTTTGGCTTCTTGTACTTCGGCAATACTGATAGAACGACGATCCAATGCTTTTAAGGCAGGAACCGCTTGAGAGAAACGCTGTAACTTAATGGCTGTCCAACCGTAACTCAATAAAGCACGGTTACTATACAATCCTGTTGTACGCACATTTTGTAAATACTGCCAAGCGCCTAATAGGTTTTCGTTTTCAATTTCCATGTGAGCAAGAGCTTGCTTTGCACGATCGGCCAACACTGAAAATTCTTCTTCTGGGTGTACCAGCGCGTAATCCACAACCTTTTTCAGGTTGCGTTTACTGTCATCTAATTTGTCATGTCGTAACTGAGTAATCGCCAAATTAAAAATAAGGTAAGGCTCATATGCACTGTTTTTTGCGACCTTTGATAGGCTTTGCTCAACGGTATCTAAGTGCATGTTACGAATATTAATCAGGGTAGCTAAGTAATTAAATTCTTCAGCAATATCACCCGGCACCTGCCCTTGAATACGACCTAAATTGCGTGCCGCTGCGTCTATCTCACCTTTTTGGTAATACAGTTTTGCAAGGTAGTACCACGCCTTGTTCGCTGTGGCCTCGTCTACATTTGTATTTAATAAGTCATTGAAGATGATTTGCGCATGATCGGGCAAACCATAGGACAGGGTCATACCACCTTGAAGTAAACGCGCGTCATCCGCATTTTTTTCAAGCTCATTGGTCGCCTTGGCATATTCATAACCTATAAGAGCTGCAAAATAATTTTGCTGATAATAATCAAACAAAATCGTGCCGTATTTTAAGTCTTTAACCGTGTTCGCCGCAGCCATTAAAGGCAACAGTAAACAACTCAGCAAAAGCAAGCGCATCATATTCATTCTCCTGCTTACCATTGCTTAATGGTAAACACTGGCTCTTGCTTGGCGTAATCATCCATAACCGCGAGCTCTATATACTGACTGCCTTTGCCCTTAGTGAACTCCAGCTCCGTTGCACGCTTGTATGGTCGGCCATTTGGCCCAAGACCGGTAAAGAACACTGACAACGTATGCAGCCCGTTATTCAGGTTGGTCATGTGTAAACGCTGAATACCACCACGAGCAAGCGCTTGCCGCTGCTTATCACTATATAAGTGAGTGGCGATGATTTTGCCGTCTAATTTAAGTTTCACGCTCTCTAGTGTGAAAAACTCACCACTATCTAACGAAACAAATACACTGGCCTGAGTACTTGATGGGAACAATAGCTCTTCTTCCATCAATCGCAGGTCCTTATTTAAGTCCACCACGCTGGCTTTAAGCTGTTGAATCTCTTTTGAAAGCTTACTAACGGTCGCCAAGGCCTGCTGGGCGCTCTCTTGCTTCGCTTTCGCAGCAAAACCAATGGACTGATCTGACGCCAGCACATTAACTGACACGCATGCCAATACGACTAAGGTCCACTGCTTGATTTTTGACCGACACATAAAACGTCCTACACCCGAGGTGTGATTAATAACTTTCGCGCTAATTCCACTAAATAGCCATTCTGATGGTTTTTTAACCAGCTTGAGCGGAATCGAAATAAGGGCGGCATTATCCGGTTTTTAGGGATTTAATTATCGCTACGGGTTCAAATTCTGAGAGGCTGTTACAAATATTTTTGTAAGAAATTCGTTATTTTTAATGTAAGCGTGATTGTATTTTCTTAAAAGTGATGAACGTCACACTCGGTAAGTGATCACTATGCACGATGTTCCCATGAATATGCGTACAATGATCGCCATTCTTTGACGCTGTAAGAAGCATTAACCAGACGAGTGCCTATGTTTCGCTGTTGGATTCCCCTAATTTGCTTTGTTATTAGCCATGCTTCGCATGCTGATGACCCCACACCATCTCGTACGATTACGGGTGATATGTTGAACAATGAAGAAGCGGTACAGCTATCGGTTATCGATACCTACCTCGAACTTCATACAGGCCCTGGCCGTGGTTATCCTATTTTCCATGTTATGGAAAAAGGCGAGACTGTTTATGTGCACAGTCGTCGAACTAATTGGTTTTATGTCAGTGACCGTCGCAATCGCCAAGGCTGGGTCAAACAAGAAGGTCTAGCCCGCACATTGGCCCCAACAGGCTTGCCTGCTGCACTGCCTAATACCAAACACGGTGACTTTTTAGCCCAGCAAGGTCGTGTGGGCTTTAGCCTTGGCCAGCAAGGCAACGCAGATACAGCAACGGTTATGGCCGGTTATCGACTATTAAGCTTTGCCGGTATAGAAGCCGAATACGGACAGATATTTGGTAGCCAAATTGATGGCATCACCTATGGCGCTAGCCTATTAATTGAACCCATTAAAAGCTGGTCGTTTACCCCTTTTATATCTAAAGGTTATGGCTGGCAAGAATGGAAAGAAAAAACAAAGCAACAAGTGGGCGCTAACAATAGCTTCAACAGTCGTTACGAGTACACCGGCGTGGGCATTAACTATTACATTGGCTACAACTTCGTGGTACGCGGCGAGTATCGCAAAGTTTACCTCACTGGCGATAACGACTCTCTGTCCAATAGCGCATGGCGCTTAGGCTTTAGCAGCTTCTTTTAAATAGAATTTAGGCAAAATATTATGACAATGCTACGACTGATCACACTACTATCACTTGCAATAAGCCCACTGGCTTTTGCCAATGATGCCCCAGATACAGAAGATTCAGGGGATGTGCAAATCAACCCTATTTTAGTGGTAGAGCCAGATAAACAAGTACGCGAGCAATACGAAGCGAAGATTGATACCGAGTTTTTTGAATTAGGTGCCTATATGGGCATTATCGGCATTGAAGACTTCGATACGCCCTCTGTTTTAGGTGTTAAAGCCTCGTTCCACGCCACTGAAGACTTCTTCTTACAAGCCAACTACGGCCAAGCTGAAGCCGGCACCTCAGCAGCTGAAATTACCAGCTCTGCTAACTTGATTGCGGATCGTGATTACGAGTACTACAACCTATTAGTGGGTTATAACTTGTTTCCTGGTGAAGCCTTTATCACCCAAAACCTAACGCTTAACAGTTCATTTTATGTGGTCGCGGGTATCGGTAATACTGACTTTGCTGGTGACAACCATTTCACAATTACATACGGTTCAGGTTATCGCATTATTTTAAGCGATTGGCTTACTTGGAATATGGATTTCCGCAACCATACATATGAGTCAAATGTGCTGCCTATTAGTAAACGTGTGAACAACTTAGAGTTCACTCTTGGCCTGACAGCTTTTTTCTAAAGCCCTGACCGCTTACAAACCATGAGCGGTGTCACAATTTCTTACAAAACTCACACAAAAGTATAAGAAAGCCTGAGAAACTGGACGTACATCCCAGTTTTTCAGGACGGCTATGTCTAGACTCCCTAAATCGTTTACTACGTCATACTCATTATTGGGGTCAGCATGAATAAGTTATGTTTTTCAGCACTTGCATCTGGCTTGCTCATTATGACTCAGCTTGTAAACGCCAGCGCACCCTCGGATTACGACAAAATTTGTCAATGTGTCGACCCTTTCAATGGCGTACGTCAAATTCCAGTTACTATCCGCGATTTCACAGCAGACCACCCAGACTTTGAAAGTACCACAGGCTACGAAAGAGGCATTGTAGAAAAAAACCTAGGCTCTGACGGCCGCCCTATTTACGCAAAAGAGGGCCAGTACAGCTTAACGACAAATGGCAGTGAAGCATTTAACAAGTGGTATCGTAACGTACCAGGTGAAAATACAGCCATTAACAAGCAGCTAGAAATGCGCGAAGTACGCACTGGTTTTTGGGAGTACAGCGACTCATCTTTTTTCCCCATTGATCACGAAGGATTCGGCAACCAAGGTAATAGCCATAATTATCACTTCACGTTAGAAACACACCTTAAGTTTTTCTATGTAGCAGGCGGCACGTTTAGTTTTAAAGGAGACGACGATCTTTGGATTTTCATCAATGGTAAACTCGCCATCGACCTAGGCGGCGTACACGGTGTTGAAGAAAAAACGGTATACCTTGACGATATGGCAGCCGAACTAGGCATTGAACCAGGTAATTCATATTCATTTGATTTATTTTTTGCAGAACGCCACTTAACCGAGTCAAACTTTAAATTCCAAACAACGTTCGAGTTACAGTGCTTATAGTTAAGCTATGTTGTTAAGTTAACGCATTCAAACAGGGGCTTCGGCTCCTTATTTATGCGTATAGTAAACGCTTTAAGCAAGCGATCCATATGGTTAATTTTATTAAATAAACCAAATACCCTTTTAAACTGCCTCAAATTATCTAGCCGCATCACAACTCCTTACAAAACACACGTACAAGCATAACAAAGCCCGAAAAACTCGACGTAGATCCCAGTTTTTTTCAAGCGTAATGACTACACTACCGCCACTATTTTAATATGCTAACACCCAATTTTAGAGGCAAACATGAACAAGTTATGTTTTTCAGCATTCGCATCTGGCTTGTTGCTTGTCACACAGTTGGTACACGCAAGCTCACCAACTGATTACGATACTATTTGTCAGTGTGTTGACCCTTACAATGGTGTTCGTCAAATTCCTGTAACCATTCGTGACTTTAAAGATTCGCACCCTGATTTTGAAAGTTATGATGGCATTGAAACAGGCATTGTAAAAACCAACTTAGGCGAGGATGGCCGCCCAGTTTATGCAAAAGAAGGCCAGCACAGTCAAACAACCACAGATGCCGCCAGTTTTGATCAGTGGTACCGAAATGTGCCCGGCGTTAATATGACGCTTAACAAAACACTCAAAATGACCCAGCTTAGATCAGAGCTTTGGGAGTATTCGAGCTCTACATTTTTTCCAATCAACAATGAAGGTTTTGGTAATCAAGGCAATACCTATAACTATCACTTCACGTTAGAAACCCATTTGAAATTCTTTTATGTACCAGGCGGAACCTTTAGCTTTGAAGGCGACGATGACTTATGGATATTCATCAACGGCAAGCTTGCCATTGATTTAGGCGGTGTTCACGGCGCACTTAAGAAAGTGATTAAACTGGATGACTATGCCGAAGCATTAGGCATCGAGCCCTATAATACTTACAGTTTCGACTTGTTCTTTGCTGAACGTCATTTGTACGCGTCTAACTTCAAATTTCAAACTACCTTTGAGTTGCAGTGTTTATAGCTTAAATGGCTTGAGAATTGGTTACATAAAAAACGGGCGCTAATAAGCGCCCGTTTTTTATGGGTCAGACATTCGGTTTGGCATCTATTTCGCTTCTAGATAAATACCATCTTTTTCAATGCGAATTAAACGCTGTTTATAAAGCGTACCAATAGCCTGTTTATAGCTGCTTTTGCTGCAATGAAATTTTTTCTTGATGTCATCCGGCGAACTTTTATCACTTAATGGGATAAAGCCGCCTTCTTGTGTCAACAATTCCAATACATCACCCGCCAGCCCTTCTACACGAGCAAAGCCTGGTTTTTGCATAATGATTTCAATTTTTTGATCTTCACGTACACGTTTAATAAACGCCTTGAGTTTATCACCACGATTTAACGCCTGAAAAACATCGGAATGATAAATTAATCCCCAATACGTGCCATCAACAACAACCTTAATTCCAAGATCCGTTTTTGGGCCAACAACGATATCAACTTCTTCGCCTGTTTTATACGCATTGGTTTCATCAATATCATAAAGAAACGTATCCAACTTCGTTGACGCCGTTAAACGATCAGAGTCATCCAAATAAATACGTACTAATACTTTACGACCTTTTTCTAAGCGATTGTTTTGCTCAGAAAACGGAACTAAGATATCGCGCTGCAACCCCATGTCTAAAAAGGCGCCCACAGGGCTTTCATCGACTACATTTAAGTAAGCGAAATCGCCAACCATGGCCAATGGGGTTTGTGTCGTAGCAATTAAGCGATCTTCACTATCACGATAAATAAATACGGTTACTGTATCATCCACCTTCATGTCTTCGGTGGTGTATTGCTTTGGTAATAAAATTTCGCCGTGTTCGCCGCCATCTAATTGCAAACCTCGAGGAAGTTGACGCAATACGGTTAACTCATTAAAACGGCCAATCTCTAGCATAAAGCGCTCTCTGTTTTTAAGCATTTGGCTTTGGCGTTAACTGATATACCCGTTGAAATAATTCAGGTAATCCGTTTTGGGCAAAGCGTGGTTCATGTTCAATAATATTAGCGCTCTTTAGCTCATTTATTGAGTGAGTCGCTGCATAGTGCTGTTTGACTTCTTCATAACTCAAAGCAAACGGCGGGCCAGACATTAAGTCTTGCTGGTAATCAAGGGTGATCAAACACTGCTGCGCCTTTGGACACAGTTGCATTAAGTGCCGCGTGTATTGACTGCGCATAGTCGCTGGTAATGCGATTAACGCAGCACGATCATAAACCCAATCAACATTGATTAATTCACTGGGGGTCAGCTGAAAAAAGTCACCGGCATAAATAGTTAAGTTTTTAGCATGGTAACGTTTACCGCCAGCCCAGTTGCTCACTTGAGGCTTTATAGCTAAGCGCTCATATATGGCTTTTACTGCATCTTCACTCAGTTCATTGGCTGTAACGGCGCGGCCTTGTGCTAAAAAAAAGTCAACATCGCATGTCTTGCCACACAGGGGCAAGAATACATGTAACACGCTTGTTTGCGCGTTAATTTCTGGCCATAAAGCCACCAGCCAAGGGTGAGGTTTTGGTAAATGAAATCCAATTTCGTTTTTTTGCCACTTATTAAGCCAAAACTGTGCGTTCACGTTAACCTTCTTAATTTTTGCCTTGATATTGCTGACGCATGAGCGCCACTAATTGGCGATGACATTCTGCGTCACAAGCATCGGCTATGATAATCTCCCACTGCCAAGGTTCCGCTTTTTGCATTGGGTTAGTCGCGCATTGGCGGTATTGCATGATCACACACGAGGGCCAAACTTGATGTGCCCGCACATCAACCGATACCCAATTATCATATCGCTTTAAACGGGCTTGGCCATTATAAAACTGCCATTGGCGCGGCTGACAAAATGGTAACTGGCCATGCCTGAGCCGTTTAAAGTAAACACCTTGAATGAGCAATAACGGTAATAAGCATAAAACAACCGAATAATGAAAATACGCACTAATGGCCGAAAGGTAAGCCAGTATTAACCCGACATGCAGCACATATTGGCTACGCTCCAATAAAGTCGATGAAGCGACCGACAGATTAACCGGGTTGTACACGTTTAAGAATTATCGCTACGATATCAGCAAGGTCCTGATCATCAGGGGTGCCTGTTTGCATAAACCATTTAAATAAGTCTGGGTCTTCACTGTCTAGTAGCTTGCGGTACTTGGCTTTATTCTCTTCGTTTAGATCACTGTACGCTTCTTCAACAAACGGCAGTAATAAAAGGTCCAATTCCAACATGCCACGACGACTATGCCACCATAGGCGTTTTTTTTCTGTGGCCAATTGCTCGGCTGTCATTTGTGAGCGATCTTCTGACACAGGCACCTCTTACATACAAACTGAGTAGGATAATTTGGGCCGCAGTATACCACTCGCACCTTCTAATTGGGAAAGCCAATGGGGTAAATGGGTCTGTTTTATGGAATTAAGGGTTTCAGCACGAAAGGATTTACCCTGAGCGCTAATCCTGAGTAAAATAGTCGGGTTATTAATTAGGAGTTCTCCATGGCTACCATTTGGTCTGAATTAGCACCGCTTACAGCACAAAGCCCCTCATTTGATTGTGCTGTTTATCCCATTGAAGATCAGCAGGTGTTGTCGATTGTGGGCCCTGATAGCAAGAAGTTCATGCAAGGCCAATTCACCTGTAACCTTAATGACATTTCAACCACGCAATTTCGTTTAGGTGCTTGCTGTAACGCTAAGGGGCGTATGGTTTCGAGCTTTAACTTATTACAACAGGCTGATGGCCAATATTTGCTTGGATTAGATGCTTCTCTCTCAGCTACCACTCTTAACCACCTAAAGAAATACATGGTCTTTTTTAAAGCCCAAATGCAGGTAGCCGATTACGTGATGGCAGGTATTCAAGGTGCGGACGCTTCAAGCATGCTGGTCAGTCTTTTTACACAAATCCCAATTAACGATTTTGATCAAACCAATGAAAATGGCCATGTGTTGGTGAAACTGCCTCACGGTGCAGGGTATCAATTATGGCTAGACCCAAGCCAAGCAAAAGACACTCTAGCGCAGATTATTAGTAAGTGCACACTATCAACAAATAACCTTTGGAATGAGAACCTTATTCGTCATGGTATTGGCCATGTCAGTGCTAGCACCAGTGAAGCGTTTATTCCGCAAATGATTAACTTTAGCCAAAATGGCGGTGTGAGCTTTAGTAAGGGCTGCTACACCGGACAAGAAATTGTGGCTCGCATGCAGTACCTGGGCAAATTAAAACGCCACATGTATCGCTTAGGGTTTGATAGCACGTCTACGATTAACGCGGGTGATGATGTCTTTGTAACGGGGCAAAATAATCCAGTAGGCGTTGTAGTCAATAGTGTAAACACGAGCGGCCAGCAGCAAGCGCTGGTTGTACTGGAAGACAAGGCCCTGCCTAAACTCGCTGACGGGGCAATTATTGTGGGCACAAATCAGGCAATTGCCAAAGAGCTGCTATCCTTACCGTATGATGTAGTGAATGAGCAGCCAGAATAAAGGACGCGTCTAATTAGCTGGCCAGCCATCCCCAAATAAGGACAGCCCATGGCCAGCATGTTAGAAACCGTTGCTAATGAACTCATTGATCAAATTAAACAAGACACCCTCGTTTTACCGAGCCTGCCCGAGGTGTGTTTAAGAGTCCGCGATGTTGCTGAAGACATCAAGTCCAGCATTCCCCAGCTAGCCAATATTATTATCCAAGATGCCGCACTTTCTGCACGAGTCATTAAAGTAGCGAACAGCCCTCTTATGCGCACACCGTCAGAAGTCACTGACCTTGTCACGGCCGTCAACCGATTAGGAATTAACTTCACATCGAATCTGGCCATGGGATTGGCTATGGAGCAGTTATTTCAAGCCACCAGTGATGTGGTTGATCGCCGCATGCGCAGTATTTGGCAACAAAGCTCAGAAGTGGCGTCTATCTGCCATGTGCTTTCAAGCCATTACACCAAACTTCTCCCTGACCAAGCCATGCTAGCAGGCTTAGTTCATAAAATTGGCGCACTGCCTGTACTCACCTATGCCGAAGACAACAAAGCACTTTTAAACGACGGCTTTGCCTTAGATAAATTGATAGAAAAGCTCCACCCTGTCATTGGCAGTCACATCTTAAAAGCATGGCGATTTCCCAAAGACATTTTGAATGTGCCAGGGCAATACTTAAAATTTGATCGTGAAATAGAAAAAGCCGATTACGCTGATTTGGTCACAGTCGCCGTGCTGCAAATCCATGCCAACACTGAACACCCCTACGCTAAACTGGATTGGAGTACGATTCACGCATTTGAGCGCATCGGCTTATCCCCCAGTATGGATATTGCAGAAGCCATTGAACTCGATGACGACATCTCAGGGTTACTGCAATAACGCCCCATACACAAGTCAGTTATATCTTATGACACACGGACTATTAAACACCCATCACCATGATTGATGCCTAAACTACCCTGCCCGAAATTTAGACTATACTCAGGTATGTG
The DNA here is from genome assembly GCF_052920985.1 of Pseudomonas sp. HK3. NCBI lineage: Bacteria > Pseudomonadati > Pseudomonadota > Gammaproteobacteria > Pseudomonadales > Pseudomonadaceae > Pseudomonas > Pseudomonas sp. HK3. The sequence continues at coordinate 552,851 of NZ_JBREXD010000002.1, forward strand.
ACCATGACAGGGATAGCTCCATGGCAAGTGAAAAAGAACGACTAATCGATAAAGATCCAGACTCCGGTGACGAGTCCGAAGTACCTGCGGGTGTGCCGTTTTATAAGAGCCCTACATTTGCCTTAGTCATTAAAGTGAGCCTTGCCTTGGGCATTGTCAGCACTCTAATTACCGGCCTACTGATTACAAATTCACGCCTAAGTGGTGTCGAAGAGCTATTTAAAAGTACCCTTACCCAAGTCACTCAAATATCAGACCAACAGAAAGTCATTGTCGAAAACATCAAAACCCTGACTACCGAGCATAAAAGCTTAGTGCAAAATGTTGAAACCCTTGATCTTGATAGCGCCCAAGGTGAGTTAAGCCAAGCACTTAAAATTCTGGATACCCAAAGTAAAGCTATTGATAAGCAACTCGCTGTCACTCGAAATGGTTTGGTTAGCTTATCAAGAATGATAAAAGGCAGTCGAGTATGGCAAGAAGACTACAGCGGGCAATATAAATTACTGTTTGATCAAAACAAAGAAATCAAAAAAATGATTAACGACTTACGTGGCATTCAAGAGGTTAAACGGGAAGAACCTCAATATATAGAGATGGATTTCTAATACACTCCTGCCCTGTTTTTCCTTACAATGACCAACTTATTTAACTAGGAATACGTTGGTCATGACTTCTGACCTAGCCGCTCAGGCCCCAAACCACTTAATATTCAAAGAGTGGCAAGGTGAAAATTTTCGTACTGTGAACCAATTTTATCGCCGCCAAAAACACAAAGGCAGTGCCAGCCGTGATGAGCGCGTGTTTATGATCGAAGATGATGAACAGATTATTGCTGCCGTAAGGCTGGTGCCTTATGACGGCTTTTACTGGCTACGCAGCCTATATGTAGAACAATCACGGCAAGGGCATAGACTCGGCTCGCAACTATTGGCCTTTGTACATAGTAATACTCAATTACCTATCTACTGCTTTCCATACCTGCATCTTGATCACTTTTATCAACAAGCAGGCTATGACTTTATATACGAAGACGAAATGCCTCAAAGCATTCATCAACTGTATACCCGCTACAACCGTAAAGGCCCAGGTATTTTAGCCATGGCAAAATTCTCCGATAAATAACCCACCTCCTAGGCTAACAATTATGCGCTCAAAACGGTGCTATTCCTGACTTTATCGGCATTTTGTGATTGCTCCAACTGAGAGTAGAATAGCCCTTCGCTATATTTCAACGTTAGAATAATTAATAGAGATACACCTTATGAGCCAAGCAAACCAATTAAGCAAGATCGCAGCCACACTACAAAACCTGCCAGAATTCATGCGCAGCTTTGCTATGAGCAAGGCATTTGGCAGTAAAATAAAATACGCCGGCCACTCAGGTATACGCTTTGAAAAACTCAGTAATAATGAGTGTGTGGTGAGCATTAAAAACAAAAAGAAAGTACAGAACCATATCGGTGGCGTCCATGCAGCGGCAATGGCATTACTCGCTGAAACCGCCACGGGGTTTGTATTCGGTATGAATGTACCTGATAGTAAGTTACCACTGATTAAAAAAATGAACATCGATTACGTTAAACGCTCCAGCGGTGACATGCGTGCCGTTGCAACATTAACTGACGAACAAATACAAAAAATTAAAACAGAAGAAAAAGGGGACGTCGTGGTCTCAGTTATCATCACAGACGAAGCCAATGTAGAGCCCATTAACGCCGAAATGACATGGGCTTGGGTTGCCAAAAAACGGTAATCGAATTTAGTTAAACCAAAACCATGATTTTGACTAAATTGCGCCACTGTAAAGTACATTGGCGCAGTTATTCTTTTTCTCTTCTCATTGCACGCCACTTATTATTTTCTTGTCTTAATTTAACACTCAACTGGCCAAATTTCACATGGGTGAAAGTCCATTCATTCTCTTTACTCAATGAAGTGCGAAAAAGGTTGGTGCCTTCCGCGAAACTCTCTATCTGAGCCATGGATTTTTAATTTATCCCATTAGACGTTCAAATCAACAACATGATCTTGAATTTCGCCAAAGGCCAGAGCATCAGAGTTATGCCACAACACCCTAACCTTCTCGCTCATTTCAACCATAAAAAGAGAACGCCATGAATAAAGTTACGATCAGTGCATTTGGGCTCTGTGCAAGCCTTGTATGTAGCACGACGCTAGCCATGTCAAAGTCCCCAGCCGCCCCAGCACCTCAGCCTCAAGCCCAAGGTTACAATGGTGATGTCAACGCAATGGCTCAGCAATGTTTTTCGGTCCAGTCACCCAGTACCGGCAATTACTTAACCAAATACACAAAAGGTGGTTTAGTTGATAATGGCTTGGGCTATCACTTTATTAACACCGCAAAAGACAACGCAAGTCGTTTCTTCATGAAACCGACTTCGTTTGGCAAGTATTTATTAACCGACCAAGATGGCCGCTACTTTGCTAGCCATTTGCCTGCTGAAATCAGTGCGGGTCGCTATGCTGGTAAATTCGCCGAGTGGACACTTAACAAAGAAGGCAATGATCGTTACAGTTTGCATGGTACCGCTTTAAATATGAAAGTACGCGCACGCACCGATAAAGGCACCATGTACTTTTTTGATTTATTTAATCCATTTAATTTCAATAGTGAAAACACCTTTAAGTTAGTGGCGCAAAATAATTGTACCGACTTCCCTGAAGTAACCACAAATGTGCAAGGTGATATTAACGCGCTTAAAGGCGATGTAAACGAACCTGTACGTGGCTTTGTTGATCCACATACACACATTACCTCTTATGAATTTATGGGTGGTAAAATGATGGCCGGTAAGCCATTCCATCGCTGGGGTGTTGAAGAAGCACTTAAAGACAGCAAAGACATTCACGGCCCGAATGGTTCTCTTGATTTAATTGGTAACATTTATACCTTTAACGATCCAAACATGCGTTACGATACTCGTGGCTGGCCTGATTTCCCATGGTGGCCTAACCATAAACAAATGAGCCATTCTGGTTATTACTACAAATGGATTGAACGTGCTTACCTATCTGGCATGCGTCTAATGGTTACCGACCTAGTTGAAAACGAAGTATTGTGTAATGTGCAAAAAACGATTAATCCTGCAAGCTGGATTAATCCTAATAGCTGTAACACCATGCAAAGTATCCGCTTACAAATTCAACGCTTACATGAAATGCAAGATTACGTAGATGCGCAAAATGGTGGCCCAGGTAAAGGCTTTTTCCAACTGGTTTCATCGCCAGAGCAAGCCCGCCAGGTTATTGCTGACGGTAAATTAGCAGTACTAATGGGTGTTGAAGCCAGCGAAACATTTAACTGTGGTTTAAAAGATACATGTACTGTCCACACAATTGAAACTCAGTTGAACGAGCTTTATGACTTAGGTGTACGGACTATCTTCCCAACCCATAAATTTGACAACAAGCTAGGTGGTTCTGCCGTTGAAGATGGCATCATGAATCTTGGCCAATTCTTAGCCGGTGGCCGTTTCTTTGAAACAAAAGAATGTGATGATCATACTCACGGACAAAACTTCACGTCTGGTTTTCCTCTCATTGGTCAAGTACCTGTCCTTAAAGACATCCTTAATGGTATTGGTTTAAACCCAGTTTATGATGAGAGCATTGAGCATTGTAACCAAAATGGTATTTCTGATTTAGGTGTGTACTTAGTCAACCGTATGATCGACAAAAACATGTTAATCGAACTTGATCACATGAGTAACGATACTGCGACCGCGGTTATGGACATCGTAGAAGCTCGTAACTACTCAGGTGTTATTACGTCACACAGCTGGATGCGTGATGGTAAAAATGGTGAAGTACATGACAATACTCGTCGTCTGATTGAAGCCGGTGGCTTTAGCACACCTTATAACTCAGATGCCAATTCGGTTAGCGGTAGCATCAGTCGTTATCTAGATATTGTTGAGCAAACGCCTTATCTAAATGGGGTTGGTTTTGCGACTGATATGAGCGGCTTAGGCGGTCAAGCTGGCCCACGTTATGATACCGATACCGACCCACTTAATTATCCATACACCTCTGAATTTGGATTTGTGTTCGATAAACAAGTATCAGGCAATCGTGTATTCGACTTAAACACAGATGGTATCGCTCACTTCGGCTTAGTCGCGGATCACTTACAAGATATTCGTGAGCAAGCACCGCAGCGTATTTATGAGTCGGTGATGAACTCTGCCGAAGCTTACCTGCAAATGTGGGAACGCGCTGAAAGCAGCACAAGCAGTGCTCACTATGATCCACTAAACTAAAATAACGACCTGCAATCAAAAAGGCGCTCATTGAGCGCCTCAGACTGCTGACAAAGTCCTCGCCTTTTTAGGTGAGGATTTTTTATAATAGGGCCATGCTAAATGACCGCCCCCAAACACAGTCGCAACTTGAGTTCGTTTCCATTGACGAGCTTGTGCCTAATGACCATCTTCTGCGCAAGATTGAGCAGAAAGTGGATTTCAGTTTTATTCACGATTTAGTCAAAGACTTTTATAGCCCCAATAACGGCCGACCGGCGTTAGATCCCACTTTGATGTTCAAATTATTATTCATCGGCTATTTATTTGGCGTGCGCAGCGAGCGCCAATTAATCCGCGAGGTTCAGGTTAACGTGGCCTATCGGTGGTTTTTAGGTCTTGGGTTAACCGACAAGATTCCCGATGCCTCCACCTTAAGCCAAAACCGTATTCGACGGTTTAAAGAATCCGATGTCTATCAGCAGATTTTTGATGAAATCGTGCTGCAAGCCATGAAGAAGAAGCTGGTGGGCGGAACCACCCTTTATACCGACTCTACTCATTTGAAAGCCAATGCCAATAAAAACAAGCACATTAAAGTGCAAGCACAAGCTGAACGCCAAGCGTATATGGATGAGCTGGATAAAGCGGTTGAGCAAGACAGGCTAGATCACGGAAAAAAGCCCTTGGCGTCGCGGTCAGAGACGCCCAATAAATCGAGAGACATCAAACAAAGCACCACAGACAAAGACAGTGGCTACATGGTGCGTGATAACAAGCCAAAGGGGTTTTTCTATTTAGACCATCGCACAGTTGATGCACGCTGCAACATCATTACCGACGTACACGTCACAGCGGGTAATGTTCACGACAGTGTCCCGTATCTAGCAAGACTCGACAGACAGGTGCAACGTTTTTGGATTTAATCTTCAGCATGTGGGTTTGGATGCTGGGTATTTTACCGCAGCGTTATGCAAAGGCATCGAAGATAGAAACCTTTATGGTGTCATGGGCTACAGACGACCCACGCATAAAAAAGGGTATTTCTACAAAAACCAATACGTTTACGATGAAACACAAGATCTCTACACCTGCCCACAAGGACAGAATGTTTTTTATCGCACCACCACTCGAGAAGGCTATCGCCAATATCATAGCGACGCAAACGCATGCCAACACTGCCCAGACTTAACGCGCTGTACCAAAAGTCAAAATCACACAAAAGTGATCACGCGGCATGTTTGGGAAGGCAGCAAGGATAGAATCAACGAACACCGCTTAACAGACAAAGGCAAACTACTTTACGCAAGGCGAAAGGAAACGGTGGAAAGAAGTTTTGCAGATGCCAAACAATTACACGGCTATCGCTACGCGCAATTTCGAGGCAAACACAAAGTGCAAATGCAGTGCTTAATGACGGCCGCTGCGCAAAATATGAAAAAGATCGCATTAATGGCAGCGTAAAGCGCTTTGCATTAAAAATGCCTGTCAGAAAAGCCTTATCAGGCCAAACTAAAGCTCGATAAGTGTGGGTGGAATATTAAATTGAGATATATGAGGTGAGAATAAATTGAGCAAGGAGGCGCTTAAATTGCCCTGAAATGAATAAACCCCAGTGAAAACACTGGGGTTTATCAGCAGTCTGAGGCGCTCATTGAGCGCCTTTTTTTTGTTTTACTAACCACAAGAACTTTTTATTCTATTTGCATCTAATTCCCTCTTAATACAACAAGGAATCACTCATACAACGGATAGCCGTTATTATTTCTCTTTTATTTCTAAGGGCCTGTGCAACCGCAACCGGCTATCATCCAGAAACAAATTATAGTGGGATTAAATACCACGAATCCCGCGTGAAAGATGTGTATTTATTTTACCCCGGCACCCGTATTCCCGGAGAATTCGAACAGTTAGGTATTGTGACGGCAACGGGTGATAAAGGCGCAAGCGATAATGATGTAATTGCACATTTAAAAATGAAAGCACTAAACTCATGTACTGACGCCATCATCGAAATAAACCGTCGTATTGCCCCACGAGATTCGGGTTTCATATTTGAGGATAAACAAGACAGCTATCATGCTATTTCATATCAAGGAACCGCCATCCGCTTTACTGATTTAGAGGCGCTGCCGGATCATGTTAAGGGCCATATGAGCGTACCAGATTATGATTCTCAGCAACTGGTACGCAGAGACAAACATAATCAATCAAATAGCATTATCTTTGAGTTATTGCTGTCTCTTACTATTGGTATCGCTTATTTAATTTCACTCTAATAACCGGCATTAAATATCATTCATTAAGGGCAATAATATTGGCCTTTTTAAAGAAGTTAAAGTCCGTCGCTGTGGCGCTGGTATAAGCGCCCATCATACGGGTAATAATTAAATCCCCATCATTTAATTTTGGCAGCAATATGTTTTCATCGATGACATCAATACTGTCACACGTCGGCCCAGCTAACACAGAAGCAATTTTTGGCCCTTGATTATTCAATACATCAATGGGGTAATGACCATGATCAAATAAAATACCACTAAACGAGCCATATACGCCATCATCTAAATAATACCAAGGCTTTTCACTGCGAATCGCTTGCCCCATAACAGACGCAATACTCATGACAGCAGGCCCAACAATAAATCGCCCTGGCTCAGCTAATAATTTGATCTGTTTATCCACCTTTGATAATGCTTCACGAATGGGCACGCAAAAGTCATCAATATTCAGTTCATCGTTATCATAAGCAACGGGGAAGCCCCCACCAATATCTAAAGTATTGATGGCAGGTAAGTTCTGAGCCTTTACGTCTTCGATTAAATCAATACAACGTTCAATCGCAAACACATAACGCTGTGCATCTTGCGTTTGAGAACCCACATGAAATGATAAGCCGTTAATTCGAATACCCAATTCATGAGCTTTGCGTAAAATACCAATAGCGGCATCAATGTTGCAGCCAAATTTTTTCGATAAATCAGAAAATACATCCGCGTTGGGAAAGCTTAAACGTAAAAAAAGCTCAACGTCATTTTTATATGGAACAAATTTTTCTAACTCATTCACGCCATCTATCACAAACCGCTTACAACCATAGTCCATGGCATACACAATATCTGAATGACGCTTGATCGGATGTGTGTGTATTGTCATCTCGGGGTTGACCCCTTGGCGCTTCACCATGTCCACCTCACCATTACTGGCAAGGTCAAAACATGCGCCTTCATTTAATAAGGTTTTTACGACGGTATCATGGGGCAGTGGCTTTAAAGCAAAGTGTAATGTCACATTAGGCAACGCTCGCTTGAGTAATTGATATTGTTCTCGCACGACTTGGCAATCAAGCAACAAAAGAGGTGAGCCGTGCTGCGCAACTAATTCTTCGATGATTGATTTTTGTGTCAATGAAAGCGGTAAATGACGCGCACCTATATTGGCTAATAAGTCGATATGTTCATATTTCATAGACGTATCCTTGGCTATTTTAGGCACTGAATCATGAATATTAATACTTAGCAATAAAGCATATAACGCTAAAGTTACAAGGGCGAAATAAGAAGTTTTTCAGAAGATAAGCCCTAATGCTGAGATAAATCAGAGCTTTTAGAGTATTGATTCAATTAAAATAAAAACGTACCTAAACAACTTCGTTTAGTGAGCGTTTACTTTTAGACCAATCAATACAATATGATCTCCTTCCATGCGTCGAACGGTTAACCTTAAAGACCCTACTTTGATACGGTCGCCAACCACTGGATGTTTGCCTAAGCGTGCCTTAAGTAATTCTTCAACCGTACCGGTTTCATTTACACTCACACCATAAACAAAGGCTAAATCGGCTAATGATGCATCAGGATTAATCACAAATTCACCAAAGAAATTACTCATCGCTAGCGTGCTTTGCTGGTCTTGTCGTGTAAATGATAATGCAGCGTCATCAATATCGTCGCTGCGCATCAACAACCAAATATGATCACCGGTTTGTATGGCTATATTATTTTCAATAGGCAGGGAATTTTCATCTCTTATTTGCGCAATCCATTTAGGATAATGATGCCAGCTTTGCGCAGGGTTAAAATTCGCCGCTTGGACTGGTGAGCCTTCTTCCACCACAAATTCAGCCACCTCTAAAGAATGCTCTAAACGATTAATCAATGAGTAACTGTGTCTGGGCGCGGGTACATGAGGAATAATCACTTTTAACCAGCGTGCCATAGGTGCAACCGTCGCCCCTTGCACAAGCAGTGATATAAGCACAATGACAAAGGTCATATCAAATAGCTCACGGGCGCCTTCAATACCGGCCATCACCGGATACAAAGCCAATACAATCGGCACCGCACCACGTAAGCCAACCCAGCTAATAAAAAAGCGTTCTTTCCAACGAAATCGAAAAGGCAGCAAACAAATCAATACCGCCAACGGCCTTGCCAAGAAAATTAAGAAAAACGCGATCGCAATAGAGGCCACGACATTATCAAGCACATGAGAAGGTGTAATCAGCAGTCCTAAAATTAAAAACATGCCCGCCTGTGCTAACCACGCTAATCCGTCCATCACTTGTAAAACCGATTCGGATGGTTTGCTGTTTGCATTACCGACTTTTAAACCTAATAAGTAAATGGCTAAAAACCCGCTGCCACCTAACAAATTAGTCCCTGAAAATACCACCATACCAAACGCAAGAATCAGCAACGCAAATAAACCATCACTTAAATTCATACGGGTTAATAAACTCGAAAGTAAAAAACCACCCGCTAAACCACAAGCCGCACCAAAACCAAACTGTTGTAAAAATAATGAAGCAAACGTATAAAAAGACGTAACCTGTGTGGTATCAACACTCAGTTGAACCAAAATAATGACCAATAGAATCGCCATAGGGTCATTCGCCCCAGATTCTATTTCTAGTGTACCGCCAACCCGTTCATTGAGTTTAATCCCGCTATTGCGTAATACGTTGAACACAGCAGCCGCATCGGTGGAACCGACAATCGCGCCTAGTAATAATCCAAATTGCCAAGGGATATCAAGTAGCCAAACTGCAAATGCACCGACACTGCCTGCCGTTAACATAACCCCCAATGTGGCCAACATGGTCGATGGCCAAAGCGCCGAGCGAAACGTGCTGACTTTTGTGCGCATACCACCATCTAATAAGATGACAGCAAGTGAAGCATTACCCACTAAAAAGGCTAATTCAAAATCATCAAATAAAATACCGCCAATGCCATCTTCACCCGCGAGCATGCCTACAGCCAGAAACAGCAATAAAAAAGGAAATCCAATACGAGCCGTTAATGAACCAGCAATAATACCGGTGAGCAGTAAAACGCCAGCAACAATCAGAAAGGTGTTGGTATCAGTCATATGACAATAAACTATCCATGTGGATTAAAACGCAGAGACACAGTTAGCGATCGAAAAACATACGAGACAGATGCAAGTATTAAACCGCTTACTTGTTTTATCACGAGCACGATACAACTGCAATTTGAATACATTCAAAAAGAAGATTAAGGACAAACATAGGAAGGGTTACCGCAAATGATACGTATAAAAAGCAGTCAAACATTCGTCTAACTGCTTATTATATTGCTTAGATTACTTAAACTTCACAACCGCACGATAACGCGCCTTGCCTTCTCGTACATGGTCGATGGCATCGTTGATTTTATCTTTATCAAATAATTCAATTTGCGGTTTAATGCCATGACGCACTGCAAACTCTAACATTTGTGCAATCACAGCAGGACTACCAACAGGGCTAGCCGAGACACTACGCTGCGCTAACATCATAGGAAACACACTGATACTTAGTGGCTCTAATACCGCACCGACAAAATGCAAACGCCCCTTTGCACGTAATGTCCCCATATATGCATCCCAATTAAGCGACACATTTACGGTAGAGATGATCATATCAAAACTACCAGCAGCCGCTTCTAGTTGCGTCGCATCTTTTGAATTTAGGGTTTTATGCGCACCAAGAGCAATCGCTTCTTTTTCTTTGTCTGGGTTAGAGGTAAATGCTGTGACCTCACACCCCCAAGCATTTAAAAACTGTAACGCCATATGGCCTAAACCCCCAATACCAATAACGGCAACACGGGCAGAAGGTTTTAAATCAAACTGCACCATTGGGTTATACACAGTGACACCGCCACAAAATAATGGCCCGGCATAACTCATATCCAATTCATCAGGCAATTTCACCACAGCCGCACTTTGCGCACGGACCTTGTCGGCAAAGCCACCATGACGACCAATAATCGTAGGGCTCGATGTACCACATAGGTTGTGATCACCCGTCATACAGCTTTCACAATGATTGCAGTATGCACTGTGCCAGCCCAAACCCACACGATCACCGGCTTTTAGATGGGTTACATTACTGCCCACCGCGCTCACGATACCCGCCACTTCATGGCCAGCCACTAAAGGGTATTGGCTGAAGCCCCACTCGTTATCGAGCATGCTCACATCACTGTGGCAAACACCACAATAATGCACCTCAATTTCGACCTCTTGGCCCCCGATATCACCTGGCTCATATTGAAACGGCTCCAATGGGCCTTTGGCTTGCTTAGCTGCAAATGCATTAATCATGAGAATTCCTTGTTCGTCGTGGCAATCAAATTGGGGGCTATTAAAGCCTGAGTCATAAACACTGGCTATACCCTGATATCGAACGGGCTGTTGCATAAGAAATAGTGGCTAATCTTACAATACGCAACATATTTCCTTTTAGATTGAACAAACCTTGTTGGACAATCCGGAAAGTCTGAACAAATTCCCTCTTAAAAAGGAGATATACTCACCATTTTTACAAATTTCTGGTAGAATTCGCGCAAAATTTATACTGGTATTTGCCCTTGTTTACATCGTTTGATTTGCAACCACCGCTGTTAAAAGCTATTGAAGCCTTAAGCTTTAAAACCCCAACACCTGTGCAAGTACAGGCCATTCCTGAAGCGTTGAAACACAGGGACTTAATGGTATGTGCACAAACAGGTAGTGGTAAAAGCGCGGCCTTTTTACTGCCAATACTCAATCAGCTAATAACCAAAGCCGCCCCTGATTCAAAAACCCGTGCATTAGTTTTAGTGCCAACCCGTGAATTAGCGCGTCAGCTATTAAAGCAAACCGAAGCGTTGGCTAAATTCAGCAAGATTCAAGTGGCCTCAATTACAGGCGGGCAAGAATTTAAATTCCAAGCGGCGCTGTTTCGTAAAAACCCCGAAGTCATCATTGCCACACCTGGTCGCTTATTAGAACACATGGGGAAAAGTGAACACTTATTAGAAGATGTCGAAGTCTTAGTGCTTGATGAAGCCGATCGCATGCTTGACATGGGTTTCTCTGAAGACGTGCTCAACATTGCCAGTCAATGCTCGAAGCCTCAGCGTCAGACCATGCTATTTTCGGCAACGTTAAAACAAAAAGGCATGTACGAAGTCATTAAAACCGTATTAAACGATCCGCTTAATATTATGGTCGACAACTTTAAAGGCGAACACGAAAGCATCGCTCAAGAAGTTATGCTCGCCGATGACGACAAACACAAACAGCGCTTACTAACGTGGTTGCTATCAAACAAAACATTTCGCCAAGCCATTGTTTTTGTAAATACCAAAGTGAAGGCAGAAAGCCTTTACCACTTCTTGGACTACCACAATGTTAACGCTGGTGTTCTACAGGGTGATATGACGCAAGACGAGCGTAACCATGTGATGGTGCGAATGCAGCAAGGTAGCTTTGATGTATTAGTCGCCACCGATGTTGCAGCACGTGGACTCGATGTTAAAAAAATCGACCTAGTTATAAACGTTGATATGCCACGTAGTGGTGATGACTATGTACACCGTATTGGTCGTACTGGTCGCGCGGGCGAACTAGGTCTTGCAGTATCACTTGTCGATCACACAGAATGGAATCTAAAGTGCGCTATTGAGCGTTACTTACGTATTGAAATGGCACCCAAAAAAGCCAAAGGATTAGAGGGTAAATATAAAGGCCCTAAAAACATGAAATCCAACGGTAAACCGGTTGGCAAGAAATCGCCCAAGAAAAAAGATGGCAAAAAGACAACCGCTAAAAAATCAACAAACAAAGTCGCTAATGGTAAAAAGCCTGCGTCTAAAAAACCAGCTACACCTCGCTTTGGTGATGGCAGTGCCCCGTTTAAACCTAAGCGCAGTTCATAAGAACGGCGTTTAGCAATTAAATTACTCAATATATAAAAGGTTTGATATGAAATACTTCTGGATGACAGTGCGTTTTGTTTTAGCCAAAATAATTTTACTGGCTGATTTTTGTTACCGCCCTAAAGGCAAAAAACGCAGCGCCGAAAAACAAGCAGACTTAGATGAGCAATGCCAACAGCTCTCTTTGTACCAATTTGCAGCCTGCCCATTTTGCGTAAAAGTACGCTGGTCAATGAAGCGCAATAACATGAAAATTAAATTACGTGACGCAAAGCGCAATGAAGAATACGCTTACGAATTAGAAAACCAGGGTGGCAAACTAAAGGTTCCGTGTTTAAAGATCACACATCTAGACGGCACAAGTCAGTGGATGTACGAATCTAAAGAGATCATTGCCTATTTGCAAAATATCGCTGATGGCGGCACCCGTATTGAACTTGAACCAAGCCTAGCAAAAGCCAGCTAATGATTACTCGCGCAGACACGCATTCGCGAGTGTTTCATTTATGTTTAATGAAGCCTGCTAGACGTTAAAACAATAAAAAACGCGGAAGTAAAACAACCGCGTTTTTTGTATTTGAATGTCATATAAATGACCCTTCAATGATTTTTTGGCCCACTAACGATCTTGTCATCTTGATTACTCGATAAGCACTCTCCTATTTTTAAAATATTATTATGCCGCTTGTAATACAGCGTGATCCGCTTGCTGTCGTAATTCAAATGCCAGTTCACTCGGCAAACCTAACGCCGATGCCAGTTGACTCAAATATTGGCTTTCCGCTTCATGGTCAACATCAATTGCAAAACAAGAAATCAGATACAGTTCTGATTTTTGTTCAACCGTTTTAACCTCACACACTAATTCTTTAATAGAAGATGGATAACGTAATAGATCCATCATCATGTATTTAAAGTCACTTGATGAAGGCATCTCTTCAACTGCATCAAAAATTCGTGACTGCTCAACATCATCGATATGACCATCGGCTTTAGCCGCTGCAATCATGGCTTTAACTAACGTCAATTGAAACTCGGCATTAGCACTGACCTCATTCTCAAATGTATCAACCGACTGCGTTAATCTAGCCTGACTAAACTCAGGTGACTGTTGAAGCGTTGACTGCGCACTCAATTTAGAACGCTGCCAGTTTTTAAACGCTTTAAATGCAAGTCCACCTAGCAGGGCAGCGCCGCCAACCATGGCCGCAGAACCTGCAAAACTTCTCGCTTTTTTACTGCTAACTAATAAAGCCGCAATGCCGCCAACAGCGGCGCCCGTACCAAGATCACCCATTTTATTTGATAGATTAGTCGCCATCTCTTTAAACCCTGAAGCCGTAGGTACACGACTATCTTGAGCTACATTGTGCCCACCTAAAAATTGATTTAATAAATTTTGTAGATTCATATTCAATCCTATTTATGCCTATGTGAATTGGGTGTCCTATGGGTACTCAATTCATTCTTGGTTCATAAACCCTAAAAGGTGAAGCAAGCTTGTAAATAAATTAAAGATCGAAACAAACAGCGTCGTTGTTGCCATCACATAATTTGTTTCGCCTGAATTTATAATGTCACTTGTCTGGTATAAAATAAGGCCTGACATCAACAATACAAACATTGCCGATACCACAAGAGACAGCGCAGGCATTTCAAAAAAGAATGCGCCCAATCCTGCTAAAAAGCCAACCAAGATGCCAACCGCTAGAAAACCGCCCATAAAACTAAAGTCTTTTTTGGTGGTAATCACATAAGCGGATAAACCTAAAAATATCGCGCCCGTTGCTCCCATTGCATTCATAATAATTGAACTGCCACCGGGTAAGCTTAAATAAGCGTTCAATATAGGGCCCAATGTGACACCCATAAATCCCGTAAGCGCAAATACACACACAATGCCTAAACGGCTGTTTTGAAACTTAGACACCGCAAATAGCAATCCAAAGAAACCCACCAGCGTCAAAATCAGACCTGGATGTGGTAAATTGAATGCCATCGACATAGCCGCCATCGCACCACTAAACAGTAACGTCATCGACAATAATAAATACGTATTTTTTAATACTTTATTCTTTGCCGCCTGATAGTGAGTGCCATTGGCTTGCTCATTTAATATTTCGGTACTCATGCATACCCTCCTAGAGCAAAGCTGTTTCGCTCAAAATCTTCCTCTAAATAACGATCACGTTTATCTTGTTTAAAATCTTTGATCGCTGCTTTAATTCGCTTGGCTTTATGACGCAAACGAGATACTCGCTTTGTAACCGCTTGGCTTGCTCGATTTGCAGCCCGATCAATGGCTGGGTACATGTGCGACTGAACATCATCAATCACCACATCACTCTGCCCTTTAATTTTTAATAAAACTTGGCAGCGCTTATCTTCGCCCCCTTTAGGGCCGTTTATGTCGGATAACGTTACCTCGACTCGTCTTACTTGTTCAAATCGTGAACCCAGTGCAAATTTAAGACGACGTTTAACGTACTTCTTCAGCTCTTTAGTCAAAGCGAAATGTCGTGTATTTACTTGAATCTTCATCTTGCTCTCCTATGCCCCAAGGGAATAATTTGAGTGGGGAGCTTTATCCTATGCCGCAAAAAATATAAGATATATTCGAATTAATAAGCAAAACACTCAGTTTTTTACGAAGTATTATAAATATGATTAATTTCAAACATTTACACTATTTTTGGGTCGTCGCAAAAGCAAGGCGGTATCATGCGTGCGAGCGAAAACCTGCACATCACCCCTCAAACCATCAGTGGCCAAATTCGGCTATTAGAGGAGCAGCTGGGTAAACCGCTGTTTGAGAAGGTCGGGCGCAATCTAGAGATAACGGATACTGGCCGTATGGTATTAAGCTATGCCGACGATATATTCTCCCTTGGCTATGAACTTGAGGAGACGATTAAAAACACCACCAAAGACCGTGCGCAAATTTTAAGAGTGGGGGTTGCCGATGTTATCCCTAAATCCATCGCCTACCGCTTGCTTGAGCCCGCTTTAAACCTAAGCGAGCCTATTCGCTTTGTTTGTAAAGAAAACAGCCTAGAGGCCCTATTGGGTGAGCTCGCACTGCATAAACTTGATATTGTCATCGCCGATGGTCCAATCCCTCAGCGCTTAGGTGTAAAAGGTTATAACCATGCTCTAGGAGAGTGCGGTATTTCTTTTCTAGCCGCACCTAAACTAGCAGACACATTAGCGCAAGATTTCCCTGCCAACCTCACTGGTGCGCCTTTTTTAATGCCCAGTGAACTGTCACTTGTGCAACCTCAGCTTTTACAGTGGCTTGATCGACGACACATTCTGCCAAGAATCGTGGGTGAATTTGACGACAGCGCACTGATGAAAGCCTTTGGACAAGCAGGAGTGGGCGTTTTTGTGGTGCCTACGGCCATAGCAGATGAAGTTGCCGCGCAATATAAAGTGAATATTCTAGGGAAAACAGATGACATTCGTGAACAATTCTTTGCGATTACCGCTGAGCGGCGCCTATCAAACCCAGCACTGATCGCCATTAATGAAACCGCAAGAGATTGGCTCGACTAAAAAACGACACTTTCAATAAAAACCATCAACCCCGCAGCCTGAATTTGAGACTATAGGGTTAAACATCTAGGAATATAGCCGCTGCATTTATTCATAATTTATGGGGCATATTTTAGGGTCGAATAGATACGTTCTGGCGGAGTATTGGCGATTTTCCATAGCTATATTCACATGGAATATCAGCAATGAATGCGCCCATATAAATGAGTAACATGAGTAATCTATTTCACTGGCTGGAGCTTGGTAAGTTTAACCATACCATCACTTTATCCAAATTCATTGGCTTGGCAATATAAAAACCCTGACCAAAATCACATCCTAAATATTTAAGTGCATCAAGATGGGCTTTCGACTCAATCCCCTCCGCCACCATTTTGTAGCCAAACGCACGACTTAATGCAACTGCACTTTTAACGATGGCTTCATCCTTTTCATCTTCTAAAAAGTTTTGTACAAAACTTCGATCCAATTTTAGAATATCAAGGGGTAATGTTTTTAAGTAGCTCAATGATGCATAGCCAGTACCAAAATCATCAAGTGCAACCCCCACACCTAGTTCTCGACATTGCTTTAAAATATCAATCGCAGATTTCATATCGTTAATCGATACCGTCTCGAGTACTTCTAACATTATTAATTTAGGCGGTATATTTGGGTATTCAATCAATAACCCTTTTAAAAAATCAATAAACCCAAAGCTTTGTAAATGATAGCCCGATATATTAATGCTAATTTTACAATCATCAACGAGCCCTGCAGCCTGTAACGTTAATCGACTTTTTATTGATTCATTTAACACCCATTCACCAATAATCACACCTAGTGTAGGGTGATCAAGGGCATCACTAAAATGACCAGGGTATAAAATACCTTTTTCAGGGTGTTTCCATCGGATCAAAGCTTCTAAGCCTATCACCTTGCCAGAACTCACATTAATTTGCGGCTGAAACTGTAAAAAAAACTCATCATTGTTTAAGCCTTTTTCAGCTTCTTGCAATAATTTACGGCGTTCTTTTAAATAATGCTCTTCTGCTGGATCAAAAAAAAGTATTTTGTTTCGCCCTGTATTTTTTGCTTTATACATGGCTTGATCTGCTCGACGCAAATACACTTCTGCATCCAATGATGGATCTGTGATCATCGACACGCCGATACTGGCGGATACTCTTACACTGTACCCATTTGATAATGTAACCGGAACATTCAGTATCAACAAAATTCGCTTAAGAAGATCTTCACACCAAGATACTGATCTTACATTATTCAAAAGCAATACAAATTCATCACCACCAATACGTGAAGTTGTATCTGTTTCGCGTAATGTTCCTTTTAAACGTTTAGCAGTATTGACAAGAACAAGATCTCCTGCTTCATGTCCATAGTGATCATTAATGGGCTTAAAGTTATCTAAATCGATAAACGCAATTGCAGCTAATTGAGGTGCGCGAGAAATGGTATTGATTACCTGTTGAAGTCGATCAAGTAATAAATGTCGGCTCACCAAACCGGTCAACATATCGTAATGTGCAAGATCGTGAATATTTTGCTCTAGTGTTGCCCTTTGAATAGCACTTAAAATTGCCCTAAAAAGTTGAGCAGACTCTAGCTGGCCTTTTATTAAATAATCACTAGCGCCTAAGCGCATGGCTTCGGCTGCAACCTTCTCATCACCAAGCCCAGTGACCATGATGACAGCACAACGCTTACCAAAACTAGTGCGAATATTATTAAGTAACGTTAAACCGTCTTCGCTACCTAGTCGGTAGTCAACAATGACACAATCACATTCATGGTCACCGAGGATGACCATTGAATCAGCGACAGAAGCCGCTTCTTCTACCGTAGCATGGCATGCAGATGCTCCGAGCATTCTTCGTATTTTTTCTCGGTCTACATCATCATCATCTACAATCAGTAGCTTTAAAGCGCCTTCACTCATCGTTGTCACCT
This sequence comes from Pseudomonas sp. HK3, assembly GCF_052920985.1. Taxonomy (NCBI): domain Bacteria; kingdom Pseudomonadati; phylum Pseudomonadota; class Gammaproteobacteria; order Pseudomonadales; family Pseudomonadaceae; genus Pseudomonas; species Pseudomonas sp. HK3. Next base: position 570,828 of record NZ_JBREXD010000002.1, read on the forward strand.
CGGGCTAAGCTCAATTGCTTTTCTATACGCATCCAATAAAGCCGATAACTTAGAAAATTGAGGGCCTACTGCAGATTTCACCATGTAACCGGCAATATTATGGTGATAGGCTTGACTGCGATCACGATCATCGTCTGAGGTGGTTAATACAAACACCACAATGTCACGGTATTCGTCAGAACGTCTAATTTCCTCTAAAAACTCATGTCCACTCATAACCGGCATATTAAGATCAAGCAAAACGATATACGGTGTTGCTATAAGTCGATCAGGAATTTTATTTTTAATCACATCAAGTGCAACCCTGCCGTTTTCTGCAGTAATAATGTGTATTTCTGGTGATACTTTTTTTAGACTGCGCATAACCGATTCAGCGGCCACGTCATCGTCTTCTACTAACAGTACACTCAATTCTTTAATCATGATTATCCATCCTTATAAATCGAGGCCACCAAACATTAAATGTAGCCCCCGGCTTATTCTTATTATTCTCAACATTGATTCGTCCACCATGAGTTTCTGCTAACCTTCGACTAACAGATAATCCTATACCTGAACTGTCTTTTGCAGATGATGTTACCGTTTGAAATAATCTAAAAATGCGATCATGGGAGGCTTCAGGAATACCAGGGCCGTCATCGCAAATAGAAAAATGGCACATATTTTTTTCTGAATGACAGGAAATTTTTATCACGCCGGAGTCAGCGTTATGATGCTTTATTGCATTACTGATTAAATTTCTTAAAATAGTTTCTAACGGTGTTTTTGTTGTCTCTAACGTATTGATTGTAATATCTTTTTCTAACTTGAAATTTTCTGGAAGTTGCGTTAATTCAAAAATTCCATTTATTAAATCATCAACGTTCACTTGTTCAATTTCTGTTGTTTCTTTACCTGCTCGAGCATATGCTAATAAATTTTCAATTAATGTTTCCATTTTATGAATACGCACAGATATTCTATCGACATTATTCAAAATAGCAGGGGCAATATTTTCACCTAAGTCTTCTTTAATCCACTCTAATAAATCAGAAATTCCTCTTAATGGTGAACGCAAATCATGGGATGCAACATATGTGAATTCTTCTAAGTTTTTGTTTATTTCTTTGAGGCTCATCTCCATGCGCTTTCTTTCTGTTATGTCCATAAGTGTTACCAACACCATTCTTTCATTACTGCCATCTTCAAAGGGGCTTAGCCCAATTTCAACTGGGAATTCTCGACCGTCCTTGTGCAATGCTGTTAGATCACGACCAACCCCCATCATTCTTACATCTGGATCTGAACAATAGGATGCCCTTAGTTTATGATGATCACCTCTGTGGCGGTTAGGCAGTAGCATCTCCATGGTTTGATTAATTAACTCACGTTCTGCATAACCAAAGTAACAACACAGCGTTGGATTAACGAATTTTATCTTTCCTGATTCATCAACAACTAAAATGCCATGAGGCGCTGCGTTAATAGAACGTTTAAACATACTAGCGGCTTGTAACCTTGAGGTAATGTCAACCAAGGTCATAAGCACGCGCAGCTCGCCATTAACATTAATCGGGTTTAAGCCAATTTCAATCGGGATTTCAGTTCCGTCGAGGCGTAAGGCATAAAGCTCTCTGCCCACGCCCATTTGTCTTTTTTGGGGTGATTTTAAATATTGACTCATCAATACATGATGATTTGATCGAAACTGTTCTGGTAGTAAATTCTTAATATCACTACCTAGCAATTCTCCTTGTTTATAGCCTAATACATGCTCTAACTCGGTATTTGCTTGTATTATTTTTCCTGCTTCGTCCGCAACCATGGCACCTACCGGCATTGCATCAACAAGCTGCTGAATATTACTAGCATTAATTTCTGTGACATTTATCAAATCAGCGCTTTTTTGGTTCATATTTTATATATTCATATCAAAGAAAAAAGGTCCTTAATTTTGACGGCATAACACCCGATTCCATCAAATAAATAATAGTCGTTATAAAGCAATTTGCGTCAATTCATTCAATTACCTGCTTTCATTTAGACAAGGCAACCAGCCTTTATGGACGATTGGACATTTTTCATGGGCATACTCACATGGCGAGATCCCTATTAAGCGTCCATTATTTAATCCATATCGAATAATATTGATGGAAGCCTAAATGCCAAAACTTTATCAACTCTACCAAGATGTTATACAACGACTAAGATTAGGCTCTGGTATTGGCCCGTTATTGTTACGCCTATATTTGGCCCCTATTTTTATGCAGGCCGGTTACAACAAACTGGCTCATTTTGACTCTACCGTCGCTTGGCTGGGCAACCCTGACTGGGGCCTCGGTTTGCCATTTCCTGAGTTAATGGCGGCTTTAGCCGGTGGTACAGAACTGATAGGCGGCGCATTGCTGATTCCAGGGATTGCCGTTCGTCTTCTGTCTATTCCTTTAGCCGCCACTATGTTTGTGGCGATATTTAGTGTGCATTGGGATAACGGCTGGTTAGCCATTGCTGATTCGAGTAGTTGGTTAGCTAATGAACGTGTCATGGATGCCGCAGAACAGAAGACACAGGTTATCTCGCTATTAAAAGAGCATGGTAACTACAGTTGGCTCACGCAAAACGGCTCTATTACCATTTTAAATAATGGCATTGAATTCGCCGCCACCTATTTAATCATGCTTTTGAGTTTGTTATTTACAGGTGCTGGCCGCTGCACCTCCATTGATCACTTCATCAAATGCATGGCTGATAAACGTTTCAATATTAGATAAGACCCTTTACCCACAACCCAAAGAGAGTCAACAATGAAACCACAACTAAAACACACCGGCATGTCCATGGCGGTTGCCGCCGCGGCGCTGTTATCCGGTTGCGCACTCAATTCAGGGCAACCCGCGCAAACAGCCGGAGCAACCACTGACCTAGTACATTGCTACGATGTGAATGTTTGTAAGGGGCACAACGATTGTAAAACCGCTGATAATGCGTGCGCAGGCCTTGCTAAATGCAAAGGCACCGGCTTTGTCGCCATGCCATCAAAATCATGTGACGATGTGGGCGGTTCGGTTAAAGATAAGTGGGTCGGCCAAGCCAATGTCGCTGATCTTGTGCATTGCTCTGGTGTGAACATTTGCAAAGGCCATAACGATTGTAAAACCGCAGAGAATGCATGTGCTGGCCAAGCAAGCTGTAAAGGCACAGGCTTTGTAATGTCGCCTGCTAAATCATGTGCGGATATCGGTGGTCAAGAGAGCTGATTTTTTGCCATAAGAAGACGTTTCAATTGAAGCGTCTTTCATTCATTTTAGATAAAAATAATATGACAAAACGACCATTTTTGGGGTTTGGCTTAGGCCTACGAACGCAACACTTTGAAGACGTCTTAACCACACAACCTAGTGTGGATTGGTTTGAAATTTTGTCTGAAAATTTTATGGTAGCCGGTGGTAAACCTCGTTACTACCTTGATGCAATTAAAGAGCAATACCCTTTAGTGATGCATGGCGTTTCATTATCCATTGGCAGTAGCGATCCACTGGACTGGGATTACTTAAAACAACTTAAAGCCCTTGTGAATCATGTTAATCCGCCATGGTTTTCAGATCATATTTGTTGGACCAGCCATAAGCACGTTAATAGCCACGACCTTCTTCCATTGCCTTATACAGAAGAAGCCATTAAGCATATTATTGAACGTGTGAACATCGTGCAAGACTACATTGGCAAACCTATGTTGCTTGAAAATGTTTCAAGCTATTTGAATTTCAAACATTCTGAAATGAGCGAGTGGGAATTCTTAAACACCATCGCAAAAGAATCTAATAGCCACATTTTATTCGACGTAAATAATGTTTATGTCAGTGCCCGCAATCATGGTTTTGACCCATTAGAATACATCAAGGGCATTGACCGTGAGCGTGTCTGGCAAATGCACTTAGCAGGGCACAGTGATTTTGGCACCCATGTCATCGATACCCATGATCACGATGTATGTGAATCAGTTTGGCAATTATACGCAGAGTCTTTACGCCACTTTGGTTTAACCAGCAGCATGATTGAACGAGACGATAATATTCCTAAATTAAACGAACTTATTCTTGAACTTGACCAAGCAAGATCAATCGCTGAGCAAACACTACCAAATCAAGAAAACACGCTTGGTTGCGTTAATAAATTAGAAATGGGCGTGGGCCTGTGAACTTATCTGAATTACAGCAGCAGTTTTTTGATGCCATCATTGAGCACGATGAGCATTTTGAGAGCAACATTATTGCGCAAGGCGAATTAAACAATCAGCAGCGAATCAGTATTTATCAAAATGCGTATTTTGCACGTTTAAAAGAAACAATAGAAACTGATCATGAAATTTTAGGGCGCTACCTAGGCGATGATCTATTTGACGAAATGGCCGCAGGGTATATTAAGCGCTTCCCATCCAAGTATTCCTCGTTAAGAGCATACGCAGAACATTTACCTAAGTTTTTATCTGACACGGCGCCCTTTAAACAATACCCTGTTATTTCAGAACTCGCCCTGTTCGAACGATTTTTACTGTACGCCTTTGATGCCGCACAAGCACCAAGAGCCACCATTGCACAACTGCAAGCCATTAAACCTGATAACTGGCCTTGCATGACATTTCGGCTGCACCCAAGCACGCAACTCTTTAGTACTCAAACCAATTGTGTTGAATGCTGGCAAGCACTAAAAATAAAGCAAGCACCACCGTCGCCACTGCAACAATCCTGTTATTGGGTGATATGGCGAAATCAAGACCGATTAACTGAATTTGTTTCATTAGAATTTATTGAATACCAATTTTTACAGTTAATTATACAGGGCTGTGATTTTTCTATGATATGCGATGAAATTTCAAACCACATGAATGAACAAGACGTGAGTCAGTTTGCTGTAAACACCTTAGTTGCTTGGCTCAATAACGGTATTATCAGTGCACTACATGTTTAGGCTAGGGGGATTTTTTATCATTTTACGCATGGCACCTGGGCTGATACCGGTTACTTTTTTAAACGCTTTACTAAACGACGCGTCTGTATCGTAACCACATTTTTCCGCAATTTGAGCTAATGCTAAATCTGTTTTTTGCAATAACTGAGTCGCCTCTTGCATACGTAAGTGGGTTAAATACTGCATAGCCGAAATACCAACTAACTCATTAAAATGCTGAGAAAACGATGAACGACCCATCGCACATTTTTCGGCTAAACCTTCTAAGGTCCACTTAGCTGCTGGGTTTAAATGAATACAGTTTATTGCCTTACCGATTTTACGATCAAACAGCGCTGCTAATAAACCTGTGTTCAGAGCATTACTATTAATTTGTTGGCGTAATATTTGCACAAAAAGCAAATACGCCAGTTGATCTACCACGGCATAATAACCAGGCTGTGTTTGGCGTAGCTCATTAAGAATTAACTCAATTAAACGTCGGATAATCGGTTGTGAATCTAATTCATTTTTCTGCAAGACAATCGCAGCCGGCAGTGCATTAAGTAAGGGGATAGTGGCTTTATGTTTGAATTCAAAAAAGCCACAAACCATATTTGTAACAGGGTCGCCGTTATCAATCATCTCTGCATTAATAGATTCGTCAACCGGTGCCTCAGCTGAGCTTGAAATGGCATGGGAATGGTCATGAGGGAATAAAACAAGGTCACCAGAAGATAACGCTTTAACCGGTTGACCTTGAAAATGCAGCCACGCTTTGCCTTGGCCAACCAAGTGGAACGGTAAACGCTGGCTACCCGATGTATCCACCGCCCATGCACCGCAAAAATCCCCATTAACGTACACCTCTGCATGCAGCTCTAATTTTTGCAGTAACAGACTCAATGCATCAGGAGAATCAAGGTACATAGACATTTCCATCTTGGACGATAGGACAACTAATACGGCATTATAGCCATTAATTTACCAACTTAAAGGGGGTATATTAGCGCTAAGTAAACATAAAGGCGGTTTATCATGGAAAACATCGTAATCTACTCAAAGGGCTACTGCCCCTACTGTAAAGCAGCAAAGGCCATTCTAACCAGTAAGGGGTTACACTACACTGAGATTGATGTGACAAACGACTCTAAAGCGTTAGCCGAAATGCTGAAGCGCAGTCACAATCAAAGGACCGTACCGCAAATCTTTTTTGGGGGGCAACATATCGGTGGCCATAGTGATTTAGTTGCTTTTTACAAAGCCAAAAAATCAAGCTTAATATTTTAATTAAATATGTGTGCATAAAAAAGCCATAATCATTCATATGATTATGGCTTTTTTGATTGCTAGTGGTGCACTTACTCTATTGTAGAGCAATCAATTCAACGTCAAAAATAAGCGTTGAACCGGGTTTAATTAAACCCGCATTACGATTGCCGTAGGCTAAATAACTAGGAATAAATAAGCGCGCTTTTTCACCGACAACCATCAACTGTAAACCTTCTGTCCAACCGGGGATCACTTGATTAAGCGGAAAACTAATGGTTTGGCCACGATTAACAGAGCTATCAAACACCGTACCGTCCAATAATTTACCGTGATAATGCACTGTAACCGTACTATTGGCTTGAGGGTGCTCGTCACCCGTACCAGCTTCAATTACTTGGTATTGCAAGCCTGACGCCGTGGTATGAACACCGTCAACACTGGCATTGGATTTTAAAAACGCATCACCTTCGGCAATACTGCCAGCCGCTGCGCGTTTATTTTTAAAATGACGCCAAGTAAAAAAGAAAACAACAAGGGCTACGGCAATAAAAAATAATGGAGGCATACGTCACCTAGGTTTAATAGAAAAAACGCAGTGTACCTTATGCCTTGTAACAGCCAAAGCCTTGGGGTGGTTTATTCTTCAAACAATACACCGACTTTTAATTTTTCTGCACGGTATATTTCTTCGCCGTCTACTTCAACACTGCCAGACGCCACGGCGATGATCATTTTTTTGTTTTTTAAGCTGCGATCAATACTTATTTTAAACGTGACTATTTTTGCGGTTGGGCGCACTTCACCAAAGAACTTCACACCACCAATACCCAGCGCACGTAATTTACCGTGGTGCCCTTTTGCCGCCAATATGGCACCAATGCTCTGCCACATGCCTTCGATGCCCAAACAGCCCGGCATAATGGGGTCGCCAGGGAAATGACAACGAAAAAACCACGCGTTTTCGTCTATGGCCATTTCAGTAATCACTTCACCTTTCCCATGAGCGCCGCCGTTCACATCTAAATGGCGTATGTGCTGAATAATCCCCAGTTCATCAATCGGTAATTTAATTTCAATACCTTGTGCTGCAAAGTGATCAAGCAACGCTTGCACAGGCATATTTTCAATAACATCAAGAGTGTTTTCTGCAGGATTGGGCAGTGAGGGTGACTGACTCATATACCACGCCTTTTTATAATTAAAGTGCGCGGCACTGTACGGGCTTTTTGCGCCTCAAGCTTAACTTGGGGCACCACGAATTTGACTTTGTGTAACATCGACTGATTCATAGACTCACATCATTTACGGCTCAGCCATACTTCTAAGCCTTGCGCATTAAGCAATACATCACTGGCAATCACTTGTGCATATTCATGAGCTTGTAAGCTTGTTTTATGCTCCGATAAGTCCGCCAATAGTAATGATAATAATTCTTTATTTAAGCCCTGTAGCCATGCTTCTTTTGGCAAATTTTGCTTAATATGTAACGCAATCTCAACAAATTTATCCACCAGTTTGATTAAGCGTTCGCCTAGTTTTTGCGGGTTTTCTACCATGGCGTAATGGGTTAAAAACATGCGTTTAGGCTCATAACTCAGTAAACGTTTTATCGAGGCTTTTAGGGCCTCTGGGTCAAATTGGACCGGCGTTGTCGTGGGAAAAATAAACGGCCCCTTTTCACTGCTTAACTCTTGATAAGCAAGACCAAACGTATCACCCGTAAAGAAGCCAGCACTTAGAGCATCATGAATACAATAATGGTGTCGAGCATGCCCAGGTGTGTCTAAAAATATCAGCGTACTATTGCCTAGCTTTAACGTTTGTCCATCTTCAACCATCAAAATTTGCGAGGGATCAATAGGTAATAAATCCCCATAGGTTTGCGCAAACATGGCCTCGCCATATACCGCTGTGGCACCGGCTTGTAACTTACTTGGGTCAATCATATGCCTAGCCCCTTGCGGGTGTATAACTAACTGGGCATGAGGCAAGGCTTGCATTAATAAGCCCGCACCGCCGGCATGATCTAGATGCACATGGGTGGGCATGACATATTTAATGGCATGGGTATCGAAACCTTGCTCGCTTAAGAATTCAAAAATCAGCGGCACAGTGTCTTTTGTACCTGTTTCAATAATGGCAAGCTCACCGTCGCGCACCATCACATAACATGCCGCCATTTGTGGGCGTTGATAAGCGGTATCCAGCAAATAAATACCCCAACCCAAGTGCTTTGCTTTCAACATAATATACCCAATATTTTTTATATTTCACTACAACTAAGCGCATCACTATGCACAACCAGCACATTAAATACCATGGTGATAACCATCAATCCATTAGCCTAATACTGCCAGTACGAATCCCATTCGGTTAACTATCCCACATTATTTCACATTTACCCTGTGATTTTGGCGTACTCCAACCAATGCGGCCTTCAGGAATAATGGAATTGGCCTATAACTTAATATAGACAGGGATACTTTAATGAATGCATTGATGTCATTAAGCAAACAACAAGTTCGCCATGTGTTATTTTGGCCGATAGCATTGCTGTGTCTGCTGATTATGCTCATCTTAGGTTATGGCTTAAGCATTTTAAATAAACAGCAAAGCCATCAACAAATTGCCGCAATAGAAAACAACCAACAGCACGTAACTAAAGAGTATTCAAAGCAATTTGATGATCTGATTGTGGCGCGCCTTGAACAGCTCATGGCACAAAAGCAACAATACATTCAAAACTATTTAAAGCAGATAAATAAACAGCTTATTACTCTTGCTAACTCAACCATGAGCCAAGTAGCATCTCAGGCGTTTCGTATCACCTATCGCAGCTACCTAACCGAACGTGAACCGTTTATAGATGACCCAAACGAAGCCATCACGCAATACTATCAACAGCAAGCTCCCAGTCGAGCACATCTAAATGAGATTGGCCAAGCGTTGCAATATGATTTTGTCGTTAATAACACCAATATACGTAAGCAAGATTTCAACGAGACACAAGTTGATACAAGCTATAGCCGAGTACACGGTTTGTACCACCCCATTTATCGTCATTACATCGAGCAGTTTGCATTTGAAGATTTATACATAGTAGATGCCGCCAGTGGTGATGTAATATACAGCGTGGCAAAAAAAAATGACTTCGCGAACAACTTATGGCAAGAAAAAGCGGCGTCATCACCATTAGCTATTAGTTATAAACACGCATTAAAATTACAACCTGGGCAAAGTTTGTTTAGTGAGTTTAGTGAATATGGGCCCGCTAATAATGCACTCAGCGCCTTTATAAGTACGCCGATTATTAGTCAAGATTCCGAACGCAGCGTAATAGAAGCCATTCTTGTATTCCGCCTACCTGCAAATGCTTTTGCCCCATTACTGCAAGTACAAGGGTTTGAGCGAGCACACATTTATATGACGAACGCGAATCAAACCTATTGGGTTAGCAACCAACCGTTGCAATCTGAACAGCAGTTATTATTTAAACAATGGCTCGACACTCGTCCTACTGAAAAATTTAATATCACAACAAATAAAAATAATGAAAATCATTATATGGCCTATCAACCTATTAAACTATTTGGCCTAGATTGGTTATTATTTAGCGAGCTATTAATAGATCAAAGCCAGATTATTAAACAAACTTCATCGTTACCCTTTAATAACAATAATGGTCTTTTAAAAAAAGAGACTCGCACGCTCTATCTTTTATTAGGTTCCGTAATATTAGCCGCGCTTATCAGTTTAGGGGTTGGTTTTGTTCTGGCTCGATTCTTCAATGGGCGTCACAGCCCAACACTTAATCAGCAAGACCAATTGGTTAATAATTATCAACAGTTGCTAAATCAATTAAATTTCCATGATTTTCAACAACACATAAAATCACAGGCATCAAGTTCATCAAATAATCAGCATTATACGAATAAAAACTCTGAGCATAAAAATAATGATAAGCCATTATTTAACACCACCCACATAAAAAATATGATTGATTCTATTCAAACGCCCATCATTTCGGTACAAAAACATAACACCGAACTTAAACAATACAGTGAAGGTGTCGCACAGCATATTAATCAAAGTCAGCTACTCCAACAGCGTATTGAAGTTCAGCATACTGAACTTCAACAAGCGTTTAAAACAAGCCTTAATAAGACAAGCACACCAATCAACAACGACAATCCAGAAACCATTTATCAAGAAGAAAAAAACAAAGAAAAAGTCTTTGAAACACTCAGCCAAAAAAGTCAAAAAATGCTCAGTGACAACCAAACACAAGTGCACCAATTAAGTGACGTATTAGGTAACGCAAGTAAGCAAGTTAACACCTTAGCCAGCAGCAGTAAAAATATTGTCACTGCCCTTGATACCATCGAGAGTATTGCGGACCAAACAAATTTATTAGCGCTCAACGCCGCAATTGAGGCTGCCAGAGCAGGCGATCAAGGTAGAGGGTTTGCTGTGGTAGCCGATGAGGTCCGCACACTTGCTAATCGTACGCACAACAGCACCACGGAAATAAAAGCCGTTATTGATCAATTACATAAAGATTCGCAAAGCTCGGTCAAAGCCATGGATGAAGCAAACCAACTTATCCACAGCAATGAAGACTTGGCAAATAATGTCAGTGAGATTTTTAATCAACTAGAAGCCATTATAAAAGAAGGACAATTTAATGATCACGCAAGTCAGCACCAACTTACTGACCTAAGTGAGAAATTTGAACAATTAGTGATACATACACAAAAACAAAAGCAGATATTAGAACAGTTACATAATTTAGATGATAAGATTGGGCATGCAACCAAAACTATAGAGGCAAACCTCAATCAATTTAAATGGTAAACATCATTTAGTTACTTAGCCATCGTGGTTAAAATATTATGGGTACTAATTACACCTTTAATGATCCCATGCTCACTAATAAAGATACGGCGAATACCGTGTTGCAACATAATGTAGGCCACTTCTTGTAAATTAGCATTGCAATCAACCTGAATGACCGAACGACTCATAATTTGATTCACGGTGCAATTTTCTTCTGCCTTGCCCATCATACTTTTCAAAGCTTCAGGGTCATACTGATGGCCTACAAACTCAGAATAAACCTCAAGCAATAACGCCCCTTTCTCTTCTGTGCTTTTATTACCAAACGCTAAAATATCACTAATGGTTACGACACCCACTAAACTGTGGTCACTGGCAATAACGGGGGCACCGCTAATCGAATTATTCATGAAAAATTCAGTTAAGCGCTTTATCGACCAGCCCTCATAAGCCATCAACACTTCTTTGGTCATGATGTCTTTGGCTGTTAATTCTGTTTTCATGAACTCTGTCCCTAATTAGGCTATTGAGCTGAAAAATAAATATTACCGTAATACGCACTGGCTTTGGCTTTGCTATCGTCTGTATCGCTCATAATAGCAACAGCATCAATATAACGGTACGCGTCTTCATTTTTTTTGTCTGAACCTTTATCACCGTATAAGGCAATCATATCTTCATATACATTACGCTTTTCATTTACCCACTTGCCAAGTGCATCTTGTGGCGAACGCAACGCTAGCATACGGGCATTACTGCCTGCGTAGGCATTATCCCAAATACTGCCTTGAGGTTGATTACTGGACCAAACATAGTTAAGCGCCTTTGTATTCCAGACGAAAAAACCACCGCTTTTTACAATGTATAAACGAGCGGCATAATCATCGCCTGGCTTACTGGTCTCATCCATTTTTGGTAAAAAATTCTCTATTCGCCATGACCAATTGAGAAACGGTGTTTTCTTTAAATCCACTTTTATTTCTTTCGCTAAACCGGATGCAGATTGATCGCTCACTGCATGTAATACGGTTTTTTCATCGAGTTTTTCAATAGTGTATTGAGTATGACCAACAAAGGATTTCTTTTCCCATTTATCAAGTGCCTCTTTTTCAAACTGAGCAATGTTCAGCGTTTGCGCCATGCTAAGAGAGGTCATTGCTAATAATGCGATAAAAATAAAAGGCTTCATGTTGTATCCGATAATGTCAGGGTCAGCGTTAGATAGCCCAATGATAAAATAGTTCAGGTTGGCTTAGCACGCCTGACAACTTTAACCAATCAACACCTGTTTGACCTGCTTTAATGTGTTCAATATATTTAGATTATGATGCTCTAAATCGTGTTGTAGCGTACGAATCACCCACAACACCTCGGCATGGTTTGAAAAGGTTTCTTCTAATTTAGGCAGCAAGTCTAATGCTTGCTCGAATTGTCCATGTTTAATATGTTGCTCTATTTGCAAAATCATATTGTCACCTATCTATCCTTAGATTCACTATTAAATGTACAAGTAAATTCGGACTTAGGCAAAGTTTGGGCTCGATTACCGCCTGCGCAACATCGTATTAATCGTCACGTTAACGCCATTATAGTTCGCTTCACTCTCTTCTATATCTGAAAAGCCATAAGCGCGATACAGTGTTTTGGAAGGGATATTCGACTTAACAACTTGTAGAGTGGCATTGCCATCAATGCCTTGTAAAGCAAACGCCAGTAAAGCACGGCCAATGCCTAACCCTCTAAAATCAGGATGCACAAACAATGACTGTATAGTATTGCCATTGACTGCACTGTACCCCTTAATTAGTGCATCGTCGTATACAAAAATAGTCGAGTTTAGTAAATTAAATTGTCGTTTAGCATCTAAATCTAAAGGCAATAACTGATAATGGTTATCTTCAAATTTTAATTCATCAAGTTTTGATGCATTATATATGTCGGCTATGGCTGGGTAATCATTTGGATGGTAATTACGAATTGTCATGTTAAACAGTATCGTTCAATAATATGGATTTCAGTGATGGATCTGAGCTTTTCCAGCGATATTAAAAGACAATTCGTTAACAACTTCAACCGATAAAACTTCATTCAGTTTTGGATAACTTTGTTTTAAAAAAGTATGAAATCGAATAAACACCTCTGGCTCAACTAAGGACTCATCCATATAACGAATGGCGGCAAATTGAATCCCTTTTGATAGACGCTCGGACACCGCCTTTACGTCTATACTGGTATTATCAAAAGGCGATTGTAATACGACGTCTGGCTTAGTAAACATCAGTGTATTCATTCCCAGCGCAAGCGCTGATAACAATAGCGCCAGGTATTTTAGAATCGCCATAGATTAATCCATGGTTATTATTTTCGAGATAATGTGCACTATTTCTACATGGGATAATAGTGCCAAATAGGCCCAAATACCGCCTATAAACACAAGCACAGGCCTGTTGAGTAACCATTGCATAAGGTATGATGAAACTTAATCAAACATAAGCAATATTGATCATGGCAAAAACCTTTAGCTCCGAATTTATACCCTTGCAACTCGCGGTATTGACAGTCTCTGACAGCCGCACGGAAGCCACCGACTCCAGTGGGCAGTTATTAGTCGAACGCTTACAACAAGCTGGCCACCTGCTTGCTGATAAAGCCATTGTGATAGACGATATATACAAAATTCGCGCAACGCTTTCTCAGTGGATCGCCAGTGACAACATTCAAGGCGTGCTGATCACAGGTGGCACCGGATTTACTGGCCGCGACAGCACACCTGAAGCCGTCACCCCATTATTTGATAAAACCGTTGATGGCTTTGGTGAGTTATTTCGCCATTTAAGCCATAGTCAAATTGGCACCAGCACCATTCAAAGTCGTGCCATTGCCGGACTTGCTAACGCCACCATTATTTTTTGCATGCCCGGCTCTGGTAATGCTTGCGTCACCGCATGGGACAACATTATCGAAACCCAATTAAACAGTACGCACAAGCCTTGCAATTTTGTTTTACAACTTAAAAACACCCATGAAACCCACTGCGACAGTCGAGGCTAATATGACCTTCACCCATATCAATCAAAATGGCGAAGCGAACATGGTGGATGTGAGCGAAAAAACGGTCACTGCCCGTATTGCCCGCGCTGAAGCCTTTATCGAAATGATGCCAAGCACACTTGATATGATCGTAAAAGGCGAGCACCACAAGGGTGACGTATTTGCAGTCGCTCGCATTGCCGGTATTCAAGCCGCTAAGCAAACTAGTCAGCTTATTCCACTTTGTCATCCGCTCATGTTAAGCAAGGTTGAAGTCAGTTTTGAAGTACAAACAGAAAAAAACCGAGTACGCATTGAAACTCTTTGCAAACTCGCCGGACAAACTGGTGTCGAAATGGAAGCCCTCACTGGTGCATCGGTTGCTGCGCTGACATTATTTGATATGTGCAAGGCCGTTGATAAAGCAATGACCATAACCGGCGTGCGCGTTTTAGAAAAGCAAGGTGGTAAATCTGGACATTTTATTGCCACACCTCAAGGTAGCGATGCATGATTAACGTATTATTCTTTGCTCAACTGCGTGAGACACTTAACAGCCAAGGTGTCGAATTAAACATCGACACGCCTTGCACTGTGAGCGCCATAAAAAACGCGTTAGTGCAACACAACCCAAATTGGCAAACACATTTAAACCTTGCCACTGTTTTATGCGCGGTTAATCAAACCATGGTGGATAATCAGTCCATGATACAAGACGGCGATGAAGTGGCTTTTTTTCCACCGGTCACAGGCGGTTAAGCATGACTGCACTCATTAACATTAATGTGCAAACTCAAGATTTTGACGTCGCAAAAGAATATGCGGCCCTGCGCCAAAACAACACTCAAGACGGTGCAATTGTGTTTTTTAGCGGCCTAGTACGAGACATGAACCAAGGTCAGGATGTGAAAGGATTGTTTTTAGAACACTACCCTGCCATGACTGAAAAATCCCTTGCTGAAATTGTCGACCAAGCCTGCACTCGCTGGCCTTTATCACGTGTGCGATTAATACACAGGGTTGGCCAATTGCATATTAGCGATCAAATTGTATTCGTCGCGGTGAGCAGTCATCACCGTGAAGCTGCATTTGAAGCTTGCCACTTTATAATGGATTATCTTAAAAACCGCGCACCATTTTGGAAAAAAGAAACAACGCCACAAGGCGACACATGGGTGGCGGCACTGGATAAAGACACTTATGCATTACAAAAATGGGATGAACATGACCAGTAAGCGCCCAACACGTTTTTCAATTGCACTTGCTTTACTGCTGCTCTCTCCTTTTAGCAACAGTGATAACATCAATGTCGCCGTCGCCGCCAATTTCAAACAAACACTAGAAAAACTTAAACGTAGTTTTGAGAAAAATACGCAACATAAGATTAATATTATCAGCGCCAGCACCGGTCAGCTTGTTCAACAAATCTCACAGCACGCACCATTTGATATGTTATTAGCCGCCAATACCGCGCACCCACAGCGACTGTGGCAACAGATATACGAACAACGTAAATTGACGTTAGATGCTTTGGCTGTTTATGCGAAAGGTCGTCTTGTGTTTTATAGCAACTTAACATTGCCACCTTCACAAACATTAGATGATATCCTCAACGACAACCGTTACGCTCGTTTAAGCATTGCTAACCCAAAACTGGCCCCCTATGGTTTAGCTGCAAAACAAACCCTTATTTGTTTAAAACAGAAAACATGGCTAGACAAAATAATCATTGGCCAAAATGTCGCGCAAGCATTTCAATTCATTGATAGCCAAAGCGTCGATGGCGGTTTTGTTGCCCTTTCACAAGTGTTAAATAAAGATCAAACTCGCATTCGCTATATTGATACACAATGCCATGACGACATCAATCAAACAGCCTTGCGCTTAAACAATAAACCAGCAACCTTGGCTTTTATGACGTTTTTACAAAGTGATGCCGCGCGAATAATTATTAAAAAAAACGGCTATCACTTACCTAATAAATAGGAAGCCCCATGGAAGCGTTACTGCTCACCTTAAAACTGGCTTTTTTTAGCACAGCCATTTTAATCATTATTGCTACGCCCCTTGCTTGGTTTTTGGCTCACAGCCAATTTAAAGGCAAGTTTTTAATAGAAGCCCTTATTGCCCTACCATTAGTATTACCACCCACTGTATTAGGCTTTTATTTATTAATTGTGTTAGGCCCACAAGGCCCAGGCGGGCTCATTGCCCAATTATTTGGGGACCGTACCTTAGCGTTTAGTTTTACCGGTTTATTGATTGGCTCGGTTATTTATAGTTTACCGTTTGTGGTACAACCCTTACAAAATGGATTTAGTTTAGTTGGCAAAAAACCATTAGAAGTGGCCTACACATTGAATGCATCGTTTAAAGATGCATGGCGCACCATTATTTTTCCGCTAGCAAAACCCGCTTACATCAGCGCTGCAACTCTAGGCTTTGCCCACACATTAGGTGAGTTTGGGGTAGTCCTTATGATTGGTGGCAATATTCCAGGCGAAACGCAGGTTATTTCTATTAAGATTTTTGAACAAGTCGAAGCCCTGCAATACAACGATGCACATATTATGTCGGCTATTTTATTAGGTATTTCGTTTATCATGCTCACTGCAATTTATGCTACGCGTAAAAATGCAAATAAGGTCGGCATGTTATGAATCTAGATTTAGATATACATTTATGTAAAGGTGACTTTGCCTTAAAAGCAAACATCAGTATTGATTGGCAACAACCCAGTACTCATGTGATTTTTGGCAAAAGCGGCATAGGTAAAACTCATTTATTGCGCAGCATTTGCGGGTTAGAAAACCCTCAAGGCGTTATATCATGGCATAACGCACACCAAAATGAACTCTGGCTTGATAGTTACCAACAAAAGTCGATTCCTTGTCATAAGCGACATATTGCCATGGTGTTTCAAGATAACCAATTATTTATGCATTTGAATGTAGAACAAAACTTATGCTTTGCATTTGAACGTTCACACGCGAACGAACAAGATTGGCAACATTGTATTGATGCGCTAAAACTCAATGATTTACTCAGCCACACAGTACAGCAACTAAGTGGTGGCCAAGCACAACGTGTGGCCCTTGCCCGAGCCATATTAAGTAAACCTAAGTTACTAATTTTAGACGAACCCTTAGCCTCACTCGATTGGCAGAGTAAACAAGACGTCATGAGCTATATAAAGCGCTTAAATCATGAATGGCAGTTACCGGTTTTGTATGTCACCCATGATGTGAACGAAGTACTCACATTAGCTAATCACATCATCATGCTCGAAAAAGAAAACGGAAAAACCATTGTTAACCGCCCTCGATCATTGATTGATGTACTTCAAGATGAACAGCATCCTTTTTATGGTTTAGGTAAAAGCAGCATTTTAGTCACTGACTCTCAACACATTCATAGCGACGGCCTAATGCATTGCAAAATCGGCGAGCAAGTTATGCGTTTGCCCATAAATGCCATGAATAATACTGTCAATCACATTAAAGGCCACACCAAAACAGAAAATCCATTGCGCCTATGCATTGCCGCCAGCGATATCAGCCTGACGTTAAGCGCGGCACAAGACAGCAGCATTGTGAATATTCTACACGGTAAAGTGTCACGTATTGAGCAAACACAAAACGGGCAGTACCTTATTCAATTAAAAATGGATGAACAATATCTACTAAGTGAAATATCAGCGTATTCATTTGAACGCTTAAACATAACAATGTGGCAAACGCTTTATGCGCAAATAAAAGGCGTTGCCTTACAGCAAAGTGAATAATACAGTGCCTTAATAACTGGGAAGATCACATGAAAAACATCATCTCTTGTGCTCAATATGATTATTTTGAAATCGCTTGTATGCATCATTATGAAATACTGCTGACCTTAAAAAACGGTCGCAAGCTTCAAGGCATAGCCCATAATGTAAAGGTCATCAAAAAGGGGGGAACAAGAAAAGAGATTTTAGAATTAATCTTGGCGAATAAAGAGATTATTGCGGTTGAGCTGGTAACCATTCATAAAATTCGGGCTATAAAAGAGAACTCCCATTTTGGAGTAATCATTCTAAAAATTGATTGAACATATTTACCATATATCTCATCAGGTTACTCCGATATAATTCACGCCAAAATATTTAAAACCATTAAATTCGATTAAAAAACGAATTTTCTCTTTGGACAATAAATTGAATTAATTATTACTACCAACCATTTCGTTGGCGCTATCATTTCCTTCCCTAGCAGAGGAATCACCATTATCTATATCCGTTGGTATGAAAAACCTTCAAATAGATATGCATGGTTATGAGGCTAATAATCGAGAGTTAATAGTAGTCGAAACAGCACTAGATGCCATTTATGTAAATGCCTCATATTACCAAACATCATCCATTTCTTACTCTATTGAATATGCGTCATTTAGTAGCAGCGAGACGGTAATAAACAATTCAGGAAGCATAATTTTTGACGTCACTGCTGAAGGTGATTTCATATCAGAAGAGAGCAGCTCTGAATTTGAAGTACAAGTAAATCCCACCAATTATTTAAGCATATACTCACAGTATACATTCAGAATTAAAGATACCGTTCGGCCATACTTATTAGCGGGGCTTTCTCATATATCTGCTGACATCAAACATAGTTATGTCGAAACAAAAAATGATATAACAGTAGCAAATGAGAAGTTTTCAATATCAGAATCATCAAAAGGATTAATGTATGGAGCTGGCTTAGATATTAAAGTTTACAATAAAATTTCTTTTATATTTGATTATCGAGTACATCAAGATATCGCTGACCAAGCAACAAATGAAATAAATGCAGCGTTTAAATATAGATTCTAAAATCATTTAATTTGGCAAATACCCTTTCAACGCCTGATCACATTCAGGCGTTAAAATAATCTGCTGTGCTTGTGGGTTATTATGATACTGGCTCAAGCCCATGCGCTGCACCCAATACATCAGTAATGCTTGACGCACCGGTTGAGTTTTACGATAACCATTACTGGTAAGCTGCATGTCATAATCTAATGCAATAATACGGCCGCGGTTTTCATCAAGTCTTGGGTCCGGCATAAACGCCACATTTAATACGTTATTCCATACTTCATCTTGAATATCAAAATGATCTGCGCCATCTAATAATTCAGCGGGCGTATCCGGTTGAAAGCGACTCAATACAAAGTCGCGATAATCTTGATTTTTCTCACAGAAGCCGCGCACGTGCCAGCGCATGCCATCAAATACAAGATGGTGCGGTTGAATGGTTCGTACCGTAAAGTCTGGGTTGGAAACAGACGCGTAAGCTATTTCTAACCTCAACTGCTCACGTATGGCTTGTAAAACAGGGCGCACCAATGCGGGCTGTAAATTACGATTAGGTAATTCTAAATTAGATACGGTTTCGGTGCTGGCCATAAACTGCATGTAATCTTGCAGTGTGCCATTGGTAAATTGCGCTAGCATGTTAGGCGTTGGCTGATAGCTTTCGCTGGCACCGTGATATTGAATATTATCTGGGTAGAGGTTTTTGTACTTTTGAATGACATGCTTGGCCAGCTTTTCACCTAGCTCAAATTGCTGCGCTAGGTGCTTAGGCTGTATGCGCCCCTCCCAAATTAACAGTAACTCTAAAAACGCAAATCGTTTTTGATCAATAACAGAATTACTTTCTTTTTCGGTTAGGTGGCTGACCATAGAATATCCCTTTATTGTTTTTGGTAGTCTAAACTAAATACTGCTTACCGATTATTCATCATGCAATTCAAATTCGGCTTGCGGTATATCAGCATCGCTTAGTTTAGGCTTTGTTTCTTTAGCGTTTACTTTGAGTACGTTGGCATTTTTCGATTCGTCATATTCAGGCGCTTGTTCTTCAAATTCCAATTCGGCAGTATCGACTATACTTTTGGGTAGCTCTTTTTTAGTACGTACCCCTAAGTCTTTAAACTTTTGTGCTTGTAAAATAAGGTTGCCACGGCCTTCTTTTAATTGGCCCCAAGCTTTATCATAAGTGCCTTGCACCGTATGCAATTGTGCGCCTACTTTTTCCATACTTTCGACAAACACCACTAACTTGTCATGCACTTTTGAGGCTACATCGGCTAAGTCTTTAGCGCTTTTGTTTTGGCGCTCAATGCTCCACAAACTTGATACTGTGCGTAAACTGGCTAACAGGGTCGTGGGCGTCACAACGACAATGCGCTGTTCAAATGCATCATTAAAGAGTTTGTCATCATGCTCAAACGCCACCATGAACGCAGGCTCAATTGGCATAAACATAAATACAAAATCTGGGCTGTTGATACCAGGCAGCTTGGCATAGGATTTATCTGCCAAGGTTTTAATGTGTATACGAACAGCGTCTACATGTTGTTTTAAAAAACGAATACGGTCTGCATCATTTTCGGCGTTGATGTAATCTGTATAAGCATTTAGCGATACTTTAGCGTCCACCACGATATGTTTGTTTTCTGGCAGATTGATGATCACATCTGGGCGGTAGCGTGTGCCCTCATCATTGTTAATGCTTTTTTCACGGGTAAACTCTTCCCCTTGGCGCAACCCCGATTTTTCTAATACGGTTTCAAGCACCAGCTCGCCCCAATTACCTTGGGTTTTCTTTTCACCACGTAAAGCACGGGCTAACGAGGCGGCTTCTTCTGTAATTTGTTTATTTAGATTATGCAATTCGCCAATCTGAGCTTTGAGCGCGGCACGATCTTTACTTTCTTCGACATAGACATCATCGACTTTTTTACGTAAGCCTTCTAATTGATCTTTAAATGGGCTTAATAGGCTGCTTAAACCTTCTTGTGACGTTTGTTTAAATTGTTTGTTTTTTTCTTCGAATATTTTATTGGATAAATTTTCAAACTCTTGGCTTAACTGGGCTTTATTGGTTTGTAGTAGTTCTAATTTTTCTTCAAGGTTTTGTTGATCTTTTTGTCGTTCAACTTGCTCTTGATTAAGCTGGGTTTTCAAGTCGCTAATTTGATTGTGCAGTTGTTCGATTAACGCTTCTTTTTGTGAAAGCTTTTGCACATCAAGTTCGCGCTGTTCTAGCGTCGCTTGTTGATGCTTTAGTTGGCCTTGGGCTTGGCTGATTTGAGTACGATACTGTTCAAGTTGTGCTTGCAACTGTTGGGCGTTTTGCAGGCTCTGTTGTAACTGCTGCTTGCTATAGTCAGACTGATTTTCGCTAAGGGCCTGTTGAGTTTGGGCTTGTTGTAACTCGCTACGATACTGCTCTTGGCTTTGAGTAAGCACATGGTTGGATGCCTCTAATGCCTGCTGTTGCACTATAAAAGCTTGGCGCTGCTGACTAAACTGGCGATGCATGATGAACACACCACCTGAAAAGGTGGCAATGATGGCGGCGATCCCGACATAAATGGCAATATCTAACGGCATGACGATGGCTCTAAAGGTGCAAATGAATAGCGTAAGCTTAACAAATGCGACCACGGGACACTACTTAAGACATAAGCAACTGATGCGTCACTAACATCACATAAAGCACTAACGCGCCCTGAGCTGCCAGATTAGGTCTTTAGAGTCATCACTGATCAGCAAGCTGCCATCATTGGCAAGGGCAATATCCACCGGCCGCCCCAGTTTTTTACCCTCTACCAGCCAGTTCACCAGTACTTCATGCTTACTCACCTTATCCTCATCAAACCAATAGGCACTTAGGCGATAGCCACTGGCGTGGTGCGATTCCAGCTACCGTGCTCTGCGACAAGCAACGCTCCCTTTAAGGCCGTTACATTGCCTGTGTAAAACATCATGCCCAGTGGCGCACTATGAGCTTGAATCTCAACCATGGGCGGCTGATCAGTAAAATCATGGGGTTGGGCCTTTATTATGTCGGCATCGGTTTCGCTGATATGTGCGTGTTTAAACGGAAAGCCAAAATGCTGTCCTGCTTGGCTAATGCGGTTAATCTCACATGCAGGCATGTCGTCGCCCATCCAATCACGTCCATTATCAGTAAACCAAAGTGGCCCAACCTTGCTTCCTTGCGTACGTTTTTCTGCAGGTTGCCAGTCAAATCCGACGCTATTGCGCACGCCTTGGGCCAAAATGTCGTATTTAAGCTCGCCACTGTTTAAAGCATTAATATCGAGCGAGAGTATCGTACCGAACGGCGCATCACCTGATTGCGGGTACACCAAACACACATTACATGGCGCGCCCACGGGCACCACAAGATTGCCTGAATTTGGATCAAAGGCAATGAACTTCCAGCCATGATGACTCGCACTTGGCAGTTCATCATTTAATAATTGTAATGTAATCAGCCCTTTTGCAATAGCAGACTGCGCCTGCTGTAAACGATAAATGCGATTGACCGCGGCCACGTATAAATCACCTTTTTTATTCAACGCCAAACCCGATGGCATATTCAAGCCGCTGGCGATTTGCTGCACCTTGCCGCTTGGCAAGACAGCGTGTACCTTGCCTTCTGTCCTAGAACCCACAAATACGGTACCGTTTTCACTTAATGCCATTTGCCGCGCGTTGGGCACTTTAGCAAAGACAGACAGGGTAAACCCTTCTGCCACCTCAGGTACGGCCAATATATAATGTGATAAAAAAAGCCCAACCAAAAAACAGCCTATTTTAAAACATGGTGCACCGCGCATCTAATTACTGAGTTTAAACGTACAAGTGAGGACGGCTAAACTCAAGTCTTTCGCACTTATGCATTACCATTTTTAAAAATATCCATTATTCAGAAGTAAATAACATGAATAGCCAAAACGCCTTATTTTCACGCTACATTAAAAGCCTACCACCCGGCGAACTAACATGGATAGGCGTACGCCCAGCGCGACGTGAACCCATGCAAAGCCTAATGCATACCACTGCGGTTGAAGAATTAGGATTACAAGGTGACCACCGCATGGGCAAAACCCCAGGCTCCGGCCGCCAAGTGACGTTGATCAGTGAAGAATTCATCGGTCAAATCAGTCATTTTTTAGGTGGTAAAACCGTACAACCTGAGCAACTACGGCGTAACCTTGTCATCAAAAATATTAACCTGAATGCCCTGCGCTACCAAAACTTTCAAATTGGTGACGCGATATTTCAAGCCGGAGCACTGTGCCACCCGTGTACTCGTATGGAGCAAAATTTAGGCAAAGGCGCCATTGCAGCCATGATGGGTTATGGTGGCCTATGCTGTAAAGTCATTCGTGGTGGCGAAATTAGAGTCGGCGACAGTATTGAGTTAATCACACCGCAGCAAGCATTATTTTAATGTTTGCTGATGAATATTTAGCTCTACTTATATAAACACGTCAAAGGTTAATACAAAACATGAGCGCACTGCCTGAGTACATTATTTATTGCCCCTATTGCAATGAAACAAACGAGATTTTAATTGAATTCATCGAAGACGGTGAGACACAAGATTATATTGAAGACTGCCAAGTGTGCTGCAAGCCCATTCGCTTAATAGTTGAAACGGATGGACGTGGTGAGACAGTGGTGTTGGCTAAGAGTGAAGATGAGGTTTAAAGAAAACATTTCACTCTCAAGACACATTTAATTTTCACTTATGTTTTATATACTGCAATGCACAGCTTTAGCTTAAACGAATGTCAATAATATCATTTTGACTCTTTGCTATTAATTTTTCTATTAAAAACTCTATTTTTTAATATAGGTATCATCAAAAAAATATTGCCGCCAATATCGGAATCTTACGCAATATCAGCCGGTGCTAATTGATAGAATGAATCCGGAAGTGTGCGGCACCCTGGAATATATTCATCCGCCCATCGAGACATGCTCTGTATTACAGGTAGCAGATCTTTGCCAGATTGTTTTAAACGGTACTCATAGCGTACCGGTTTTTCTTGATAAGCTGTTTTTTCGATTAAGCCATTCGTCATCATATCTTTTAAACGGCTGGACAAAATATTGGTGGTAATGCCTTCATCTGACGTTAAAAAATCACCATAACGTACTTTCCCAAGATACATATCTCTAAGCAATATCAATGTCCATTTATCGCCTATTAGGTCCAGACAGTTCGTCAGTGGGCAAATTGATCGATTGTGCATTATTATTCCTTCACTTAGTCACTTGCATTTTGCAAGTATGAGCTATAAGGTAGTAACTTGCAAAATGCAAGTTACTACCTTATAAGGAACAAACATGATTAGCGATTACCACTGGAGTGAAGCGACGAATGGCATTCTGCTAGGTAAAGATAAGTGGCATTTTTACAGTTTATTAATTAAAGGACAGTGCCATGAGTCAATGCAGCGTCTGCTCAAAGCTTGTGGTGGTTACCGTAAGGCGATTTCAAGAATTAACCTTTCGGATATCCCTGAGCCCGATAGTAAAATAGCGCAAGAGGCGAAGCTACTCTCCACCCAAAGCTGTGCGCCAGAACTGTATCAACACTGTCTGCGGACTTATTATTTTGGCGCAATGTTCGCCCAGTTTGAAAATAAAAAACCCGATTTAGAAATGTTGTATGTGGCCTCGTTAATGCACGATATGGGATTAACCTCTCACTATCAGCAACAGATTAAACAGCATAGTTTTGCCGTATTAGGTGCTCGGGCAGCGTATCGATTAGCAGAACAACATCAATATCAGGCGTCGTGGCGTATTGCGCTTTATGAGGCTATCTCAAAACACCTTAACCCGTATTTATCGTCGCAAAAAAACAGTATTGAATCTCTATGTCTGCAAAAAGGCGCAAAATTGGATGTGATTGGTGCTTATCATTTTTTACTGCCTAAAGAGCAAGTAAGGCAACTTCATAACCACCTGCCCCGTGACGGGTTCCAATCTCATATTTTAGAGACTATCACAGATATTCCTCACCACCCGTGCTCTCACGCTGGCGTACTATCTGCTTGTGGATTTGCCGGATTAGCGCAAAAAAACCCATTAGATAAAGCGCCATAACGGCGCTGAACGAGTCAGTTTTATTTAGGTGCCGTCGCGTTTTATACCATATTAATCTTGTTGTTTTTAAAGCAATAAACGCTATGCAGTGCTCAACTAATCAAGCCCGCCTGCCCTTTAAGATTATATAATAGTTTCTGCAGTATCTTTGTCATCATCATGCAGCTTAGAAAATAGTTCACCTAAACCACAGCCGAAAAATAATCATGGTTAGCCCGTTCTGCGTCTGTATTCACCAGCTCTAATTTAGCGGCTTCAACATGCTTATCGATCACAGATTCTACTTCTTTCAGCATCTCCCCCTGAGATCGCTCCAAGGTTTCAGTCATGCTGGTGAGCTGTGCCTCTGTAAATTTTTGCTCTTGGTTCATATCCTAATTGCCCTCATGACCCATTTCATTTACCAGAGTTGACTCAATCTATAAGTTTTAAATACCGTGATAGTCAGACACTTGTATAGCAACTAAATGCCGGCTTATTTATGTTTATATTGCGTTGCACAATAGCCACGACTCACGGCAGGATCTCGTAGTTTTAAATGCTTGGTAGATCGGCCGCTTACTCGTCTGCGCCATAGCCTAAAGCTGTTAGGCTTTATATTTTCACGCATTAAGGTAATGACATTAGGCTCGGACAAACCAAACTGTAATTCGATGGCTTCAAAAGGGGTTCTGTCTTCCCATGCCATTTCGATTACACGAGATACTTCGTCTTCGTTAAGGGTTTGGGTCATCACTCAGGCCTGCTTCTATTTTCATCCCCCTATTACGAATCAATAGATAAATTGGATTGCCGCTATATAACGGAATCTGAACATACATCAGTTATTAACAGGCTCAACAATTAAGACAATATTCATAGACACTTTTGAACCAGCTGTATTGCTATAACCAAACTCCATCTCTTTTAATAAGCGCTCTAGTTGGCTTTTACTGGCGGGATCACTAATACCTTTAATTTTAATATTGGATATTGATCCATTTTTGTTCAGATCAAATATAAACTGCGTCTTCAATTTATGATTATTTATTGATTCTTTTTTTATTGAGTAATTTAACTTTGAATAGAACGCATGTGACTGATGATTCCAGCAAGGATAAAAACTAGATGCCTTTCTTGGCTTTTTATTTGTGCAAGTACTTAAACGACCATTACTTGAACCCACATCAAAATTAGCTGATATCGTTGTATGCTGTTTAACCGCTATTTTTGTAAACTCACCTGTGTTTGAAAGAATGCTATCCATATCGTCTATCGCCATGGACTTTAGTTCACCAAAACAGAGCATTGGGTTTAATATCAATAAAAAAAATACGTGACGGGGCTTCATTTTACGTTCCATATAAAATTGAGCCGACATATTACCAGTTTAAATTTTTACTACCAAATAACCTAAGTTCTTGACTCATACTTTTTTAAACAACTCAGAAAATAGACTGATTAAACTTAAAAATATTGATGATATAAATGCGCAGCGACTTCAATCACCACGCCATGACGCTGGGCCAACCGTGCATGGTCTTTATCATAGCCGCCACCAATGACGGTAGTAACAGGTATGTGCCTAGACAAACAAGTTCGCAATACCAGTTCGTCCCGTGCGGCGACGCCATCCCATGTAATATCTAAGTGGCCTAACTCATCATGCTCCCAGATATCGACCCCAGCATCATAAATGACTAAGTCCGGCTGTTGTTCATCAAGTAAACGGTTAAGTGTGCGCTGCACTACATCTAAGTACTCTTCATCTTGTAGATGTTTATTTAACCCGACATCAAGATCACTTGCGTGCTTGCGAAACGGGAAGTTTTTTTCACAATGAATTGAGCATGTAAACACATTTTTTTGACTCGCCAATATAGCCGCGGTGCCATCTCCTTGGTGCACATCACAATCGAATATTAAGATGCGTTTTGCTTCACCTGTTTTAATGAGTCTATTAGCGGTATAGGCTAGATCATTGACCATACAAAAACCAGAACCAAAATCATAATGCGCATGATGGGTACCGCCCGCTAAGTGACATGACATACCATGTTCAATTGCAAGCTGTGCGGCTAACAATGTGCCATTAGGCGCAGTAAAGGTACGTTCTATTAGCCCTTCACTCCAAGGTAAGCCGATGCGTCGCCACTCTCTTGCATCCATTGTATTTGTACTCAGTTGCGTTAAATACTCCCCGCAATGGGCAATGGATAGGTCCTCAATAGTGGCTTTTTCGGGTT
Source organism: Pseudomonas sp. HK3 (assembly GCF_052920985.1). NCBI lineage: Bacteria > Pseudomonadati > Pseudomonadota > Gammaproteobacteria > Pseudomonadales > Pseudomonadaceae > Pseudomonas > Pseudomonas sp. HK3. The sequence continues at coordinate 598,056 of NZ_JBREXD010000002.1, forward strand.
GGTATAAATTCCCTGAGGTTATTAACCCTTTCGCTTGAATATATTCATATAAACCCACAAATTTACGCATCACAAAGCGATGATCATGAGGAAAATGACAGGAATAATTAGGGTGGTAAACCAGTGGTAGCATAATAATTATTTTAAAGATTCACGCATAAACGACTTCATTTTCAGCCGATTCAAACCGTCATTAAATATTTTTAAAAATTGACGGCCTTGATCATTTTTCTTGAAACATAAATAAAGATTCTTTTTATCTAGTAACTTTGGATTAAACTCTATTTTATCTTTAAATTGCTTTAACTCTGCATCATGCGTTAACCAATAATTTAATACGCGTTCATCAATAACAATAAGAGGGATTCGTTTGCCGCCTAATTTTTTTATGTTGGCAACATCACTGATCGATACATCACCATTAATATTGCCACTGGCGATACGGGCATCCAGTTCGGCTGTGTTAATGTAGTCACGCACAACACCCACTTTTGCAAGCGTTGCAATATCATCGAGGTTTTTCCATTTAACTGGGGCCGTTTTTAATTGGGCAAAGCCCAACGGGCTAAAACCAATGGGTTCTGAAAAAAAACATTTTTGCGTTAATGAATCGTCAAAATATTCAGGTAAGTAGCCCATATATTTACTGGTTTCATTTAGGCCTAACTTAACCGCACGCGCCCAAGGAAAAAAATCCACTTTTAGGGTGTACCCCATTGTGGCAAATATTTCAGTGGCTCGCTTAATCGTTTGCCCTTGATGCGCAAGATCAGCACCACTGTAAGGTGGCCATTCTAAACTGGTGAGGTGGATGGTTTTATCTTGTGCATAACTAAAAATAGGCGCTAGTAAACTCATCGCGAATAAGATGCGCAAATAGATGGGCATAACATCTCCATGTCTCAATGGGTTTAAATCAACAGTATAGACTCATTAAAAAAGGCCATCATCCATGGCCTTTTAGTGCGTTCAAGTATTAGAACAGGCTTTTTAATTTCTCTTTTGCTTTTCTTTCAAGTTCTTTCTTTTTACGGTCTGCATCAGCTTTTGCTCTGGCTTTTTCGGCATCCGCTTTAGCTTTTGCTCTGGCTTTCTCTGCATCGACCTTTGCCTTTTGTTCTGCTTTTAGCTGATCTTGATAACTAGACAATTCTTGTTTACCTAGTTTTTCAATCGCTTTGCCTTTGCTAGATAAGCTGCCTTCGGTCAAATTTAGCTGCTTAAGCTGGTCTTGATAGTCACCGGCGTAACTCATAAGCTTATCATTCAACTTGGCTTTTAACTTCGCTTCTAGCTCTTTTTGTTTTTGCGCAATACGTTGATCAAATGCCGCACTTAACTGTTTATCAAGGTCACTATTAATACTCATCTTAGGATCCGTTAAATCCCCTTTTGCCTTACCGTTTACGGTAAAAGTATTAATCGTTTTAAGCGCTAACACCATTTCTTTGGCAAGCACTGTGCGGTCTTTACTGCTGAATTTTGCTTGATTAAAACGCGCTTGACCATTCACATCCATTTGGCCATTACTTACATAACCTTTTGCACTAATGTCGGTTAGGCTAGAGTCCATTTTTAAGCCGGCTAAGCCCAGTTTCACTTTACTGAGCTGCCAATCATTCACCTCTAAGGTAAAGCTGTCTTTACCAGGGGAGGCTCTATGATCCAATACTCCATTAATAGTCAGTGATTGAATTTTGTTTAAGTTAACACCTTGGCCTTTCACGAGTGTTGGGCGATTAATGACATCTTGTTGATGGGTGATATCCAATACGTTAACCGCAACTTGGCCTAACGATTCAGCTTGATCACCCATTTTTGGCAGGCTCATGGTAAAACTCATGCTCTTCACCCAGAAGTCTGGTTGTGGACGATCCGTTTTAAACGGCACAAATCGCCCTTCTAAACGTTTGGCTTTTAATTCTTCTTTTGCGGCGTTGGTTTCGTCATCTACCAATAATGGGCGAACTTTCTCGTAATACTCCAGTGTGGTTTGTGCATAACCGCCAGCATCCTCACCAAATAAAAGCGCGGTTAAATTACTGGCACCGGCACCATCTAATGTGTATTTGCTTTTAATATTATTTAAGTCTTGTTTAGGTGCTGACTTTAACGCATCAAATTTTTGTTTTAAGTCAGACTTGCCTTCTTTAACCGCACTTTTTGCGTCAGCAATGGCTTGTTTATCTTTTTTGAATTGTGCTTTTAATGCGTCTAATTCTTTTTTGCGCTGCTTAAAGTCATCAATATTTTTAAACTTACCTTTTAATATTGCATTAAGTCGAGTTTCGTATTGCTTAATGGAGTTATCGGTTGGTAAATTTGCAAGTGCCTGCTCTATGGCTTTTTTATGGTCTTCATAGGCGGTTTCAAATGCGTCTCCAGTTTGCTCTGTTAATAATGATTCACGCTCTAGTATCTCATCGGCACTTGGTAACGTTTTACTTTCAGGCTCTGACTTTGCTTTCGTTGATGTTTCTGACTGATTATCGGCGTCTTCTTTAGCTGATGTTTCAACAGCGGCTTGTTTAATAGCCCCAGAAACACGACGCGGTGTGCCTGTAGCAACGCCTTCTAAGCTTAATTCAGGGATAATGGCTTGGCCCAGTAATAATGGGAACGGCTCAATATTGGCAACCGCTCGCTCAAAACTAAAGATGTTTTCCATAGGTTTGTCTTTATCGGTTAACTGCACACCTGTCACGGTGATGGTCATAGGGTTAAAACCAAACGAGACATTCGCCACATCCACTTTTGCACCAAGTGCATCACTGCCAAAACTTTCTATGGCTAATTTTGTTAACGGTCCTGCTGCAAATAACCAAAAGCACGCAATTAAGGCGGTAACGACAACAAACCCAATGAGGCCTGACCAACGAATCCATTTTGTCATGTTAGGCTCCTAATCTTTCATATGCTTGGTAGAACTTACTGGCTTTCAAAAATTTAACTATTTTCAACTTTTCAAACCAAGCCATTAATTTGGTGCGATACAATTTTATAAGGACGGTAAAGGCGACCCAAACAGGAATAAACAGTAAACACGATAACGCCACACTGCCAATCAATAAGGTGTGGTTAAATTTAAAGGCACGCCATACATCGCTTTGATATAAGTCTGTCCATAACGCTTGCAATGATGGGTGAGCTAATAAATATTCCCCAAGTGAAATCGAAACCGGATCAAGCAAAAAGGCTAACAGTGCAAATACCGCAGATGCTAAAAAGAAGCCGCCCAAGTTCACGCGAATCACACACACCAATAGAAAGATAAATAAGTTGTGCAAACTAAAAAACGGGGTTAACCCCACAAATAGTGCAAATGCAAACCCTAGCGCTATTTGCCCGGGTGAGGCATCGCTATTTAGGATTTTTAATAGTTTGGCAAGCATGGCGAGCATGAATGAGTCCTTTTGTATGCTGTTGAGCTTAGCGGTAAGTTTAACGGGTATTAGTGCAGGAATAAACGTTACAACGGCCACTTAGTTCTATTCACTGCTGTTAACGCTAGCTTAAATGGCGAATATATTCCTGAATATCTTTAAATACAGGGTTCAGTTTACGCCCAAAGATAGACAGTCCGCCGACTAACTTGCGATGGTCAACGCCAGAGTAGGTAGTGTGCTTGTGGGGCACTTGTAAGTGGGTGAGCATTTTCGCGAATCGCTCAGAATGATAAGGCCCGACTGTTTCATCGGCTTGACCATGGATTAAGTACATGGGCGGCATATCTTTAGTGGCCAAATTAATGGGGTTAGCTTCATGGGCATTGTGCTCATGACCTAAGTCGACTCGCTGTTCCGACACATCATGTAACTCTACCCCGTCGAATTTGCCTACCACTAACGGGTCATCTAAGGGTAAGTCATAAGGGCCCGCTAAGCCGATACACGCTTTAATATTTACCTGAGCATTGGCTCTGGCAAGGTAACATGGGTCAGCCGTTAGCATAGCGGCGGTATGGGCACCGGCACTGTGACCAATTAAAATAATATTGAGCGTTTTATGCTCCGATACACCTTGCAATGTTAAATGCTTGGGTAAGCTGGCAATGGCTTTAGCGATATCATCAATAAATTGCGGAAACTGCACCTGTGGATATAACCGATAATTAGGTACCGCCGTTACATAACCGAGCTGACTAAACGCAAGACCAGCAAACTGATATTCGTTTTTATTGCCGGTATCCCACGAGCCTCCATGAACAAATACAATGATATCGTCACTTTTTTTATGTTTAGGCACATACATATCAAGGATATGACGTGTATCAGTATCATAGGGTAAGTCTTTGATCCGCTTGCAGTGAAAGCGAGACGCTAAATAATTCATGATCCAAAGGGGCTTAAAGATCGCGATGACAACCAATAAAAAGATACAAATCGTAACGGTACTTAAAATAATCAACATTAAGTCTCTTTTTTCTTAGATGAATAATCACACATGATAAATATGGCAATCACATTGATAAATTTATGTAATCTCAAGTAGCGATAACATAATACCAACTAGGGTCGTAATCTTTTGATTACTTAATTGTCGATAATCAAAATATGGGCACAAGATCACTTTTTGATCTCGATAACAGGCAAAATCTTCGTGCTCATGCTCGATTAAAAAAGGCGCTTGATATTCATACCCCAATTGTAGGGCATACCCTTTGCCCATAATGATGTGCAAACTGTGATCTTCTGTTGCTAAAGGCGGGCTAAACAATAATGTGGTGCCACTGTCAGCTTGCAGCAATTGATCATCACGATACTGCTGCCATGTTGCATGGTTTTTTAATGCATGCGTGAAATGTTGGGTCTCGCTTAGTTTGGTTGTACGTGCATCAAGCGTTTGCATAAACTCATACATTAACTTGGCATACACGTTAAACACTTTACGCCAATGATTACCTGTATGCTGGGCAATGGCGCCAATATCGCCAGTTTGCATAGGCATGCAGTCATCTAATTCATCATATGGTGGCATGGGTGGTCGATTCGCAATGTACACATTAATGCTGACCTGTTGCGGCGCATGGTGCGCATCTCCTAACCCAACTGACATAAATCACCTATTTCACACAAATCATAGTGATATATTTTTATCGTTAAGATTAAAATATATCACCATACTATAAACACTCTTGCCCCTAGAATACGCGGCTTTGTTATCAATGAGCAACGCCGTCATGTACGCCAAAGGTTTTAATTACAGTAGCCTTAGCGTCTACGAGAAAATCGAGAACGACATCGCCGCGCATGGCATTAGCGTGATTGAAGATGCGCTCCCTATGGCAACTATTGCTCCCTTGTTAACGCGCGTCGCCTCACTGCCAGAATATGAATTTAACGACGCTGGTACTGGCCGTAAGCAAGACCACCAAATAAACCCGTTTGTACGTCGCGACCAGATTCATTGGCTGGACTCTCAACACCCAAGCGAACGCCTTTGGTTTGACTGGATGAACGACCTTAAAACCCATTTAAACCGTTCATTAATGCTGGGGTTATTCAGTTATGAAAGTCATTTTGCGCAGTACCAGCCCGGTGCGTTTTACAAAAAACATATGGACGCTTTTAAAGGTCAAGCTAACCGTCGCTTAAGCACTGTGTTGTATCTGAACCCTAATTGGCAAGCACACTATGGTGGCGAACTAGTCGTGTACGACCCAAACAAAGGTGATCAAGAATACCTGAAAGTAAACCCCAATTTTGGCACGTTAGTGGTCTTTTTAAGTGAAGACTTCCCCCACGAAGTGCTGCCCGCAAGCCATTTACGCTATAGCATTGCAGGCTGGTATCGCATTAATAACAGCATTCTAAATCAAATCGACCCACCGCAATAAACGCCGTTTTATCAATGCTTGAGTTGCGCTACCATAGCGCCTCACACACGGTGATGGATATTCATGGACAAGTCGGCACTGGTTACACAAATCATCATTGAACTCACCCAAGCGCTTGAGCATGCGTTAGCCGCAGCCGATGAAGCCCACAAAGGGGCCACACACGAACAAAGCAAAGCCGAGACCCAATACGATACATTAGGTCTAGAACACGCGTATTTGGCTGAAGGCCAAGCGCGCCGTATTCAAGAACTCAAAGACGCCATCACTAAGCTGCACCATTTCAAACCCAAAGTATTCGATCAGGATGATGCCATTTATTTAGGCGCACTGGTTAAACTGGATGTTATCAACAACGATACGGACAAGCCTCAATTATGGGTGCTACTGGCACCCACGGCCGGTGGCATGAACATTCAATGGGAACAACGAAACGTACAAATTATCTCCCCTAACAGCCCCATGACCCAAGCCATCTTAAGTCGCTATCTTGACGATGAATTTCAACTCGCAAACGGCTTACGTTATCTAATTAGTGAATTGCATTAACCGCTATTTTATTAGCCCTGTTAATAGTTCCACTAACATCTTATTTATACGTTGAACAATGACGGTTTTTTGTTGCAGGGCGTGCTCTTTTGTTTAAAGCATGGTCTTGCTACAGTGAGGTAAAGATTTACCACTATTAACAATAAAAAGAATGAGGCAATCATGGCCATCCCCCAGTACGACATTATTTTATTTGGTGCCACCAGTTTTGTAGGTGACATTTTAACCGGCTATATGATGAGCCAATACGGCAACGACAGCGAACTCAAATGGGCGATAGCTGGACGCAGTGAAAAAAAATTAATAGAAACCAAACAAAAGCACGGCGCACAGGCTATTCCACATATCATCGCTGATGCAGCTGACGAACAACAACTGCTCGCCATGGTCAAGCAAACCCGTGTGGTTGTTTCAACCGTGGGCCCGTACGCTCTATTTGGCGAGCCTTTGGTCAAAGCCTGTGTTGAAAACGGTATTGACTACTGTGACTTAACCGGCGAAGTGCAATGGTATAAACGCATGGTCGATCAATACGAAACCACCGCAAAACAAACAGGTGCTCGCATCGTGCATTGCAGTGGTTTTGATTCGATCCCATCGGATTTAGGCGTGTATTTTCTACAACAACAGGCGCAAGCTAAATTTGGAAAAATGTGCCATGAGGTTAAGCAACGCGTTGCCCGCTTAAAAGGCGGTGCCAGTGGCGGTACGGTTGCCAGTATGGTCAACATTGCAAAAGAAGCCGCGAAAGATTCAGCGCTGCGCAAAGAATTACAAAACCCATACAGCATTTGCCCTAGTGGCCATGGTTTTAAGCGTCGCCAAGAAAACATCAGCGGCTCAAAGTTTGATGAAGACTTCGACCAATGGGTCGGCCCATTTGTAATGGCCGCAGTCAATACTCGTGTTGTGCATCGCAGTAATGCGTTATCAAACAACGCTTATGGTGATGACTTTACTTACAGCGAGGCAATGCTAATGGGTAAAGGCCGCAAAGGCAAAACAGGCTCACGCAATATGGGGTGGGGGTTAACTGTCTTTATGATTCTAGCGGCTATTAAGCCAACACGTTGGATTTTAGAACGCTTTGTATTGCCCAAGCCCGGTGAAGGCCCTACGCCAGAAGAACAATTAAAAGGCTGCTTTGATTATCGCTTTGTGGGTAAAACCGATGATGGCCAAATGATAAAAGTAAAAGTCACCGGTGACCGTGACCCAGGCTATGGCAGTACCGCAAAAATGTTAGGCCAAGCTGCAGTGTGTTTAGCAAGTATTAAAAAAGAAGAAAAAGCCGGAGGCTTTTGGACGCCAGCCACTATTTATAAAGACGATTTGATTACTCGCCTAATCGATAAAAGTGGATTAACGTTTGAGGTATTAGAAAACTAAGTACAAAAACTGAATTGACGCTTGTGTTTGTATTAACAAGAGTCAATTCAGCTTTCTGTTCGTTAAGCCATTACCCTTTACACGATGGGCCGGTTACCGCCGCATTTTTTGAATCAAGCAAACGTTTAATCATGACGTTTCGTGCTTGTGTTGTATTAATCTCTATTACCACATTCATTTTTTCGCCAACACCTGCTGCCGTTAGTGTGGTTTTACCCACGGTAGGATCAAAACTAATCGGGTCATATGGGTATTCACTTTGCTCTAACCCTGCATCAAGTTGGTCAACATCAACGTAAGATTGTTTGATACTCATCTCCAATGCATCGGGCTCTAATAAAACAAGTGCGGCCACAATATCCCATAAACGAATCACAGCATCTAATGCAAAATCGCCACTTGGACTGCCATCAAAACCAGGGAAGTCACCCCCTTCAAATTCACGAATAGAGGTAAACAATTTAGAGGTGTAACACGCTTCTGGTGTGCTGCCCTGTACGCCTAACTCAGCAATACTGGCTGACTCCACCTTAGCCAAATCAGTTGAGTTTGTCGGTACTAAATAGCTTTCGATATTTTTTTCAGCCAATAAATCAAATGAGATTTTTGCGCTCAAAGGGTCTAACAAAATATTGAATTCTTGATCGGTACTAAAGTCACTCGCAAACCCAAATGTTGGGTGAGAAAATATATTACCGCCTTTATTATGGCCGCGTTCATTCTCGACAGTGAATGGCTGCTCTCCTTCAAACCCGCCACCCATCATGATGACCTTATCAATATTGGCTAATTGTGCATCGCTGGCTTTTGCTAATACGCGAGCAAATGTGGTGAGTTTACCTGTGTTTAAAATGACCGCATTTTCTAGTGTGCTTAATTTTTCTAGAATAATGTCTTCTGCCTGTTCAAATTTAAATGACATCCCTTTATTACCCATAAAGTGATAATCACTTTGAGTCGCTCGTGGGATTAAGTGATCAGTACCATAAAGGGTCGAGCCATTATCACGCCAAGGTCCCGGAACGTATTGACCATAAAGGTTGATACCCATGACATTACGACGCTCTAAGTTCCAAGTATCACCGCTTTTAGAATTGGGTAATTGATAATCGATGACGCCATCCACAATCGGTGTTTCATCGGTGACAGCTGTGTTATTTGCTTTTATACCATTGGCACCATAGTGGATTTCTTCTGGTGAAAAATACGCCCCGCGAATCACTTGTGTGTCTCGATTACCTAACCATTCGAGAATGTTGTAAACCGTATTGGCACCATGTGCCACGGTATTAAATGAATCTTCAACCACAGCAAGCTCAACGGTGTAACGGGGGTCTTTTGCAACTAGCATTAAAGCGACAGCGTCATCAAAGTTGTTGAAGTCACCAATCCAAATAATGGGTTGTGCCGTGTTCGCTTTGTTTGCCATAAAGACGGTTTTGCCGTCAATATCGTTGTCGTCGCTATCACTCCCACAACCTGATAGCAATGCCACAGATACGGCGCTCATCAGAGCGAGTTTTACAAATTTTGAGTTAAACACAGATAGAAATCCTCTTATGGTTTTGCAAAGTTTAAGAGGGTTAGCAAGCACCGTGCCCAACTTTGACCAATTGGACAACTTTTATTTTAGGTATGAATAATCGTGTATCAGACTTAAAAACTCATACCCAATATGACGGGCTATAGCCATAATGTGATGCAATATGGGGCACTTTAAAGTTAACTGCACCGCATTAGCCATTCAGTCAGAAAATAACTGTTACAATGCGCAAAAATCACGTCCCATCAAATCGTGCGGTTGAACAAGTATGCAAAACAGGCCAAGAAACAAGGTGAATCATTTATAATGTCGACGTCCACCGAAATAAAATATTTCAGTAAATCCCCATTAAATAAAGCTGTACTCACACCCAGTTCAACTTTTTTGGTTTGTCTTGCTGTGGCTATTTTAATGCTCACTAGCATGACCACTTTTGCTGAAGACATCACATTGGTAACGCCCTCGCCTATTGCTATGGGTATGAAGCACTATGACATTGGCAAAGCGGGTATCTCTGGTAGTGAATATGAGTTGTCGATGCAACGCAGTAGCCTTCATTTGCCTATTGGCAAATATGACGTCCTTGGGCAGATATTTGTCCCACAGATGGCCATTGAACAAACAACATTTAAATTACCTAGCCCAAATTTCGATCAAAAAACCATGTACAGCATTAAGCTGCCGATGCTGTTTATCGAAAAGTATAACGATAACTGGACTCGAATTTTAAACATCACCCCCAGCTGGCACACCGACCTGAAGGCCAAAGATGAAGAGTCGTATTCATTAATGGGGCTAATCTTATGGCGCTATAAAGATGAGTCGCCCCATAGTTATACGGTAGGGGCCGGTATTAACCGCCTATTTGGCGAATATAAACCGGTGCCAATGGCCGCTTATAGCTATCAACCAAACCCACAAACACGCTACGACTTAGGCTTTCCGGTAACTAAGATTGAACATCGGGCGAATCAAAACTGGAGCGTATTTTCAGCCCTAGCCCCTTTGGGTGGTAACTGGCGATATGAGTCACAGGACAATCAAAGAGTTAACTTATCGTACACCAGCTGGATTGCGACGCTGGGCGTTCGCCGAAATCTAATTGATAAGTTTTGGCTCACCCTTGAAGCAGGCCGAACGTTTGAGCGTGAAATCGATTTAAATGACGACACATCAACAAGCCAAAAAAACGATATAGCGGATGCCAGCATCATTATGCTAAGCATCGGGCTACACCCTTAAACTGATGACGCCTTGTAAACAAACATGTAGCGCAGTATGTTAAACCCATTATTAAAGTTAAGAAGATGACCATGAGTGAAAATGTTATTAACCAGCGCATTGAAGACGCGCTAAAGGCCATTGTGCCGTTTGCTTTACAAGCCGATGAAATTTTAGACAGCCTATCGCAAGAAAACAAAGCAAAATTTAAGGCCATATTTCCTGAAGACAGTTTATTTACTGCAACAGGCAATCGTTTTTTACCTTACATGGAAGAAATCGATCTAGACTTTAAAGCATTGCCAGAACCGCAAGATGTGGCGTATGAAACATTACTGACGAGCCTTGTGAAAAAAATGGAAGCCATACAGCTGATTCTACAATCCTTTCATCAATTACGTGACTATGAAGATGATGAACAAAACCCGAACCGCCCGCTAAACAGTTGACGTCAATATGGGGTAATAAATATTACCCCAATCTTCACTTTCTGCATGCAGCATTATTTCAATCATGATCGGCACAAGGCTCGATAACAATTGTGCACCATCTTCGACTTGTTCGCGATTCACTTGGCTCGCATAGGTGGCACCACCATGAATCAATTGATTGCGTAAAACAAACAAGCGGTCCAACACAATACTCAACAGTTGCGGAACATTTTGTCGACTTAGGTGATTTAATGCCGACACACTGAGTTGATCAAACGGTTCTCGCCAACCGTCACTGTTTACATCATCACGTTTAGCCTGCCAAAAACCACTATATACATAGGGGTTTTTAATTAACGCCTTAACTGGCCCCGAATAAGTCTGCCAAAGACAGGCATAGATTTTTTTGTCGTGATCATGACTGACTAACTTTTCAACAAAACCTTGAAACGCAAAGCGTTCGGCCAGAGATTCACTCCCCCCTTGATCCACCGCATAACACGCATTAAAAGCAATCCATAAACTAATGAGTTGTAAATCCACATCGTCTTGTTGATGCGCTGCACAATTAAGCCAACTTAAGGCACGATGTAAGCGTGTGCTATGTGTGTCAGAGAACACATCACGTTTGGATTTAAGCTGTTGTTTGAGTTCGTTGTATTGCTGCTGCAGTGCCATGGTTATTATTCTTTGGCAGTTTAAATAGTACAAACAGTAAATCAGATTGCAAAGAGAAATGAAACCTATGGAGGATACTCAACTTGCGTTTAAATATATGCAGCCCGATCACCGGCATGCAAGCAACCTTCGGCTACTTTAGAGGATAATTTGGCATTATTTAAAGTTGGATGTAGAGAGAGAATACATGTGTAAATAGAGAAACAAAAAATGACTTGAGCATCGTTGATGTTTGACACATAACGCTTCCCAAGTCATTTTTCAACACAGCGATATAAACACGTTCGCTTTAGTGGTGATGCCCACCTTCACCGTGCACATGGCCATGCGCTAACTCTTCCGCTTCGGCTGGGCGCACTTTTTCAATGCTGATATCAAACGTAATGGTTAATCCCGCTAATGGGTGATTCGTATCCACGTCTACATTGAATTTACCTACTTTAACAATGGTCACATCACGCATGCCGTTATCAGTATTTACTTTTACCGCTTGGCCTTTTTGTAATTTACCTTTAGTTGATAAGTGCTTAATAGGAATACGCTGCACACCCGCTTCGTTGCGCTCACCGTAAGCTTGCTCTGGGGTGAGCGTCACTTGAAATTGATCACCTTCATTTTTATCTGCAAACTCAGCTTCTAGTGCCGGTAAAATATTACCGTGGCCAAATAAAAACGTCATTGGGTGACTATTGGTGCTGGTTTCAAACGCTTTGCCATCTTCACCTGCAAGTGTGTAATGAAAGTACACTACGTTGTCTTTTTCGATACTCATTGTTTTTCCTACTGAGTTAATTTCACAATTAACGATTTCTAAAATATGTCTGCGAATCTTACTTTTTTATCAGGATAAACATACCCAATCACTGAAGCGCTACCAAGGTAAGGATTGACCATTGGAATGCCAAAAACCACCCGTATTGTCTAAGTTCAAATCACTTACTCGATCCAAAATGCCTTTAGCGGCTTGGTCAGGTGTAATGTCACCGTTAAAACCCACCATACGAGTTTGTACAAACCCAGGATGCACAACGGCAACGGCAACGCCTTTTGGTTTTAAATCCATGGCAAGGGACTTTGTAAACGCATTCAGTGCCGCTTTACTCGCACGGTAACCATAGTAGGCACCACTGGTATTGTCTTCGATACTGCCCATACGGCTGGTGATGTTAACCACCTTTGAACCATCTTTTAAGAAAGGCAATAATGCATGGGTGATTTTAAGCGGAGCCAACGAGTTGATCTCAAATTGTTCACGAATCTGATCCACTTCCATTTGCTCTAGTGTTTCATTCTTAAATAGACCCGCATTATTGATCAGTACATCAAGTTTGAAGTCATCGCCTTGGGCAAGCTCTAGCACTTGTATGACGCTGTCCATGGCATCGTCTTGGCTTAAATCGATGCCACTTATCACAAGGTCCGCAAGCTCTTCGATTTCATCTGAGCTTTCACGGCACACCGCAATTACTTCACTGCCTTGAGCCACATATTGTTGTGCCATAGAAAGGCCAATGCCGCGATTGGCGCCTGTTATTAATACCACTTGTGACATACTGACCTCTATCTTGAATTTTGCTGGTTATTTTACATAGACTGACACATTTTACTGCCTTTACTCACTAGAGGCACCCATGGTTTAGGGTATCTGTGTAAAAAGCCTGTTTTAAGGAGTGTTATGTCTGAGAAAATCACCAATCCGTCCTGTATACGAAACCAACAACCTATATTAGATGCATTATCCCCTTGGCTAACAGGTAATGGGCCACTATTAGAATTGGCCAGTGGTACTGGCCAACATGGCGTGCATATTTGTACTCAACTGCCCAGTCTACAGTGGCAACTCAGTGAGCACCCTTCTCAAGTTGCGCTATCACAACCTTGGCAGCAAGAAGCACAACTGGGCAATTTATTGCCTTGTATGCCATTGGATATCACGCAAATAACATGGCCTGTGCCCTCAAATACGTATCAATATGCTTATTGCGCAAATTTACTGCACTTTGTCAGTGCCGATGAGGTCAATACTGTTTTTAAAGGAATCAGCCTTACTCTCAAAAAAACAGGTCTATTTTTTTGCTACGGCCCCATCAATGAAAATGGGTTTACCAGTGAAGGCAATGTAAATTTGGATGAATGGCTAAAACACGATGTGAACCCACAGGCGGGTATTAAAGAATTAACATTTTTACAAGAATGTGCAGGCGATCATGGCCTACGCTTTAAAGAAAGGCTTAATTTACCGGCAAATAATGTGATTTTAGTTTTTGAAAAATAACAAAAACAGTCACAAACTTTGTAGTAAAAACGTAGAACAGGTCGAAATTTTCGATCTAGAAGATTTGAATTAAAAACGTGACGGCTAAACAATAAACATAATATTTTAGCCGCCACGGCAACACAATACGGTTGCCGCTTATCGTAAAATGAACGTTATACGCGAGTCCCGTATAATTCATTCATATCATTAACACTCATGTTAAAGATTACAAATACCTTGGTTATAATCCACAACCGCAGCCGATTGAGAGTTAGACCACAACGGTGTTTGATATTCTTCGTAGAATGTTTTGGCTGCCTCTGTTTCTTCAACTATGTAGCCGAAGTCTTGCAACGTTGCAGGGTATAAGTTTTTAGAACCCACATAAAATGCTGCTTGGTCAACTGCTATCACTTTAGCGTGATTACCAATACTGTTGCCGTTGCTCCACTTGCCAACACCACTGGCAATGCGCAAAGGCGCTAACTGCAAATTTTGACAGATTTTTGCTTTTGCATTACTGCTTGATAAATTGCCACGTGATTTCACTTTACGCACAAGAATATCGGTAATGTCAGACATTTTTTTCATGTTTGAATAAGGCGCCACAACAGACTGCTTTGCACCAGGCGTACTGGTAACAATTTGTACTTTCACATCTTGTAAAAGTTTATCGGCTAACACATCAAACAAACGCGCATCGTAATAAGCGTTTGCAACTGGGGCCACACACGGAGCGATAAGATCTTGTTGAGAAATAAAGACGGATTCTTGTGCACTACGAATCAATGTACGTAAACCTTCTTCTTCTGGGTTAGCAACCGTATAACGTTTATCATTGTTGTAATAATCTTTGAAAAGCCATGAGCAATCCGCGGAGCTATCATTTGCTTTCTCTAGTCCGCCACTATCACCACCGGGAACATCCATACCAAACCCTAAACCACCCAATGCCATCACGGTGGCGTTGCCTTGGCTTGCAGTACTAACAGTAGTGTGTGTTTTTGGACACGCATTGCCCATCGCAGGTGTGCGCTCGATATCAACATAAAACGTATCATTCACAACACCAGTACTCCAAGTACACGCAAAGTCCCATAAAAGATCCGCAAACACATGCGCGGATTCAGATGCAGGACCAATCAAACGCATAGAAACGTCACTAATCGGGTTTGCCACATCACCGTAAGCGCCTTCCCAAAGATTGTGTCCGCCGACGATGGCCGTTTTACTATCAACCGCAATAATTTTTGAGTGATTCCAAGAATATAACCAACTGGTTTCAACGCCCGCCACAATAATATTGGCATCATTGTATTGCACGCCTAAGTCGCTCTTTAAACGAGATACATAAGCCGCCGCGCTTTCAGTCACTGGCGAACTAAAGTTACCCATGCCTGGAGGCGTACCACCTAAGATACGAATGGTTAGGTTTGGGTTACTGATTAATGCGTCCGAAATACCATCAACAATGGCTTTTTGAAAAATACCATCAGGGTACGTCACTAATGTCGTGATATCGACCCAATGTTGTGCAGCCGAAATATCTCGATAAATCGTATCCGCTAACGTTTGTGCGCCTGGTGCTTGCTGACATTGTGCATCGCCCCAGCAATTTGGGGTTTGTAATAACCAATCACTTTTATAAGGGCCGTAACCCGCAATGTCATTGCCCGTAGTACGTTGCCAAACCGTGCCTTCTGAACCCGGCGCTAAATCACGCAATGCTGTTTCAACAGCATCAATGTGTGGTGTAGCGGCCAAACTTTGTGTTGATAGCAATGCACTGGCAAGCAGCGTTGCGGTGGTAAGCGCTTTTGAAAGCGGCTTATTAATAAATAATGTCATAGAGAGTATGTAGCCTCATTATTGTTTTTATTAAATTGAACGTTCAATCAATTTAAAATTTGGCGCAGAAGTATAAGGTTGAATGCTCAGCGGTTGCAATGTTTTGAACAAAGGAAGTGCAGAAAAACTAATATGAAGTGTTGGCTGCGCTTGATTCATTATTCCGTGGATTAAAATAATGCGTCACAACATCCGTTTAAGCGCAGCCAGCTCCTTAGCGACGTGATAAATAAAGATTCGTTTGTGCGGTCTTTATAGGGTTCCCCCGAGTCTAGGCTTAATCCGTTAAGCTTATTCATGTTAACGGCTTATATGTTGTGAGCTTTAATTTAAATTTAGTAAGGGGATAGTTTCGTTTCATGAGGATGGTTAAGCCATTCTAAATCGAATTGCTCCATCCAACCTAAGCTTGCTTGAGTATCGCCATTACTTGGCCGGTATTCCGCGCTCACATAACCGTGATAGTGACTGTTTTTTATATCATCAAAAATACTTTTAAAGTTCAAATTTCCACTTAAAGGCTCGCCTCGTCCGGGGACATCCGCGAACTGTATGTGGCCGATCATATTCGAATGATGACGCAAGGTTTCATCAACATTACCATCCATAATTTGCATGTGATAAATGTCATACTGCATTTTTAAATTAGGGTGATTTAACTCCGCTAAAATATCCAACATTTGTTCTGTATGGTGAATAATAAAACCCGGCATATCTTTGGTGTTAACCGCTTCAAATGTCACCAAAATCTCATGCTTTTGCATGAGTGTTGCGACTTTTAACAAATTCTTTTTAAGCGTAGCCATATAGTGCACATGTTGACTTTCATCCAAGCAACGCCCTGGTAGCACATTCACCATCTTCACACCCAGTGCTTTGGCATAAATATAAGCTTGCTTGATTGCGTCTTCGAATTGCGCTTCTTTACTTGGCACACAAGCAAGGCCTTCGCCCCCTAACATTAAGTCATCAGCAGGCAAATTAATTAAACAGATATCCACACCCGCTTGTGTTTTAGCGGCCGCTAAATCATCGGCACTTTCTTCATAAGGAAACTGAATTTCAACGGTTTTAAAACCCGCATCCGCAGCGGCTTGAAAACGCTCTAGTAAAGGGACTTCAGTAAACAACAGGGATAAGTTTGCAACTAATCTCATGTGACACTCCTTAAATTCGTTTTACACTTTACGTTTAACCACGTTTTCATACAGCGCGACCAAGGTTGCGGGGTCTTGCTCGGCAAAGCCTTTGCTCGCATGCTGACGCATCAGTTGCGCACCAAGTCCGGCCATCGGTGTGGCACTGCCTAACGCTTTACTTAAATCTCCTGCCATATCTAAGTCTTTAAGTAAGGTTTTGACATGCCATTTAATGTCATCAAAATCGTGCACAGCCATACGTGATCCGGTTAACTGAAGAGGCGTACTATCCGCAAAACCGCCTGTTAATGCCGTCGGAATGTTAGCCGCATCAACCCCGGCTCGCTTTGCCATGGCCATGACTTCTGCAATCACTAAAACATTACAACTGACAATCATTTGATTACAAATTTTAGTGGTTTGCCCTGCACCACTTTCGCCCATATACGTTAGACGTTGCCCTAGGTTTAACAATAGCGGCTCTAAGGATTTCAGCGTACTTTCTTCACCCCCCGCCATCATTGCCAAGGTACCCGCTTGCGCACCAGCCACACCACCAGAAACAGGGCAATCAATCCAACTGGCGCCTTGTTTAGATACGCTATGGGCCAAGGCTTGGGTCGCATCTGGGCTGATTGAGCTGAAGTCCACTATCACATGACCGTTACGTAAATAAGGTAACAAGCACGCAATGACCTCCTGCACCGCCTGTGTATTCGATACACACAGCATAATAACGTCACTATTTTGTGCTAAATGTTCTATTGAAGCGGCTTGATTTGCCCCAAGCTCAGCCAATGGTAAACATTTATCGCTATTGCGATTCCACACGGTTAATGGCACATTTGCGCTAAGTAATCGCTTACACATGGGCAAGCCCATTAAACCAATGCCAATAAAACCAACGCTAACCATGAGGACCCCTTATACTTTTTCATCTTGATTGATCTATTCTAACAAAGAGCACACAAGATTGAGCCAAATATCCATATCCTATTCGCCAAGTTGAACAGGGTGTTCTAATCTTAGAAACAGCATAACAGTGGACGTCAGCATGAATTTATCCGACTTATTTGATCACAATCAAAATTTACCCAATATCCCAAAGGTAGTTCAAGAACTTATCCAAACCTTTAACCAATCCGATTTCAATATGGACGAAATCGCAAAGAAAATTAGCCTTGATCCAGTACTCACCGCCAAAGTGTTACGTTTAGCAAATTGCGCCCATTACGGCGTCAGTCGAACCATATCAAGTACAGCAGATGCCTCTGTATTACTGGGCTTTTCAACCCTTAGAACATTAGTACTTGCCTCCGGTATTACCGGTGCAATGCAAAGCCCTGTAGGGTTTAATCGTAAGGAATTTTGGCGCGATAATTTTGCTGTCGCGGCTATCGCTAAATGGATGGCACCATATTGTAAAATTAATCCAGAGACGGCGTTTACCTGTGGCATGCTTCACAGCATTGGTGAGTTACTCATTCAACTCTTAATGCCTCATGAAGCAAAAAGAATTCACGCAGCGGTTGAGGCGGGAGATCAATTGGAAAGTGTCGAGCAATCAATGCTCGGTTATACCTATGCAGATGTGGGCGCAGAATTAGCCAAACGCTGGAAATTCCCAGATGCAATTGCAGATGGTATTCGCTATCAATGTCATGATGAGTTAGTAAATTTAGAGCAACCGCTTGCAGGTCTGATGTATATTGCAGTTTATATTCATAATTCTCACAAAAAAGGATTATCTGATCCCGAGATTCTCAAAGGGTTTCCCTTAGATATCGCCAAAAACATTAATATGGATACTGAAAAAGCCCTTGCGGATTTAGAAAGCGTTGATGGCATTGAATCCGGCATGGACACTTTGCTCGAAGATATTGCTTAATCATTCTTTAATGCGCAACAAAAAACACTCACAAGCCACTGACTAAGTGGCTTGTTCGGTTTTTACATTAAAAAAATACCAGCGCGCAATTAATACCAAGGCAAACATCAATAGTGGCACTGCAATTAAATTAAGAGCTAACCAACCGAAATTAAATACCATCCAACCCGCACACAACGACATAATAGCTTGAGTACTGAATACACAAACATCATTCATCGCTTGTACCGTAAAGCTTTCTTGCTTGTCGTATTGTTGCGCTAATAAGGCCGTACCACCAACAAATAGAAAATTCCAACCAGTACCTAAACAAACTAATGCACCCCAATATCCCCAATAACTTTGGTCAAGTATGGCAATCGTGATTGCAACACTCATAACAATTAACCCTAGTAACAACATCGTAAACAAACTAAATAGTCTGAATAAAATGGGGGCAAATAACGAAGGAAGAAACATCGCCATAATATGGCTTTGTATCACTGTTTTAGTGTCGTTTAACGGGTAATTTTTAATTTCGCTCATGCTGACCGGTGTTGCCGTCATAATCAAACTCATAACACCAAACGCCACCGCTGCGCTGGCAATCGCAGCCCCAATACCGGGATGAGTCAGCAATGCTAACCATGAACGTTTTACAAATGTAAGGTCATTTGTAGGCTCGATCTCAGCAAAAGGAATCACACTTAACAAAATCAGTAATACCACATGACTAAGTGCCAGCAAAATAAAACTGCCACTAAAGGTGTGCGCGTATAAATCCTTCCCCTGCATTGCAATCTCAGGACCCAACCATGCCGCTAATAAGCCACCCAACATAACCACACTGGCGGTTATGGCCACTTTATCGGCTGACACCCACTCTATGGCGGCAAACCGAAATTGTTGCACAAATGCCATGTGACCTCCGAGTAAAAATATACTAAAACATAAACCTAAAAAGTTTTCGTTGCGCACACTATAAAACGCCAATATAGAACCTAAAATAGCCACTAGCGTGGCGTAGATAAATCCACTGCGCCGACCAATGCGTTTCATAATAAACGCAGCCGGCATGCTGGTCACGGCACTTCCCACAACCAGTGCGGCAACTGGTAACGTCGCTAACGCCGCTGATGGCGCAAACAAAACACCCAAAAAACCGCCTACAAAAATAACCATAGGTGCGGTGAGCATACCAAGCGCTTGAGCTAAGGTGATCAGCCAAACAGGGTAAGGGATTGAAAACACGACCGTTGCCTTTTAAAAAGATACAAAAAATACTGACGAACAAACAGTATGCCTGTTTTTAGTGACGCTTTCTCGTATGGATTTTCATGCGCCTATAGAATATTTGTCATCAATACATTTTATATTATGATAAAGCTTGAAGCGCTTAAGAAAACTGGCTTTAATGGGTTTGTTATTTACAGGCATACACAATGTACGTACTCAAAAGTATTCATCAATACGCTTCATCTTCACTCATGTGGTGGCAACACGCTTTTACTAGCTAGGTTCCATCATGCCTGGCTGTTTAATGCCAGGTCATACCTCCTCGTTATACAGCCTCATATATTGCAGCACATTCAAGGAGCAGGCTGTGACATCACACTTTAAGTTTGGATTAGGCTTGGCGCTACTAGCCAGCTTTCTATTTTCATTAAAACCTATTCTTATTAAAGAAGCTTATGCACTGGGCGCAAACAGCGAAGGCTTAATGGTTTTAAGAATGTGGTTTGCCTTCCCTTTTTACTTAGCCTTACTTATATGGCAACTCCCAGAGCTAGTGGGAAAGAAAAAATATGTGGTAGGTGCGGTTACTACTGGATTTTTAGGCTATTTTTTATCGAGCTACCTCGATCTACTGGCCCTTGAAACCATCAGTGCCCATGCAGAGCGGATTATTTTATATGCATACCCAAGTTTGGTCGTGCTAATAAAAGCCGCATGGGATAAAAAAATGCCCTCTAAACACGTAATGCTTGCAGTTGTGATTGTATATGCCGGTTTAATCGTATTATTACCCGGTGAATTTACGTTACACGGCTCATGGTTCGGCTTAACCTTAATGCTATGTTGTGCCATCACGTTTGCGGTTTATGTATTACTGAGCAAACCTCTAATCGAAAAATTAGGCGCCAGTTTATTTACATCCGTCGCTATGGTTAGCTCATGTTTATTTACTCAAGTGAATTTACTGCACACACCAATACACACTGTCTTAGAATACCCTACGGGCGTATATGGTTATGGTTTTGCTTTAGCATTCTTTAGCACAGTGATTCCCAGCTACGCTATGAGCGGAGCCATCGCGCGTATTGGGTCAGAACGCACCGCCATTACCGGAACAACGGGCCCACTGTTTACAACATTATTAGCGGTTTGGATTCTAGGCGAGACCCTTACGCCCTTTCATTTAACAGGGCTAGGGCTTGTCATTATAGGAGTGTACTTAATTAGTCAAAAAACTAGCTAATCAATAACAATCAGATGGCGGTGACGTTATTACTTAACTCGACTAACATCTGATATGTGCTTTCACCGTTCATAGTGAATGGGTCAAAATCTCGATTATTTGAGTACTTCAGATTAATTTCGTCCGTGATTTTTTTCTCAGGAATAAACGCCATCTGCCAAGTGGTAAATTCTCGATGGGGAATTTGTGTATAACCCAGCAAAATGATGTGATCATGACGAGGGTCTTGCAGGATTCGATGATAGGCGTTATTGATTGCTTCACGGCTACCCTCAATGCACTGCAAAAAATGCTTTCGGTTAAAGCACAAAACACCGGTTATATTTTCATCTTTATTTCGTTTTCTGGATTTTTCCAGTATTTGGTCTATGTCATCCGTTTTAAAACGACTCGTAACCTTACTGCAATAAATCAAGCGCATTAAATACATGACCCACCCATTTTTTACCACTGTTCATTTCCAGATTAGACTAAGATAATCAATAGGGACTGGGTATTTCAAAAAGGGTTATAAGCTTTTCTCATATAAGCAATGAAAGAAACACTCTAATGATCTAATAGAATATATAAAAGCTTGAGATAAGTTTACGCATTCGATTAATTTTGGCTTTTTCTGATTAAATTAGCCGCAGACATAGCACTATTTAGAATACTCAATCGCGTGGTAAAAACAACAAAACTAAATCATTAAAACTTTCTAAAAAAAGAACGGTTCAAAGAAAAAATAAGAACGCCAAAAATACTGCAACTAATTAGCCTGTAGTCCGGACACAAAAAACGCGTTACTTTTTAAAAGTAACGCGTTTTTTATTTAAGCCTAATATCAATTACAGACTTAAGGTCTTCTCGCCACGAGCAATACCAGAAACACCAGTACGCACTGTTTCTAAAATACAATTTGTACCAATGGCTTCGATAAACGCTTCTAACTTGTCAGTGGCACCTGTTAACTGAATGGTATAAACATTTGCGGTTACATCCACAATTTGACCACGGAAAATGTCCGCTGTACGTTTAATTTCAGCACGCTGTGAACCTGACGCTTTGACTTTAATTAGCATCAATTCACGCTCAAGGTGAGCACCTTCGGTTAAATCAACCAATTTCACAACCTCAATTAATTTATTTAATTGTTTCGTGATTTGTTCGATTACACGGTCAGGGCCTGACGTGGTAATAGTCATTCGTGACAGAGTCGGATCTTCTGTTGGCGCAACGGTTAACGTTTCAATGTTATAAGAGCGCTGTGCAAACAAACCAACAACACGTGCTAGAGCACCTGGTTCGTTTTCTAATAAAATCGAAATAATGTGTCTCATTAGGTGCGCTCCGTTTTACTTAACCACATATCACGCATGGTTCCTAATGGCACCTGCATCGGATAAACATGCTCTTCAGGGTCAACCACCACATTTACAAACACTAAGCGGTCTTTGTATTTACCGAAGCAGTCTTCCATTGCACCTTGTAACTGGTCTTTTGTTTCCACGTTTAAGCCAATGTGGCCATAGCTTTCGGCTAACATTGTCCAGTCTGGTAATGAATCCATGTAAGAGCTTGAATGGCGACCTTCGTAGTTCATGTCTTGCCATTGGCGAACCATGCCAAGAGAGCCATTATTCAAACAGAAAATTTTCACGGCTATGCCGTACTGTAAGCACGTGGACAATTCTTGAATGTTCATTTGAATTGAACCTTCACCCGTCACACACACAACCATTTCATCAGGAAAGTTTAATTTAATACCCATGGCAGCAGGAAAACCAAAACCCATGGTGCCAAGACCACCTGAGTTGATCCAACGATTTGGTTTATCAAACTTATAGTATTGCGCGGCAAACATTTGATGCTGACCTACGTCAGAACAAATATAAGCATCACCTTTAGTGGCCTTCCATAAACCTTCAATGGCCTCTTGTGGTTTTAACAAGCCATTGTCGTTCTTTTCGTATTCGCCACCGTGACGCTTGCGCCACTCTTCAATTTGTTTCCACCATGAATCAATGGCTTTCGAATCTGGCTTTTGATTAATTTCTGCGATGGTCTCTAAGAAATCATCTAATACACTATCAACCGGACCAACAATTGGAATATCTACGGTCACGGTTTTAGAAATCGAAGATGGATCAATGTCGATGTGAACAATTTTAGCATCTGGGCAAAATTTACTGACAGCATTGGTTACACGATCGTCAAAACGTGCACCGATTGCTAAAATCACATCAGAGTGATGCATGGCCATGTTGGCTTCATAAGAACCGTGCATACCCAGCATACCCAAAGACTGGCGATCAGTCGCAGGGTAAGCACCTAAACCCATTAAGGTTTGTGTGATTGGGTAGTTAAGTTCACGTACCAATTTACGCAGTTGCTCAGAAGCTTTGCCTAAAATGACACCGCCGCCAGAATAAATCATTGGGCGCTTAGCCGCCAATAACAACTCAACCGCCTTACGAATTTGACCGCTATGACCTTTAACAGGTGGCGCGTAAGAACGAATTTTTACTTTTTTAGGGTATGAAAATTCATGGCGATCATTTGGTACCGTCATGTCTTTAGGAATATCAATCACAACAGGACCAGGGCGACCCGTTGTCGCAATGTGAAACGCTTTCTTAACCGTCTCACCAATTTCGCTTGGGTGCTTGATGCTAAAACTGTGCTTAACGATAGGACGTGAAATACCCATCATATCGGTTTCTTGGAAAGCATCATCACCAATCAAATGGCTCATTACCTGACCGGTAATAACAACCATAGGAATAGAGTCAGTAAACGCCGTGGCAATACCTGTAATGGTATTGGTGGCGCCAGGGCCAGACGTTACCATGACCACACCAGGCTTACCTGTTGCGCGAGCATAACCATCAGCCATGTGTGTCGCCGCTTGTTCGTGACGCACTAGGACGTGTTTGACCGCTTCTTGTTGATAAAACGCATCATACACATGTAACAAGCTACCACCTGGGTAACCATAAACATATTCAACACCCTCTTCGTGAAGGGAGCGAACTAACATTTCTCCGCCGGAAAGCATTTCCACCGTTTTTTCCTCTCATCCGCAAGCTCGCCGTGTGCGAGCTGGAAATTCATTGCAATAGGATTGTTTGACGCTAAACCATCGTCAAAACTACCGCACCGTACTGGCCTTACGCCAGGGTGTAACGGGTGATGAAAAACTTGTAGTTATTCACCAAGATCAACTGCATCTTAGGCAACTGATTCGAATTCGGCTGGGACGAGGTCATCATCCCAGAAAGACCACCAAAAACCCTAACGGGGGTGACCGTCGTGGGCGAAAAATTGGGCTGCTAATTTTGACAGCACAGCACGTTAAGTCAAGCCAATTCAGGCGATATAGCCTTGATTTTGCTTGACATTTAATGCTTTGAGCACTGCGTGCTTTGCTTTTGTGCAAAAACCGTTAAAGTTGACCCCTAACGACCTTATGAATACAAAAAGAATTCTAACTATGCGCACAATAACCTTACTTTTTACCCTGTTTTTATTGGCCTCTGCTCACGCGGGCCAAGTTTACAAATGGACTGACGAAAGCGGCCAAACCCATTTCTCTCAGTTTCCGCCAGAAAAAGCCCAATCTGAAAACATTATGGTTAATACACCTAAAGCGGCTAATTCTAAGCAGGCAACGGAGCAATTACAAAAAATGCGTCAGCAATTACAAGAACAAGGCGTAGACCGCACCACAGAATCAGAAGAAGAAAAACAAGAAGCCAAAGATGCTGAACGCATGGCTGAAAACTGCAAGAAAGCAAAACAGCGCTTAATCGACCTAAAGAACAATGGCCGGATTTATAAAACCCTAGAAAATGGTGATCGCGAATGGTACGACGAGAAAGGCCGTGAAAACTTAATTAAAGACGCACAAAAAGATGTAACAAAATACTGCGCCAAATAACCACACAAAGCGTAACAACCTAAGCTGACAGAGCTATTCTGTCAGCCAAATACAACTGGCCATGCGCCCTGTTACACCGTCACGGCGATAACTAAAAAAGCGTGTTTGATCGCTATAAGTGCAATCATCCCCACCGTAAACCCAATTTACACCTACACCCGCTAAACGTAATCGCGCTAGTGAGTATAGATCCGCCAGCCACTTACCTGCATTTGGTGATGGCTTAAAACATCCTTCGCTGGCAGCATCTTTAGTGCAAAAACAATCTTTCACATCTTGACCAACTTCAAATGCATCAGAACCAATCGCAGGGCCTAGCCAAGCCATTACTTCGCTGGTATCACTAAATGAAGAGGCGGTATTCTCCAATACGCCATCCAATAGGCCACGCCAGCCTGCATGAGCGGCCGCGACTTGAGTTCCTTGTTTATTACAAAACAGCACGGGCAAACAGTCAGCCGTCATCACCGCACACACTTGTTTTGTATCACGGGAGAAACTGGCGTCTGCATCGCAGACACCTTGATATCCTGAGCCATTAACAACCGCAATGCCGTGAACTTGATTCAACCACATTGGCTGGCCAGGCAAAACATCATTAAGTATCTGGCGATTTTGCTTTACGTGGTCAAGGTCATCACCCACATGCACACCCAAATTAAATGCATCATATGGCGCCATACTGACGCCACCAGTACGTGTCGTACTTAAACACTTCACATTTACTGGTGCAGGCCAATTGGGGTAAATACAATCAAGCGGCGTTGTCATCAAAATAGCCTTGTCATTAATAGTCCGCAGTACCGTGATGCTCTGCGTCATATCTTAGCTCGTCTAACAGCTCTTCAAAGTCTTCAGGTAAATCCACTTCCCAACTGATTAGCTCATTAGTTGCAGGATGATGAAGCTCTAGCTTTTTAGCATGCAGCGCTTGGCGCGGAAAATCACGCAACACTTCACGCAGCTCATGGCTTACCCCTTTAGGTAATCGCACACGGCCACCATATGTAGCATCACCAACAAGCGGGTGTTGAATATGGGACATGTGCACACGAATCTGGTGAGTACGGCCTGTTTCTAATTTAACACGCACATGGGTATGTGTAGGAAATTGCGATAACACTCGGTAATGAGTAATGGCTTCTTTGCCCGTTGGGTGCACTGCCATTTTTGTGCGGTCTTTCATATGGCGCGCAATCGGCTCTTTTATAGTAGCACCACCCGTCACAGTGCCTTGTAAAATGGCTTCATATTCACGCCCCATTTCACGGCTTTGCAGCTGCTCAACTAAGTGATTCTGCGCTTGTAGGGTTTTCGGCCACAACCATTAAGCCGGTTGTGTCTTTGTCCAAGCGATGAACAATCCCTGCTCGCGGAATATTGCGCAGCTCTGGGCAATGATGCAATAACCCATTTAACAACGTACCAGAGTGATTACCCGCCGCAGGATGCACGACTAGATTCATGGGTTTATTGATAACTAGGATATGTTCGTCTTCAAATACGATAGGAAAGTCGATTTCTTCAGGTAACCACTCACCCTCAGATTGCATCACGACATCTATCACCAGCTGCTCCCCACCCACCAGCTTTTCTTTGGGCTTGCGCGTTTCACCATCAACGGTGAGGTCGCCATCGAGTATCCACATTTTTAAGCGAGCCCGACTATAATCAGGAAATAATTGAGCCGCTATTTGATCAAAGCGTTTATTGCCCAGCTCATCTGGAACCTTAATGCTGTGTTGTATCTTTTCTGACATAGTTAAACCTTTGAACTAAAGCACCTATTGCGAATCACACCTAGTTAAGTACGCGTCTTGCCCTTGATGAGCAAAAGACACATAAGTAACCTTGGTGATTAGCGCGCCTGTATGGTTAAATTGCGCGCTGACACAACAATAACAGTAAATATTTTGAAGATTATATCAGATAGACCTATGCGAATTCTCTTGATCCTTGCTACCAGTTTGATTTTAGTGGCTTGCTCCAGCGATGGTAAGCGCCCTGGCGACGAAATGACCGAGCGTGAAATCTATGAAAAAGCCATTGAGGCCATAGATAACGAAAACTACTTCTTAGCGGTTGAGACGCTTCAGCAGCTCGAAAACAAATACCCTTTTGGTAATTTCAGCGAACAAGCCCAGCTAGAAATGATCTTTGCTCAGTTTAGTGCACAAGAACTTGAAGGTGCTCGCGCCAGTGCGGAACGCTTCATTCGTTTACACCCGGAGCATGAAAACGTTGATTACGCTTATTACTTAAAAGCACTAAGCAGCTACGAATTGGGCTTAAGCCTAGTAGAGCGCTACTTTGCCGATGATGAGGCAAAACGTGACCCACAACCGGCACGTGACTCATTTCAAGAGCTCAATGAACTCATTCGTAAATTCCCTGATAGTCAATACGCCCCCGACGCACGCCAACGTATGATTTACCTGCGCGATCGCTTAGCATTACATGAAATCCATATTGCTCAATACTATTTGAAGCGTCATGCATATTTAGCCGCTGCAAACCGTGGTCGTAACATTGTTGAAAACTACCAAGGTACGAAGCACGTAGCCACTGGCTTAGCCCTCATGGTTGAAGGCTATGAATTACTAGGACAACAAGATTTGGCCAATAAAAGCCTTGCTGTGCTTAAAGCCAATTTCCCTAAGCATGCGCAACTAAAGAACGGTAAGTTTGTCCATAGCGGTTGGGCGCAAAAAGACCGCAAGAGTATCTGGAATGTCATCACACTTGGCCTAATTGATTAATACTCCTATCAATTACTCATAATAAGTTTTTCATAAAAAAACCGGCTGCTGCCGGTTCTTTTTATGAACAATAAACACTAAGCCATGCTTATTTTAGTGGCCTATTTTCCAGCCATTGGTGATTGGGTAACGACGATCTCGACCAAAGCCACGTTGGGTTAAACGCACACCAACCGGCGCTTGACGACGCTTATACTCATTCACATCCACTAAACGTAATACTCGGCGCACATACTCATCACTGAAGCCTTTGGCCACAATGCTGACGGCGCTTTGATCTTCTTCGATGTATAAACGCAAAATTTCATCTAATACAGGATACGGCGGCAAAGAGTCTTCATCCACTTGACCTGGGGCAAGCTCGGCTGATGGCGGACGGGAGATAACCCTTGGAGGAATCACCTCTTCTATGGTGTTGCGATATTTAGACAGTTCAAACACTAAGGTTTTATAAACATCTTTCAGTACGCCAAAACCACCGGCCATGTCGCCGTATAAAGTGGCATAACCGACCGCCATTTCACTCTTATTACCCGTGGTTAGTACCATGAAGCCTTTATTTATTGCTCATGGCCATCAGCATTACTCCACGGCAACGGCTTTGTAAATTCTCCTCTGTGGTGTCGACTTTGGTACCGGCAAATTCGTCCTCAAGCATGCTCATAAAGCTGTTGTACATGGGCTCAATTGGCAACACTTTATACTGTACACCTAAACGATTAGCTTGATCTTCTGCATCGTGCAAGCTCATTTGCGAGGTGTATTTAAACGGCATCATAACCGCCTCCACTCGCTCTTTCCCTAATGCATCTACCGCAACGGCTAAGGTCAAACCAGAATCAATGCCCCCTGATAACCCAAGTAGCACACCTTTAAATCCGTTTTTATTAACATAATCTCGCACCCCTAAAACAAGGGCATCATAAATATTTGCGAGTTTTTCTTGCGGCTGCACTAAGCTACCCTCAATGCTCTGGCATGTGCCATGATCAAAATTAAACGTAACCATATCTAACGCCTCTTGATAATGAACACTACTGGCACGTAAATCACCTTTAGCATCTACAACCAATGAGCCACCATCAAATACCAGCTCGTCTTGGCCACCCACAAGATTGACATACACAACGGGCATGTCACCTTGCTGGGCGCGCTGTTTTAACAAGTCTCTACGATGTTGGGATTTATCAATGTGAAATGGCGATGCATTTAAGTTCAACATGCACTTAGCACCATTGGCTTTCGCACTTGTCATCACTTGAGGCTGCCAAATATCTTCACAGATACTAATGGCACAAGGGATACCTTTAATTTCGACAACCGAGCTACTCTGGCCTTCTGTAAAATAACGCTTCTCATCAAATACTTGGTAGTTAGGTAAGTGTTGTTTAGCGTATTCGTATTGGCACGTCCCATCAAAAAACACGCCCGCCATATTATACAATTGGCCATCAATACGCTTGGGATACCCCATCACAATGCTAATTGGTAGGCGTGCCTGCTGGATAAGAGTAATAGCTTCATTAATTCGCGTATCTAAGCTTGTGCGAAACAATAAGTCCTCTGGCGGGTAACCTGTGAGCGTCAATTCTGGGAATACAATGGCATCCGCCCCTCCATTCACAGCCTTTTCAGAGCACTCTAATACACGCTGAGCATTGCCTGCGATATCGCCTACTAACAGGTTTATCTGTGCTAAACAGATCTTTAAAGCTTGTTCGGACACCATTACTACCTTGATTCCAACCACGAAAGCCCCGTATTCTGCGAGAATTGTAAACTTTGGGCAATCAAAACCATGCACTCAATGCGCCGCTACCCACCTATTTATTTGATTTATGGGTATTTTACTCTCGGAGTTGCCTCATTATTCATTGGTTTCTATTTATTTGAAGAAAAACTGCATTGGTGGCAAGTAGGCGATCAAAAAGTACTGCCGATCATTCTGGGCGCCTACCTAGCGCTTGCCGTCACTAATATTACGCAATCAAAGCACCAGCAGGTATTTCGCTTAGATCGATTTCTGGTCAACCAGATGCTTGAGATTTTAATCATGGGGGTACTCATGATTTACATTACCCCCAACCAACAAGATTTAGCCGTGATACTTCTATTTCATGTGGGTATTGGTAACTTGATCGTCAGTAAGCGCTATGGTTACTTCTTAGCCGCTATGGCGACAATCATGGTCTTAGCCCAAGGGTTTCTACACCCACTGAGCATTGCAGCAGACCGTGTTCTTTCAGGCAGCTTAATAGGTGTCTTATTTTTCATCGAAGCCTTTATCACCCAAGTGATGCGCTCAAATTTTAACGAGGTTAAATTTGAAGCGAAACAAACTCGAGATAGACTCAATAGCTCCGCCAAATTAAACGATTTAATTATTGAGCGTATGCATACTGGTGTATGCCTCATTAATAATATGGGCCAAGTCATTAGAGTGAATCGTGCGGCCCAAGAACGCATGCCGAACCTTACACTTAATCAATTTATCCCCAACCCATTATTTGAACGCTTTAAATATTGGCAAGAATACAATTTACAAAATGAAAATGAAGTCAGTGTTACACTCAATAAAAATATCAACCCTGTTTTTGTTTATTTTGCCAGTATCGATAACAACAGCACACTTATCTTTATGGAAAACAAAGAAACGGTTATGCGTAAAGCCCATCAATTTAAGTTAAATTCCTTGGCGAGAATGGCCGCTAGTATCGCCCACGAAATACGCAACCCCTTAAATGCCATCAGCCACGCATCACAGCTATTAGCCGAAAATCATACATTGCCCGCTCAAGATAAACGTCTGTGCGATATTATTTTTAATCACTGTCAAAGAATGGATACGATTATCAACAACGTTATGCAAATCAGTAAACGTAAACCTTCTGAATTAAAGTGGATTCAATTAAATCATTGGTTAATCGATGTAACACACGAACTAAGCGAGCAGTTAAACTGTGCAATTGATGTTCAAGGTGACGCCCTCGATATTCGCTTTGACCCATCCCAGTTACACCAAATTTTGTTAAACTTAATTCAAAATTCAGTTCGCTACGCTGGTGCTAATCATGCGCAAGGCGTCAGTATCACGTTACTGCGTGTCGCGAATCGTCCTTGTTTGCGTTTTAAAGACTCAGGCCCTGGACTCAGCAGCTCTGTCTTAGAGTATTTGTATGAGCCTTTTCACACCACATCCGCAGATGGAACAGGGCTAGGCTTATATCTCATAAAAGAACTGTGTGAAGCGAATCATGCTGAAATACGATATGATTCAGATTATAAAAAAGGGGCATCATTTGATATTTTATTTGCCCATGATTTTGAAGAACAAAAGGACGCACCATGAGTCATATTCTCATCGTGGATGACGAACCCGATATTTTAGAACTGATATCCATGACGATTGATCGTCTAGGGTTTCACTGCGTAACCGCATGCTCCATAGCCGATGCTGAGTATCAGCTCGGCTTACAAGCCTTTGATTTATGCTTAACAGACATGCGCCTTCCTGATGGCTCTGGCCTCGATTTGGTAAGCCATATTCAGTCTCAGTACGAAAATATGCCAGTGATCGTTTTAACCGCTTATGGCAGTGTTGATATTGCGATTGAAGCTATGAAGCAAGGTGCGTTTGATTTTTTATCAAAACCCGTCGAACTCGAAAAATTAAAAGCAACAATACAATCCGCACTCTCGTTATCAACCAACACTAAAACTCCCACTGAAAACACAGCCGACATTCCTAATATGATTGGCGCCTCACAAGCTATGTTGCAGCTTAAAAACCAAATTATAAAAGTTGCTCGCAGCCAAGCGCCTGTTTTCATACATGGTGAATCCGGCTCAGGTAAAGAATTGGTTGCACGCGCTATACACCAGCTTAGCTCAAAACAAAATCAGGCCTTTATCCCTGTGAACTGTGGCGCGATTCCGTCCGAATTAATGGAAAGTGAATTTTTTGGCCATAGGAAAGGCGCGTTCACGGGTGCGACACAAAATAAGGAAGGCTTTTTTCAAGCAGCCAATGGCGGCACATTGTTTTTAGATGAAGTAGCGGACCTTCCGCTATCTATGCAAGTCAAGTTATTACGAGCCATACAGGAAAACGTCATTCGTCCAGTTGGCAGTGAAGTTGAGGAAGAAGTAAATGTTCGTATTCTTTCTGCTAGTCATAAAAACTTACAAAACGAAGTTGCCAACCAGTCATTTAGGGAGGACTTATTTTATCGATTAGATGTCATTAATTTACAAGTCCCACCACTTAGAAACAGAAAAGAAGATATTTCAACACTCAGTTTACACATCATTCATCGCTTAACGACATCTTTAGATATCCCCGCTATATCTTTAGATAAAAGTGCCCTTGATGCATTAAATCACTATGACTTTCCCGGAAACATCCGTGAGCTTGAGAATATATTACAACGAGCCATGACACTTATTGATGGGCGAGTGATTAATTCGAACGACCTTGCTTTAAAGCCTGCTCAAACAAAAAGCAACACTCAGGTATCAAGCTTGCAGTCAGGCCAGTCACTAGAAGAATACCTTGAAGACATTGAAAGGCGCATATTAAAAGAAACACTAGAGCAGTGCCGTTGGAATAAAACAGCGGCAGCTGAGCAGCTAGGTATGAGCTTCAGGTCCATGCGATATCGATTGAAAAAGTTACACATTGAGTGATTTTTATACTTTCTTCTAAGTGTAATTATTGAAAGCCCCTTTAAACTAGGCAAGCATTCTCAATCAAACTGGCATACACGGAGGTATTTCAGTGCGAGGATTTACCCTAATAGAACTCATGGTCTCAACCGCTATTCTGGCGTCATTCCTTGCCCTTGGAGTCCCCGCCATGCAAGGCATGATAGAACGCCATGAAAGTAACACCGCTTTTTATAACTTGAGACGCACATTTGCCAATGCAAGAGGCTTAGCTCAAGATAAATCAATCAATGTTTCCGTGTGCCCTATTCAAGGGGCTGATTGTACGTCTAGTTGGGATGATACCGTGACGGTGTTCAATGATCGAAACTTTAACAACACGGTTGATGAGGACGAAGTGGTCTTTTTCAGTACATCCATAAGTAATCGTCATGGTTACTGGCTAAAAACCAAGTCAAATCAATCCTATGTCCGCTTTAATCCCTTAGGGCATGCTTTTTCGTCAGCCAGTACCTTTCTATATTGCCCATATTCAGATCATGACAAAATTGCAAAAAGCATCGTGATAAGCTTCCAAGGGCGCATTAGAACGGCACCTTACCTTAACAAACAAGGTATTCCATATGCCAAATACTCCACTATCGACTGTAACTAGCTTATTTCATATCAAGTGTTTTGTGAGCGAGTCGTCACAACAACCTTATCTCATAGCCATTAAACCTTGAAAAACCACCGCTAGTCCGTTTTCATTAGGGCACTCTCAATAATCACGCTTTAATACATGCTATGAAAAAACAAAACGGCCTGACCCTAATTGAACTAATGATAACAACCATAATCTTGGTGATTCTGGCGAGTGCTGCCGTTCCATCAATGAAAGGTTTATTTGATCGTAGTAATCGAGATATTGCAGGCCCAGCATTTGAGAAAACCGTAAAGCTAGCACGTAGTGAAGCGATCCAACGTAGCCAGACAGTTAGAATATCACCCACTAGTGGTTCAAATGATTGGTCTCAAGGCTGGCGCATTGATTTAATTGTTAGCTCCGACCCAATAGTCCTGCAATTAATTCGCTCATTTGACCCTCTACCAGGAACAACTGTTTTCACAAGTGACACATTCGATGGCAATACCCCACTAGATGTACTCCCGAATGGACAAGCCTCATTAGTTGGAAATTTTACACTGTCTCAAGCTGGCTGCAGTGCCGGTGATATTAACACCTATAGTGTATTACTTTCAGGCACCTTAAACAGGAGAGTAACCCCATGTCCATAATGCAAAGACAGAGTGGTTTTGCCATGGTTGAAGTCATGGTAACCGTCGCCATAATCACGATAGGTATCTCGGGTATGGGGATGCTATTAATTCGTGCTATTCAAGGCACACAAGATAGTGCACAACTCTCTCAAGCTATGTGGATTGTTCAGGATTATGTTGGAAGAATGCGCTCAAACCCAGAAGGCTCAAGGTCGGGCTTTTATGCACTTGATCCGGCAACAATAGACTGTACTGTATTACCCGTCACAATGTGCGCTGAAACATTTCGTGATGGCGCAGAGGTAGGTACAGGGGACTGTAGTACCGACACAAATGTAATGGCAACATTTGATAAATGGATTAGTACCTGCGGCCTTACACAAGACATTTATGACAGCCCTTCTGACTTTATAATAAACCCTGAACTGACTTCAGCTTGCACAAATACAAGTAACAGAGTCAGTACAAGTACATATCAACCTGATTGCATACAATACGAAGTAACACTTTCATGGGATACAAGAATCACTAAAGTTAGTGCGACTGAAGATGAGCGCATTAATAAAAATGACTACAGCATGATTGTGGAGTTTAACTAATGAACAAACAATCTGGTTTTACTCTTATTGAAATCATGATCGCGGGCTTCATCGGTATATTCATTTTAACCGGTCTCATGAATTTGTTTATCACCACAAATAAGAGCGTTTCCCTATCCGACTCACTCTCACAAAATCAAGAAGCAGGCCGCTTCGCAATGGATTACTTAACAAAATTCATACGCCGTGCTGGCTACACTGAAGACCTAACTAGGTTTACCCCAGCTTTATTTATCGCATCAGGTTCGCCTGCAGACGCTATTGATTGTATAGGCACACAAGCAGATGCATGCGCACTCAATAATCCCGTTACGATCCCCGTAACAATTTCGGGTGATAGGTTATCTATCCCTATGGATATTAGCGATAACCCTGGGGATGAGACTCGATCATGCACTGGGACTATTGTAGGAGGACCTGCAAACGGCGTGCAGAGGATCGTCAATGTATTTTGGGTTAGTGCAGAAGCGGATTCAATTAGAGAACTTCGCTGTCGTACTTTTAGTCGAGATACAAATAACTGGCTCGATAACCCAGTATCCATTATTAATAATATCGAACGACTTGAATTCCAAGTCGGAATAGCAGCAACTACAGAAAGTAAACATGTCGCTCGCTATGTTAGCCTAGATACAATCGAAAACAATGTCGATATAGATTTAACTCATGTCCGTAGCTTTCGTGTCTCTATACTCACAACCAGCCAAGACGATATAGACACCAGAAAACAAAGCACATTGCGTAAACGTGTTTACGGTTTACTTGACGCACCTACATTCGAAATTGAAGACACTAACATACGCAACATTTTCACCAACACTATTGAGTTACCAAGTGAAATTGCCAGAGCAGGCCAATAGGAAATGTCAATGAAACAACAAAATGGTTCATCACTTGTAGTTGCATTAGTACTGTTAACCATAATTACAGTTGTCGCTATTTATGCCTTAGAAGGCAGTAATATACAAAGTAAAATGGTGGCTAATAGCTTATTCAGTACACTAACGTATCAGGAATGTAGAAACGAGCAAGAGGCACAAATTCGCTTTTATAATATTAATGGCGGTACAAATAGAAATACTCTACTCGCGATAGCAGGTAAACCTCCAATTGATGATGGCAATGGCAACTTGGTCCCTCTAAATATCACCCAATCAGACACACTTACTGAAGCTAATGCGATGCACCCACCTAAATCTGCAGTCAGCATTGCTTGGAGCTACATCACTCTCGCTCCTGCTTCTCGAACTGGTTATGAAATTGACACTGAAAGCCCATCCAAAGCCTATTTATATGAAAACGATTGCTTATCAAGCTTTCGTTTTTCTCAAAACAGTCAAACTCAAGGCGCCATTGTTGAAGGCTTAAGGCCACCTGGTAATCTTAATTAAGGATTTTTATGAAACAAATTATCTTGATCTTATCCTGTATCTTTTGCGCCTCAAGTTATGCTGTAACCGATCTTGAGGTACCACTAGAAATGAACTCATTTCAGATTGAATACAGCGAAGCGAGTAAAACAGGCATAATTCGTGTTGAAGGGTGCTCTCGCTGCACCAAAGAAATATATGAGTTTAGCGAAAGCATTGTTGTAAAACGTAGTGGTAAAAAAACCACTATCAACGAATTATTAAAAGAATATTGGAAAGTAAAATATCCAACAGTTTTTTTAAAAATTAACGAAAATCAAGTCATTAGAATTAGCTACTAAAGGTGAGAAAAATGAAGCTATTACCCTTTCTGCTCGCTTGCGGCTTTTCTGCAGCGATACTCGCTGATGACACTGAAATTTACGGAGCATCAGAAATTGATGCCGAGAATCGAGTCAATTCCAACGTAATGTTTGTTATGGATACGTCAGGCTCAATGGGCACAAAAGTTGAAGTCACTAAAGTCCCTTACGTGAATAGTACTAATTACCCTGGGAACTACCGCGACAGTGAATTTTATATTGATTTAAATCAGCAATACAATAGAGGTTCAAGAATCACCTCCGCTCTACAATCGCAGTATTCATCTGAATGCGCCGATGTGGTGACGAAATTAAATGCCGAGGGCCGCGTACTGGTTAATATGTCACAGTGGCGTAGTGGCAATTGGCGTAACCTACAACAAGATAACCACAGCTATGTGCGTTGTGACTATGGCACTGCATATTGGGCTTACAGTGGTAATTACATGAATTGGCGCAGTGACTCCACCAATGTAGCAGAAAGCACACGCCTTAAGGTTGTTGTAGATGTAGTGCAGCAACTTACAGAATCACTGACCAATATCAATCTAGGCCTCATGCGTTTTGACAGTAATTCAGATGGCGGTATGGTTGATGTACCTATTTCAAACATCACGACCTCAGGCCCACTAATTAGAACTATCGTTGGTAACTATAATGACGGCGGTGGTACACCATTAGAAGAAACCTTTTATGAAGCTGTTCGCTATTATCAAGGAAAGGACTGGGTATACGGTAATAACTCGTCACCAAACAAAAGTATCAGCACTTCCCGCAACGGTAATACATATACGAGCCCTATCACGGCAACGTGTCAAAAAAACCACATCATACTTTTAACTGATGGTGACCCTAGTAATGATACGGATGCTAACTCTCGTATTAAAACACTCGTAAACAATATGATACTACCGGATGGCTTAAGTGATGAATGCTCAGGTAGTGGCCAGTGCATGGATGAACTTGCCTACTATATTCAAAATACAGACCAAGCACCCGACACCCTCATTGGCGAACAGCCCATTACTACTTATACCATTGGCGGCTTTGGTGATATTAGTGGCGTAGACCTGCTAAAACGTACCGCAAAATGGGGGGGTGGCAAATACTTTGAAGCGAATGATACTCAAGGCTTAACCGTTGCATTAGAGTCAATTTTTCTTGATATCTTATCTACCGACTCCACATTTACTGCGCCAGCGGTATCGGTAAACGCATTTAATGCATCTGAACACAGAGATGAGTTGTTTTATGCATTATTTCGCCCTGACGACAATGCAAAATGGGGCGGCAACCTTAAAAAATATCGCCTAACCGATGAAGGCTTTGTTTATGATGCAAACAACACCCCAGCCGTAAGTGACGCAACAGGTTTTTTCAATGATTCATCAAAAGATTTTTGGAACAATACACCTGATAGCGATGGTAACAACGTAATGCTGGGTGGTATCGCCAACCTATTAATACCTGCCAACCGGAAACTTTATTCAGACAGCAATAATAGTCTCCAGTTATTTTCAACTGTTGCATCACCAACCACACTCGATATGGAGTCGGAAAGCACAGAGAATGTAACAAAACTCAAGAGCTGGGTACAAGGTATAGATGTTAACGATGAAAACGGTGACAACAGCTCTACTGATAGCCGTAATTCAATTGGTGATCCACTGCATACTGAGCCACTCGTAATTACTTATGGCGGTACTGATGACAACCCTGATAGTACAATTTACTTCGCAACCAATGAGGGTTTTATTCACGCTATTAGTACTAAAACAGGCGCGGAGCAATTTGCTTTTTTACCAACTGAGCTGCATAGAACACAAAAAATATTTTATGAAAACACAACCGCTGCTGGTGATCGTCCGTACGGTGTTGACGGCCCAATTAGCAATTGGTTTTATGATAAAAACCAAAACAACGTTTTACATAAAAGTGGAACAACTACAGTAGAAGATAATGAACATGTTTACATTTATGCCGGTATGCGTCGCGGTGGGAATAGCTATTATGGACTTAATGTAACGGACCGAAACAATCCGGAATTACTTTTCAAAATAGAAGGTGGTGTTACATCTGGTTTTGAAAAGCTAGGCCAAACATGGTCACGAATGACTATCGCAAAAGTTATGTTTAATGGTGCACAACGCTTCGTTTTATTTTTTGCAGGTGGTTATGACACCAATCAAGATGGTAATGACCTGCCAGAAGCAGATAGCGTAGGTAATGCAGTTTATATGGTAGACGCAAAAACAGGTGAATTACTTTGGACTGCAAGTAACGAAAATGCTGACTTAAATATCCCTAACATGATCAACAGCATACCTGCTAGCTTATCCGCCGTAGACATAACAGGTGAAGGCAATATAGATTACCTATTCGCAGCTGATACAGGCGGTCGGGTATTTAGATTTGATATCAAACAGGGTAACGCTGGTAAAACGGACTTTGCGCAAGGCGGAGTCATTGCCTCTCTAGCAGGGACTGATGCAGAAAATAATCGACGCTTCTATAACAAACCCAACGTTTCACTTGTTAAAAACAGTCAATATGGCGATCACTTGACAATAGCAATTGGTAGCGGCCATCGCGCGCACCCAATTTATAATAAAACAGTCAAAGACCGCTTTTATATGATAAAAGATTTTAACCCCTATAGAGCGCCATCTACCTATACCATTACAACAGCGGCTCCAGTCGATGAAACTACGCTTAGCACTGGAGATGATGCAGATAAAACAAAACTTTATAATGCAACATCATTAATGACTCAGGGTAAAACGGCTTTAACGTCAAGTATGCAGAGATTAATGAACAATGGCGGTGGCTGGTATGTGACTTTTTCGAACACAGGGGAAAAGGTGCTATCTGAATCAACGACATTCGCAGGGGCTGTTATATTTACAACCTTCTCTCCATCAAGTGACACTGCTACAGGTTGTGGCCCGGATACTGGGCAATCACGAGCTTACGCCCTTGGTCAAACAAGTGCTATGTCAGTAATTGATTTAGATGGTGATGGTGATGTAGATGCCAATGACTCAAGCGTCACACTGTCTCAATCAGGTATAGCGCCAAGACCGGTTGTCATTTATCGTCCAGGCGGCGGTAAAACCATTGCTATTGGTACTGAGACTCTTGAAGATGACCGTTTTAATGAGACGCCTCCTGACCCGGATTGTGCGGCGCTAGGAACGTGCCCGCTTAAAGATCAAAAATGTACCGTTGGCAACTGCTATGTTGTACCCCAATACTGGCGCCAGAATGATATTACACAATAGGCAGGTGATTATGAAACAACAAGGTTTTAACTTAATTGAGTTAATGGTTACGCTTGTGATTATAGGGATACTGGCTTCTGTTGCTGTACCTGCTTATAGAGATAATGTCATCCGAGCTTCTCGTGGAGACGGCATGACAGCACTACAAAGCATAATGAATGCACAAGAAAACTTTTTTATTAATGAACTGACATACACAACTGACTTAACTCAACTTAATTTAACAGCTGCTCAAGTCAGTCCATCAGGAAAATATATAATAACGGCAAGTGCGTGCGGAGCGAGACCTCTTACCGAGTGTGTAAGATTAACTGCAACTGGACAAAATGCTCAAGCTGCTGATGGTATTCTAACGCACGATAGTCAAGGCGTTAATACGCATAATGGCAACGCTGGCTGGCCAAAGTAATCTTACATTTTTATAACCTTACAAGGCCAACGATAAAAAGTTGGCCTTTTTTATTTCTAACAGCACAAAAGCTCTTTAAGCACATTTCATCTATAATCAAACTTATCTTCCTTCAAAATACTAAACTACATATGACTATATTAGACACTGTCCAGCAACATTGGGGCTGGGTTGGCATTGAACCTGTTAAGCTCATTGCTGAAAATGAATTCGCAAATTTAATCATTCAAGATATCGATGACCGTTTTTGGCGTTTGTGTCCTGAGGATTTGTACTGCGAAGTCATCGCAGATGATAAAGAGGAATACAATGCACTGGTCAAAGAAGAAGAATTCAACCAAGACTGGTTTATGGAGGTTATGGTTCATAAAGCCATAGAGAAATATGGCAACTTAAAAGACGGTGAAAAATTCCATATGCTTGAACCAGGCGCATTAGGGGGCAAATATGCGGTATTCAATGTCAAACCTATTTCATTTGAAAAGGTCATTAAATTCTCTGGTGATCTTGCGCAGAAAATAGATCGAGCTGGTGGCAAAAAAGTCAATTACACGCCTTTGGGCTAAACTAGCTTAATGACAACAAATATATCAGGGAGTTAAAATTGCCTTTTGATTTACTGTTTTTTGCCGGACTCATGGGAATCGCCGTATTTGCAATTTCTGGGGCATTGGCCGCAGCCGAAAAAGAATTGGATATCTTAGGGTTCATTCTATTTGCAACGGTCACTGGCATTGGCGGCGGCACTGTTCGAGATTTAATTTTAGGCGTAGAAGTGGCTTGGGTTGCTAACCCTATTGATCTAAAAACCTGCATCGCGGCAGCTGTTATCACTTACTTCACCGCCCGACAAATTGTTCGCATTCAGCCGCTATTGATTTGGATGGATGCGATGGGGCTAGCCCTTTTTAGCGTATTAGGCACAGCAAAAGCTTATCATTTAGGCGCCGACCCATTGGTTGCCATCGCAATGGGGATGATCACACCAACTTTTGGTTCAGTCATACGCGACATATTACTGGATCGATCACCAGTACTACTACAACCGGAGATATATGTATCCGCCGCCATTACAGGAGGCGTCAGCTATTTAATATTTATCAATCTCTGGGGGAACCCAAATTTAAGCACTCTTTTAGCCATCACGTGCGCTTTTTTAGTTCGAGGCGCTGCCATTTTGTTTGATTTACGACTGCCTAAATTTAAACAAGATTAATACCAGCCATAGAAAAGACTTAACCCTTTTTATTAATGGCAAAATTTTGACAATCTAATACACTTAGATGAACGAGTTTTATTTGCATTAGGTAATGATCAAACGTACATTACCTGCCCTTAATTCAAGGGTTGCCCTTTTCGTTCAGTTGTTAATTTGAGAATTCTATGTCTAAGCATCGTTCAAAATTAGAAATTACAGGTACCCAGGGTACACTTGCTGCGATCTTAGAAAAACCCGGCCCACACCCTAAAGCGTTTATTATTTATGCCCATTGCTTTACTTGCGGCAAAGACAGCTTAGCCGCATCACGTATTAGCCGTGGTTTAGTCGCACAAGGGTACGCTGTCTTACGCTATGATTTTGCGGGTATCGGTAACAGCGAAGGGGCGTTTGAAAATACCAACTTTTCAACCAGCGTTGACGATCTAGTCTTAGTTGCCCAACATTTAAAAGATAATTATCAGGCACCTTCTATTTTAATCGGCCACAGTTTCGGTGGTGCGGTTGTGTTGGGGGGCGCTGCGAAAATAAAGAATATCAAAGGTGTTGTAACCGTTGCAGCCCCTTCGAAGCCCTGCCATGTCATTAAGCAATTTGCTGAGTATGAAGAGGAAATTGAAACAAAAGGCCAAGCAGATGTACTGTTATCTGGCCGACCTTTTGTCATCAAAAAGCAGTTCTTAGATGATGTGTACAGCCAAAACCAAGATGAAACAATTAGAAAAATTAAAACACCGCTGTTAGTATTTCATTCACCAAGAGATACAACGGTATTGATAAAAGAAGCTGAACATATATATGGCTATGCTATGCACCCAAAAAGCTTCATTAGCCTTGACCCTGCTGATCACCTTCTAACCAGCAGTAAGGATGCGGCCTATGTTGCCTCCAGTGTTGCGGTTTGGGCTGAACATTATGTTGATGAAGTGTCAGTAAATAATTAAACTGCCTTCATTAAGGTAAATTGAGTCGCTATGAGTTCACTCAAACGGCTTTCTTTACCTCTTGTTATAACACTTCTACAATTTACCTGCTGTTACCGCTAAAAAGAGTTAACTATGTTAGAAACCTATATCGTGGCATTTACCACATTTTTCGCAACTGTCGGCCCGTTAGATGTGGCAGCTGTATTTGCGGCGTTAACCGCCGGCACCTCAAAAGCCAAAGCTAAATCAATGGCTTATCGAGGTACATTGATTGCAACCATTATATTATTAGGCTTTGCTCTAGGTGGCGAATTAGTTTTGCAAACATTAGGAATATCGCTAGCTGCATTGAAAGTAGCCGGTGGTATTCTATTATTGCTCATCGCAATCGATATGGTATTTGCTCGATCAAATGGTGGTTTAACCACCACAGAAGAAGAAACCGACGAAGCCTCTACGAAAAAAGATATTGCAGTATTTCCATTAGCAACGCCTTTGATTGCAGGTCCAGGTGCAATGGGAGCCGCAATATTATTAATGGCTGAAAGTGCAGGCACACCCGCTCATCAAGGTATGGTCATCGCTGCCATTCTTTCCATTACGGGTCTAACACTATGCTTATTACTATTAGCGACTCGAGTGCAAAAGCTATTAGGGATAACAGGTATGCATGTAATCACACGTGTATTTGGTGTATTACTCGCCGCTCTTGCCGTACAGTTTATGCTTGATGGTATTGCAGACAGTAGCTTATTTAATCATTAGCAACGATATATAAAAGCATAGAAAATAGTCATGAATACTTCTATGCTTTTTCGCTTTTATCACCACCTGTAATTCGCTCATCACTATGAGCATCAAGCGCTTTTTTATCTAGCTTCTTTTTTGTTTCTTGAGATAAAACAACCTCAAGCTCTTTAAAAGAGCTTATTTCTTCAGGACTCAGTTTTTTAAATGCACTGGGTAATACCTCTATGCCAAAACGCTTACCTAATGCACATAATGCTGGCAAGGTAACTACGCTTCCAGG
This sequence comes from Pseudomonas sp. HK3, assembly GCF_052920985.1. NCBI lineage: Bacteria > Pseudomonadati > Pseudomonadota > Gammaproteobacteria > Pseudomonadales > Pseudomonadaceae > Pseudomonas > Pseudomonas sp. HK3. The sequence continues at coordinate 641,092 of NZ_JBREXD010000002.1, forward strand.
GGTAATGGCTAAAACAAATAAACCAGCCATTTTATGTACGTCTTTTAATTGCTCGAGTGCCGCCTCAATTTCTTCTGTCTCTGGTTTACGGCCTTGAGGTAGTTTTTGAGTTAGTACGCTAAAAAACGTTTTCATCATGACGCGGGTTTCTTCTTTCTCTTGCTTCAACCCCTGAATTGTTTTTGAAACCGTTTCTAGATACCGCTTCTGTGCTTCTAAATAGCGTTTCATATTCTCCTTTCCTTAACATTAACGACGACGCTTATTACCCGTTGATTTGCCCATAGCGCGTTGTTTTGATCGACGCTTTTGGGCAGATTTACTGTTCTTTTTATCTGCCGCTGGCGTTTTTGTTAAATCTGGTTCAAACCCTGGAAACCATTGCTGATTTAATCGAGTATCTAATATGACCTCAATTTCCTCTAAAAGATACTCTTCTTCTGGTGCTAATAACGAAATAGCAAGTCCACTTTCACCTGCTCGACCTGTACGCCCAATACGATGAATGTAATCTTCTGCTATATAGGGTAATTCATAATTTACGACATATTTTAGTTGCCGAATATCAAGCCCTCTAGCAGCAACATCCGTTGCCACCAATACACGCGCCTTACCTTGCTTAAAGTCTTCTAATGCTCGCTCGCGTGCACCTTGGCTTTTATCTCCGTGAATACTTTCAGTAACAAGCCCGTCTTTTTTCATTTCTTTTGCTAATGCATCTGCACCTTGTTTCGTGCGGGTAAACACTAAAACTTGTTGCCAGTTTTTACTGCCAATAAGGTACGAGATAAACTCTCTTTTTCGGTCACTGTCCATGTTATATACAATCTGCTCAACCGGTGTAGCAACACTATTACGATCGTGGACTTCAATTATTTTAGGGGTATTTAATAAATTTTTACTCAGTTTAAATATCTCATCACTTAATGTTGCACTAAACAGAAGTGTCTGGCGAGCCTTGGGTAAACGCTTTAAAATTATTTTGATTTCGTCCATAAACCCCATATCTAACATACGGTCGGCTTCATCAAACACCAATGTATTAAGTTGGTTAACGTCTATAGTGCCTTTAAACAGATGGTCAATTAAACGCCCTGGCGTCGCTACTACGATATCAACACTCTTTTTCAACTCATCTACTTGAGCACCAATACTCACACCACCATATACAATAGCGGATTTAATATTCGTACTCTGACTATATGCTTGAACATTTTTAAACACCTGCAATGCAAGCTCACGAGTTGGGACTAAAATTAACGCTGAAAGTTTAACCTGCGCACGATTATCTTTTGCTTGGTTAAGTAATTTATTAATAATTGGTAAAACAAATGCCGCTGTTTTACCTGTACCAGTTTGTGCGCCAGCAAGCACGTCATCACCCGCTTGTACATACGGAATGACCTGTTGCTGTACTTCTGTTGCTTCGAGATAGTTAAGCGCTTGGAGTGTCCCAAGTATACTTTCGTGCAAGCCTAATTCGTTAAAACTCATACCACATTCTTCCATTGCTTACGCGTAATCGACGTATTATACCAGAGGCTAGAGGGTTCATAAGCAGCGTTTTACAACTGCTCTTTTTGACGTTCATCTAAGGTCAAACTTTTTAAGTTGACCTATAAATTGTCTATAGAAGCTAGCAACACGACTCTATTATTGACCTCATTATAGGAATATTAACCCTTTTCCTCTTTATTTGGATAAACAAAGCCATAATAGCCAAAAATAATGCTAAATAGGCCAAAATCATCTATCTTGAATTTAAGGCTAAAAATGCCATTGTTAAAGGTCATAAACACGATACATTAGGCATTCAGGACAAAAAACTAGCTAATTTAGCCAAGAAATTATGACTCATATTACTTTCTTCTGTTGCGAGCAAATGCTGGCAACCAGTATGACATTACCCATTGAAATGCTACGTGCCGCAGAAAACGCTGCGCGAGTCCAAACGCGTGAACAATCATCGCTGGAGATTATCACCGCCGGTTTAACTCATAATAGTGTGCAAACCGCTGCTGGGTTTAGCCTAGCACCAGACCACTCTCTAAAAGAAATCAGTCATACCGATATTTTATTCCTGCCTGCCTTGTGGCGTCACCCTAAGCCTCCTTTGCGGCAAAACCCTGATTTGTTGTCTTGGGTACGTCAGTTACATGCTCAGGGAACATTGATATGCAGTGTTGGTATTGGTGTGAGCTTTTTAGCCGAAACAGGGTTGCTCGATCATAAACCGGCTACCACGCACTGGTATTATTTTGATCGTTTTCAAAAAGACTACCCAAAGGTACAACTCAAAAGACAGCACTTTATCGTGCAAACTGGTAACTTATTTACCGCTGGCAGTATGAATGCGCTCGCTGATTTGACTGTTTTTCTCATTCAGAAAATTTACAACAAGATTATAGGTATACATGTTGAGCGCCATTTTTCTCATGAAGTCCGCAAAGCATATAACAATACCAGCTTTGTTAATGAAAATAGCCAACACCCAGCGAAGACATCGTTCAGATACAAGTGTGGCTACGGGATAACTTTCATAAAGAAGTACTTATAAAGGCATTAGCGAAACAGTTTGATCTAAGTGTTAGAACATTAAATAGGCGCTTTAAAGACGCCACAGGAGTAACGCCGCTTACTTATTTGCAACAATTACGAATTGATGAAGCTAAGGACTTACTTAAAAGTAGTAACTTATCGATACATGAAGTGGCTTGTCAGGTTGGGTATAAAGATGTGTCTCACTTTAACCGCCTATTTAAACGCCTACTCACAATAAACCCAAAAAAATACAGAAACATGGTGAGGGCAAAGTTATTCAGTCCCCAGTAGTTTAGACAACACGTCCGCGAAGTGCTTTTGTTTGCCCATGTTTTGTTTTTTTATCCATACGTTTCATCTTGGATGAACGCGAAGGTTTTGTTGGTCTACGAGTCTTTTGGATGACGTTCACTTGCCGAATTAAGGCCGCTAAACGCTCCAATGCAGCTTGTCGATTAAGCTCCTGGCTTCTATGCTCCTGACTTTTAATCACAATGCAGCCATCTTTCGTTAATCGATAATCACTTAAAGCAAGTAAACGTTCTTTATAGAATTCAGGTAGGCTAGAGGCTCTTATATCAAAGCGTAGGTGTATCGCACTAGAGACTTTATTAACATTCTGGCCACCCGCACCTTGCGCTCTAATGGCTTGCATCTCAATTTCACTAGAGGGAATAGAGACATGGTTGGAAATAATCAGCATAATTGGTTAATCGAAACATAAAAAAAGGAAGGTTATCACAATCAACCTCCCTTGTATTATGCAGACCCAAAACCGTTCTAATTAGAAAGAGTACTTTAAATTCATATAAATTCGATCTTGGTCATCATACATGCCGTGAAGTGTGCTCTTTTTACCATCAAACCCAATTACGCCGAGTTCAAGTAATGTGGCATTGAACCACTCATAGCTCACTAAGTATTTAAGCATGCTACTTGCGTCGTCTTGATAATTATAAAGCCACAAAATAGAGGATGTTAAGCGTAACTGGCTCCATTGCTTTTCAATAAAGGCAGATGCACTTAAGATTTGATCATCTCGGGTATATTCATCGCTAACCGACAAGTATTGGCTTACAGCACCTTGAAAATTGAATGACCATTCATTCTCTTGGGCATCAAAACCTAATAAAATATCAAATTTACTGACCTCATCTGCACCACTACCGAGTTGTAATGATTCTTTTGGGTAGTAAGCAATATCTGATCGAATCACCCCATAATCATTTGGCCTAGCAAATGACAGCGCCAAGAGCTGTCTTTTAGCAAACGTGCCTTCAAATTGATTTTCCGTATTTTGTTTCAAAATAGGATCAGGGTTATACCCATCAAAAAGATAGATGTCTAAATCAGTACCATCTAAAAAAAATCGAGCTCTAAAACCGTAGTCAATATTGCTATTTTCTTCTAATGATATGTCTTGCGGGTAACCCGTAACGGCAAAATCAGCACCTGCTGGTGCCGCTAATGTCTCTTGGGTTTCATAAGCCGCAATAAACTGAAACTCAACATCATTTAAAAAGTGTTCAACAACGGCCATGTTTCTAGGTTGGCGACCAAGCGCGTAATCGTCTATATAGGTTAATAACCCCTCTCGTAAATCTAAAGGATTAATAACATCGACAATACGAAAGTAATCGCCTTTACCCCAGGCCACTTGTTGTTTACCAACGCGATAAAGCCATTGAGAAGACTCGTATGCAAGAATCCACTCGCGTAAATCTGCATTCCATTCAAGTTCGTCTCTTGTCTCTTTATCTTCATCAGAGTATTGAGGGCGATACTTAAAATATGACAAAGTATCCACAGAGAAATCCGATGATGACCAGTCGAGTTCAAACTGGGCATCTATGTTTTCTCTGAGGTCTGTACTTTGATCATCTACAAAAGGGGATCGTCCTTGATATTCAAAACGAGCAAATCCTTTACTCGCAAAATCTCCGAATGATGAATCCAGCATACTCATTGCAAAACTATCATTCGATAAAAAAGGTAGGCCAAGCGCCACACATAATAAAGCAGGTTTCATAGGCCTAATCAACATCAATCAAGTCCTTTTCTTAATGTACGTTGATTAAATAAGCCATCTTTAAGCTTTTGATTATATTGTGTGTTTTTACGAATAAGACGAGTATTACCGCCTTCCACTAAATTATCCATTTTTGCTTCAACGACAGTCCAGAAGCCATCAACTTTTTCAAGTTTAACCACTTCAAATACTTTGATAAGTCTGCCTTGTCGAAAAATCTCATCTTTCAAAATAATATTTTTTTCTGTATCAACGTGTACTATTCGTTTGCTATAACCTGTTCTAGGATTTTCAAGTCCGCTTTCGGTCGTTGCTTCTATAATACTTACATTCTCTTTAGAATTTTTTATCGTATAAAGGTAATCTGAAAGACGCATACGTTCAATATCAGCAAATGAAAAATCAGTACCTAGAAACGGGCCTTCTTTCGAGTTTGTTGCAATACGCTTTACTTTTCGAAGAGCAGGAAGGTACAACCATTGGTCATCGTCTTTCTTTTCTACTTCAGCATAGCTATACATTAATAATCCAGTACCGGCAGTATTGCTCGGCGCTGTAAAATAAAGCAACCCTTTTCTTTCTTCACCGAACTCTTTTTCATACATTTTTAAAGAGCGGCTTCTTACAAACCCATCTGACATCGTTTGTATTAAATCGACATCCGAATAACGGTCCAAACCTTGATCTCTATGCTTAACAGATGACATTATTTGCGTTGCATCTTGTATTGCATGGGTAAATACAGAGGCGCACAAAAATGTTGTTAAAAATAATGTGAAAATTAACTTTTTCATACTTCTATCCTTAAGTTGATTGTCTACAGTCGAGCGACACATAATTAGAGTCATTAGCTTGCCACTGGCGAATTAAGTCCGAAGAAAAATCCTGTATCTTAGTTTTTTCAGAACCAGTCTCACTCATCCTCACTAATTTAAGTCGACTAAAATCAGGGTTTGCTAAATCATGTAAATGACGACTTCTTACACTTTCCGCAATCATATATAACTGCTCTATTTCTGCGGAACTATTATCATTTACGGCTTCGCCATCACTCATTGAATGTTTTAAATAGCTAATTAAATCCGATGCACTATAAGCTAAAATAGAGTGCTCTTTCATCATATTGGTCGATGCTTTCAAACTTTTATAACGTTCATTCATCGGTTTAGGTTTTGAACTGGTCAGCTTCCATTCTTCATAGCTAACATTTAAAAGCATGCCATCAGAATTAGTTTTACATTCTTCACTTTGACCAAAAATCGCTAGCGCTGATAAAAGCAGCTCTTTTTTACTTTCATTTGTTAGTGGGTCTTTAGCTCGCATCCATATATGCAACTGCTCTCCATTTTTATCCGCTAGGCGGTCATGAAGTAAAGGATGCGTGTTAACTAAATTTTTTAACGTTTTTAAACCCGAGTCAGTTAATTCTCGATTTTCAATTAAACGCCTAAAACGTACAGAATCCTGTTGAGCCACTATAATATTTTCAGTCGCTAAGCTATCTATGGTTTTGAAAGCAGAAGAGCCTGATTTGTTTTTAATCGTCCATAATTTTTCTGTTTTACCCACCAAATCAATTAACGTATTTTTATCATACACACCATTTTTGGGGTAAATAGAGATCACTAAAAGATCATCTTCACTTGCCATGCTCATGACTGGTGTAACCAGCCATGAAATCAATAAGGCAATAAACACTTTATTGATATTAAGCATTTGCCTCACTTCCTACATGCTCAAGCGCTTCTTCGTCTTTATGTATAACCGATACAACCACTGACGGTAATACTAATAAAGAGAATATAGCACTAAGGAACATAGTGATTGAAATAAAGTACCCAAGATTAACAAGTGCTTGATAGCCAGACATTGTTAACACTAAGAAGCCTAAGCCAAGGGCTAAAGTATTAATTAAAATAGGTTTAGCGCATTTAGCTAATGCTTCCTCTATACGGGCTAGGCGTGTTTGTGCCTGACTCGATTTTAAGGCAGAGATAATATGTATTGAATAATCGATACCTATACCAAACGAAATAGCAGCAATGATCGATGTACCGATATCTAAGTTTGTGCCTGTCAATGCCATAATGACGAACACACCAAGCAGCGTTAGAATTAACGGCAAAGGTACAACCATGCCAATACTTGCCGAACGGAAAATAAGCATAACCAGTATCGTAATTAATATGCTGGCCAAAATCAGGCTAGCGACTTGTCCCCATACAACAGCATCTGTTGTGGCAACGAGTATCTCACCGTAACCAGAAATACTGATTTTGCTTCCAGCAGGCAGTACACTTGCTGAATACGTCATAATGTCATTAATAATGGTGCTTACTTCAGATGATTTATCCGAATGCAAAATCGCTAGAACACGAGAGTTCTGGTAGCGACGATCCACTACATCAAACAAATCACGACCGTTACCATTTTCATATAGTAAATAGTATTGAGACAGTAATTCTGTCGACAATGAATTAGGCAAAGAGTAAGCCTGGGCCGTCATATCATTATTTAATGCTTGGTTTAAACGTTTAACAAAATCAGGCAAACCGTAGGTGTAACCGACTAAGTCATGGGACTTAAGACGATTTTCAATTTTCTCAAGCGCTAATACATAGTCAGCTTGTTTAAATGCATCAACTTGATCGCTCTGCACCATAACGCTAATCGGGGTTGTACCACCAAAGTGTTCATTTAAGACTTTATCATCTATACGAATTTGACTGGTTTCTTCAAAATACCCAATAACCTGATTATCTACTTTTAGCTGCTGAGAGATGATCAATCCACAGACACCAATAAGAATAACCGTTGTTGCGATAGCCGGTTTTGCGTACTTTGAGATAGCTGCAAATGCAGAGAAACCACCATCAATATTGGTACTTGCAAGTAAACCCCATTTTGGCGGTTGCGCTTTCCACAGCACCAACATGGTTGGTAAAAAGAAAATGGTAATAATCCAGGCTAAAATCACACCGATACCAACAAACACACCAAATTCTTGAATGAATGTTACTTCTGTCCAAGCTAAAGAAACAAAGCCCAGTGCCGTGGTAATCGTCGTAATTAACATTGGAAAGAATAATTGCTTAACTGCAGCCGATGCTGCGATTGAACGCTGCGCTCTATCCGCGTTTTCAGGTAAGTGACGATAATAGTCCGATAAAAAGTGAATCGCATCGCAAACCGCAATTGCAATTATAAACACAGGCAGCATAGAGGTAATAATATTTTGCTTAACCCCAAGGGCACTCATGACAGCTAATGTCCAAATTAAACTAATAATGGCAATTAACATCGGGATAACCATACCCTGAATGCGACCAAAACTAATCAAAAGCACAAATAAAATCACTAGTAAGACACCAGGTAATAACGTCTGATTATCTTTTTCCATGTTAGAGGCCGTTTCTGATGCAATCATCGGAGGGCCACTTAAATGAACAGAATTAGCGCCTAAATCCGTTTGCGATACAATGTTATTGATTGCTTGAAAAGCCAGTAACATCGAAGGAGAGTCATCTTCTGCAATATAGAATTCAACTTGAATACTCGTCGCTTTTGAGTCTTGAGCGATTAAACCGTCAATATACAGTGGGTTTTCAAATACTTCCTTTTTAAGCTCCGCAGCCGTCGGATCTTTTGATTTACGCCCCATAAGAGGATGGATATCAATACCATCGACTGTAGGTGTAATATTTTCCATTGTTGTAAGTGAGCGAACTTTTTTTACAGGATTTAAACGTACCAATAAGGTTTCGAATGTAATAATCTCACTCTGAGTTAATACATTCGAATTAACTAATTCATTCTTTAAACCTTCTAATACATAAACATCTTGCTTTAAGACACCTTTATCAAGGATTGCTTCGATCTTCTTAGATTGATCGTTTGTTAATCCTGAAAGTGATGCTAGAAACTGTTTATCAATGTCTGAAACTAATGACATTTTCTCAAACTTATCACTCAGTATTTTAACAAGATTCAATGTCTCATTATTAAAGACATCACCTTGTTGATTCACGACGGCAATAAATGCTTGCTCGCCTGTTCCAGTGAATGTTTTCTTACTTTTGTGATCCGCCATACGACTTGGGTGATCATGGCCGATCATATAGGGCGTTGCATTAATCTGCAGTTTACCTGCACTGGTTAATGCTAGAAAAGTGACCACAATAAAAGCAAGCAATACTTTCCAAGGGGAAGTATGGAGCCTATTCGTTTTTTCAATCAGTGAGTCCATCAATGATGATGACATTTATACAGCCTCCGCAGCAGTTTGCAGGTGCTCTGCATCTTGCCATGATAATTTTAGATTTTTATGAACTTTAGGACTATTTTTATAATCACTTAATAATGAATCCCAAATCACTCGTTTATGAATCTCAGTGGTACCGCCGGCAAATAATAATCCAATCGCATCTCTTAACAAACGCTCATAGTAATTCTCTCGACGATAACCATAATTACCCAACACTCTCATTGCACTTAATGAAGACTCATGGAAAATTTCAGAGGAATACATCTTAATAATAGAAGCCAGTTTTGAACAATCTCGACCTTGCTCAATAAAGTTCAAGGCTTTAAATATAACGCCGCCTAATAATTCAAGTTTGCTTTCAATTTCAACAATATATTGTTGTACGTATTGATTATCACCAATCGCTTTACCAAAAGCATGTCTCTCTTGACTGTATTGAGTGCATTCTTTTACAAGTGGGCGAATACAACCTGAAACTAGTACACCTGTTAAAATACGTTCGATCAAGAATGAGAAATACAATACTGCTAGACCGTTTTCTTCAGTACTCACTAAATTTTTTGAACTTAACGCTACATTTTCAAAGTCAATACCTCCAATCGGCGTTCCGCGATTGCCCATCAAACTAAATGGCTCAGATTGCTCAACCCCTTTCTGATCAGTCTCTAAGATAAAGCAGGAAATTGCTTTTTCTTTTTTACCTTTAACTTTAGCAAATGTCATACAAATATCAGCTATTGGCGCATTCGTAATATTCCATTTTTTACCGTTAAGTAAATAGCCAGCGTCCGTTTCTTCGACTTCTGTTTTGATCGAACGCACATCTGAACCACAGCCTCGCTCAGTAATAGCAAAACATGCTAATTTTTCACCTGAGATCAAACTTGGTAACCACGTTTCGCATTGCTCTTTAGTGCCATAGTTAACAAGTGAGGACTGCACCAAAGCAACCTGAGCAACAAATGTCACCAGAACGCCCATGTCTTGACAGCCTTCTGCAAAACCTTCTAATGCAGCAGAAAAATCAGTAATACTTAAACCCGAGCCACCATATTGTTCAGGCATACTCAAACCTAATAGGCCGGTCTCACCTACTTTCTTCCATAAGTTTTTATCAAATGAGACGCTTTCATCACGATACGCGGCAGACGGTCTAACTAGATCTCGCCCAACTAAAAAATAACGTTGCTTTAATGCTAACTGTTCTTTATTCCATTCCATGATCATCTCCATTAGACAAGCTCAGCTTGAGTAGGTGTTAGCTCACTGAATTTGAAATCTTTATATGCATTATAAAATTCACTATCCGAAAGTTGTAATATCATCTTCGCACGGTTCACTTTATCTAAATTAATATTGGCGTTTTCAAACCAGAATGGAGAAACATCTCGCCCTTCATACCGACTTGAAAATAAGTGTGATTTTTCAATTTCTACAGAAGCTGACGGCAACAAAATAGGATTAAAGCCAAACATATTAAGGTTCGCCAACGTTACATTTTTTTCACCGTCACCGATCATTGCCTTTATGCCACTATCAGGATGATTAATCAGTTCAAAATAAGATTGGACTAGTAATAAACCCACACGTGATGACATAACTTTATCTTCTAGTTGAGACTTAACAACACGGCCAATCTCTCTTACTTCAGAAACTTTATATTCTTTTAATGCTTCAATTTTGTTAAAGGTTTCTCGCCCAAACGCATTTTCAGCTGAATATAATTTTCTATCCGTACCGGAGAATGGAAGATCAGAATTAGGCATTGCTTTTAATGTTGAGTAAGCCATTAACTTACCTAGGGTTTTATCTAAAATAACAATATGAATATCATCTTTGTGAAGAGTCGAAATAGGCTCATGATGCAATAATGATTTCGCTGCTACCTTCTCATTAATAAAACCAACTTTTGCATAGTGAACAAATGAATAGCGCAATAACTGTTTAGCATGATGATCGTCTAAGTCTGATTGACGAATAGCAAGGCTGACTAGATTCGCGCTGGTATTAATGACATGATGCGCAATAGACGTATTTTCAGGCAGTAGGTCAGGAATAAGGGGCGTGGTATAGTGCTTCATAGATCGTTTTAAGTATTCAGTATCGTCAATATTGCATGGCTCTTTTTGCCATTGCTCGATACCTTTTCTGTATTGCTCTAGCTTGGTGAGGTTTTCATACTCTCCTCTGATCACTTTCCATACATCAATCGTATATTCATTCTTGACTGTTCGACCTGCGAGCATATCAATTACCAATGCTGCTGTGATCGTGCCAAACAGGTTAGCTGCAATGCCTAACTGTGAGGTGTAATCTTTTCCTTTGGTATGTCGCTCTAATTCTTCAAACATGGCTTCTGGAATTTCGCTAATCGGAACCAGAAAGGTACACACTTTTAGCGGGTCCATGGTTGCAACCATTTCAGTGGTAATTTGATTGTCGAAAAGCGCTAAGTTTGGATCTCGATAATCGAAGATTGGGATGTACTGAGTTGCAGCCATGTCATAACCACAAATAACGGCCTTACGCTTTTCATGACAGATTTCATGTAGTAGAAATTTCATTTCTAAGCCAGAACGACCTGTGACATCAACTGCGTCGATGACAATATCAGCTCGATCTACATAGTAATTAACATTGTCAGGTGTGATACCAATATTGCAAATTTCTAAACGAGCAAAAGGATTAATTGCATGACAACGCTCTTGAAAGACGATGGGCTTGAAGCGGTCAACATCGTTAAGAACCATATTTTGTCTATTAGAATTGTTTAAATCATAACGACCGTTATCTATTAGTATTAGATTTTCTGCGCCACTGCGAATTAACAATTCAATGACACTACCACCTGTAGAGCCACATCCTGCGATTAATATCACTGAATCCCGCAGTAGTTGCTGGTCTTCCTCACTGATAAATCCTGCATTCCTGAGAGTAAACTCTTTGTAGAATGCTTCTTTATTGAGTTGTGTTGCTGAATTTTCCATAACGCACGCCAGTTAAACAATGAAGTGGCGTGACTTTACGTAAATTTTTAATGACACAACAACTACTTCATTTTTATTGGCGTCATGTGTTTCTAAAAAAAATGTGATTTTCGGCCTATTAATTAGCAAATGATGGCGCTATGCTAAGGCAATCATCTGAGTCTAGTAATGCTTTACTACTAGGCTAATTGTTTTGAGTGCTTTGATTTTTATAGGCAAATGGTCTATTGAGGAAAGGACACATGAAGGCTCGTGAACTGATTTCAATTTTAGAACAGTACGATGACGACATGGATGTATCTGTTTCATTTTCTGATAAAAAAGATACACCGATTCACATCACTAGTTGTGACTCCTTACAAACCCGTTGTTATCAAAACTTGGTCGAACTATCGCCAGAAGGTCTATTGGTTTTAAATAATCAAAATCAAATTAGCTATATGAACCCATTTCTCGTTAAGAAATTAGGCACTGAGGACGATGCTCTATTTTTCAAACCCATTCATGATTTAATTTCGATAGAAGATCATTGCTTACTAAATAAAGCATTGAATAATTTGAAGGTTCAGCAAGCCGATTTTGTGTCTATTCCCATTATAAAAGAAAACAGTGAAAGTTTTTGGGCACGTATATCAATGACTAAAATCCCAAGCTCCGACAATAGTTATCGTGGTGCTATTTTAACCATTACCGACACCAGTGAGCGCCAAAAACTGCTTGAAAAGAATACCTCTGATACGCTTGATCACAAAGTTGGGCGTATTCCCGACCATATCAACCAGTTAAAGCAAACAAAGTCATTGTTACTAGAAGAGCGGGCAAGCTTAGAGTCAACTAACTTAATACAAGCAACCCCTTACTGGCATCAAGAAAAATATTTATACCTTATATTTCCTAAAAAAGACGGTAAACGAGTAAGAGAATATATAGGGACAAAAAAACAAAAAGTAGATGAAGCATTAAATGCCATTAAACGGGGTAAGCGTTATCGTAAAATTTGCGATGAGCTAGCCGATATTGATCAGCAATTGCGCACAGCCACCTTCAAGCTCGATAGCTTTTTATGGGAACTAGCAAAATTACCGCCTAATTTACACAAAACATTAAATTAACAAAAAAGCCTACATAAGTAGGCTTTTTTGTTTCAGATAACGGTAACGTCTTACGCTTTTTTACAATATTCCGCGATAATCACAATGTGCGAACCATTAACTTTACCCTCGATGTGCTTAGGGTTGCTGGTTAGCGAGATATTTTTGACTAACGTCCCCTGCTTAGCCGTAAAATTTGCGCCTTTTACCACTAAATCTTTAACCAACGTAACACTGTCGCCCGCTTGTAATAAGGCTTTGTTAAAGTCATACGTGGCTTCTGCATCTTCATCTGGCAGACCCATTTTTGCCCACTTTTCGACATCAGGCTCTAGGTACAACATATCTAAGCTGTCTTGTGCCCATGTTTCACCTTTTGCTATGAGAGCAAATAATTGGCGATAAGCCATGACCTGTACCGGCGCTTCTTGGCTCCACATACTGTCATTAAGACAACGCCAATGGTTAACATTCATGCTGCTTTGATCTTCAATTTGACTGCGACAGGTTTCACAAATCACAACGCTCTGATCCAAGCTACCGTCAGAAGGCTCAACCGCAAAAGCGGCTAACTGCTCAGTAGCGGTACATAACTCACATTTATTATCGCTGCGCTGTAATAAAGCTTGTTCAACACTCATGGTATCCACACTTAATTGACTTACATTTTGGCTGGGTATTATGCCTAATTTAAGTGAGAAAATCTTGATGCAGGCCACTGAGCTAGGCAAGATGATGCAAGCAATCTAAATCATTATCTAATACGTAAAGTTAAAACAACTATAAAGAGACTTTCATGATCACACTACACCACCTCAATAACTCCCGCTCTCAGCGTATTATCTGGTTATTAGAAGAACTAGGCGTTGACTATGACATCAAATTTTACCAGCGTGATCCAATTACCATATTGGCCCCTCAAAGCCTAAAAGATGTTCACCCTCTGGGTAAAAGCCCTGTTATTACTGACGATGCAACCGGTATCATGCTGGCAGAAAGCGGTGCCATTATTGAATATCTAATTTCAAAATATGGCTCTCAATTTAAGCCTTCTGAAAATAGTGACCAATATTGGCAATATCTATACTGGCTGCACTTCAGTGAGGGCTCTCTTATGCCGCCGATGGTCATGCGTTTAGTGTTCATGAAAATGCAAACTGCCCCTATGCCATTCTTTATAAAGCCCATTGCTAAGATGCTCGCTAATAAAGTGTTGAAGAGTTTTGTGTCACCTAACATCGTTAATCAATTAGCCTATATTGAGGCACATTTGGCTAATAACCCTTGGTTTTGTGGCGAACAACTAACCGGTGCGGACTTCCAAATGAGCTTTCCACTGGAAGCGTCTGTCGCTCGTGGGTTAATTGGTGATGATTACCCTAGTATCCAAAAATACGTCAAAACCTTTCAAGCACGCTCAGCTTATAAAACAGGCTTGGCCAAGGGTGGTGAGTACGATTACGCATAACCGTCGCGCTTAACACTCAAAAACGCCCTGAATATGAAGCAATATCATGGGGCGTTTAGTTTTTATCATTACCCAACCTCAGCCCCCTTTGCTAAAATCCGCCCATATTTTATATGAGTGGATACCATGTCACAGGCTCAAAACGTATTAGCGGTGAACAACGACCTACCCATTCGTACTGACAAGCCGGTGCATAGCGGTAAAGTACGCAGCGTTTATTGGTTAACCGAGGCCGACAGCCAACGTCTCATTGCCGAAAAAGGTTATAACGTCGCGTCAGATGCGCCACTTGCCATAATGGTAATCAGCGATCGTATTAGTGCATTCGACTGTATTTGGCATGGCGAAGGTGGCTTACAAGGTATTCCTGGGAAAGGGGCGGCGTTAAACGCAATTTCTAACCATTGGTTCCAATTATTCAAAGATAATGGCCTAGCCGATAGCCATATTTTAGATATTCCTCACCCATTTGTTTGGATTGTACAAAAAGCGCGCCCTGTGATGATCGAAGCTATCTGTCGTTCGTACATTACCGGATCAATGTGGCGCTCATACAGCAAAGGCGAGCGAGAATTCTGCGGCATCCAACTACCAGACAACTTAGGTAAAGACCAAAAATTACCTGAATTACTGATGACACCCAGTACGAAGGGCATCTTAAAAGGCATTCCGAATGTACCAGAACAAGACGATGTGAATGTCAGCCGTCAAGATATCCGTGACAACTTCGCTGCGTTTAACTTAAAAAGCGAACAAGACATCGATCTGTATGAAAAATTACTATCTGAAGGTTTTAACGTCATCAGCAATGCTCTATCTGACATTGACCAGATTTTTGTGGATACCAAGTTTGAGTTTGGTTATGTCACCGATGCCAGCGGCACAGAAAAATTAATATACATGGACGAAGTGGGCACACCCGATAGCTCACGCATTTGGGATGGTGCACAGTATCGTGATGGTAAGGTGGTAGAAAACAGTAAAGAAGGTTTCCGCCAGCTGTTACTTAATCATTTCCCTGATCCTGATATTTTATTAAACAAAGATCGCATGCATGAGCGTGAAGCGTTAGCGCGTGATAATGCGCTTCCTGCAGACGTATTTGCACATGTGAGTCAAACGTATATTGGTATTGCTGAAAAAATCATTGGCCAGCCTTTGCATTTATCTCACAACCCAAAACAAGAAATTATTGATGTACTGCGTGATAACTATGATTTGATTGATTAATCATCAACGGTATAGTCATAAAAAAGCCGGAGCCTATCATAGGCTCCGGCTTTTTTATGACTGTGCATTGCAGGATTTCAAGCAACGGAAGAACACATGAATAAGGTCTTATGCTTTAAATACGGCGGATTTTGACACTAAAAATTGATTAAGATTAAAACTCTTAAGGATTTTTTCATTGTATTGTTGATGCCGATGCCGGTATGCATCGAACCCTTCGTAGCTCACGGCATGTAAACAATAAGAGCAGTTGGTGGCGTTGGCCATTAAATCATTACATGTTGTGGCGTTAATATTGGGTAATTGCCCTTGGCCAATGCGTTTTTTAATATCGTCACATAATGCAAAGTGAAATACATCATCCACTTTGACAACAACGGGGCTGTTTTTAAAATACAAAATATTATCATCGCCTGAACGAAGGATATTTCCCTCTACATCAACCCATTGCTTTGCTAATAGCTGTCGATCCTGCCAACTTAAATGGCGTTTAGGGTCAAATAATTCAAACGTGCCAAGCTGTTCTGTCCCGATTAATTCACGCAATTTATTCAATGATTCATCATTCTTAAAATCGAATAAATTCATGGTAAAACATCTTCTAAAATCGTAGCAATTTTCCCTTCTGCATCTGTACGTACTTTAAACTCTACTCGACGAGAACGCTCGCCATCTTCAATACCGGCTTCATCCGTAACTACTTTAGCTGATGACAGTCCATTGGCCGTTAGATATGTTTTAAGCCAACTTTTTTTGTTCGTCACTGCTGGTAAATTCAATAGGTAAGCTAATGTGCTGCGAGTACGCGCTTGTGACAATGCCATGTTATTAATATAAGCATCGTCATCGTCGACGGCACCATACCAACCACTTGATGTATGGCCTTCAATTCGAACTTCAAGAATATCATCACGGTATTTGTCAGCTGTAATAATACTTAAATAGCGAGGAAAGAAGTCCGCAAGTATCAACTGAAATTCAGGGTTTAAGCCTGACTCACCATTTGCAAAAAGTAATTCTGTTTTGTTAAAACGAAAGGTTAAATCTTCCTGTAATTCAGCCCCCCAGCTGTTCAAGTCCGGTTCAAATTCGGCTAATAAATCTTGGTAAAGCTGAGTTCTCAGGTGATCATATAGTATTGCAACATCGGTTATTTTTTTCCGCTGTAATTCAACATTGATCATAAATACGATAGAGATTAATAAAAATACCATCATTAAGCCTGCCATTAAGTCGCTTACAGCAACCCAATGGCCTTCTTGTTCTCTGATACCGCCTAGTCGCTCTTCATCGGTTAGCATGACCTACCCTTTATTTTCAGCTAACGTAACCAGTTCATGCAGACGATCTGTCAATGGGCCATAATCTTGTACAAATTTTTCACTCAGCGCGCCTAACTGCTGACCTAATGTTTTAAGCGATTTATTTAGTTCATTTTCAAGGGCCGCATCCAGTTTCGCAATTTTTTTGTCACTTTGAATTAGACTTTGCATAATTTGATGGTCTAACTTCTCAAATGCCTGTGAGTAAGAGACCTGTAGCTGCTCACCTAGTTTACCCGTCGTGGCCGTCATGCTTTGAGTTGTATTGCTGAGCATTTTTTCCATACGTGAATTATATTGCTCTAATGTGGTTGCCAAACCCGATGTTAAAAATGTAATGCGCTCTTCTAATTGAGGCAACCCTTGGCCCGCTTCACTCACTAACGTGGCAAGCCCAGTAAGGTGTTTATCAAGCACATCGCGCTGGGTATTTAAACCTTGCAGCATGTTGCCTAAACTTTCACTGATGCCATTAAATGACTCGGCGTGATGCACCATATTTTCAAATGCATCGGTAGCTTGAATCATTGAATGACCGATGCGCTGCTGATTATCGGCTAGCTCAACTAGCTGTTGTTTATATTCTTTTTGCCACTGCAACATGCTGCCAACGCTTTCATTTAGGCGTTTAAAGTTTTCACCATATTGCTCATCAATCTTGGTATTAAAGTCTCGCATCACCACGGCCAACGCTTTGATTAAGGCTTGAGTGTTCGCTTCAACCATTTTTTCTTGGTAATGCTGCATGGCAATAATTAAATCATCACTTTGCCTTTGCTGTTCAACCCGCATCAAAGCAATTTGCTGAAATGCAGTTTCGTTACCACCTTGACTCAATGCTTGAAGAATAGCCTGCATGGAGTCATTCAAGTCATCAATACTCGTGGTTCGCTGATGGTGCTCTTCACCATGAGTGGCATCCATCACCGCTCTAAATTTTATGGTAAGCGCCCCCAATAGACCTGCAATGGAAGACCAGAATGCCGTTTTTAATCCGCTTAGTAATTGTGGGACACTTTCTTGTAATTGTGTTGTGTCGAAGCTATTCAAGCCCAATGCCACACCTAAAAAAGTCCCAAAAATACCGATACTGGTCAGAATAGTTGGAGCCGACTCAGCGGTGCGGGAACTGTAACGAAAGAATTGAAAATACACGGTTAAGACCGCAATGATACCAATCAGTATCAGCGTCCAAGGGGAGAAATCTACGTTCAATAAGGACATATCCATGCATCCACCAAGGTAAGCAGGTCACATCTCAAGGCCCATTTACGGTCATTCTTGTATTTATCTGTTGATCTAGGTAAAGATTAGTCGAGAGTCTGACATTGCGCTGCTAACTTATTAAAAGGGGCGTAACGTGACTATCCTTTTAATAAGCCCTTAAGCTACGACGCTCACTGAACTGAGCGCCAATGCCCGGTAAAATCAACCATTGTATGGCAGAGGCAAAATGATCAAATGAACGAACATCAACTTTAACTTGCCTAAATGCATGAAGCACTGCGGAGCGCACAGGGTTAGCCGCTAATTGACTGACCAATGCAAAATATTGCAGTGGCGTAGATGAAACGTCCTCAAGCACACTTCTCTGAGCTTGCGCGGACAGTAACGTAAACTCGCCATTTAGGGCGGTTAAATCAGCAAGCCAACTATTTAAGTTATTACTGATCATTTGCTGGCAACAATATTCCATCACCGTCGATAATTGATAAGTTTCTGTCACCTCTCCTCGCCACATGCTCATCAACAACCGAGTATCCGTGTTAATGCTCACGCTGGCATAAATAGAGTTTTGAGTATCCGTAAAATGCTTAATGTGCTGCATGGGTCTATCTCAAGGTGGCTTGGCTCTCATTCTGACAGATTAATCAGGCTACACCGTTGCTCTTGTGTCTTCCTTGGTTACAAAAGGTTCATCTATGTAACCATTAAGTTATATTCATCCAGGCATAAAAAAAGCGCCCTGAGGCGCTTTTTTTATTGCAAAACTAGAACGTATTATCAACCTAAGTAAGACAACATCACACCAGCTGCAACAGCGGAGCCAATTACACCGGCTACGTTTGGACCCATGGCATGCATCAACAAGAAGTTATGCGGGTTTGCTTCCAAACCTACTTTGTTCGATACACGAGCCGCCATTGGTACAGCAGAAACACCTGCTGAACCAATCAAAGGGTTAATCGGTGTTTTAGAGAATAAGTTCATGAACTTAGCCATCAACACACCAGCCGCGGTACCGACACAGAACGCCGCTAGGCCCAGTGCAATGATCGCAATCGTGTCCCAGTTTAAGAAGGCATCTGAACTCATTTTGTAACCAACAGATAAGCCTAAGAAAATGGTCACAACGTTGATTAACGCATTTTGCGCCGTATCGCTTAAACGCTCAACCACACCAGACTCTTTCATTAGGTTACCAAAGCAGAACATGCCCAGCAGTGGCGCAGCTGAAGGTAGAATTAACGCAACCAGTACCAATACCGCTAGTGGGAACATGATTTTCTCAAGCTTAGAGACAGTACGTAACTGCTCCATCTTGATAGAACGTTCTGCTTCTGTGGTCAGTGCTTTCATAATCGGCGGCTGGATCATAGGAACCAAAGCCATGTATGAGTATGCGGCTACCGCAATGGCACCTAATAATTCAGGCGCTAGCTTAGATGCAATGAAGATCGACGTTGGGCCATCAGCACCACCGATGATACCAATCGCGGCCGCTTGCTGAATGGTGAAATCCATCAAACCGAAGTGAGTTAGCAATACCGCACCAATAACAGTACCAAAAATACCAAACTGAGCAGCCGCACCTAATAACAATGTTTTAGGGTTAGCTAATAGCGGACCAAAATCCGTCATGGCACCTACACCCATGAAGATTAAAAGTGGCGCAACACCACTGGCAATCGTCATTGAGTAAAAGGTATAAAGCATGCCATTGTCAAAACCTAAGCTACCGCCAAGTGATACAGCTTGCTTATAAATTAAGGTTTCTGCGTGATGATAAGCATCTAACAATGCCGTTAGATCCGCATTGGCAGCCAAGCCAAATAGTGCGCGAAATTGATCCACAACCTCAGGGCTACCTGTACGAATAGCTTGTTCAGCGGCAGACCAACCCAGGCCTGCGCCTGGAATGTTTACCAACAAAGTACCCACTGCAATAGGCAGAAGCAGTAATGGCTCAAAGCCCTTTTTAATCGCGAGGTACAACATACCAAACGCAACCACCATCATGGCAAACTGGCCAGGTTCGATTGCGTAAATACCGGTGTCGTGCCAAAATTTTAATAACGTTTCCATCAACAATCCCCTTACGCGATCGTTAGCAGTGTATCGCCAACAGAAACAGAATCGCCTTCTTTCACGTTAACGGTACCGACAGTGCCTGACTTGCTTGCACGTACTTCGGTTTCCATTTTCATGGCTTCAAGAATAACAATCACATCGCCTTCTTCAACGTAATCACCTGGTGCAAATTCTACTTTCCAGATGTTACCTGCAAGTGGCGCAAGCATTGCCTCACCACCTGCGGCAGGAGCAGCACCACCTGTAGCAGGCGCCGCCGCAGCACCACCCATGCTGGTTGGTGCGCCGTTTAGGGCACCCAGTTGAGTTACGTCGCCACCATCATCTACTTTCACTACATACTCATTACCATCAACGGTAATAGTGAATGTATCTTCAGCATCGCCTTTAGGCGCAGGTTCAAACGCATCAGGATTACCACGGTTCTCTAGGAACTTAGGTGCAACCTGTGGGAACAAGGCGTATGTCAGTGCGTCATCGATTTTGTCTGTTGCGAGCTTAATGCCTTTTTCAGCGGCTAAAGCGTCAACGTCTGCAATGATTTTATCCAGTTCGTTTTCTAAAAGATCCGCTGGGCGACAAGTAATCACTTGCGCACCGTCTAGTACGCGAGCTTGCAGCTCAGCATTCATAGGGGCAGGTGCCGCGCCGTATTCACCTTTAAGAATACCTTGAGTTTCTTTAGAAATAGATTTGTAACGCTCGCCCGTTAATACGTTAAGTACCGCTTGAGTACCCACGATTTGAGAGGTTGGTGTGACTAATGGAATGTGGCCAAGATCTTCACGCACGCGTGGAATCTCACGCAGTACTTCATCAAACTTGTCTGAAGCGCCTTGCTCACGTAATTGGTTTTCCATGTTGGTCAACATGCCACCAGGCACTTGAGCCACGAGAATACGAGAGTCTGTACCACGAAGCGCACCTTCGAATTTGGCGTATTTTTTACGAACATCACGGAAGTAAGCCGCAATTTCTTCAAGTAGAAGTAAATCAATGCCGGTATCACGATCAGTGCCTTTCATTGCAGCCACTACGGTTTCAGTGGCTGAGTGGCCGTATGTACCCGACATAGAAGAAATAGCGGTATCAACACGGTCAACACCCGCTTCGATGGCTTTAAGAATCGCCATGTCAGACATACCTGCCGTTGCATGGCAATGAAGCTGAACTTCAAGGTTGGTTTCTTTCTTAAGACGAGAAACTAATTCAAATGCCTCATACGGTTTAATGATACCGGCCATGTCTTTAATGGCGATAGAGTCCGCACCAAGGTCTTCAATTTGCTTAGCAAGAGACAACCAAGCTTCTAAATTGTGAACAGGTGACGTTGTGTAAGACAAGGTACCTTGTGCATGTTTGCCGTTAGCCTTAACCGCTTTAATAGCTGTCTCAAGGTTACGAGGATCATTCATTGCGTCGAACACACGGAAAACATCAACACCGTTAGTGGCAGCACGTTCTACAAATTTGTTAACCACATCGTCAGCATAATGACGATAACCTAATAGGTTTTGGCCACGTAACAGCATTTGTTGTTTTGTGTTTGGCATTGCTTTTTTGAATGCACGAATGCGATCCCAGGGATCTTCACCTAAAAAACGGATACAAGAATCAAAAGTAGCACCGCCCCAAGACTCTAAAGACCAGTAACCTACTTGGTCTAATTTTTCTGCGATTGGCAGCATGTCATCAATGCGCATGCGCGTGGCAAATAAAGATTGGTGAGCATCGCGTAGAACGACGTCAGTTATGCCTAATGGTTTTTTAATATCGGTCATTTGTAATGGCCTTCGTTAATTATCGTTATTCGTTTTTGAAGCGTGATGTTCTTACTTTTGGCGAGAACGGTGCTCTTTTACGGCTGCAGCTAAAACTTTTAATAACTGTGGGTCGACGCCTTGTGCTGGAGCTTTTTTCACTCTCGCAGGAGCCGGAGCGGCTTCTGGGAAGTATTTAACGACCAACTTGGACATAATGGTTGTAGCAAAAATAAGTACGACTAAAAAAATAAACACCGTACCCATGCCAAATCCCATTAGGCCTAGGCCGTCAGCTACGATCGGGGACATATAATCCACTCCTCATTAGTACTGATCGGGTCTGCTTATGCAGATCTTTTAATAATGGATTATGAAAAGCTACTCACTTTCTCATAATTCTCCACTAAAACTGTTCATATTGCCCAACTACTCGATAACATAGGCAAAATATCGCGGTAATGTACTGTATATGCCTCTTTTAGGCAAATATTGCAGGTCATATAAGCAATTGATTTTTAGCATTAATTCAGACATTTTCTTGCTAAAATGTGGCACAAATTTTCTAGATATCTCTTTATGAAACTGGCGCTT
The DNA here is from genome assembly GCF_052920985.1 of Pseudomonas sp. HK3. Taxonomy (NCBI): domain Bacteria; kingdom Pseudomonadati; phylum Pseudomonadota; class Gammaproteobacteria; order Pseudomonadales; family Pseudomonadaceae; genus Pseudomonas; species Pseudomonas sp. HK3. The sequence continues at coordinate 663,690 of NZ_JBREXD010000002.1, forward strand.
GCCCCAATGGAAGGCTTAGTTGACGTACATATGCGCACTTTGCTTACTCGCAACAACGCATTTGACTACTGTGTGACTGAGTTTTTACGCATTACCAATCAATTACTGCCTGAGCGTGTTTTCACTCGATTATGCCCTGAAGCACTCAATAATTGGCAAACGCCGTCTGGTACTCCTGTTCACTTGCAACTTTTGGGAGGCGAGCCACAACCCATGGCTGAAAATGCTTGTCGGGGGGTCGAGCTTGGTGCGCCCGTGGTCGACGTGAACTTTGGCTGTCCGTCTAAATTCGTTTGCAATAGCGTTGGTGGCTCTATTTTATTAAAAGACCCAGACAATCTTTACCGCGTGCTGCACGCCATGCGCCAAGCCATGCCCGATCATATTCCGTTAACCGCTAAAATGCGCCTTGGGTTTGAAGATAAATCATTAGCCATAGAAAATGCACAAGCCGTCGAATCCGCAGGTGCAAGCATGCTCTGTATTCATGCAAGAACAAAAATAGAAGGCTACAAACCTCCGGCTCACTGGGAATGGGTTGCGAAAGTAAAAGAAAACGTAAACATCCCCATTATGGCGAACGGTGAAATTTGGACTGTGGCGGATTTATTAACCTGTCAAAAAGTCAGCCAATGTGACGATATTATGCTTGGCCGCGGCGCGGTTGCCACACCCGATCTGGCCTTACAAATTCGTCAACATCATTTAGGGCAAGAATACAAAGCTGACAGCTGGCTTGAACAGTTAGACGATTTATTATGGATGCTCGATACCACGGTTAAAGCCGGCAACGCCAAGTTCTCTGCTGATCGTATAAAACAATGGCTCGCATTTTTTAAAATGCAGCACACTGCAGCAGGTATATTTTTTGAAAAGGCAAAACGGCTCAAGCACCACGAAGATTTAAGTAAATTAATTAATGCAGAGATTGCTCATGTAAAGGAATCATTCAATCACTCACAAGAGGAATATCAATCATAAAAGATGTGCCGACACCTTCTTCTGATTCAACACTGATTTTCCCGCCATGCTTCTCAACAATGCCATGAGAAATAGATAACCCAAGCCCCGTGCCTTCGTTAACACCTTTTGTGGTATAAAAAGGGTCAAATATTTTATCCACCACAGATTGAGGCATGCCTTTCGCGGTATCACGAATGATTAAGCGAGCAAAACCATCCTGCTTAATAGTGGATATATAAATATGACCTTCTACCTCCATGGCTTGTGCTGCATTCACAAGCATATTCATAATTACCTGACCAATTTGTCCTTCATGACCATTAACAATAGGATTGGCCTCATCGAATTCTTTATGTAATGTAACCTTATACTTTAATTCATTCCAAACAACTTTTATCGTATTTTCGATACAATTATTAAGGCTAAATGCTTCGGTCGTTTCTTCATCCCCTCTGGCAAATGATTTTAAATTTAGAACAATCTCTTTGACACGTTTTAAGCCATCATCACAATCATTCATAATATTTTTAATGTCCGAAAACAAAAATGTGAAATCTTCACTCTCATCCATTTCGACCATTTTTTTCGATACATCACTATCAGAATCAGCCGCTAATGTTTCAGCCAATTTAAAGTATTCAGCAATAATATCTGTGTATTCCCTTAATGTGCCAAAATTGCTACTCACAAAACCAATCGGGTTATTAATTTCGTGCGCAACGCCGGCGGCTAATTGACCAAGTGACGCCATTTTTTCTGACTGAACTAATTGAGCTTGCGCCTGCTTGATTTTATCGTGACTGGATTTTATTTCTAAATAACTATCTTCAATTTTTTTATTATTCGCATTGCGCTCTAACATCCCCCCAACTTGATAGCCCGCCACCTGACATTGATCCAAAGTTTCAGGTTTAAAATCAATTTCCTCAGGCAAGTATAATTCGCATACCGTACTCACTTTACCAAAACATTTTATGGGTAACAAAATCACTCGATTAACATCATAGATTTCGCATATCTTGGTCATATCTTGATAATCAATATCATCTAACATCACCGTTGATCGATCATGTTTACGATAAATTTCCTGATACATATTAATGGGCAATGCAGGTAACGCTTCATCGATTCCAATAACATTTGAAACACTTATTTTACCGTTTTTAATAAAGCTATAGCGACTAAATTTTGCGTTTAAAAATTTCATGCTTTTAGTTGTGTAATCACTAACACTTTCTGACAAACCTTGGTCCACCTGTGTTAGGCGCGCAATCTCTAAAAGATAATCAGCTTCTTTTTTTTGAGCCATTAAGTCATTAAACTGATGTTGAATCATGTCAATACTAGACTGTACTTCACGAGTTTTTTCATCTAATAATTTCTCAGCCGCAAGCCGAGCTAATTTTTCTCGATCGTAAGCAACCTTGTAGGCATCTGACATAAAATCACCTATCCATTGATCATGTAAATGTTACATTCCATCTACAATTTTCAGCACCATCATGCATACACTGTGAATGGTGCATTTCAACACTCTGACCATAATGTTTTGCTGCTCCCTGCAATAGTCCTTCTGCAATAAAACATAACTTACGTTTGCTTAAGTAGGTCAACTCACCCTCATGTTCAGTGGTAGGGAAATATTCGAAAAGTGGTGTGTAAGCATCAGGATGTATACGCTTCACATCTCGATGAACAACACTTTCTAAATTTTGTAATAATGTTTGAGTATTAGGATACATTGCCAACTCAATTGGACCTCTACTAATTAGAAATCCAAATAAAAATTCACCAAATAAACGTAAACCACCCGTTAATGGCACCCCTAATTTTTCACACAGATTAGTCGCTAAACTAACGATCTCTGCATCGTCATAGCTCACACCTGACGTATAAACACCACCACTTTCTAAGTTGCTTGATTCCAATAGCGCATTCCAAACTTCCATATCGGCTGTCTCAAGAACAAACTCTTCAAGTGCATTAAATATAATTCCTTGCATCGATATTTCCTCTTAGTTTATTAAAACTCATATTCAACAATCATTTTTTTGAGGTCGTCATTCTCAAAAGGTTTTTCTAAAATATTGTTTGCTCCGAGTGACAGTGTTTTTTCTAGTTCAGTAATTCCCTGCGCGCTAATAACTATGATATGAAGGCTTTCCATATTAAATTTCTCGCGAGTAAGGGTTAACACCTTGAAGCCATCCATGTAAGGCATTTTCAAATCCAGTGTCATTATCCTTGGTTTAAATTCCATCAAACTCATTCCGGCTTCAAACCCATCGTGAGCCTCTTTCACCTCCCAGCCTAAACGCTTGAAGACACGCCCTATGGCACTCGCCATAGCTGGGTCGTCATCTACCACTAACGCTTTATACGGCTCTTCAAGCCACTCCTGTGGCAGTGGAATCTGGTTTTTATGCATAAAAGCCAACAAAGCACTGTGTCTTACTCTGTGATCGCCACGTCCTGGTAGCTTGTATCCTTCTAAATCGCCTCTATCAATCCATCTAATCACCGTCCGAAAATTCACCCCTGCAAACTTAGCTACCTCACCAGATGTATAAGTCGGCTCCACAACACATCTCCAATAGCTTGTTTTATGATTAATTTAGGCTATTTTCTGTACAAATAACAGTCAAGTATTATACTTTTTTAATCTTAGACAGCTTAGACAGGTTGAAATATAGTCAACATTCAACCCTGGAGGTGCATATGGATACAGCTAGAAAAATACTATTTGTGGATGATGAGCCACAAATGCTTACCGCACTTCAGCGTGTATTTAGAGGTAAGCAGTTTGATGTGAAAATTGCCAATTCTGGTGCAGAAGCATTAGAGATACTTAAAGAACATCCGTTTGATGTCATCATTTCAGACATGCGCATGCCCGAAATGGATGGCGCAACCTTTCTCGCCAGCTCGATCGATTTATCACCTATGAGCCGTCGTATTTTACTTACCGGCTACAGTGATCAAGAAAGTACTATTCGCGCAATCAATGATGGCCAAGTTCATCAGTATATGAGCAAACCATGGGACAATGCAGAGCTAAAGAAAACGGTAGAAGCCGAAATAACAGAAAAAGATCGCATAGAAGCTGAGACACCTAATCAAGAAGAACACTTAGCTTTGCAAGAGCAAGTTTCCAGTGTGAGTGAAGAACTCGCTAGCGCAACCCTCTTTGCAGATATGGCAAAAGAAGAACTTCTGAGCCAATATAATACAACGATAAAGGTCATCAGTAACCTTATCCACATGCGAGTGCCAACACCGAGAGACATGAATAAAAATGTCGTCACTCACAGTGTCGCTTTGGCCAAATTAATAAAACTCGATCGAAAAATCATTACAGAAATTCGTAATGCGGCTCGTCTTTACCAGCTAGGTAAGCTGAATTTCTCCGGCGCATTATTATCTAAGCCGGTACAAGATATGTCAGAAGGCGAATTAGAGGTCTATCATGCACACCCTATGCAAGGGGCCGATCTATTAACACCGTTAAATAGTTTGGATTTTGCGGCGAAACTCATTCGTCATCAAAATGAAAACTACAATGGATCAGGGATTCCAGATAAATTGGTTGGAAATAAAATTCCATTAGGGTCTCGTATATTGCGCATTGTCATTGATTACCATCAGATCATTAACGGCTTTTACATTAAGGACAAACTAGGCTCAACAGATGCGCTAGACCTGATTGATAAATTTAGCAGCGGAAAATATGACCCAGAGCTACTCAAACTCTATCGTAAATTGATTGTTGAACTAGATAAGAATGTTACGATACCTAAAGATAAATTAACCCATATCGATGAAATTAAAGAAGGTGATATCGTTAATCGTGATCTATTTAGCCATGACGGCATTCTTCTTATAGCCAAAGGTATGCCATTGAATGCTTCATTAATCTCCAAACTCACGATGATTGAAAGCAGAACACACAAAGTGCTTAATATTTTTATTAAAGAGGTAGAACCTCAAGAGTAAGTCCGTATCATACCTGTTTTAATAAATAGTATTGCTAACTGTGAAACATTCGACTCTTATGGTGCAAGGCACCACCAGCGATGCTGGTAAAAGTATTCTTGTAGCGGCAATATGCCGTATTTTAGTCCGACACGGTTATCGTGTCGCACCGTTCAAACCGCAAAATATGGCACTTAACAGTGCAGTCACCGCTGATGGCGGCGAAATAGGCCGAGCACAAGCAGTGCAAGCCATGGCCTGTGGTATTGCACCAACCACAGATATGAACCCTGTATTACTAAAACCCAACAGTGATACCGGCGCGCAAGTCATTGTACACGGCAAAGCCGTCGCCAATATGGACGCAATGTATTACCACAATCACAAGCCTAAATTGTTAACCGCCGTCCTTGAGTCACACCAACGCCTTGCAAACGAATATGAATTTGTCATTGTCGAAGGCGCTGGCAGCCCAGCTGAAATTAATTTGCGTGATAGGGATATTGCCAATATGGGGTTTGCTGAAGCCGCCGATTGCCCTGTCATCATTGTGGCAGATATTGATCGCGGAGGCGTATTCGCACATTTAACGGGGACACTCGATTGTTTAAGCGAATCGGAAAAAAATAGAGTAAAAGGATTTGTCATCAATCGCTTCCGCGGTGATATTTCATTACTAGAACCGGGCCTGACTTGGTTAGAAGAAAAAACAGGAAAGCCTGTTTTAGGTGTTATCCCTTATATTGAAAATTTACACATTGAAGCAGAAGACGCGATTCATATAAAAGAGAAAAGCGTGCATGAGAATGTCATTAATATTGTCGTTCCTGTTTTTCCTCGCATCAGTAATCACACAGACTTTGATGCTCTCGCCCTACACCCCAATGTTAATCTTGAATTCATTAAAGACCCAACACGCTTTAACGGTTGCGATTTAATCATTTTGCCTGGCACCAAAAGTGTTCGTCAAGATTACAACTGGCTAGAACAAAGTGGTTGGCTTAAACATATTAATAAACATCTTAGATATGGCGGTAAAATAATCGGTATTTGTGGCGGTTTTCAAATGCTCGGTAATGCAATACATGATCCAAATGGCATTGAAGGCGAAGCTGGCAGTTCAGCCACACTCGGACTTCTTCAGTTTGAAACAACACTTATGCCACAAAAAGCATTGAAGAATGTCTCGGGTCATTTAAAAAGTAATCATGCGAAAGTTCGTGGCTATGAAATTCATGCCGGTGTAAGTAGCGGCAAAGCATTTGAAAACACCTTAATTCAATTAGAAAATCATGAAGATGGTGTAATCAATGATGACAGTAATATCTTTGGCTCTTACATTCATGGCCTTTTTGATGAAAACGATATGCTTGAGTATTTATTAAATTGGGCAGGCCTTAATACCATTGAACACTTCAATTACCAACAACATCAGGCCAATGAATTAGAAAGACTGGCCAATGTCGTTGAAGCAGCAATCCCCCTAAATAAAATAATTACCATTTTAAAGGGCAGTGAATAAGGCTATTTATGGATACTTTATACACATCCGTTTTATTTTGGATATTAGCCATATTGGGTGTTTTACTCACTGGTATTTCTAAGTCAGGCTTTGCAGGTGGTGCCGGAGTGGTTGCCGTTCCTATACTTGCGCTAGTTATGCCCGTGCCACAAGCTGCTGCACTCATGTTACCGCTTCTTATTGTGATGGATATTAAAGCGATACAACTTTATAGGCAGCACATAAACGTAAGCGTATTAATGTCGATCGTACCAGCAGCACTGCTGGGGATATTCATAGGCTCATTATTATTGGCCTATACCAGCGGCACATTTTTACAAATAACACTCGGTGTGATTTCTATTTTATTTGCCAGCTGGCAATCACTCACGCCTTTTTTTGGACGCATGCGCGGAGCCGGTGTTTTGTGGGGCACTATTTCAGGAATAACCAGTACACTCATTCATGCTGGCGGTCCGCCCATTAACATTTATTTAATTGCAAAGGCCTTACCAAAACTAACATGGTTGGCCACCTCTGCGATTTTTTTTGGTACTATGAATGCAGTAAAAGTTATTCCCTATTCATTAACAGGGCAATGGAGTCTAGAGATATTATGGCTATCGCTCATACTCATACCTGCCGCCTACCTAGGAATCTGGTTGGGACATAAAATACAACACCGTTTCAATGAACAACATTTTATGAATATATGCAGAGCATTATTATTTATTTCTGGGGTTTTACTGCTGGCTAAATCTGCACTGCAATAGGTGAGGCATGACTCGCTAAATCACTAATTAGCGAGTAAATATGAATTATTGAGCTTGTTTCAACGCACGAATAATCGGTATGTTCGCCTCAGGGAAGTCATAGCCATCAATTGCTGATAAATCAATCCATTTAGTTTCTTGTCCTTCGGCCCCATGAGCTTCACCGCTAAACTCAGTCACCCTGTAAACGTCCAGTTCAATTAGCTTGTCGCCATAATCATGCTCTAGTTTAATCAAAGGTGTTGTGGTTTTTATTTTAATACCGATTTCTTCTTCTAATTCTCGCGAAAGCGCTTGCTCAGCTGTTTCATCGTGCTCTTTTTTACCACCAGGAAACTCCCACAAACCACCTTGGTGAGCCTGACTAGCACGCTTGGCAATAAATAACCGCTGCCCACACTGAGAAATAATCGCAGCGGCCACTACTTCGATTTTTTTAATCATTTTTTATGTTTCTCATATTTAATAGACAAAAAAAAGCAAGCTTGATGATTTTCACCAAACTTGCTTTATCGTTTCGCTCTTAACTGCGGTAGTCAGCGTTAATCGTTACATAATCGTGAGATAAATCTGTGGTCCAAACCGTTTCACTGGCTTCGCCACGCCCCATATCAACACGAATCGTCAACTCTGCTTGTGCCATAACGTTAGAGCCTGCCGCTTCTGTATAATTGGTCGCGCACGCACCGTTTTCAACAATACAAACATCGTCTAAAAATATATCAATATTTTCAACATTCATGTCACGCACACCACTACGACCCACGGCGGCAAGAATACGCCCCCAGTTCGCATCGGATGCAAACAACGCAGTTTTAACCAAAGGGCTATGCGCTATAGTGTATGCAATACGCAGAGCTTCTTTTGAGTTCTCGCAGTCACGTACATTAATGGCAACAAACTTGGTTGCACCTTCACCATCACGCACGATGGCGTGAGCAAGATATAAAAAAACTTTTTCAAGCTCTGCTTTTAATACCGCATAAAGTGGTTGCTGTGTACTCGTGAGTCTTTCCACATCAACCGTACCACTTGCCATTAGCATGCACGAGTCATTGGTAGATGTATCACCATCAATTGAAATTCGGTTAAACGATTTATTACCTAATTCACTACAAAGAGCTTGAAGTAAGTCTTTATCAACAGGTGCATCGGTTGCAATGAATCCTAGCATGGTGGCCATATTCGGCTTTATCATGCCAGCACCCTTTGAGATGCCCGAAATGCTGATGGTTTTACCTTCAAAATCAAACTGAGTAGAAATACCTTTAGGCTGCGTATCCGTGGTCATAATACCCCGGCTGGCATCAAACCATTTATCCTCTTGTGTATTTTCAAGCGCTTTAGAGATAGCAGGTAAAATCTTGGCCATCGGCAAGCGTTCACCAATTACACCTGTGGAGAAAGGTAGGACCTGCTCAACAGCAACCCCTTTTTCCTTTGCCACCACATGGCAAATCTCAAGCGCATCATCATAACCACCTTTACCCGTACCGGCATTTGCATTGCCAGTATTGATAATAAGATAGCGTGTATGAGCGTCTTGAAGATGCTTTTTGCTAATTTGAACAGGCGCGGCACAAAATGCATTTTCAGTGAAAATACCCGCTGTCGTCGCAGCTTCATCTAATTCAAAAATAACAATATCAGGGCGCGTGGTTTGCTTTACACCTGCATTAGTAAAACCAATTTTAATGCCATCGATTGTATTGAAATTGTCAAATACAGATAAATTAACCGGCATATTTCTACATCCCTTTAAAAATTAGGCAAGCTTGCCGTGACATTGCTTGAACTTCTTACCAGAACCACACGGGCACTGATCATTGCGACCCACTTTTTGGCCATCACGTACAAACGGTTTAACTGAATCGGCATCACTTGCTGGTGCTTCATTTTCTGCCAGCGCTGATGCTGATTCGTGTTCAAACTGCAACGACTGGGCTTCCGCCAAGGCACGGGCTTTATCTTCCATACGTTTTACTTCATCTTCATTTACAAACTGAGTATGAGATAAGAAACGAATCGTTTCGTGCTTAATGTCATTCAATAACTCTTTGAATAAATCAAATGACTCACGCTTATATTCTTGCTTTGGATTCTTCTGAGCATAACCACGTAAGTGAATACCTTGACGTAAGTGATCCATTGTCGCGAGGTGCTCTTTCCATTGATGATCGAGAATTTGCAACATGATATGCTTTTCGATCTGACGCATTCTATCCGCGCCCACCTCGTTTGATTTCTCTTCATAAGCATCAATAATGACTTGCTTGATACGCTGGCGAAGTGTCTCTTCAAACAACGACTTATCTTCCTCTAACCATTGCGATAAAGGCACAGGCAATGCAAATTCAGTCGATAATGCTTTTTCTAAACCCGGAACATCCCACTGCTCAACCATGCTTTGTGGTGGAATATATTGGCTGATGCTCTCATCAATCACATCTTCACGAATCGACTCAATGGTTTCGGCAATTGTATCGGCTTCTAGTAACTCATTACGTTGCTGATAAATGACGCGACGTTGGTCATTGGCCACATTATCGTATTCAAGCAATTGTTTACGCATATCAAAGTTACGACCTTCAACTTTACGCTGCGCTTTTTCAATCGCATTGGATACCATTTTATGTTCGATGGCTTCTCCATCTTTCATGCCCAGTGCTTGCATCAAACGACGTGTACGGTCGCTTGCAAAAATACGCATCAAATTATCTTCTAATGACAAGAAGAAACGCGAAGAACCTGGATCACCTTGACGGCCTGCACGACCACGTAGTTGGTTATCAATACGACGGCTCTCGTGGCGCTCTGTACCTAAAATATGTAAACCACCTGCAGAAATAACGGTGTCATGACGCTCTTGCCAATCCGCTTTTACTTTCACTATTTTGTCGTCATTTGGGTTATTAATCTGCTCGATTTCAAGCTCTAAGTTACCGCCTAATTTAATATCAGTACCACGGCCTGCCATGTTCGTTGCAATCGTCACGACACCAGGACGACCTGCATCGGCAATAATTTGCGCTTCATTAGCATGGTTTTTGGCGTTTAATACGCTGTGTTTTATTTTGGCGGTTTTAAGCGCTTCAGAAATTAATTCGCTGCTTTCAATACTTGCAGTACCCACAAGTACCGGACGATTTATCGCCGTCGCTTCTTCAATCTCTTCAATAACAGCCTGATATTTTTCTTCTTCAGTTAAAAATACAAGGTCATTTAAGTCGATACGAGCAACTGGCTTGTTAGTCGGTATTACCACAACATCTAGGCCATAAATTTCACGAAATTCAAATGCTTCGGTATCAGCTGTACCTGTCATGCCCGAAAGTTTAGTGTACAGGCGGAAGTAATTTTGAAAGGTAGTCGATGCTAATGTCTGGCTCTCAGCCTGAATGCGTACACCTTCTTTTGCTTCAACGGCTTGGTGTAAACCTTCACCCCAACGACGACCAGGCATGGTACGGCCAGTATGCTCATCAACAATAATTACCTGAGAATTTTGCACAATATAATCAATGTTACGTTGATATAAAGTGTGAGCGCGCAAAGCCGAATGTACGTGATGCAACATTAATAAATTACTAGGGGCATACAAACTATCGCCCTCTTGCAACAAGCCAGCTTCTACTAGCATGTCCTCGACCAGTTCGTGGCCAATTTCATTTAGTTCTACACTGCGGCTCTTAAGATCAATAACAAAATGACCTTCTTGCTCAACCACTTCTTCTTCGGTTTCTTTATGCTCAATCAATTTTGGTACAAGTAAATTAATACGCTTATACATTTCAGAGCTATCTTGTGCTGCACCAGAAATAATAAGGGGTGTACGCGCTTCATCGATTAAAATGGAATCCACTTCATCAATTACGGCAAAGGCTAAGCCACGCTGAGCACGCTCATCTTTAGAGTGAGCCATATTGTCGCGTAAATAATCAAAACCAAATTCATTGTTGGTACCGTAGGTGATATCCGCTTGATAGGCTGCTTGCTTTTCTTGTTGGTCTTGTCCAGACAACACGATGCCCACGGTTAAGCCCATAAATTCATAAAGCGGCTTCATCCAGTTTGCATCTCGTGACGCAAGATAATCATTCACCGTAATAACATGAACACCTAAATCTGTTAGCGCGTTCAAGTACACAGCTAAGGTCGCCACTAAGGTCTTACCTTCACCTGTTTTCATTTCTGCAATTTTGCCGTTATGCAGAGTCATACCACCTATTAACTGCACATCAAAATGACGCATACCCATTACGCGCTTACTGCCTTCACGCAAAGCTGCAAATGCCTCGGGTAAAATATCCTCGAGCGTCTCACCTTTCTTAAGACGCTGCTTGAACTCGTCTGTTTTACTTTTTAATTGCGCGTCATCAAGGCTTTCAAAATCAGCCTCAAGTGCATTAATTTTTTCGACAGTTTTACGTAAACGTTTTAACTCTCGTTCGTTTTTACTGCCAAGAACCTTGGCTAAGACTTGAATGAACATGAAAAGATTTCTTATTAACAGTTGTTATTGTGAGAATATTGGATAACGCAATCTATTGATTGCGTTATACCTAAATTAGATAGAGAGGGGAATATATATTATCGGCGAGTGCGATGAATATAGGCAGCTGGGTCAACCGTGCGGCCATTTTTATAAACTTCAAAGTGAACATGCGGCCCAGTTGAACGGCCAGTACTGCCCATTAAAGCGACAACCTGCTCTTTACGAACAACATCGCCTACTTTTACAACTAATTCATTACAGTGCGCATAACGGGTTTTATACCCATTCCCATGGTTCACTTCAACAAGTAACCCATATCCATAACGCTTAGACGCCCAAGTGACGACACCCGAGGCTACCGCAACAATGTCTGATCCAGTTTTACCAGCAAAATCAACTCCGCCATGCCATGCAAGGCGCCCTGTAAAGGGGTCGGTACGCATACCATAACGTGAGGACATCCAACCTTTTTTGATAGGCAAGCCTGCAACAAAGGTATCATTAGTAATTTTTTTCTGGCCAAGAATGCTATCAAGTACTTCTAATTGCTGCTCTCGGTTGTCAATTTGCTCGCTGAGTTCGTCTAGGACGGTAACAATACCAGGTGCTCTATAAACAGAACCAACATCCTGACGAGACGGGCCACCAATCGCAGGAAGCTCACTAAAGTTAAATTCACCTTTATCAAGCTTAGAACGATCAATTAAACGCTCACCAAGTGCATCCAGACGAGTCAAACGTGTTTGTAATTCAGCCATACGCAAAGTTAGACCCACAAGCTGTTCATCAGTCTGCTCGCGAATTTTATTGAGCTCTTTACGTTGTTGAGTAAGGTCTTGTTCCCATGCTTTTGCCGTTTCAGGGCCAAATAAGCCCTCATCTACCAGCATCATGGTGAGGTAATAGCCTGCAGCACCCATTGAGAAAGGTAATACAGCTAAAAGTAGAGTTAAGATCCATCGAGCCACAGGCCCCAAAGATATTGTCTTAGAGCGTCCGTGGCGCTGGCCTACGATAATAATATTCACTCAGCGCGTCCTAAATTTGTTAACTAATGGTCAGCTTAGACTGTACCTAGCTCACAGTATGAGACAAAAATCACACATATACCTAACTTTACGCCACTTTAAAACATAAATAACGGCACCTTACGTGCCGTTACAAATACAGATTAAACCGCTGAAACCGGCTTAGCGTAAGAAATTGGGGCTGCGTCTTCATCATCAAATGACACAAACTCCCAGCATTCAGGCTGTTCTAGTAATGCACGCAGCAGTTGATTGTTCAAGCCATGGCCTGACTTAACACCAACATATTCACCAATTAGACTATGGCCCAATAGATAAAGGTCACCGACTGCATCTAGTATCTTGTGTTTAACGAATTCATCCTCATAGCGAAGACCATCTTCATTAAGCACACGAAAATCATCCACTACGATGGCATTGCTTACACTGCCGCCTAACGCAAGGTTTTGAGAACGTAAATACTCGATATCACGCATAAAACCGAATGTACGGGCTCGACTCACTTCTTTTACAAAAGAGGTGGTTGAGAAGTCTAAACTGGCTACTTGATTCTCAGCATCAAATAACGGGTGATCAAAATCAATAGTAAAGCTGACTTTAAAGCCATTATAAGGCTGGAAGCTAGCTGATTTATCACCATCAGTTACAGTTAAAGGGCTTTTAATGCGAATGAACTGCTTAGCCTTGTTTTGCTCTTCAATACCAGCTGATTGCAATAAAAATACAAATGGGCCAGCACTGCCGTCCATAATCGGCACTTCAGCAGCACTTAACTCGACATAAACATTATCAATGCCAAGGCCTGCCATGGCAGACAGTAAATGCTCGACAGTGGACACTTTGGCAGCGCCATTGCTTAAAGAGGTCGATAATGTGGTATCGCCTACATTCATAGCCTTAGCCTTGATTTCAACGGCTGGCTCTAAATCAGTACGAATAAAGACAATACCCGTATCAACAGGGGCTGGGCGTAAAGTCAAATAGACCTTTTCGCCTGAATGCAAACCAATCCCTGTGGCTCTTATGGTGTTCTTAAGGGTACGTTGTTTAATCATTTATTCTGTCGCTTACTCTTTCACGCCAATCAACTATTATAGTCTGAATAACAGCCATTGGCCAACCGCCAGCAATTAGTCTGCTTGGCGGCGTAAAAATGCAGGGATATCGAGATAATCCATATCCTTGCTGCTATTTGTATCAGGGTTATTCTGATGAGCAGGCTGGGCATTTGAACCACGCATAACAGTAGGACGGTCTAACTTTTTATAGTCGACTGAGCCATCTGGTTTGCTAATAGTGTTATCCACAACCTTTTTTGGTGCAGCCTCTATATTACCAAGGCCCGTCGCAACTACCGTGACTCGTAGCTCATCTGTCATGTTTTCATCGATAACCGTACCCACAACAATGGTCGCGTTATCAGAAGAAAACTCTTCAATCGTATCACCTACTTCAGTGAATTCACCCAAAGATAAGTTCATACCTGCCGTAATATTTACCAATATGCCGCGAGCACCTTGAAGGTTCACATCTTCTAATAATGGGCTGCGAATAGCGGCTTCTGCTGCTTCACGAGCACGGTTTTCACCAGATGATGAACCCGTACCCATCATTGCTTGACCCATTTCAGACATAACGGTTCTCACGTCTGCAAAATCGACGTTAATCATGCCCGGGCGAATAATCAGATCCGCGATGCCTTGTACTGCGCCTAAAAGCACATCATTGGCCGCAGAAAACGCGTCTAATAACGATGTATTTTTGCCCAATACCGATAATAATTTTTCATTTGGAATCGTGATCAAAGAATCCACATGTTTAGCAAGCTCTGCTAAACCACTCTCAGCTGCCGAAATACGCTTGCGGCCTTCAAATGGAAACGGCTTAGTAACGACCGCAACCGTTAAAATACCTAATTCTTTTGCTACTTCAGCAACCACAGGTGCGGCGCCAGTACCTGTACCGCCACCCATACCCGCTGTGATGAATACCATGTCTGCACCATTAAGTGCTTCTGCGATACGCTCACGATCCTCCATAGCGGCCTGACGGCCAACTTCTGGATTAGCTCCGGCACCTAAACCTTTGGTTACCGTTGAGCCTAATTGCAACACTGACCGAGCAGACATATTTTTAAGTGCCTGTGAATCAGTGTTCGCACAAATAAAGTCTACACCTTCAACTTGGCTAGACACCATGTGCTCAACAGCGTTACCGCCACCACCACCTATGCCAACAACCTTAATTACAGCGTTGTGTTGAGGTTCATCTACTAATTCAAACATATCCCCATCTCTTTGCGACATCGCCCTTCTCCTTATAACTTATTATTCTTCAGGCGCTTTACTGCTAATTTAGCACCCATTAAATATTAAAAATTCCCTTTAATCCAATTTTTTACGCGTGCTAGGAAACCAATTGGATCATCTTCCTTTTTTGCGAAGACTAATTCGCCTAACTGATGCTTCGCACCGTAAATCAATAAACCCACAGACGTAGCATAAATAGGATTTGCCACCACGTCTGTTAAGCCTTCCACGCCATGAGGTTTTGCTAACCTCACAGGTACATGAAAAATCTCTTCTGCCAGTTCAACCACGCCCTCCATCATTGATGTTCCTCCGGTTAAAACAATGCCCGCAGCAATCATGTCTTCAAAACCACTGCGTCTTAATTCAGCCTGAATCAGGGTAAATAATTCTTCATACCTAGGTTCAACCACTTCTGCCAATGCTTGACGAGAAAGGTTTCGCGGCGCACGTTCACCCACACTTGGTACTTTTATAAGTTCATCTGCGCCCGCTAATTGAGTTAACGCGCAGGCATACTTAATTTTAATTTCTTCTGCGTGCTGCGTCGGTGTGCGCAACGCCATCGCAATATCATTTGTCACTTGATCACCCGCAATTGGGATGACTGCGGTATGACGAATGGCACCTTCTGTAAATATGGCAATATCAGTAGTACCACCGCCAATATCGACCATGCACACACCCAGCTCTTTTTCATCATCCGTTAACACGGCATAACTTGATGCTAGCTGCTCTAAAATAATGTCATCAATCTCTAAGCCGCAGCGCTGTACACATTTTTCAATATTTTGCGCCGCATTTAGCGCGCCACTAACCATGTGCACTTTGGCTTCTAATCGTACGCCAGCCATGCCTATTGGCTCTTTTATGCCTTCTTGCAGGTCGATCACATATTCTTGCGGCAATACATGCAAAATCCGCTGATCGGCTGGTATTGCGACGGCTTTGGCTGCATCTAATACGCGCTCGATATCTGACTGCTCTACTTCACGATCTTTAATGGCAACAATACCGTGGCTGTTCATTGAACGAATGTGACTGCCTGCAATACCCGCATACACGGAATGTATTTGGCATCCCGCCATTAACTCCGCTTCTTCGATAGCACGTTGAATAGACTGCACAGTGGACTCAATGTTCACCACAACACCCTTTTTAATGCCTCTTGATGGGTGACTACCTACACCCACTACCTTGATCGTTCCATTAGGCGATACTTCACCCACTATGGTGACAATTTTAGATGTTCCAATATCAAGGCCAACTATCAATTTACTTTCTGCAGTTGTATTCATTACTCTTCTCTTTTTATCCTGCATCTATCCTTGTGCCTGACCAATGGAATCTTTCCAAGCCACTGCAAACCCCTGTTCATAGCGCATATCAATACGATTAATTCGCGCTAAATCAAACTGTTCTATTACTCTGTCTAGCTGTTGCAAGCCATTCATGGCGGTCGTGCTGCCCAACCATATGGTTAATCCTGTTTTATAATGCAGTAACCAGCCTGCCGATGAATGCTTGATTCCTACCAATTCAATTTGATGACGCTTTCCCCAACGGTTAAAAAGTAAAAAATGCTGCATCACCATTTTACTTTCTTGGCTGCCTCCGTTGAGCTTTGGCAACTGCAACTGCTTTAAAGCAACCGGCAGAATATCGCCATTTTCGCTCAACATGCTTCTGTCATTCCAAATAGCAACTGGGCGCTCTTCTTCAATATCTACCTTCAACGTATCAGGCCATACTTTTTCAACACTCACCTGCGACACCATGACCATACTATGCAGTTGATTTTTTATGGCGTTTACGTCGAGTGTCACATAACCATCAGGAAACCATTGTCCAATTTGCTCACTAATCATTTGCTTGGTTACGTGTTCTAAATTTTCGTTAACCTGCAATTGAATAACGTGTTTGTTTACCGTTTGCAAAAGAAGCAACACCACCGCCACTAAAATAGACATGACCGTCACCCCGATCGAAATCGGTTTTAGTAAACCCGTCATATCAGGGGTTACAAAAAACGTTTTTTTAGGGGCTTGCCGCGTTGCGCCTTTTCCTTTCATCGCTCGACTGCTGCCAATATTTCGATAACTAATTGTTTAAATTCAATACCAGCTGCTTTTGCTGCCATGGGCACAAGGGAGTGACCTGTCATCCCTGGCACGGTGTTAACTTCAATTAACCAAAACACTTCATTTTCATCTTGCATGACATCCACACGACCCCAACCTTTACAATCTAGCGATTCATAAGCTTTTAACGCCAGCATTTGTAACTCTAATTCTTTTTCTGCACTTAATCCGCAGGGCAGTAAATACTCAGTGTCGTCTTGAATGTATTTTGCATCGTAGTCATAAAATTCATTTGCAGGTTTTAATTGAATAGCCGGCAATGGCTTACCATTTAAAATACCAACTGTGAATTCTTTACCTGTGATGAATTGCTCCGCCAAAACAGGTGAGCCTGTATTAAACGCTGCATCAAATGCGCCAGATAACTCAACATCTGCTTTTACTTTAGAAATACCAATACTTGACCCTTCTAAAGCAGGCTTAACCATTAATGGAAAACCGGTCTCGTTAGAAAACACAGTTAACTCATCAACCGTGTTTGCTAAAACAAATCGAGGGGTTGGCAAATTCAAACCTTGCCAGATAAGTTTTGTACGCCACTTATCCATACAAATGGCACTGGCTTTTACACCACTGCCGGTATAAGGAAGCCCATAGAATTCTAATAACCCTTGCACTGTGCCGTCTTCACCGCCCACTCCGTGCAATGCAATGAAAGCCACATCGACATTATGCTCATTCAATTGCCCAATTAAATTATCTTTTGAGTCAATTTTAACTACGTCTATGTTTTGTGCTTTGAGCGCTTCATAAATAGCACTTCCGCTATTAAGTGATACTTCGCGCTCAGCGCTATTACCACCTAACAACACCGCGACTTTACCAAATTGATGAGGATGATTATTAGCCATCAATGCTCTCCAATAAATCGGGTAATTCTTGCGTCAACTGAAGCGCTAAAGCGCCAACATTACCCGCGCCTTGCGTCATTAAAATATCACCAGGCTTTAAAATATCTTTTAGTATTGGCTTAACATCCGCACCACGCTCTATAAAAATTGGGTCTATGCGTCCTCGCTGACGAATACTGCGGCAAAGAGAACGACCATCCGCACCCGGAATTTCATCTTCACCAGCAGGGTAAACATCTAATAAAAGTAATACATCGACATCACTTAGCACACGAACAAAGTCTTCATATAAATCACGTGTGCGCGTATAACGATGAGGCTGAAACATCATGACTAAACGATTATTAGGCCAACCCTTACGGATCGCTTGAATGGTGACATCCACTTCTGTTGGGTGATGACCATAATCATCGACCAACATAACTTCACCGTCACCCAATTTAAATTCACCACATACTTGAAAGCGTCGACCCACACCTTGGAATTTTTCCAACGCGCGAATAATAGCCTCATCAGCAATGCCTTCATCTGTCGCGACAGCAATCGCAGATAACGCATTTAAAACGTTATGTCGCCCAGGCATACGTAACTTAATAGTTAAGTCTTTATGGCTCGCAGGACGCTTGGCTGTAAATGTTGTAAATATACCTTCTTGAGTAATGTCTTGCGCATAAAAATCGGCACTTTCATCAATGCCATAGGTCAATACTGGACGATTCACTTCAGGTAAAATACTTCTGACGGTTTCATCGTCGACACATAAAACAGCCAAACCATAAAAGGGTAGATTATGAAGAAAATCCACAAAGGTTTTTTTCAACTGATTAAAGTCACCACCATAAGTATCCATATGGTCAGCTTCGATATTGGTAACAATTGAAACCATTGGCTGTAAATGTAAAAACGACGCGTCTGACTCATCTGCTTCAGCCACTAAATAACGACTCGCGCCTAATTGTGCATTTGTTCCTGCACTGGTTAAGCGCCCACCGATCACAAATGTAGGGTCTTTATCACCTTCTGCCAATATCGATGCGACCAAGCTAGTGGTCGTGGTTTTACCGTGTGTACCCGCAATCGCAATACCATGGCGGTAACGCATAAGCTCAGCCAGCATTTCAGCACGGCGTACAATGGGAATACGATGCTCTGTTGCATATTGGATTTCAGGGTTTGCATGATTAATGGCCGTTGATACAACCACAACATCCGCATCGATAACATTTTGCTTTTGGTGGCCTAAATAAATAATCGCACCTAATGATTGTAAGCGATCAGTTACCGGTGATTGACGTAAATCAGAACCGCTTATTTCATAACCTTGGTTTAACAATACCTCTGCAATGCCGCACATACCAACGCCACCAATACCGATGAAATGGATACGACGAATACGACGCATCTCTGGTATTTCCCAACGCTGTACAACTTTATTTTTATCAGACATTGACGGCCTCAATACAATACTTTGCAACCACTTTAGCCGAATCTGGTTTGGCTAATGATCTTGCTGCTTTTGACATTTCTAATAACAACTCGCGATTACTCTGCAAGTGATTTAATTCTTCTAATAAATTCTGTGCGCTCAATTCAGCTTGGGGCTTTAATTTAGCCGCACCAGCATCCACTAAGAACTGGCCATTTGCCGTTTGATGATCATCCACCGCAAACGGATAAGGTACTAAAATAGAAGCAACACCAGCAGCCATCATTTCACTAACAGTTAGTGCACCGGAGCGACATACAACCACATCGGCCCACTCATAGGCCTTGGCCATATCCGCAATAAAGTCACTCACTTTAACATCTATAATGCCAGCAGACTGATAACCAGACTTAACAGCCTCATAATTACGTTTACCTGCCTGATGCCAAACATTAATATGTTTTGCATCCATCGCCATAACGTCAATCATCACATTATTAATACCAACTGCACCTAAGCTGCCACCGACCACTAAAACATTTAATTTTTCACTGTGCTCGGCTAATCGTTTTTCGGGCGCTGCAATCGCCACAATCGACTGACGCACAGGATTACCGACGCTCTTAGCATTTTTCTTCTGTGGAAATGTCCCTTCAAATGCCTGCAACAAATATTTCGCCAAACCACTTAAAATAGAATTGGTCATTCCTGGAATCGCGTTTTGCTCATGAATAACCAATGGCACACGTAAAATATACGCCATTAAACCACCAGGACCAGATGCAAAACCGCCCATACCCAATGCCATAACCGGCTTTACTTGACGGTAAACTTTTAATGTTTGCCATAAAGCACGCAAAATTTGTAAAGGTGCCAACATGGCTTTTAATATGCCACTGCCACGCAATCCAGTAACCGAAATACGATGCAAGGTATAACCCGCATCTGGCACAAGGTCATTTTCAATACCTTTAACACTGCCTAACCAATGTACAGTATAACCTTTTATTTTTAATTCTTTTGCAACACTCATCGCAGGAATTACATGTCCGCCGGTGCCACCTGCCATAATCATCACGTTACCTTTTGACATTTGCACTCTCCATTTCGTGATGAACTCGCAACAACAAACCAAGAGCAATACAGCATGCAATTAAACTTGATCCACCATAACTGACAAACGGCAACGTTAAGCCTTTTGTTGGTAACAATCCCATATTAACACCTAGGTTAATAAACCCCTGAAAGCCAATCAGTAAACCCATGCCATAAGCAACAAAGGCGGCGAAATATTGCTGGCTTTCATATGCTCTGCGACCCAGTTTCATCGCTTTAGTAAAAATAAAAATAAACAAACCAATAATAAGTCCTGCACCCTAACAAACCGGTTTCTTCTGACCATATTGCAAATACAAAGTCAGTATGCGCTTCGGGTAAGTAAAATAACTTTTGGATACTATTACCAAGGCCGACACCCGAAAACTCACCTCGACCAAAAGCAATTAAGCTTTGCGTGAGCTGATAACCACTCCCGTAGACGTTTTCTTGCGTCCAAGGCTCCCAATAACCCGTAAGACGTTTTAACCGATACGGCTGAGATAACAAAATTAAAATTGAGGCCCCGACTACTACAATGGCCGTTAATATAAATTGACTGGCTTTTACACCACCTAAAAACAGCAATGCTAAACTCGCCAGCATTAACACCACGACTGCACCAAAATCAGGTTCAAGTAATAACAGTACCGCTAGCAATGCCAAAACAAACAGCGGTTTAATAAAACCAGACCACTTTGACTGCACTTCGTCTCTACGACGATCTAAATAACTGGCCATATATAAAACGGTTGCAAGTTTGGCGAACTCACTAGGCTGAACATTCATAAACCCCAATGAAACCCAACGCATACTGCCATTCACTTCACGACCAATACCCGGAATGACAACCATCACTAAACTAATTAACGCCAATAGTATGAGAACACCACTCATTTTACGTACCCATTCTAACGGGACATGGGCAACTAAAAACGCAGTGATCGCACCCAGTATTAAATAAATACCATGACGAAAACTGATATATAAGTTGTTATCAAACTGACGCTGCGCCCAATCCATACTGGCGGATGTCACCATTAACCAACCTATAGATGCTAAAATCACAACCGCCCACAATAAGCTACGATCCACAATGATGGATTGCTTAAAATCAAACTGCTGCCAAACCGGCACGGTTTGCGTGGTGCGAGTAGCCGAACTCATAGGCCCTCCACCAGTTTCACAAAGGTCTCACCTCTGTGCTCAAAACTTTTAAACATGTCAAAACTGGCACACGCGGGTGATAATAAAATTGCATCACCTTTTGTTGCACTTGAGTGTGCTTTTTCAAATGCATCTGCAAAACCAGACGCCATAACAATATCAGCAGAACCCGCTAAAGCACGCTCAATATTGTGACGGTCTTGCCCATACAACACTAAGGTATCAACAAATTCACTAACCGCTGATTGTAGAAAATTAAAATCGGCATCTTTACCCACGCCACCAGCCATAAGTATCAACTTACCACTAATATCTGGCCCTAAACCGTCTAATGCAGCGAGCGTGGCGCCCACATTTGTGCCTTTCGAATCATTATAAAAATCAACACCTGCTTTCTGCCCAACCCACTGACAACGATGCTCAAGCCCCGGGAACTGCTGCAAGGTGCTCAACATGCTCTCCATGCTAATACCTGCAGCCTCACCCAATGCCAATGCCGCTAATGCATTACTACGGTTATGACTGCCTTTTATTTTTAGCTGCTCACAATTTAATAAAGCAAAATCGCCTTTTGCTAAAAAGAGCACTCCATTTTGATTAATAACACCAAACTCTTCAGCCTTGGGCGAATTTAAAGTAAACCCTATTTTTTTCTCTGGCTGCTTTAACTGCGGCAAAGAGAGCGCATCATCTAAATTAATAACGCCGTACTTACAGCCATTAAATATAAGATGCTTTGATAAATAATATTCGTTATAGCTCTCATAGCGATCTAGATGATCTGGGCTTATGTTTAACACCGTTGCAGCCAGCGCATTCAAATTAGATGTTGCTTCAAGCTGAAAGCTGCTTAATTCCATGACATACAAATCAACATCATCGGCAATAAGGTCTAACGCTGGCGTGCCTAAGTTACCGCCTATCGCCGTATTCAACCCAGCGTTTTGCCCCATAAGGCCCACTAAACTGGTGACGGTACTTTTTGCATTCGACCCTGTAATGGCTAAAACAGGTGCCTTGGCATAATCAGCAAATACTTGAATATCGCTGACTACCTCAACACCATGATCAATCGCAGCTTTAATTTCGGGTGTCGCTAAAGGTAATCCTGGGCTGACAACAATTTTCTGTGCGCCAAACAAAACATCATTATTTAACGCGCCCAAGTACAATGTAACGCTTGGAAAGTTTTGCTGTATTTGCTTTGCATATGGAGGCTGTTCACGAGTGTCCATGGCCACCACAGCGATATTACGTGCAGCAAAAAAAGCAACAACCGAGTAACCGGTTTTGCCTAAACCTACAACGACAACAGGTTTTGCTTTCACATTCATGTATTCAACTTCCCAATGGATACTATCGAATCTTCAGTGTGGCCATACCAATCAATACTAAGAACAAAGTAATGATCCAGAAACGCACAATGACTCGAGGTTCAGGCCAACCCTTTAATTCAAAATGATGATGCAGCGGTGCCATTCTAAAGATTCGTTTACCTGTCATTTTAAACGAAGCAACTTGCAAAATAACGCTAACGGTTTCAGCAACAAAAATACCGCCCATGATAAATAACAATATTTCTTGGCGAACAATCACGGCTAAAACGCCCAGCGCTGCGCCCAAAGCTAGTGAACCTACATCACCCATAAATACTTGAGCTGGGTAAGTGTTAAACCACAAAAAGCCAATGCCGGCTCCCACTAACGCACCACAAAAAATGGTTACCTCACCAGTCCCTTCTAAGTAAGGCAAAAACAAATACTCAGCAAAATTAACATTACCCACTAAATACGCACACGCACCAAGTGCACCGCCTACCATTACCGTTGGTAAAATAGCCAAACCATCTAAACCATCGGTTAAGTTAACCGCATTAGAGCTACCCACAATCACTAGATAAGTCAGTACGATATAAAACAAGCCAAGCTCAATCGCCACATCTTTAAAGAAAGGCACTATTAAAATGGTTTCGGCTGGTGATGTTGCGGTCATATACAAGAAAATACCTGCGGCTAATGCAATAATACTTTGCCAAAACATTTTCCAACGGGCAGGTAATCCTCGCGAATTTTTTTGCACGACTTTTCGATAATCATCTATAAAACCAACAAGACCTGTGGCGAGTGTTACCAATAAAACAACCCAAACATAACGATTCTCTAAGTCGCCCCATAGTAAAGTACTCACAGATATCGCTAATAAAATAAGCGTGCCACCCATAGTCGGTGTACCCGCTTTACTCAAATGAGACTTCGGACCATCATCACGCACAGATTGACCGATCTGATTCTCCTGTAGCTTGCGAATCAAGTACGGGCCAAAACATAATGCGATCATAAGCGCCGTTAACGTGGCAAATATTGCACGGAACGTTAAGTAATTCACGACGGCAAAGCCCGTGTGATACTGCTGTAAAAATTCCCCTAGCCAAAGCAACATATGGGTGTCCTCTAATTATTCTTAGTATCTTGTATAATTTCATTTACAACGCGGTCCATGTGAGCACTGCGCGAACCTTTTACTAAAACGGTCACGTTTTCTTTTAGCTTCTGCTTTAAGAATCGAACTAAATTATCGTGACTGGCAAACCAATGGGCATTATCACCAAACGCATCCGCCGCTTTACGACTAAACTCACCTAATGCAAAAAACTCATCAATATTCGCTTCACGGGCATAAGCCCCCATTTCTGCATGAGCAAGTTGGGTTTCCACACCAAGCTCAGCCATATCTCCCAATACAAAAATGCTATGGCCTTTGCGGCTACTTAATACATCCATCGCTGCACGTACCGATGCAGGGTTTGCATTATAACTATCATCAATTACAACACTGCCATTAACACCAGGCTTTTCAATTAAACGCCCTTCAACACCTTCGAATGCCTGCAAACCTGTTACGATATTTGCCAAGCTCATTTGTAAGCCATGACATGCGGCAGCCGAGGCTAAAGCATTAAATACGTTATGTTGTCCCATCACTTTTAAATGCACTTGCGCTGTTTTGCCTTCGATATTTAAATCAAAATCACAGCAACCGGTTTCGTTAACACTAATATTGCTAGCTTGAACATCCGCATGCTCGCTTTCACCAAAGCTAATAACGCGGCGCTGACCGGCTCGCGCTTTCCATGTATCAAAGTGAGGGCTATCGGCATTTAATACTGCAATGCCGTCATCACTTAATGCATCAATAATTTCACCTTTTGTACGCACAATGGTTTCCAGACTGCCAAAACCTTCTAAATGCGCGCTTCCGGCGTTAGTTAAAATCGACACCGTTGGTTTCGCTAGCTGTGATGTGTACGCAATTTCGCCTTCGCCACTGGCCCCTAATTCGATAACCGCGTAATCATAAGTATGATTCAAACGCAGTAATGTCAGTGGGCCGCCAATATGATTATTTAAATTACCACGAGTCACTAAAACTTCATTTTGCTGACGCAACAACGTTGCCATCATGCCTTTTACTGTGGTTTTACCGCTGCTACCTGTAATCGCAATCACATCACGATTAAATTTTTGTCGATTATAAAGCGCTAAGCGCCCGAGTGCTTCTGTGGTATCGGCCACTTGCAAGAAAGGCGTTGAAATATCCATTTGCTTGCTTATTAAAACCGCACACGCGCCTTTATCAATCGCTTGCTTAACATAATCGTGACCATCAAGACGGTTGCCAACAAGCGCGACGTATAGGTCACCCGGTTGCAGAGTTCGCGTATCAATACTCACAAATTGAAACGGCACATTCGCACCGCGATGCTTGGCCTGAAGAAACTCGGCCACTTCAGCTAATCGTACCGACCCAATCATGCTTGACTCCCCAACTGCAATACACTTTTAGCTTCTTCCGCGTCACTAAAGTAACGACGCTGCCCATTTATTTCTTGATAATCTTCATGGCCTTTGCCTGCAATAATCACAATGTCATCATTACTGGCTTGAGTAATTGCACGTTTAATTGCTTGTGCGCGATCCACTTCAATTACATAATTACCTGAAAGCCCATCAACCATCTGTTCACAAATCGTCAAAGGATCTTCACTGCGAGGGTTATCACTGGTGATAATTGTTTTATCCGCATTTTGCAGCGCAATATTACCCATTAGGCTTCGCTTACCCGCATCGCGATCACCACCACAACCGACAATCAAGGTTATTTGACCCGTGGTATGTTGTTTAATAGCCATCAGTATTTGTTCTAATGCATCGGGTGTATGAGCGTAATCCACCAATACAATAGGCTGCTGCGCGTTAACACTAATATGTTGCATGCGCCCGGGCACAGCTTGTAATGCACCGCTTGCCTGAATAATGTCACTAAAGTTAAAGCCCATTTTTAAACAACATAAAATGGCGGCGGCTACATTTTCTGCATTAAATTTTCCAAATAATGGCAAGCTCACGACTACGGATTCAGTTTGCCAAGTGAACTGTACGTCCATACCCTGTTCGTGCATTTTAATTAATTCGAAACGTAAATCCGCATTATCAAGTTGCCCGTAAAAAACAGGCTTCACATAACTTTTTTGTGCTAATGATTGCGCAAAATCATCATCGGCATTAATAACGACAAACTTAAGCTCAGGGCGTGTAAATAAAAGCGCTTTCGCTTCGCCATACGCGTCCATTGTGCCGTGGTAATCTAAATGGTCTCGGCTTAGGTTTGAGAAAACGGCACCAGAAAATGCAACGCCAGCCAAACGATTTTGCTCTAAACCGTGACTGGATACTTCCATCGCAACCGATTTATAATCTTCTGATAACTCGCTTAATACATGATGCAATTTCTCTAACGGCAACGTTGTCATTCCAGAGGGTATAAGATTATCCCACTGACCATACCCAACCGTTCCCATCACTGCACACTGGCCATTTAACTCATTAAGCAACTGAGCTAAATAAAAACTAATAGATGACTTACCGTTGGTGCCCGTTATACCAACAACCTGCATATCAAGCTGCGACTGATACAAACACTGCGCCAGCACATTACCAGCAGTCGCCATAATATCGCTCACAAAAACGTAAGGCACTGCCTCAACTGAAGCATCAGGGATGAATTGCTGGCTCAGTTTTTCATCAACAACAATAACTGACGCACCATTATTTATTGCTTGGGTAATATATACAGACTCATTGCCTGCCACTGAAGGCAGAACAAAAAAAGCATCCCCTTGCGAAACCTCACGACTATCGAAACAAATGTTCTGTATTTCAAGATCGAACAAACCCTGAGGAAGTGATTCAACCCAGGGTTTCAATACAGCAAGCGGCTGATTAAATACAATCACTGAAGCCTCCCCGCGATAAACTTATCTTCAAAGATAGTGGGCGTAACATTCAATAAACGTAAGCTAGATTGTGTTACTCGCGAAAAAATAGGCGCTGCTACTTCACCACCATAATACTCTCGGCCATTAGGTTCATCTATCACTACAATCGTAACAATTCTTGGGTTATCGGCAGGAGCGATACCAGCAAATAAAGATAAGTAACGCTCGTCTTCATAACCATTGACGCCCACTTTGTGTACCGTTCCTGTTTTACCCGCGACAGGATAACCTTCTACATGGGCACGACGGGCAGTGCCTTTTGGACCCACAACACTTTCCAACATACCAACAACATCATTAGCTACTTTTTCTGACATAACACGCGTCCCTTTTTCTGGGTTTCTGCGCACTAATGTAAGAGGTTGCTTCACGCCACCATTCGCTAATACTTGATAAGCTTGCGCTAGCTGCAAAGGCGTTACCGCCAAGCCATAACCATAAGAAAGCGTGGCGCTTTGCAGGCGATTCCAATTATTATTTTCTACTGCCACTTTACCACTGTGCTCGCCGGGCAAACCTAAACCAACAGGCTTACCAAGGCCCACTTTCTGATAAAAACCCCAC
Source organism: Pseudomonas sp. HK3 (assembly GCF_052920985.1). Classification (NCBI taxonomy): domain Bacteria; kingdom Pseudomonadati; phylum Pseudomonadota; class Gammaproteobacteria; order Pseudomonadales; family Pseudomonadaceae; genus Pseudomonas; species Pseudomonas sp. HK3. The sequence goes on from NZ_JBREXD010000002.1 coordinate 691,310, forward strand.
AGATTTTCACCGCCTAATTTAATCGCTAACTTACTTACTGCCACGTTACTTGATTTGGTTAGCACACCCGTAATATCCAACTCACCATAATCACGATGATCACGAATTGTTTTGCGTCCTACGCGTAAATACCCTGGATGAGTATTAATGATACTGTCTTTTTTAATCTCGCCAGCCATAAGCGCTGCCGCTATAGTGAAAGGCTTCACAGTTGAACCGGGCTCAAAAATATCGGTAACACTGCGATTACGCACACTGGCCGCTTTTAATTCAGCGCGATTATTTGGGTTAAACGCAGGTTGATTAACAAGGGCTAAAATTTCACCGCTTTTAACATCAACCATTAGTAACGAACCCGCTTTTGCACCATGCTGCTGTACAGAGGCCTTTAACTCACGATAGGCTTGGTACTGCAAACGTAAGTCGATGCTCAACATTAGTTCGCTGCCAGGCTCAGCGGCTTTCATGACACCCAAGTCTTTTACTAGACGACCTAGGCGATCCTTAATAACACGTCCCTTGCCTGGTGTGCCTTGCAACCAAGCATCGTAAGCTAACTCAACACCTTCAATTCCGTGCTCATCAATATTGGTAAAGCCAACCACGTGACTTGCCACTTCAGCCGCAGGATAATAGCGTTTAAATTCTTGCTGAATACCAATACCCGCCAAGCTTAAATCAGCAATGTCTTTTGCCATTGCTGGGTTCATGTGTCGCTCTAAATAAATAAATTCTTTCGATTTGTTTTTTTGAATACGTGAATTTAATTGTGAAGCCGTCATATTCAACAATGGCGCTAACGCTGAAATATTAACCTGATCTTTAATAATCTGTTTTGGGTTCGCCCAAATGCTTTTAACTGGCGTACTCACCGCGAGTGGTTCGTTATTACGATCCACAACCATGCCACGATAAGCATCAATATTGTGCTCACGCACTGTTCGCTTAGCACCTTCCACCTGTAAAAAATCAGTTTCAAATACCTGTAGCTGGGCAAGGCGAACAAACAACGCAGCAAACAACAGTAAGCCAGCACCAAGCACCGTATAATGGCGCCAGCGATTGCTGGTTTGTTCATATTTGTTTTTGCTAGCCATTAAATTACTGCTCGCCTTTATTTTTCAAAAAAATCATGGACTTCTATTACCCGAGTATTTAACTTATCGGGAAACTGCATGTTTAATTTTTGCCGTGCAATCACTTCAACTCGACTCGGTGCAGCCAACGTGCTGTACTCAAGCATTAAACGCCCATACTCTTCTTGTAGTTGCGCATACTGCATTCCGAATTTTTGCCATTGATGGGCAAGTTGCCTATTTGCATAGCTGGTGTACACCACTGCAAGCGCGCACACCATCAAAACAACAAACACCCATTTTGCACTTATACTTTTCACTATCCGCTCTTACAGTTGTTTTTCTGCAACACGCATAATCGCGCTGCGCGAACGAATATTAGCGTTCACTTCTTCTTTGCTTGGCTTAATCGCCTTTCCAATATGCTTAAGAATAATTGGGTAATCACTTTCCATGATTGGAATATCTGGCGGCAACTGCGGGCCTTTCTCTTTCGCACGAATGAAACGTTTTACCATGCGATCTTCTAACGAATGAAAACTGATCACAACTAAGCGTCCGCTTTTAGCCAGTAAATCGGTTGCAATATCAAGACCCGTCGTTAGATCACCCAACTCGTCATTTAAGAAGATACGAATTGCCTGAAAACTTTTAGTCGCAGGGTGCCTGCCCTTTTCCCATTTCGGGTGCGCATCTTTAATAACTTGCGCTAGATCCAAGGTACGCTCAAACGGCTCTTCACTGCGACGCATTACAATCGCTTTTGCAAGGCGACGGCTATGGCGCTCTTCACCAAATTGATACAGCACATTCGCGATGTCTTCTTCTTTTGCGCTTGCAACCCACTGAGCAGCGGTTAAACCAGACTCAGTATTCATACGCATATCAAGCGGTCCGTCATTCATAAAACTAAAGCCGCGCTCCGCTTCATCTAACTGTGGGCTGCTGACCCCAAGATCCATTAATATTCCGGCAACAGGGCGACCATCACCATTTTGCTCAAGCCATGTGGTCATATCCGCGAACGAGCCATGGCAAATAGAAAAACGGCTGTCTTCATTGGCCAGTTCATTTGCGGTTGCAATGGCACGCGGGTCTTTATCAATACCAATTAAGCGACCCTGCGCAGACAATTTTTCTAAAATCAGGCGGCTGTGGCCACCACGACCAAAGGTACAGTCTATGTATAAACCATCAACATCTTGAACTAAGGCATCCACAGCTTCGTGCAGTAGCACCGTTATATGTTCACTCATAGGGATAAATTCATTAGCTCTTCTGGCAATTGGGTGTCACCTTTCATTTCTTCAAGGTAACGTTCACGGCGCTCGGCCCAGTGGGCTTCGTCCCACAATTCAAATTTTTTGCCTTGCCCCATCATGACCATCTTTTTTTCAAGGCCTGCGTATTCGCGCAACGGCCCCGGTAGCAGTAGACGGCCATTGGCATCCATATCAATATCGGTGGCATGACCGATAATCAATCGCTGAATACGACGGGCGGCGGGGTTAAAGCTTGGCAGTGCTTCGATTTTAGCTTGGATAGGCTCCCACTCTTTAAGTGGGTAGACGAGTAAACACTTTTCCTCTGTATCAATCGTCACAACTAAGGCGCCATCGTTGCTCTCATGCAACAATTGACGGTAGCGGGCGGGCACGGCCATTCGGCCTTTTGTATCGAGATTGATATTGTGCACGCCACGAAACATAATTTATTTCACCTATTTCCCAGAAAACTCCACATTTACCCACAAAACAACACTTTTGCACACTATAGGAACAGAAGTGGGTTATTGCAAGGTACGATGTCTTGTTTTGAGCATTTAGGCCCATTCAGACCGCCTATTTACAGGGCTTAGAGGAAAGTTGTCTAAAGAATGGTATTGGTAATAACCGGACACATAATTCAGTAGGAAGCTGTTTTTATCATATGAAAATGCAAGTGGTCACAAACACTACTCCGCAGACATAAAAAAACCCGCTGCCAATTTGGCAGCGGGTTTCAATAAAGAGAGATTTGTCTGTAAGCCGGGTTCTGTTACTTGCGAACAAGCTGCAACCATTCATCTAGGCCTTGAATCGCTCCAAGGCTCAAGCGACCTACCCGTTCCCAACGTGGGCCACGTCATAAAGGGAACCTATTTGGTCTTGCTCCGAGTGGGGTTTACCGTGCCACGAACTGTTACCAGTCGCGCGGTGCGCTCTTACCGCACCCTTTCACCCTTACCTGTGAACTCCGAAAAGAACCATCGGCGGTATACTCTCTGCTGCACTGGCCGTAGGCTCGCGCCCCCCAGGCGTTACCTGGCACCCTGCCCTGTGGAGCCCGGACTTTCCTCCCCTGACCAACAAGTGACCAGCGGCGATTGCTCGACTATCTCCGCGGGCAAGGATACGCGTATCTGAATTTTGTTCAAGATTAAAATATGAGACGACTCCTGCCAGAAGGTGTGAGAGTCACCGCCATTACCTAAACACTTGAACAAAGTAATGCATAGATTGTACTAACCTGCACCGCCAACTGCCTTAAAACACCGTACACTTTAACTTTTGCTCGGCTTTTTGACGTTTAACTTTTCTTATTGCTTCAAGCAAAGCTGGCTCATAGTTGTTAGAGTCTTCTCGTACAATTCGACCCATTGTTTGCTGCCCGTAGTACTCTGCCAATGCTTTAGAGGCGACTTCAATCGATAACTCATATGGGGGAGGTTCACGCAGATCACTATCAATTAATAAGTAGGTGATTTTACCAAGCTGAGCTGCGACATTAGTCGAAACTGGTTGCTGATCACGAATGTTTGCCATAATACCGTATTGACCAGCGGGCACACGCCAGCAAATAAAATCATCCAAAGGCAATAGACCACCTATGTACACGACCCTTTCACCAACAAGACCCTTTACCCCAACGCCAGGGGATGCACCACAACAGCGTTTAAAATAGCGATGCACCAACACAATCATCGATTCATTCGGCGCAACGGAAAACAAATCCGTGTTTTTGGCTTGCGCTCTTGCCTCTGCCTCACTAACCTCATTGCCATAACCAATCCACATTGCGCAGCCTGACATGACAAACACGCACAATAACATCATCAGCTTAAAGATCAGTTGGCTTATACAGCTAAGTGGTCTAATTGGGTTATTTATGTGGAGCTTTGCCGCACTATTTTCACCAATGCTTTTCAGCGGTGAGCCTAACTGGCGAACATGGTTTTTATTCATTACATTTATATCAATGCCGATTACCATCATTGCCGCATCCGCCATGTTATGGGTTAGCTATAAGCGCAACGCAAAAAAATGGTGGCAAGTAGCTGCATTTTGGTTGCTCGCAGCGCCCTGGCCATTAATTCTTTTCCAGTAAACTTAGTCGTCTTTACGCTCCAACGCCAACTGATACAATTGATTCTTTTTAAAGCCTGTATGAGTAGAGACAATGGCAGCGGCCTTTTTCAAAGGCAACTCCTGCGCAATCAATAACGTTAAATCTAATGCTTCTTGTGAGACCTCAAGCCTTTTATTGGCAAGCACACCTCGAACCATCATTACGAATTCACCACGCTGCTGATTGGAGTCCGCCTCCATAATCGCTTTCACTTCTTGTGCCGTGCCACGTAAAAATGTCTCAAACGTTTTGGTTAACTCACGCGCCAATACGATTTCTTTTTCTGGCCCTAATTCAGCGATCAGGTCATCCACTGCATGCATAATTCGATGCGGCGATTCATACACCACCACCGTGCGCTCTTCATGTTTGATACCAGAAAAATACGCTTTACGCCCCGTGGTTTTAGCGGGCAAAAACCCATCAAAGATAAATCGATCTGTCGGCAATGCCGCTGCACACAATGCCGTAATCACAGCACACGGGCCGGGTATTGGCACAACCTTAAAGCCAGCCTTGGCTACTTGCTCAGCCACATGATATCCGGGGTCTGCAATTAAGGGCGTACCTGCGTCACTCACAATGGCTACATTTTGACCAGCTTGGAGTTTTTCTATGATTTGCAAAGCGGCTTGTGCCTCATTGTGATCATGAGTGGCCATTAATGGCTTTTGAATACCAAGGTGATTTAACAGCTTTTTTGTGTGACGCGTGTCTTCAGCAGCAATAATATCGACTGCTTCAAGCACTTGTTGTGCTCGAAGTGTGATATCAGCCAAATTTCCTATGGGAGTTGCCACCACATAGAGCTGATTTTCTGCCATAATGCCCGCCTTCATCTTATGTTTGAAACTATGTAATTATGTTGAATATTCGCTACGCTTTTCTCATCATGCTGATTGCTCTTTTGGCGGCTTGCTCTTCAACCCCAAAACAATCACCAAACACCACGTTAAACTTATCTAGCGACAGCGCATTATCATCTATCGAGCAGCTAATCGCTAACCATAGATACATTGATGCTGAAGATGCGCTCAAAAAAATAGATATTTATAGCCTAGGTGAACTGGAACAAATTCAATTTTACTGGCTTAGCGCAAATCTAGCCGTACAACTTGGCCGAGGGGATGCCGCCATCTCTGCACTTAATGCGGTCGCACCTGGCTCTTTTACAAAATTAACTGGCATTGACCCTCACAGCCCTAGTTTTTTACGCGCAGCAGCACTGCACTTAAAAGGCGAGTTCATTGCGAGCGCACGCGAGCGCATGTTTTTAGCCGGTGTGTTATCAGGAGATCAATACGATCTGAACCACCAAGCCATTTGGCATAGCTTACTGCAAGCGCAAGAATTTGACCTCGAAGCGTTTAGCCGCAAAACAAGCACTCGTATTTTTAAAGGTTGGTTAGAATTAGCTTTAATCATCAAGCGCAATGAAGTGGATCTTGATCGCCAACTCAGCACACTGCGTCTATGGCAGGCAAAATACGACGGACACCCAGCTGCAAAAGCACTGCCTGGCGGCTTAGATCAATTAGAAGAATATATTGAAAACAAAGCCAACTACATCGCACTCATGGTGCCATTGTCCGGCAAGCTTGCTGTCACAGGCAAAGCGGTACGCGATGGATTATTTGCCGCTTACTACCAAGCAAAGGCATTAGGCGCTCAAGTTCCTGAAATTCGGGTTTACGATACCGCCAGCACACCGGACTTCTGGAGCCTATACAAACAAGCAATACTTGATGGCAATGAATTGGTAATTGGCCCACTAGAAAAACACGCTGTAGAGCGCCTACAACAAGAAAGCCGCCTTCCTGTCCCTACGCTTGCGCTTAACTATGGCAATCGTGATGCCGCTGAAAACCCAAGTTCGCTGTATCAATACGGCTTAGCCGTTGAAGATGAAGCCCAACTGGCGGCTTATTATGCTCGCCAACAGGGCTATAAAAGTGCAGTGGCACTTATGCCAAAAGGCCCTTGGGGCGAGCGTGTATTTAAACGCTTTAGCGATACTTGGCAAGCACAAGGCGGCAAGCTAATTGAAGCTCAATTTTTTACGGGTAATCGTGACTACAACAAAGTTATCAGCCGCTTATTTGCCGTGGATGACAGCGAAAGCCGAGCCAGTAGCATTCGTAAACAGCTGGGCACTCGAATGGAGTTTCAAGCTCGTCGTCGCCAAGATGTCGACTTTATTTTTGTCGCAGCCCTGCCCCATCAAGCTCGTCAAATTAAACCAACACTCGCATTTAACTTTGCACGTAATATTCCGATGGTTGCCACGTCTCAAATTTATTCAGGCATCCCTTCACGCTCAAAAGATCGCGACCTAAATAATGTGGTATTTTGTGATATACCTTGGATACTAGAACAAGGCCCGCTGCGCAAAGAAGTGCAAACACTTTGGCCGCAAGCAAAAGGCAGTCTTGACCGTCTCTATGCATTGGGCGTTGACGCCTTTAGACTCTACCCAAGACTTGGCCAAATTAAAGTACTCAAACACAGTCGCGTGCAAGGTGAAACGGGCAACCTAGCAATGGATGAATATGGACAAATCATCCGTACCCTGCCTTTTGCAAAATTTGAAAAAGGCCTCGCGAAAAAAACACAGGGATACGTGGAAAATGTGGAGACCCAGTCAGGTATTTAGTAAACGAGAAACAGGAGATGCCTATGAAAAAATGGCAAAGCATCACCTGCAAAAACAAGGATTGAAATTTATCGCTCAAAATGTGAACTTTAAAGGCGGTGAAATAGACTTAATTATGGAAGATGGCGCGCAACTGGTTTTCATTGAAGTGCGCTTTAGACAAAACAAACAATTTGGCGGTGCCGCCGCCAGCGTTGCGTACAAAAAACAGCAACGCATTATTTTAGCGGCACAACTGTATTTACAAAAACATTTTGGCAATCGTCCACCAAGCTGTCGCTTTGATGTGGTTGCCTTTGATGGCAAAAAAGGCGACAGTCAACTTACTTGGCTAAAGAACGCCTTTGCCTAAACCCACACAGGCCAGCCTAAATTATTAGAACTTAGACTGGGTATGCTTGCAAAAAAATAAGAGACGTTTTTATGCATTTTCAAGAACGGATAAACCAACACTTCCAAGCCAGCATTGAAACCAAGCAGCAGGCAGCAGAGGTACTTGCCCCATCTATTGAATTGGCCAGCGACAGCATGGTTGGTGCACTGCTGAGCGGTGGCAAAATATTAACGTGTGGCAATGGCGGCAGTGCCGGTGATGCTCAGCATTTTTCATCTGAGTTGCTTAACCGCTTCGAACGCGAGCGCCCAAGCTTACCGGCCATCGCACTGACCACTGACAGCTCAACCATCACATCTATTGCGAACGACTATAGCTACAACGAAATTTTTTCAAAACAAATTAGAGCACTGGGTAATGCCGGAGATGTATTGCTGGCTATTTCAACCAGCGGTAACAGCGCAAACGTGGTTCAAGCAATACAAGCGGCTCATGATAGAGAAATGCGCGTAGTTGCTCTTACAGGTCGCGACGGTGGTGATATGACATCTCTGCTTTTGCCTGATGATGTTGAGATTCGCGTGCCATCTATGGTCACCGCGCGTATTCAGGAAGTACATTTGCTCGCTATACACTGCTTATGCGATTTAATTGATTGGCAATTATTTGGCCCAATGGAAGAACATTAAGCACAAGTTACAGGTACAAAAAAAGCAGCCTAGGCTGCTTTTTTTGTACTTGGTACTACCCGAAATAAATTACTTTACGACGGTTAACGAAGGGCGACCGCTAGGTTTAGCTTGCGGCTTTGCTTCTTCTTTCTTTTTAACGGGTTGCGGATCATTAGGATCCGGTGCTCCCGCTTCATTACCAAATACCATCCCCTCGCCTGTCTCTTTCGCATAAATAGCCAAAACAGCGACAATAGGCACATAAACGTTTTGCGACACACCAGCAAAGCGAGCATTAAAGCTCACCGCTTCATTGTTAATCATCAAATCCTGAACGGCGCCAGGGCTGATGTTCAACACGATCTGCCCATCATTGACGTACTCCTGAGGAACTTGCACTCCTAGAATATTGGCATCAACCAAAACATAAGGAGTAGATTCGTTATCTAAAACCCACTCGAATAATGCTCGCATCAAATAAGGACGGCTCGGTGTCATTCACGCATTTCCTGTTCAGCTTCAGATAAACTTGCCTGGAAGGATTCACGCTCAAATAAGCGCTCCATATAAACATGAATATCTTTTGTTTGTTTCTCAGGTAAATCAATACCCAAAACCGGCAAACGCCAAAGTAACGGAGCCGTACAGCAATCAACAATGCTGTACTCATCACTCATGAAAAATGGCTTCTCAGCAAACAATGGCGACGTGCTTATTAAGCTTTCGCGCAATTCTTTACGTGCCTTGGTTACTGCTGCATCATCTTTATTCGCAAGAATAATATCAGCCAAGGTGCACCAGTCACGCTGAATGCGGTACAACCACAAACGGCTTTCGGCACGAGCTACTGGATAAACAGGCAACAATGGTGGATGCGGGAAACGCTCATCCAAATATTCCATCATGATGCTTGGTTCGTATAACACCAAATCACGGTCTACCAAGGTTGGTACACTGTTGTACGGATTCAAAGACGCTAGATCTTCAGGTGGATTCATTGGATCCACGTCGTGAATTTCTACCGCCACACCTTTTTCCGCCAATACAATACGGACACGGTGGCAATAGTGGTCATTACCATCAGAAAAGAAGGTCATGGAAGAGCGCTTAGCGACTACACCCATATAGGTTTTCCTCACCTTAAAAACAAAAAAATCGGCGTCTGATTATATACCAGACGCCGAGTTTTAGGGGATTTATATTCAATGTTTGTATATGAATCCCAATATTCACCCTAAAAGCAGTTTTTAAGGCCCCTTAATAAAATTAAGAAGCCTCAACTTGCTATATTAGTGAATGCCTCGCCAGAATTCACGATTCAGGTAATACACTGGCACAAACAAAATAGCCAAGAATAATAGAACCCAAAAACCGATACGCTTACGATCTAATGCCATTGGCTCAGCCATGTACACAAGGAAGTTAGTAATGTCAGCAACTACCTTATCGTATTCAGCTGCATCCAACTGACCCTTATCTTCCAAGTACAGAACTTCGATAGGGTGACCATCATGATCTTCACGAGCACAAGAATCTTCTTTTAGCTCACGACCCGTCAATGGATCAAAACCAATCACAACTGGCGCACAACACCTTTTACCTGCTTACCTTGAAGGTCAGCAAGTACATGAGGCATACCAACGTCTTTAAATACGGTGTTATTTACGCCATAAGGACGAGACTCATCTGAGTAGAAGCTACGCAGATAGGTGTACAACCAATCTGCACCACGTACACGAGCAACCAAGGTCAAATCAGGAGGCGTCGCACCGAACCATTTTTTGGAATCTTCAGGACGCATAGCGATTTCCATTAGATTACCAATTTTAGCCTCAGCGAATACTAAGTTATCCATCATCACATCATCAGGAATACCTAGGTCACGCGCGACACGATTGTAGCGAGCAAACTTAGTACTGTGACAACCCATGCAATAGTTAGCGAAATATTTCGCACCACGTTGCAAAGACGCGTTGTCTTCTAAATCAACCTTCATGTCATCTAGGTGAACATTGCCACCAGCAGCCAGCACAAAACTTGGCAAAAGGGCAAAAATAACTGCAATTAACGATTTCATTAGCCTGTCACCCTCTCTGGTACTGGTTTGGTTTTTTCCTTAGCTGAGATAAACGGCAAAGTAATGAACCATGCAAAATAGATGATTGTTGAAATCAGACCCAGTGTTGCATAAATACCCGTCGCAGGCTGTGTACCTAACCATGTCAACAAGATGAAGAACAAACCAAATAGAACTAAATTAATACGGCTAATCCAGCCCTTATAGCGCCATGATTTAACAGGGCTTCGATCCAACCAAGGCAATACAAACAATACAGCAATCGCAGCGCCCATTAAGATGACACCACCTAGCTTATCGGGCACGACACGTAGAATTGTGTAGAAGGCACCGAAATACCATACAGGTGCAATGTGCTCTGGGGTTTTAAGTCCGTTTGCTTGCTCAAAGTTAGCATGCTCAAGGAAGTAACCATTACCTTCTGGCCAGAAGAAAATCACAAAACAGAATACAAATAGGAACACCACAATACCTACAAGGTCATGCACTGTGTAATAAGGGTGAAAAGGAATACCGTCTAATGGACGACCTTCTTCATCTTTGTATTTTTTAATATCAACGCCATCAGGGTTGTTAGAGCCTACTTCATGTAGCGCAAGGATGTGCATGAATACCAATGCAACAATCACAAGCGGCAACGCAATAACGTGTAATGCAAAGAAGCGGTTAAGTGTTATACCGGAGATTAAGAAATCACCTTTAATCCACGTTACCAAGTCATCGCCGACAACAGGGATTGCACTGAATAAAGAAATGATTACCTGGGCACCCCAATAAGACATTTGGCCCCAAGGTAGTACATAACCCATAAAGGCTTCAGCCATTAGCATCAAATAAATCGCCATACCAAACACCCAGATCAATTCACGAGGCTTCTGATAAGAGCCGTAAATTAAACCGCGGAACATATGCATGTATATCGCAATAAAAAAGAAAGACGCGCCGGTAGAATGCATATAGCGAATCAACCAACCGAACTCTACATCACGCATGATGTACTCAACCGAAGCAAACGCTTGCTCAGCCGATGGCGTAAAAGACATGGTCAACCAAACACCTGTTAGGATCTGGTTTGCCAGCATCAAGAAAGAAAATACACCAAAGAAATACCAAAAATTCAGGTTCTTAGGTGCATAGTACTTTGACATATGCTTTTCAAAGGTGGCCGTCACCGGTAAACGGTGATCAATCCAACCCATAAATGCGGATAGCTTACTCATTATGAATTCCCCTCATCCACACCAATGACAATCGTATTCTCATCCAAATAAGAATAAGGTGGCACTTTTAAGTTTTTACCTGCTGGAGAGCCTTTAAACACACGACCAGCCAAGTCAAAGCGCGAACCATGACAAGGACAGAAGAAACCGCCAACCCAATTCTCTTGGAATGGCTGAGGCACAACTTCAGGAATATACTTAGGCGCACAACCAAGGTGTGTACACACACCTTCAATTACGGCAATCTCTGGCTTACGAGAACGCTGAGTGTTCTTCGCATAAGCAGGCTGCTGGCCTTCATCGGTGTTTTCTGGATCTTTTAGTTCTTCACTAATAGTATCCAACAAACCAACGGATTCGTCAGTACGACGGTATAAGTAAACTGGCTTACCGCGCCACTCCACAACCACCATGGCACCAGGTTCAATTTTACCTACATCTGCTTTAGCAGGTGCACCGGCAGCTTTCGCCTTTTCACTTGGATTCCAAGATTTAACAAAAGGCACAGCTACGCCAACAGCACCAATACCACCACCCACCGCGGTTGTTGCGATGAGGAAGCGGCGTCGGCCTGTATTTACGCCATCATTACTCATTCTGGCATTCTCCCATCAACTTTTTTTAAAATTCTGTGCAGCCCAAACTCTTTGAATAACATACTCTGCTGAAACAACCAGCATATAATTCAGAGAGTCTCTGCATTTTACCCAACAATCCTTAACTAAAGCACAAACACAAGGACTGGGGGAAAAAACGGCACAAATAGTAATGAAATGTCCCGCCCCTTACAAGGAGCCAAATCAATTTCATGCGGGTTTTATTAACATAACCCTTTGTTTTAGATAAAAAAAAACGCCCAGACAAAAATCTGAGCGTTTTTCGACAATCCTTGCCAAACGCGATTAACGTTTAGAGAATTGAGGTTTCTTACGAGCTTTGCGAAGACCAACTTTCTTACGCTCAACTTCACGGCTATCACGAGTTACATAACCCGCTGCACGTAGAGAAGGACGTAACGTCTCATCAAATTCCATAAGAGCACGTGTAATACCGTGACGAATCGCACCGGCTTGGCCAGATGCACCACCACCTTTAACAGTGATGTATAAGTCAAACTTCTCAGTATTTTCCGTTAACACTAGCGGCTGACGTACGACCATGCGTGAAGTTTCACGACCGAAGTATTCGTCAACAGGACGCTTGTTGATAACGATTTGGCCAGTACCAGGACGCAAGAAAACGCGTGCGCTGGAAGATTTACGACGGCCAGTGCCATAATATTGTGTTGCAGCCATGATAATCCCCTTAAACCTTCAATTCTTTTGGTTGTTGTGCAGCATGCGGATGCTCAGCACCTGCATACACTTTCAGTTTTGTGAACATTGCACGACCAAGAGGGTTCTTAGGAAGCATGCCTTTAACGGCTAGCTCAACAACACGACCAGGCTTACGCGCTTGTAGGTCAGTGAAGTTAATTTCACGCAAACCACCAGGATAACCAGTATGACGGTAATACATCTTGTCCTGAGCTTTCGCACCAGTTACCGCTACTTTGTCCGCGTTAATCACAACGATATAATCGCCAGTATCAACGTGAGGAGTATATTCAGGCTTATGCTTGCCACGTAAACGAGCAGCGATTTCAGTCGCCAAACGGCCTAGAGTTGCGCCTTCAGCGTCAACAATTAACCACTCGCGTTTTACAGTTTCAGGTTTTGCAGTATATGTTTTCATAATCTTTTCTATTTCGCCTAATCAGTATGTTACCTACTCGGACCGAACTAAATCGGCTGGTAACACCGTTTTAGGGCTTCGTCTTGGGGAAACGATGGCGGCGGATTATACGAGATAGCGAAAGGGATTACACCTTTTTTTTGATCTTTATAACAATAAGCGTTAAATACTCTGTAAAAGCCTAATAACGCTCGCCTTCACGAAAGTGCACAAGACCATAAATTAAAGCTAACAAAGCAACCACAGCATTAAGCAACACAATCAAAACCATGCTGTTTTGCTGTTCTGGGTTCGCTTGAAATCCCAACATACTGCCTGCGAAAAAAGCCAACGCCGATGATACAAACGCCACAAGCAACATGGATATTAGGTAATAGCCGCGACCATCATCTAATTTTAATTGAAATTGTTCTATTTTTTGAGCAAAAAAACGATACGCAATGACACACAATACCGCAGTAAACACCATTGAACCAAAGAAGAAGAAAACCATGACATGCCCTCCTGTATTTTCCTTCATAAGCGTAATACAGAAATGACAGTGCTCAAGGCCGATAGAGCCCATCTTTCAACTATTTATCTGCCGTGCCGTAAAATGGGAAGGACGAGGCAGCACGCAAGACTACTAACCTCCCGATTACACACACGCTCTTGGACTATATGCATGACGAGATCAATTAACTCTCCTTCTCTGGCCTGACGTTTCAACTCTGCTTTGCTCAATCAAGTCAATCTGTCACCTTATTATGATCGAAATGATAGTAGTGGAGGCCAGTTTAGTGACAACCCACCCTTACACTGAAGCAAAAATAGGCGATATTACTACTGCGTTTCAACCATCGAGCTCTATGAGCTCAGTGGTCACATCAAAAACAATCAGATTAAGCGTATAACACTCTGCTGGCAGGGCTGCCTTTGTCTGCGCTTAGGTTGCAAACCTCGGTGGAAATTCCCATTTCGGCCAAGCGCTCAAAGAACGGAATCGGATCCAACTCTTCTACATTGGCCATGGCTTTAACATCCCATTCACCACTTGCAATCAACTTGGCAGCGGCAACCGGAGGCACACCTGCCGTGAAAGCGATGGCTTGGGAATCAATATCGGCATAAGTCACTTCATGATCACAGATATTATAGACAAGCAGTTCTTTGTCTTGGCCATCACGCTTACCTTTAATCAATGTACCAATACAGGTTTTCCCCTTGTATCTGGAAGCCAGACTAGCAGGATCAGGCAGACAGGCTTTCAACGTATGCAGAGGTACGACTTCCTGGCCATTATTGGTTGTCACCGTTTCGTGATTCAATAAACCCACTTTTTCGAAGACTTCTAAGCACTTCAGGTAGTGATCACCGAATCCCATCCAGAAGCGCACGGATTTTACCCCAGGAATGTTCTTGGATAACGAATGCACTTCGTCGTGCCCCATCAAGTACAGCTTGTGCTCACCGACTTCTGGGAAATTGTATTTCATCGAACGGCTATGGTGTGGATAGGTACGCCATTGGCCATCTTCTAAGCAACCTGCATCTTCAATGATTTCACGCAGATTAATTTCAGGGTCAAAATTGGTTGAGAAGTAGTGACCATGATCACCATCGTTCACATCCATAATATCGATGCTCTCGATGGAATCAAATTCGTGCCTTTGTGCATACGCGCAATAAGCATTCACGACACCAGGATCAAAACCGCTGCCTAAAATAGCCGTCACACCTTTCTCTTTGCAAAGCTCACGCTTTTTCCATTCGTAATTGGCATACCATGGGTAAGGTGCATTCATCACACTGTAATCTTCATGAACCGCCGTATCGATATAAGCGGCACCGGTTTCTAAACAAGCATCCAGAATATTCATGTTTACAAATACGGTACAGACATTAATAACGATGTGGGTATCAGTTGATCGAATCAAAGTAACCAAGTCATCGGTATCGCAGGCATTCACTTCACGACTATAGAACTGAAAGCCTTCTACCGTTTGATAATTTTTTTTATTGACGGAATCGACAATGGCATCACATTTAGCAACATTCTTAGAAGCCAAACAAACCGATGCAAATACATCACTACTTTGTGCACATTTGTGAGCAACCACTGCGCCTACTGCGCCTGCACCGATAATGAGTACGTTCTTTTTCATAACTTATTCCCCAAAAGTTAAGACAAAAAGTCTCGGAAATCTTCGTATTCAAACTCGCGAATGACGCGGGTTTCGCCATGAATATTTTTATGACAAATGGCGGGCATTTTGATGCCGTTAAAGAAGTTTTTCTTCACCATCGAATAACTAGCCACATCCATGAATCTCAACTCATCCCCTATTTCAACTTCGCGGTTGAAAACATAGGTTCCGAATACGTCACCCGCCAAACAGGTACGACCACAGACACGGTAAACGGGCTTACCCTGTTGTAATGCTTCTTCTATATTTTCTTCAGCGATTTCTTCAGCGCCTTCTAATGCAGGCGCAAACTGGTAAACCAATACATCCAGCAAATGAGTTTCAACACCGGCATCGACGATCAGCGTCGGCAATTGGTTTTCTACTTTATCCAAGACTTTGACTACCAGAGAAGTCGATTGAGTGACCGATGCTTCACCTGGCTCCAGATAGACTTGTAGGTCATAGGTTTTCGCTAATAACTTCAGACGCTCACATAATGCATCCAGCGCATAACCATCACTGGTAAACGCAACGCCACCCCCTAAGCTCAGCCAGCTAAGATTTGGCAAAATCGTAGCGAAGCGACGTTCGATATCATCTAGTTGTTGACTGAGACTTATGAAATCATCGTTTTCACAATTCATGTGAAACATAGCGCCATCGATTACATCGGTGATATTGTCCGGTAATAAATCGTGACGTACGCCCAAGCGGGAATATTTTGCAACCGTATCGCTTAAACCGTATTCGGAATGGCCGACCTCTGGGTTCATACGCAGCCCAATCGAGCGGCCTTTTTCTTTTACCTGCGCGTTGTATTGCTCTAATTGATTCAACGAATTAAAAATAACTTTGTCGCAATACTCGACAAGTTCTGGGATTTCATCTTCGCTATAAGCCACACTGTAACCGTGGGTTTCGCCACCAAACTTCTCATACCCCAAACGTGCTTCATATAAACTACTGCTGGTCGTGCCAACCATATACTGCTTCATAAAATCAAACGCGCACCAGCTGGAAAAACATTTCAATGCGAGGACACTTTTAGCACCGCTAAACTCACGTACATAAGCGATACGTTCCATCGCCTTTAACATACGTGTTTCATCGATTAAATAATAAGGTGTGCTAACTTTCATATTGGTCACTTAAACTCTCTTATTATTAAACTAAATCAACCGATGCTGGCTTTAACTGTTTAAGAAATTGAGCTTCCAGATTGGCAAGCTCTTGACGATCGTTATCTAGGGTTGTGAATACATCTGGGCCAAACCACTCCAACGAGGTATCCATGCTTTGCCATGGCACACTGGATTCTTTCATCAAATAACCTAAGAACTGTTTGAAATCGTATTCACCGTTGAATATTGACGTCATACCCTCACGGCTGCCCGCTGGCGCATAAACATTACCTGGATTGAAAACATCAAGAAGATTACGCTGAGTGATGTTTTTAAAATGCATATGCTCGATTAAAGGCGCGAGCTGATCCAGTGCAAATATCGGATCACTGCCCATCTCCCAAACATGAATCACATCAAAATTAATACGCAATGCCGGATGATTCACTTCTTCAATTAACTGAAGAGTCGATGCCAATGTATCCGCTAACGTATTGGGATGTGTTTCAACAATAAGATAAACCCCATAGTCCGCTGCTATTTTGCAATATTCACGTAAGCGCTTAGTGCAGGCCGCGCGTTCTGCCACATCCATTCCTGCACTGGGTTTGTTGCCAGAAAACGTACGCAGTTTTTTAGCCCCCCAAGAACGCGTAATAGTACACAGCGATTTAGCGCTTTCTAACGCAACATCTAAATCACCATCCAATGGTAAGTAATCACTGACCATGGATACTGACAAACCTTTCTCGACCAAGCACTCCGGTGTAAAATCTGAAGACTGGCGAAGGTTTTTCGCATGCACGCCCCACAGTTCAATCGCGTCAAACTGATGCGCTTTAGCCCAATTAGCAATGCGCTCCAGTGATATCAATTGATGACGGAAAGAAATGGTACAAACGGAATATTTCACGGGTGAGCCCCTTCTAATTGTTGAGTATCAGTCGGATTGAGCATGGCCACTGCCCAACTATTTTTCACTTCAATTAAACGTTGTTTAAGTTTGAATTCTCTTTCGTCTTGCTGATCCAATAATTGGAATAATTTTTCAGCAAAGGCTTCGTTCTTTGTCACTGATAATTTCATGGCATTAAATTGAATCAGTTTGTAAGTTTTTGCTAAGTCATCAATCACATCACACCAATCGTCAAACTCTGCTTCTGGAAGCCCAAGCTCACGCCAGAAAAACGCAAAGCCGTGCTCATAGGCGTATTTACGTGGTGACATAACGGGTATTTCTTCGACCGCTTTAATTAAATTTTCCAGAGGTAACGGCTCTCCGTTTTTATCTTTACCTTTAACATGAGCGCTGATAATTGAACGGATCATATCCGTGACGGGATTCGCATCTCGCACGACAGAGGCTTCAAAAAATGCGTTCACTTCTTCAGCGGGCGTTGGGCGAGCACCCTGCTCAGAAAACACATAACCACCCGATACCGTTGGCTGAGATACTGCATTTAAAATACGATCTTTTTTAAACACGCCTTCCCAGCGATAATCTGGGTCATACATAAACCACAGATCAGGATGTTTGGTTGGTCCTAACATAACGTAGTGCGGGAAAGGGTCTTTGCTGAATTCATTTTCACGTTCAGGTAAATGGAACATGTCCAGCATCACCAAAATATGCTGGCCAGACTCACGATTTTGAACCAGAGATTCTAGCGTCTCAAAATTCTTTTCTTTACTGGCTTGTTTGTCATACCAAGACCGAATCGGCATGCCATACAAGCGCTCGTACCAGTTAAAGAAAATGTCGTGATTGATATTTTCGTCGTGATATGTCAATACAAAGCGATCATCAATACAGGCGTTAGCATCGGAAACTGCAAAATACAAAATACGATGATCCAATTGTGGAAAACGCTTTACGACTTCGGCCAAATTACTGGCGACACAGTGGATCTTAACGTCTTCATAAACTTCAAGACCCTTTTCATACGCTGGCAGGTTTTGGCCCTTATACAAAATATTGGCAACCGCACGTACGGTTTCAAAATCCTCGTTCATTAGGGCGCTTTCATCCATCTCCATATCATGTTCCACTTCGAGCAACATCAACATGTGCAGCACCATGGATGAATCTAATGCGAGGTCTTCTAATAAACGGGCGTCACTATGAAACTTATCCATATTTGGCTGAGACATGCTCTCGCTCAATACTTTAAATATGGCTTCAACAATCAGTTCTTTTGTCATCATAATTTTATCAATTTAGTTATTCGTTCTTCTTTCAAAAGACACCAACTATTTTTGTCAGTGCCTATCTATGCCAGCGCCTTTTTATGCAAGCGCCAATGCTTTACGGCTAATCTTTCCGTTAGGTAAGCGATCAATTTTTTCAACTTGAACAATTTGAAGAGGCACTTGATACTTATTCAAATATTGACTGCACCAGCTGCGGATATCTTCGCTAGCGATACCCTGCCCAGCGACAAACTGCAAACACACTTGGTCATTACCAAACGCGTGGCTCTTTTTAAACACCACCGCATCGGTAATATTTGGCATATCCATAACCACTTCTTCTACTTCTGCGGGATAGACATTGAGCCCTGATACATTGATCATTTCATCGATGCGAGAAATAAAATGCAGACGATTATTAGCATCCAGATAGCCTAAATCACGGGTTGATACAGTCGTATTATTTTCTGTAGTCACCACGATTTCTTGTGGCTCGTCTGCCGTCAATCCAGATTTAACCGTCAGGTGCGGTAACGGCACCCCTTGATCATGAATAGACTTAATATCACCACCAAGGGCGATACAACCCACTTCCGAACAGCCATACTGCTGATATAGTTTTTTACATTTATTTGCAGCCTGCTCTAACCAAGTGGCCTGCATCAAAGTGCCCGACGTCATAATTGCGTGAATAGGCTGATCAGTTTTCACCATCATAGTGATCGTGGTAATCAATGCGGGAGATGAATATAGAATGGGGGAAGCAGTTTCCCGCACCTTATTGATTATGTATTTCGGATTAAAGTTAGTAATAATTACGGGTTCAGAACCTCGTTTAATGCTGGCTAGAATTCCGCAGATCAAACCATAAGAATGATTAACCGGACACGCGACAACCGCTGTCATTTCCGCCAAATCGGTGAAATGCTCAATGTAGTTTTGCAATTCGATATCAATGCTCGCCCAGGTGCGATCGATGCATTTTGGCTCACCTGTTGTGCCTGAGCTCATTTGCACCAATACAGGCTCGACATCATTTTCGTGGTCACTTATTTTTTCGATTTTTGATAACAGCTCTTCCATCGAATCGGCCATCACTTGGTAATGACTACCGCTAAGCTTTGCTCGTTTTCGCATGGCTTCTTCTGGGGTACCAGCCGGTAAAGGAAATACAGATATTCCGTGATCACGGGCATAAAGGCATAATGCAATCCACAAAGCAGCATCGCTGATACAAACGGTTATGCGCTTACCATGACAGTTCACTAAAACGTCATGTCGATTGAACTTCTGGTAACACTGCTCAAAATAATTTTTATCAAAGTGTTCATCATTAAGGTAAATCATATTTAGCCTTTCATTAATTCGCTTTTAATTAACTGCTTGGGATTCAATTTGACGCAGCTCTCGTTCTTGAGAGCTCTCTTCAGCGGTCGCTGCTAACGGGTTACTTACGGTGTGCTCGAAATAATCTAAGGTGCCGCCATTTAATATTTTTTTCTTTAGCAACGACTCAACAATAATGTTGGGGTTCCCTGCTCCGACACGATCAATACGCGCAGGATCTGTAATACCTGATTGACGATAGTCATTAAGATGATTGCGTACATGGTTCCAGAATCGTGTTTCTGGATAATCGTGATAACGTTCTAGTAAGAAAGACAAATCGGTCAAATTGAGCACATAAACGGTATCCATAAATAGCTCACGCAACTCATCAATATCCGACATACTGAAACCTTCATCTAATGAAATGGTTTCAAAATATGAATCTGTTTCTGTTAGTTTTGGAAGATGCTCAGGAAATTTTAAATAGTCTTCTACGTATTCCATATCCTCATGAAAATCGCGTAGCACGATGCGATGAGGCCAGCCGTCTTTGTGCGTTAATATCAAATTTTGACAATGGGCTTCAAAGGCGATGCCGTTATGAACCAGCATGTGCCAAATAGGAATTAGCATGACTTCTAATAAACGATTAACCCAAGCATCAATGCCATAACGATCTAACCAATCAGCGATAAAAGGACGATTATCCGATTCAACTACCATGAGTGCGGTAAAGGGAATGGCCTCTTCACCCGGCTGCAATTTATCGACAACACTTTCGCGGAAAATAGCACCAATCAAGCCATCCATTTCTTTGGCTTTTACTTCATCTGCCGGCTTATAAAGCAAACCTGCATATTCACTTAATAGCAGTAGCTTGCCTTCCCGTTGCAAGTATTCATCCTTAGCCACCACTTCTTGTAACCACGTTGAAATAGTCGGAGCCGTACAGACGAAATGATCTTGTAAATTACGATGCGAAGAGGTACTCACCAAATTCAAAGGTATTTTGACGTTCGCTTTTTCAGGGTGACTGATATTCACTAAGGTGCGCAACGATTGGGTTGCCTGATAAAAGTCCCCCGCCTCACCCAAGACAATAATGTCACCACAAGCAATTGCATCGGCTAGCCCAAGATCCTGAATGGCATCTACCTGCCACGGGTGAATGGGGACCAGCGAATAGGCCAACCAATTCTTACCTAACGATTCAAGACGTTTAGTCAGAATATGAAATTGCTCCTCCCCTAATTCCTCATTCCAAAAATCAATGGTCGCACTTGGATAGGCATGATCGACATGTTGCGATTGAATGGCCAACCATTGAAGCTGGAATGTTTTTGCTGCCTCTGGCCCATATTGAATATGGTCCTGCAGTGTGAATCCTGTTCTGGCTTTAAAGCTGGGATGATACAGATGGCCTTCTGTAATAGCCGATTCCAGCTGAGCAAAGTTTAGCTGGCGTCTTGGTTTTTTATGATGCGCTAAATAACGAGTATTCCATCGACATAACGCGATGGTTTGCATCAGTTCGCCCAGCACTCTTATTTTGGTTTCTGAGTCGGTATCTAGGTGACAAATGAGTTCTTCGATACGACATTCATGATACTGACCTTTCTCAAACATCTGGACGGAACCATCCGCTATTCGAATACGCTCAAAAATACGGCGCGCGCCTAAACATCTGAATTCTTTACCTCCCATACTGAAGTAATAAATACTATCGAATACGGCATCAAAGTGATTAAGCTCAGCTAACCATTTAACGGGCGATTCAAATCGGTTTTCAGATTTAAACGCAACAATTTCTTCGTATAGCAGTGCATCTACAAACTGGCGCACGACTCGCTGCTCTTCTTTATCAGCCAGCTCAGGGCTTTCTATATATTGGGCATGTTCAGGACAAAATTGCTCAGCAATCTGCCCTAATATTGTATCCTTATCCAGATTAGCCATAGACTGTACCACGCTCACTTTCGTCATTTTTAATAAGATTTTTCTGCAATTCAGATTTAAATTTAGACTTTGATTTAGAGAACAGGGGATTCACGATTGTCGAATAGACCGTGTGCTCCATGCCTTCCTGTAATTCATCAATGTTATTTACGCGAGCCAAAAGATTGGTTTTGTAATCCAATCGCTCACTGTTCAAGATGTAGCTAATAAAATTCTTACCGACACCCTGCATATTTTTTTGCATTACCAATAAATGCTGGCGACAACGCTCTACCAAAATTTCTTCGTCTACTAAACCATCTGCCCCTAAACGGTAAATCACCGCAAATAATTGATTGACAAATACGTAGTAGGATATGGCTGTAAAAATTTTTTCATCGTCATAAAAAATATTAGTGAGATTTAACTTCCCTCCAACTTCGGCTAGTTCCGATTCGAAGTGTTCTGACAAATAAAAGCCCTGATTATCTCGGTAGTAATAGCAGCTTGGATAACCTGCTGAGACATCCAATAAACTGTTCTGCTGATGAGCCTCTAATGCAATACCGTAGCCATCATAAAGTGACAATATCGACTCAATGGCACAGTGCCAATAACGATCAAACCAATCGAGTGCAACCTGATCAAACGCACGATTTTCTTTAGCGGCTAGATCTAAAATAATAGTATTCAGTAGACTAGACCCGTTTGTACCATCAGCCTTCGGAATTGGGTCTTGTACAAGAGTAAGAATTGAACATATGCCCTGGCCTTTTTCTTGCGCAAATACATTACGACGCAAAACGACTTCAAAGCCGGAATCTAATTGATGATCTTCGGGGTGATTGATGGTGATATACGCAGGGTCATCAACCACTTTAAACTGAGGCTGACTCTCCAGAAAACCGATGTGCTTCAGGTAACTCTCGATTACCATGCCATCTTCCAGCTCACGTCGTTTATTAGTACGTAATGAATTGGTTATTTTCACGGGGATAGAAAGTTTCACCATCCATTCAGAGGTTTCGTTAACGACCGTGCGAACAGAAGAAGTGGCTGTGTATTCAGCCCCTTTCTCTCCTAGATAGCTCAAGCGACCCTCTGCAACCAAATCCTTCACCCATTCTTCCAATAACAAGTTAGGAGCCTGTAATGGGTGAACCGGAACGAGAACATGATCATTAGCCAGTGCTAACGAATTGTAGCGACTGACTTCAGAATATAAAATTTCACTGGTGCTTTGGGCTAATGAAGAGCCTTGTTTAACCAGAGATTTATCAGCAGAAAAATAATGTAACTTAAAGCGACCGCATAATTCAGGGGAATAAACCGCTTGCTGCCAAGGTGTAATACCCTGCTGACTCTTTGGTGTTGGATGCAACCAATGCCCGTACAGAATAGATTGTTCGGAATTAATGAAATCAAGGCTGTTTAATGTTGCATCACCCGCTCGCTGGCTAAGAAAATACGCCATGGTCTGATAGCTGCCCAACAGACGACCTAACAATTCGACTTCATTGATTCTTATTGATTCTGCCAATTCAGTACCAACAGAAAGCGTATTTTGTCGTTGGTAAATCTGCCGAACCAAAGCAATCAACAAGTACATAATATCGGCTGACTGCCAAGGGCTACTATGTTCTTCTGCGTATTTGGTGCACACATACAGCCCATGAAAATGATGACGACCCACTTTCGATTTATAGGCTACATCCATCACAATCCACTGCTGGCTTTCAGGTAAGCGCAGTTCTAAAACCTCACTTCCTTTTAACTCATAAGGAAAATCTGACAACGTTAGAAACTGGCCTTTACCGCTCCAAATTCCGGCGTCAATTTCGCGCAAATAAGCATTAATAAAAGCGTGAAAAGATGCGTACTCAGCAATATCGTTTGCTGCAAATTTCATATGAACCCTAGCTCACCAATTCCATTTGAATCGCAGTATACACACTAAATACGATTGATTCTCATTTTATTTATCATTTAGTTTAAGATTTTTAATTAGGTTTAAAAAGGGGAGGCAATTTATTTAAATACAAACAATCAAGTCTAATATTAAAGACTTAGTACTAGAGAGGTGACGCTACCGGTAAGTAAGCCGGCAGCGCAGATTAAACATTATCCAACTGATTTTTTAATCAATAATGTCGGTCGGTAATTAATGAAAAAGATTAACGCAAATATAAATGCTAAGGCTTCTGCTACAGGCACTGCGTACAAGAAACCAATACCTGGAAGCATAAAGTTGAGTAACAATGCAAAACTGATGGGTAAAATTAATGAGCGTAACATAGCAATAATACTGGAATGCATCGCCTGCTCTGCCGATGTGAGATACGCACAAATAAGCACATTAAAACCGTTAAACAAAAAGATAGGCCAGATGACATGCAAAAAATTCTGTGCTAATTGTCGAGCCTGATCTGCATCATCTTCAAGGAAAAATCCAACAATTGGACCTTCAAAAACGTGGAGTATAATCACTAACATAATGCTCAAAGTCGCAATCGATATGGCAGCGATCCGCATAAATGCTTTAACCCGATCAATTCGTTGCGCCCCGAAATTATGTCCCAGCAATACATGCATAGCGTCAATGATGCCGTAATACACCATCAAGCTGATATAAATCAGATAATTCACCACGCTGAATGCCGCAATCCCCTCAACGCCACTTTGCCTACTGATAACCCAATGAAAAACCAGAATAACTAAGCCAATTGAAAATTCGTTAATAAACTCAGAAAAGCCGTTAAATGCACTAAAGCCCAATTCTTTAACGTTAAAAATCGGCCAAGATAATTTCAGGTTGTTGCAACCTGAAAAAAAGTAACTTGAGATGTAAACCAACTGAATAATCTGAGCAATTAACGTCGCCCAGGCCGCCCCTTCAATCCCCCAACCCAGCTTACCTATAAAGAGCGCATCAAGCGCAATATTAATAAATGCGCCCAACATCAATGCACGCATACCCAACTCAGGCCTGTTGTCTGCGCGGATAAAGTAGTACATCACCAGACAGGTCAATTGCACGATGGTTACAAAACAAAAAACTTCAAAATAACTTTGCATCAGAGGGTATAGCGAGGGGCTTGCTCCCAATGCGGCAAACAGATACTCACTGAAGATAAGAGACAAAGGTACGGCTAGCACAGCTATCGCCAACACCACAAAGAAAATTTGGCTAAACAGAGAGGAAGCTAAAGCGTATTTTTTTTTGCCGATAGAAATACTCGCCTTAACTGAACCGCCGACAGCAAACATCAGAGCGATGCCAAATAACAATGCAAAGTATGGCATCAACAGATTGACCGCGGCTAATGCATCTGCCCCTATATAATTACCAACAAAAAAGCCATCCACGACACTGGCAGTCGAAATAGCCAGTAAGCTCAATGTAGAAGGAATAACAAAACGAAAAAAAGTGGCCACTACAGGTCCACTATCAGGGGAAGTATCGATTAAATTTTTACTCATAATATCTCAAAAAGAATTTCATAAAGAGTCTCGACTGACGTTTTGACCCGCAGTCTGTCTTAACAGTTCGCACGGTAAGCCCGAAAGCTGGCTGTTCAAACCAGCCCACTCATTAATTGTCACAACAGAGGCGTCAACTGTTTGATCGGTATCTATGGTTAATGCCAAACTGTATTGCGACCCTAAAAAAAATAAGTCAAATAAACCAATAAAACTACTTTTTTCTGCAGGTAAAGATTGAACAC
Source organism: Pseudomonas sp. HK3 (assembly GCF_052920985.1). Taxonomy (NCBI): domain Bacteria; kingdom Pseudomonadati; phylum Pseudomonadota; class Gammaproteobacteria; order Pseudomonadales; family Pseudomonadaceae; genus Pseudomonas; species Pseudomonas sp. HK3. The sequence continues at coordinate 716,930 of NZ_JBREXD010000002.1, forward strand.
AGGAAGGCGATACACTGACGCCCAGTCCACACTCGCCCTCAAAACAAAATTCCAATTTAGAGAGAGGTACTCTTACACCTAAACCATTGGTTTTCAGATAAGACTCTTTTAGGGTCCACAACTGAGCAATGCGCTTAATTCGCTGCTGCTCAGTCAGCGTCATCAGATCAGCCAATTCGGTTTTAGCAAAATAGCGCTTAGCTAGAGCCATGCTAAATACAGGGCGATGAATGCATTCAACATCAACCCCCAGATCCAATCCCTCACTCAACACCACGACAACCAACTCTTCACTGTGCGATAGATTGAAGTGAAGATTTAAATGTGAAAACCCATCAGCCAATCTCGGTTTGCCATAATCATCAACGACAAATACCCACTCATAAGGCAACACACTCGGCACTCGCTTTGACAACTGACTGCGTAACAAAGTCCTAGCTAACAGAAACTGATTAGCCTGTTGTTTGCTCACAAAACGCTTATAGCGCTTTCGTTCTTCTGAACTCAGCCAGCCCAAAACCTGCATCGAAAAACACTTATCATTCAAAAGATCAAGGGACGCATAGTTCAGCTGAACAAAGGGGTTAGGTAATGTCGTCATGCGCATTGCACTTTTGATGATCAAATCAAATCGAAGCCTGGCTCTTCAATCACCTTGAACGGCAAGCCGTGTTTGTTCATATCATCCATGAATGGATCTGGGTCCAGCTGTTCCATATTCCAAACGCCATCCTTTAACCACTTACCTTCTATCATCATCTTCGCACCGATCATAGCTGGCACACCTGTGGTATAAGAAATAGCCTGTGATTGCACTTCGCCGTAACAATCTTGGTGATCCTTGACGTTGTAAACATACACTGTGCGCGCTTTACCATTTTTAATACCGGTAACAACACAGCCGATACAGGTTTTACCTATTGTACGAGGGCCTAATGTGGAGGGTTCAGGCAGCAGTTCTTTTAAAAACTGAAGTGGAACAATTTTATGACCATTGAAATTAACGGGCTCAATACCTGTCATACCCACATTGCCTAGCACCTCTAAGTGTTTAAGGTAACTATCACCAAAGCTCATCCAGAATTGTGCACGCTTAAGCGTAGGATAATGCTTAGTTAACGATTCCAACTCTTCGTGGTACATGCGGTAAATATTGTAAGTACCTACACCATCAGGGCAGGTAAATGCTTGGTTAGTGGACATAGCAGGCGTTGTAATAAACCCACCGTTTTCCCAATGACGACATTCGGCGGTCACTTCACGAATATTAATTTCCGGATTGAAATTAGTCGCAAATGGGTAACCATGATCACCACCGTTAACATCAATGATATCTAAGGTATGTATTTCATCGAAATAATGTTTTGCTGCGTAAGCCGTAAACATATTGGTCGCACCGGGATCAAAACCTGAACCTAACAGCGCCATCAAACCCGCTTGTTTGAATTTATCCTGATATTCCCATTGCCACTTGTACTCAAATTTTGCCGTATCCAGTGGCTCATAATTAGCCGTATCAAGATAGTGTACTTTCATTTCTAAGCAGGCATCCATGATGGTCAGATCCTGATAGGGCAGCGCCACATTGATCACCATAAACGGGTCGTGTTTTTCAAATAGGCGCACAAGTTCAGGGACACTATCAGCATCAACTTGATCCGTTTCAATATCGCGATCGTAGCTGGCCTTAATTTGCTTGGCGATATCATCGCACTTACTTTTAGTACGACTGGCCAATACAATGTTACCAAACACTTCTGGTAACTGAGCACATTTATGGGCAACAACCTGACCAACCCCACCTGCACCAATAATCATTACTTTTTTCATAACAAATCCCTCTAAATTTTTAAAGCAAATGGTCTTTTTCGTAATAGGTGTAGCCTTGCATACTGGCATTGAAAGTATTCATCATCTGCTGGCGTTCGCGAGCACTGATGCGACCCTCATTCACTGCGGCTTCTAATTTATTACGGTAGCGTAATTTCATTTCCCAAGGCTGGTACTCCACATAACCCAAGACGTCTTCAATGGTGTCGCCATGGATTTCTTTCACAAATTCGTACCCTCCTCCATCGTGTAAACGAATACTGGCCACATTGGTATCACCAAACAAATTGTGTAGATCCCCAAGGGTTTCCTGATAAGCACCGACCAGAAATACACCCATATAGTACTCTTCAGATTCTTTTAATGAATGCACGGGTAAGGTGGGGGCATATTCACGTTCAGTGGAAATAAAGCGGTCGATTTTTCCGTCGCAATCACAGGTAATGTCCGCCAATACCGCACGACGATCAGGCGCTTCGTTTAAGCGATGAACCGGCATTACAGGGAACATCTGATCAATGGCCCAGCTATCCGGCAAAGATTGAAACAAACTGAAATTGCCATAATAAATGTCAGCTAGGGATTCATCGAAGCCTTCTAGCTCTTTAGGAATTTGATCCAACTCAGGCAATAAAGATTTAATATCTCGCAGCACTTTTAGAAACAGGTTTTCTGCTTCTGCACGGGTACGTAAGCCTATCTGACCACGCTTAAATAACTCACGCACTTCATCCCGGTAATAGTGGGCATCATTAAAACATTCCTGTATCCGGGCGGGTTTTAAGTATTCAAAGATACCGCGCATATTATCGAGCAACACATGCCCTTCATCACGGGACGTCTTTATCTCGACAGGCTCAAAACGCGCGACATCCAAAATGTTAAACAACAATATGGATGAATACGCGACGGTGGCACGACCCGACTCAGTAACAATAGTAGGATGACTAATACCATAACCGTCGAGCGTCGACATAATGGTTTCGACCAAATCCTCACAGTATTCATCCAAAGAATAATTTCGACTTTGGCTTTCTTGTGAATGCGCCCCGGTATAATCAACGGCCAGCCCACCCCCTAAATCGATAAAATTCATCGCCGCGCCTTCGTGACACAAGTCTGCGTAATAACGACAAGCTTCGTTCACGCCACCACGAATGTCGCGAATATTAGGAATTTGAGAACCCAAGTGACAATGCAACAATTGCAAACAATGCAACATATCACTGTCTCTTAGTACATCGACAACCTGAATAATTTGACTGGCTGATAATCCAAAGACACTACGATCACCGCTGGTTGAATTCCAATGACCGCTAACCTTCGTCGTCATTTTTGCCCGTACACCAATCAAAGGTTCAATGCCTAAAGCTTTGCTGCGCTCAATAATAATCGGCAACTCTGACAGTGCCTCAATCACCACAAAACAACGAGTACCCAACTTTACCGCTTGCAAGGCCAGATCAATAAACTCTTGATCTTTGTAGCCATTGCAAATCAACATCTGATCGCTGCCATTACCTAGCGTTGATAATGCAGCGATCATTTCAGGCTTACTGCCCACCTCAAAACCATAACCATAGCGCTCACCAAACCGAGCGATCTCCTCAACAATTTGCGCTTGCTGATTAACTTTAATAGGAAATACACCACGATACGATCCCTGATAACCGAGTCGCTCTATGACTTTCCCGAACGTATCATTCAAATTACTGATGCTATGATCGATTATATTTTCAATACGCAATAGCGCGGGCATATGCAGGTCGCGATCTCGCAAACCTTCAATAATTTCCATCAAAGACAGCCCCGAAGACGACTCCGAGAGAGAGACTCCCTTCGGGTTTTTGATGACAACTTCACCGCCAGGGTTGATATCAAAATACCCATTCCCCCAGTTTTTTATGCCATAGGTATCTTTAGCACGTTCGATATTCCATTCAGCCTGCTGTTCTATTTTAAAATCTCGCACGACTTAATCCTTACAAACCAGAACCGATAATGATAATGGTTTGTATTTAGATTATCTAGTAATTGAATCGAATTTATTAAACTCTATTTTTTTGGCTCTCTTAATCTGCAAAACAATACTGGTTATAAAACAGACACTTGGTAACAACCCATACACCTTAGATATAAACCAAATGCAATTGATAAGCATTATTATCTATGGAATAATACGCCGCCTTTACTGAGGCACCAGCATGCAACTTTTGATTCGCACACAAACTGACTTAATACATTTTTTTATGGGACGGATGACATCATGAAGGCCTCCTCGACAATAGACAGCCAAGCACTATCTGCTAGTACTTACACTGATGTTGGTACTAGCAGCCCAAGAATCAAAGTACTCGATTTCTACCGCGGGATTTGCGTTACGTTCATGCTAGTGGTGCACTTTTTTTATTTTTACGGTGCTCCAGAATTCACCAAAAGTGTAATCGGCTCATCGTTTGAGCTGCTGACAATCTGGACGGTTGCGACTATCTATTTATCATCGTTGCTTATCCTACTGACGCCAAACGCAACGGGCACCCAACATATAAAGCGCATAGCATTTCTTTTTGTCGCAGGCTATGCATTGATACTAGGCTGCGTACATGGGCTCGAAATCCAGTTCGGAATGACTCATGAAGTGTTGCTCGGCAGTGTCTGCTGCTTCGTATTTCTGATGGGAATTTTTATTACCCTGACAGGAAATAAGAATTTATCACTGCCGATTAAACGTGGCGTGATATTGTTTTTAGCAGGTTATGCACTGAATTTTTTTCGCAGCTCACTACCCATGTGGCTTTCATTGGAATTCGGCATAATCAACCAAGAAGATTTAGGTAACGACAGTCCGATCAGGGAACTATTAGTAGTTGATATTTTACAATTTGCTGGCATCGCTTTTATTATCTGCAGCCTGCTGAGCCATTACCTTCCCAACCCAAAATATTGGCTGCTCATCGCACTCGGAATTGCTTTCGCTTCGCCCTACACCTGGGACATTTATACGGGTAATGTTTTCGCCGATGAAATATTAAAACTGCTCGCAGGTAATATTGCTGAAGGCGCGTTTTTCCCGCAGTTCCCATGGTTAGCCTATGCTATTTCGGGTATGGCATTTGGTCACTGGCTAAAACAAGCCGATGATTTAAATGATTTTTTGAAGAAGTCTGCTTGGTTTAGTCTCGCTGCCACATTAATTGGTGTTGGCATCATTTTTACAAATATCGACTACCACAGCGGAGGTTCAATGCGCGCAGGCCCTGGTGGCGTTATTGCTATCAGTGGTTTCACGGCGCTGACTATTTTCTTATTTAATATCATTGTCGAGAAGGTGCCCCACAATCCGATATTCGGCTTCTGGTACACATGGAGCAAACACATCACCATCATATACGTTGTTCATTGGTTATTGATTGGTTGGGGACTCATGTACTTTGGCTTCCGATCCCTAAGCGGGATAGAGTTTCTAGTGACGTTATTAGTTCTTTATGTACTGACGCATTTTCTATCAATAGGCTGGGTTAAATTTAAAACGAATCAAAAAATACAATAGCGCGACATCATCAGGGGGGGTTGTTATGACTTTTCGTTTACCGCCAGAATGGCACCCTCAAGATGCAATTATGCTCACTTGGCCTAATGCTGATACCGATTGGGCGCCCTATTTAAGTGAAGTAGAACCGGTATATATTGAAATTGCCCACCAAGTATTAAAGCGCCAGTCTTTAGTGGTGATCTGCCATGACGAGCCTTTGCAAAAGCATGTACAGGCGCTGTTAAATACTAGCGACATCAATGCTGGTGATATCGATACACGCCAGCTCTACACCTTTGTCATTTCTTGCAATGATACTTGGGCAAGAGATCATGGCCCCATCACCTTAGTGAATGAACAAAAACAAACTCGGTCATTGGATTTTGTTTTTAATGGTTGGGGCAATAAATACGAATCATCGTTAGATAATGCCATTAATAAACGATTATTGGAGCAGCCTGCAATACACGCTGCATATAAAGCCGTCGATCTAGTACTGGAAGGTGGTGGTATTGAAGTGGATGGCAAAGGCCATTTATTAACGACAGAACAATGTTTATTAAATCAAAACCGCAATTCTGAACTGCTTCGTGAAAAAATTGAGCTTGAACTAAATAAGCGCTTAGGAACCCAAAAAGTGCTGTGGTTAAAGCATGGTTATTTAGCAGGTGATGATACCGATTCCCATATTGATACCTTGGCTCGGTTTGCCCCCAATAACACAATCACCTATGTACAATGTTCAGATGAACGTGACGAACACTTTGATGAATTAAATAAAATGGAGCAAGAGCTTCAAGCGCTGCGCAACCGTGATGGGCTAAGATTTAATTTGATCCCTCTACCAATGCCAATTGCTTGCTTTAATGAGGAAGGCGAGCGCTTGCCGGCCACTTATGCTAATTTTTTAATTATTAATGGCGCGGTACTCTTTCCGACATACCGTCAGAAAGAAACAGATGCATTTGCTTTAGCGCAAATTCATAAAGCATTTCCACAGCACGACATCATTACCGTAGATTGTTTGCCACTCATCCAGCAATTTGGCAGCTTACATTGCATTAGCATGCAATTACCTCAAGGCTTTCTTGCCTAGTTTTTTGCTTAGGTTTTTACAATATGACAAAGACACTTAAAACCGCATTAATTCAACAAAATAAATCGATTGATTTAGACCAAAACTTTTCCGACAGTCTGAATGCTATTCGACAGGCAGCCGAAGCAGGCGCAAAGTTGATTGTTTTACAAGAGCTGCACCGCTCACTGTATTTTTGTCAGCAAGAAGATGTTGATGCTTTCGACTTAGCAGAAACCATTCCGGGCCCTTCTACCGCTACGTTGGGTGAATTAGCAAAATCACTCAATGTTGTGATTGTTGCTTCGCTTTTCGAAAAACGCGCAGCCGGTTTATATCACAATACAGCCGTGGTGCTGGATAGTGATGGCAGTATTGCCGGTAAGTATCGCAAGATGCACATTCCCGATGACCCAGGCTTTTACGAAAAATTTTATTTCACACCGGGAGACATAGGCTTCGAGCCGATTCAAACCAGCGTTGGTAAATTAGGTCTGCTTGTCTGCTGGGATCAATGGTTTCCGGAAGCCGCTCGCTTAATGGCGTTAGCTGGCGCAGAGATATTAATTTATCCAACCGCCATTGGCTGGGATCCCCGCGATGATGAAGCTGAACAACGGCGCCAACTCGATGCTTGGGTAATAAGTCAACGCGCCCACGCTGTGGCTAACGGCTTACCTGTATTAAGTTGCAACCGGGTAGGTCATGAATCTGACCTAGGGCCCAGTGGCGAAATACACAAGGCGGGTCCTGGTATCGATTTTTGGGGACACAGTTTTATTGCAGGGCCACAAGGCGAGTTTTTAGCCGTAGCCAGTAAAGACAAAGAAGAAATTCTTTATGCCGATGTGGATTTAAATCACGGCGAAAATGTGCGCCGTATCTGGCCATTTATGCGTGATCGTCGCATTGATCATTATCAGGACCTTATGAAAATTTATCGTGATGACTGATCACCTTTTATAAATAATATTCAAATCACGTTATATAAATAGTATCCAAAACGAATTAAAGGTTATTAATCATGTCCAGAGATCTGCCTTACCAATTAACTGTCAAGCAAAGCCAACGCATTAGCCCAAACATGCAGCGCATCACCTTACAAGGACAAGATTTAGCAGAATTTAAAACGGACGATGAAGGCAGCTATGTAAAACTTTTGTTTCCGATTAAAAGCAAATGCACTCTGCCTGACTCTGAAGCAGTTAATGCCGATGCTAACGTCATTATGCGAACTTACACCATACGCAAATTCAATCCATACGATTTAACACTTGATATCGATTTTGTATTGCACGGTGAGTTGGGCAAACATTCTGGGCCAGCATCGACTTGGGCTGAACAAACAAAACCCGGTGATAGCATGCAGATGTTTGGGCCTGGCAAAGTCAAAGCCGCGTATCTAGAAGCCGATTGGTTTTTATTCGCTGGTGACATGACAGCGTTACCAGCAATCAGTTGTCAGCTTGAAAATTTGCCTGCAAATGCAACAGGCTATACGGTCATTGAAATCCATTCTGAACAAGATAAACAATCACTGCAAAAACCGGATGGTATCGATATTCTATGGGTGATTAATCCACATCCGGATACAGAAAATACAGTACTGAGCGATGCAGTAAAAGCGTTGCCTTGGTTGTCTGGCACCCCTTCCATCTGGGCTGCCTGTGAATTCAGTAATATGCGTTTATTACGCGCTTACTTTAAAAAAGACAAACAGGTTACCCGTGATCAGCTCTATATCAGCAGTTACTGGAAAATGGGGCAAACAGAAGATAAACACAAAATCATAAAAAAGCAGGATGCCATCACAGAAGGCTCTGTTTAAACTGACAGACGACCACCCTCTTTGGAAAGCCCGCTTTCAAACACTGAAAGCGGTTTTTTTACTTAGCTATATATTACTATCGGCTAGCGACGAAACGGCTGGCGCTGCCAATAATATAAGCTTCTCCATAGCCATTCCACAGGGCCAAACTTAAATTTATCCATCAATATATTACCGATAAATAATTGCAATACCCACACGCTAAGCACCACCAAAACCTGCTGTAAAAAATCCAACTCGAATGCTCTGAAATTTAAAAACAATGGATAAAATAACAACACCGATATCAGTGTTTGCAGTAGGTAATGTGTCAACGCTGCACGACCAATGGCTTGCAGCCTGACTTGTAACCACAAAAGTTTATTCGATTGACTCCATAGAACAATAATCGCAATGTAAGAAAGAGCCTGAAGTATTGAGGCCAGATTATTCAGATCAACGACAACGCCATAAACCTCACTAAGGAATAACGCCAACCCCTGCAAAGCAAGCCCAGATATCAATCCCCAAATTGCCCATTTACGGTAAACCTTGGTAGACGATTTCCCCAAAATATAACCGAGCTTATACAACGCCATGCCGATTAACATATTGGCCAAAGAAAGCGTGAAGTATTTAATGAGCTTTAAATTATCAAAACTTAAATTATCAAAGCTTAAATCCGAATGAGCATCGGCGGTACTGCTGTCATAATAATGTGCGCTTAGTGCAGGCCCTATGTATAAAATGCAAACAATGTATAAAGGAATACTCAAGCTGATAAGCGTCTTAGCGTTAAGCCTTCTTAGTGGATACAACAGAAAGCCAGATAGCGCATACACAAGTAATATATCGCCATACCAGACGAAAAGATGCAGAGCGCCAATGATCATTAACCAGAAGTTGCGGCGGTAAAATACACTGAGAGAGTTTGCACCTTTCTGATCCAATTTTTCTGTCATTAAAATAATACTGGCACCAAACAGGAACGAAAATAGTGTCATCATTTTCTGTGAAAACAGTGCTTGAATCAGCGAATAGGCAGTAAGCATCAGATGACCATATAAAAATGACCCAAGACCATTTTCCATAGAAGGAAAATACTCTCCTAACTGACTGTAAAATTCTATCTGCCCAGTTTCAGAATAAGCAAACAATGTAATATTAATTGCAAAAATACCGAGCAGAGCCACACCACGAATTAAATCTAACTGTACGATCCTCATACGTTTTTTTCATCCTTGTTATTCATCTGAAATTTGTCCTGTTAATTTCACTAACGGGTTTTGATGGCAATTGACAGCCGTGCGATATAAATCCCCGATTACACAGTTGATGCAGCCCTGTTTAAGTCACAAATGAGATTGATAACTATTATTATTTGGTATAGGTGCAATATTGTCAATATGAACCCAACAAATGAGATTGCCGCAGGCAGGCAAGGTAAAGCCTAGCGCTCACTTACAAAGAGTTTATTCCCTTAGAAAATGATTACCTTTTAACTGAAAACAAACAGCCTTTAGGTTTTCGAGCATCACACTGTTTTCGATAGAAATATCTGAATTAGCCCTTGATCATGCGAAATTAAACTTTATGATACGCATTCTCATTATTACCAGTATCTACACTCTTAAGTCAGGATGTTTCTTATGCCAATCAGTGTATTTTTAATCTGGCCTGCATTACATGCAATGTATGGCCTAAAAGAACACAGAAGCAATAAGATTCCGTACAACAGAAGAATTGCAGGTAGGGTTTTATTATTGATATCCGCTTGCTTGATGGGGGTTCCATTGGGCTTTGAACACGGTTTCTTCATTTGGTTATTTGCATTAATGGCGGCCGCCATGACCTTCGTTCAACTCAGAGTATGGCAATCTGGGGCTGTATACCTTGTTACGGCGCTAAGCCTAGCAGGGGTTATCTATCAGGGAATCGACTATGTTCGCTAACATTATTCGCAGTACGGGCAGCCGCAACATTGCCGCGATAGCCGGTAGCTTTTTAGCGACGGTGGCGCTGACCATCTCCATTACCCTGCTTTGGCCATTTGGTAGCCTTGTGGAACAGGTGCTTGCGGGTGGAGTTTTTTTCTTTATTTTTTGGGCCTCAATATTTTATTGGGCCATCCTGGCACAAGATGGCCTAAAGGCATGGACTAGAATCTTTATTTTGTTAGTCCCCGCCCTTGCAATAGATATGATCAGTTTAGCCAGTTGAGAAACACCATGAAACAACACACTCATAAACGCCTCTACGATACACATTCTTGGGTTGGCATCATCTCAGGCATATTGCTTTTTATTGTTACCTTTTCTGGCATACCCGCCCTGTTTGAACACGAACTAGGATACTGGCAATACCCAGCTTTCGGAGAGATTGCTGAAGATAAATCCTTCGACCTTGAGCGCACCATCGCAGAGGCGAATAACATCGGCTTTCAATACGATAAATTAACCATACAACTGCCAGATGAAATTAATAACCACATCATGCTGAGCCATTTTTCTGATGAAAGTGAATTTTATACTCTCTATTTAAAAACAGGTAGCTATGAAGAGGTAGAAACGTCCCCTTCAGCATTAGGTCAAATTCTTACCCATCTGCATACAGACCTTTATTTGCCTCGCCCTTACGGCCGCTATCTTGTTGGTCTTGCAGGCATGGCCATGTTATTAGCGATTATTGCGGGCATTTTAATACATGTTAAATGGCGCAAAGAATTTGTCATGCTGCGCCCTAAACGCAGTTGGCGATTATTATTAACCGACCAACATAAATTACTCGGGCTTTGGTCATTACCATTTACCTTTATTTTGGCGTTTACCGGCACCATTTTAGGTTTGCTCGGTATTATCACCCCTATTCTAGCGCTGGCCGCTTTTGATGGTGACGTGCAAAAAGCAACGGACACCGTGCTAGGGCCAAGGGCTGAAATCATTGGTGAACCGGCACCTGTTTATCCATTAAATGAACTCTTGAGCAAAGCTCAACTTGATCTCACTGACAAAGAAATAAAATCCATTGAGATTGAAGGCGCTGGTGACATAGGCGGCATTATAAAATTTTCAGCCCACCATAAAGTCCATTTAAGTAACATAGAAACTGTCACCTATTCTATCGCCACAGGCGAAACCATTCATGAAGGTACATTTATTGGTAAAGGGCCTTTCCACCGAGTATTCGCCGCTGTCACACCCTTGCATTACGTTTTGTTTGGCAGCATTTGGTTAAAAATTTGTTATGCGTTGGCCGCACTGGGTGCTTGTGGGCTGATAATAACGGGGAACATGTTGTGGTTAGAACGGCGAGGCCATGGCATGGAGCACCCGCTGAGCAAACTCACATTAGGTGCCTGTGGCGGTCTGGTTGTTGCCACATGTGCGGCCTTCCCCGCAAGCCAATTACTGTATGTATTTAACCTTGGTGAAGAACACCATCATTGGGAAGAATGGGTGATTTGGATCACATGGGGCTTAACCCTATTTACTCCATTACTTTGGAATAACGGGTTTCAATTAAGCCACTGGATGCTACGCATCAGTGCCGCATTGCTATTATCAACCTTGGTAGTAGATGGCTTGGTACATGGGCGCTGGTTATGGCTCACCTCCGGTTGGAATTTTTATATCCAAGCTGGGATTATTTTCTTCGCACTACTGTTTATATATTTGGATATAAAAATGCCAAATGAAAAGAAAGAAAAATTAAAAACTAAAGACGTTACAACACAGGTTAAAAAGGCCGCTTAATACACTGCTGCCCCACAAATAAATTTGATCAACTCTCAACCCAACAAACGTCATCCCCGACGCGCGAAGCGCTTTGATCGGGGGTCCACTGCTGCTTTTGTGAAGGGTTTGAGGTTTCATCAGGCATTTTAGGAATTACCATCTGCGCTGGTTACGCTGTTATTCGTAACAAGTAAAGCTTACGGAGGCCCTGCTGACCAAGGGGTTTTGGCTGGGCTTGCTATGTCTTTAATAAAACTCTTCAATAGCCACTTCTATTGCGATTGGTTTGTAAACAGGTGAATTTACGCCTTTAATTTTTCCATTAGAAAATGATGATAATTCAAGTACGGTATACGGTTTATTATATGGGAATAATCCAAAGAGTCTGCCTTTGGCCTTAGATTTTAAGCACCGTAATATTCCCGTTGTCACATCGTATAGTCCAAGCAATTGGTTCCGTTTTTTATCCCAAATTGGTACGGCGATAAATTGAGAGTCATCCGACCAGACAAAAGATGAATTACAATTACTAATTATTGCGCCATCATTTATTTTCAGATAACCAAAAATAGGGCCGCCCTGACATACTTCGTGCTCACATATAAACTCTGCATATAACTCTTTATTGGGCGAGAACACTTTTCCCGAATCCATCCATGGGCTTATACTCAAGCTCTACACCCCCTTAAAACATAACACCCAACTAAGCCGTCAGAACGAAGTTGATTGTTTTGTGCTAGCGTAGCGCTCAAGCACAAACCGAGCAACGCAGTGTAGGCCGGATTGAGTCGTTTGTTAGGAGCTTTACAGGGCATCATTTTTACTCATTAATCGACAAGCTAACTCGCGATCTCCCCACCTAGTTGCAAATGAATCTGATACTACAAACCAGTCATTAGTAGAACTATGAGAACCATGGTTAACACCCATGCAAGAGCATTGGCATTCATGCCCAACTGCGTTCCAGCAGGCTGGCGCACATTTTTCTTGTTCTCGATATGGCTGGATAATGTACAGATTTTCATAACGGACTAAAGTACGCTTAACCAAATCATTAAACCAAGCCTTTGGCGTTTCCCAACATTTATGTTGTGAGTCCCATGAGGGCTTATTCCTATTGGCTCCTTTCAGCCATTGCCGATTATCTTCAGAATAAGGTAAGCGTACAAGCAAAGGCAGCCCTTTTCCTTGGCGATAAATTACAGGAATAGAATTCTGTCTCCATACCTGCTTAAGATTTTGTTCTGTACCTGAATCCATGCAAGCTCTACCTATTACTCATAACACTGCAATTTGCGGCGAGTAAAGCGAGTCCGAGAACATTGCCATGTTAAAGCTTTGCTCGCCCACATTACTAGATCACTCCTCCGCAGCTCCACACCATCGATTTACAATTTCCATTAAGTCAGCTTCCTGGATCGCGTCATTCGACCATCCACTTGCAAATTTAATATCGTTAGAATTGGGTAATTTTTCAGGTGATAGTTCTTGAATTCGAATTCTACTTGGAAGTGCTGCGGCCTCACCAACAAATATAGCTTCTCGTCTTGTAAGAGCTGATAACATTTTGGTTAAACCATTTAAACTATCAGGCAAAAATTTTGATACATGTTCTTGATCACTGGAATTCGACAACCGAAGAACAATCCAAGAGTTACACTGAGAAAGAACTGTACTTTCAACATCCGAAGGCCTTTGAGAAATAAGGCCTAGTCCTAACCCATATTTCCGCCCTTCTTTTGCAATACGCCGAATAGCATCTTGAGCTTCTTTATATTGTGCTTCGCCATGATTAGGAACATAACGATGCGCTTCTTCACAGACAAATAGTATTGGATCTTTCTCTCGCTCATCCCTTGTTTGCCAGAGTTTATATTGAAACAGAAGGCGAGATATTAATGCTGTCAACGGTCCAGCTACTTCGTTTGGGAGACCTGATATATCGATAATACGAATATCTTTCCCATCCGCTTCACCTACAAATTGTGACAATATTTCCTGTAGCTTAGGCGAAGCCTCCTCTGTATATTCTTTCAATAAAAAACTAAGCTGAGGGTTAGAACGAAGGACTTTGAGTTTTTTAAGTATATTATCAACTTTATCTCGGCCTGAAGATGCAGCTAAATTATCCTGTTTCCCCGCCTTACGGCCTTGAACCTTATCTATATGCTTTACAAACTGTGTCAACTTAAACGGAACTGGCTTGTCTCTATCAAAATTCAAAACCTGCTCTTCAGTTTTATCGGCGTTGAGTACTGCTTCATCACCTCCATTTGGGTCTGCTCCGACATCCTGAATATATCCGGCTTCAAGCAATCTAGCGTACGTGATTGCCTCGTAAACAATATTGTTTTGAGATGTAGCTTCGTGTTCAGTCTTACCAATAATCAATGATCTCAACTCATCACTAGACATCAGCCAATAAGGCAATTTTAAAAGCTCTACTTCATCATCGGCTACAGAGGCATCATTGTATGCTCGGTATACTTTTGCCCTATCACCAAAAGCACTAGCATATTCGCCATGCGGGTCAATCATGACAATTCTTGGCTTTAACATTGTCTCTTCAGGACTATGATCTAAAACAGAATGCAAAATTGAAGCTACTGTTCCCGACTTCCCTGAACCAGTAGATCCTAATATTGCAAAATGATGGCCGAAAAGTTTATCAATATTTGCCCTACATACTGCATTGTTACCGCCTATGTAATTACCAATAGGAACCATAGGGCTAACAGCTTCATCCTGAGCATTCGATTCTGCCGCTTTATAAACAGCTTCTAATTCATCATTCAGACAGATATAAGCGCCCTGCAGTGGCAAAGGATACGTTTCAACACCGCGAGAAAATTCAAGGCGAGAATTTTTATTAGACCATACTCCTTGACCAAACAAGTCTGCTTCTAAAATACGGGCATCATCCGCGGCATTGATTGGCCGACTACTATCATCAGCTATCAATTCAGATCTCATCTTAAGCGACCGTACAAAAGCAAATAGTAGCCTTCTACCAAAATGTACTTTAATAATGCTGCCCATTTGTCCCACCGGGTAAACCTGCCCATCAACGGCACGAATTAGCTCATTAACATTATCGTCTATTTCTATACGTAAATTATTGCCAGACACCTCAATAATTTTACCTATTTTTAACTCTTTCCTTGCTTGAAATATATTACTCATGCTACATCCCCTGTTTTGATGAACTGAGTTAGCCCATCAAAACGCCACCATGTATACGTACTAGCATCAGATTCAGCTAAAGGTGTTATTGAATTATGGTAAATTCCCGATTCACCAGCTACATACACTCTAGAACCAATTTTAGGACAAGAAAGCCACGCATCTAATGTTTTGTTAATAACAACCCCCTCTTTCGGGGCTTCTTGAATGAAAGCAATAACTGTCGTTTGGTTAGACTCACTTCTTAACGCGCATTCTATTTCGGAATTAATATGATCATCCCCAAAACTGTAACCACAAGTGATTAATGTATTTTGCTGACCATTCATTAGGGTTTTTCTTAATCCCAAAAATAAGCTGGCAAATGGGTCTTTCTGCGTTTCTACGTATTTTGTTGCCTGAGGGTAAATCATGATATTCGCAGGGTTTGACAGATATTTAGTTCCATACCGCGCACGTACAAGCCCTAAATCATCATCTCTGTGCCAATCTATCGAACCATGTAATTTATATAGATGATAGGTGTTTGAATCTATAGCGGTATTTGAAAATTCTTTCTCAGCATTCCAAAAACCAACCGCGCCTCCTGAGAAGCCATCGCATACAACTTTTTTGTGTAGAGCCAAAGCATCTTCGAGTAGAGTGTCATAATTAGTAGTAAAAAATGTTGTTTTTGAGCGTCGTTCTAGATTTGACTGGTTAATCAATAATGCCTCTATAAATTCAAGATGAGGTTCTATTTCAACAATAGGGTTTGCAGAAGTGCCAATATCTTCTTCTATTCCGCGCTCAGCATTAGCACCAACATATCCATACCTGACAATACCCCCAATGGCCTTAATGATCTCTAGATATAGCTGTTTTAACTCATCAGATGTATAACTACTAGCACCAAGATATGCGGTTTTTTCTTTTGATCGTTCCGCAATGGCGAGAAGATCACCTAAATGGCTCAAGTAATGTTCAACGTGGCAGTCGTCGGTTAAGTCCTCTTTTAAAGAAGCCAAAATATCATTTTCTTTAGCACCGGAATCTTCTTGGATGATTTCCTCAACGCGATTGGTTAATGGATACATCAAAGGTATTTTTGAACCGTAGCTTATTCCAGCCCCAAAAAGCCAATTCTGTCTGCTTTGCGAGCTTAAAAGCTGCTTTAAGTTTTCCAATCTATTGTCAAATTCTTCCATAAGTTTCTCTTTATTATTTTCGCTATCGAATACTCGTTTTTACATACCTTAAACAGCACTAAAAACCCAAAATAACGTTTATTAAACAATGCTCTATAAGTTTTTAGCTGATGATCCTGCCTATAAAAACGCGCGTGCAGCTTCAAATCAAAATAACGGGATGTCGTTATTTTCGTTGTTGTTTTTATAAACAGTTGATTCTGCATGATTATGTTTTTCAGAGCCAGCAATAACGAGCCAAATTCTTGTACAAAAATAAGCCAGACAGCTAAAAGGAAGCTCACCCCATTGAATCAACTGAAATTCAACGCTTCTCATGGGGTTTTAAGAGGTGTCGCCAACGCGGGGGGGAATCCTTAAGTTTGATGTCAAAACCCTCAGACCCTTCAAAAAGAGAAGTGGATCCCCGATCTAAGCGCTTCGCGCGTCGGGATGACGGTTTCGCTTAAAAATCAATCGGGTTTTATTTATGGAGCAGCAATGTGCAACCCCTAATGTATTGGGATTAAGAGCACACTGGTTAGCGCGACCAAAACCAAAATGATTTTATTGATTCTATTCGTTAAGTAACTCAATAACAGAGTTTGTATCAATGATGCTACGGTAAATAGTGCCGCTAAATACACAAGGCCTAGGTCTGCACCGTAATGGTTGAATAACAATATAAAACTCAATATAAGGCATACAAATCCGCCTACACGAGATAGTTTTGTGCCAATGCGGTGAGGCATGCTTGTTTCATCGACAATACAAACATAATGCCTTTTTATTGAAAGGCTGAATAGAATACAGCTCATCAATACCCAAAGCGACGCTATATACAGACTCATGCCGTTGCCCTTGTGTTTGACTGAGTTTCTATCTGTGTCTGTGTCTGTGTCTGTGTCTGTGTTTTTTTGATTAAATATCGGGCGGCATAAGCAAACATCAAACCAAATAGTATCATCGTCAAATCAAACCCAACCATCACCCAGTCACCTTGCAATGCAGCTATGACTAAATTTTTATCAGATGTAACGGCATTTAAAATGGGCAGTGATAAATAAAGAGCAGACCCCAATAAAAGCTGTTTGATCCAAAGCGACTGAATAGTCATTTTTTTTGCCAAAAAAAATGGGCTGATCAGCATTATGAGCCAAGCAATAAATAAACTATTTATTTCCCAGCTTGCACGGTTTGCCATATCAAACGGTATTATTCGATTAGCCCAAAAATACACGGCAATCGCAATGGGTAAACCAACAATAATGCCAATATTGGAATATTCAACTAACGCCAAACCGGAGTCTTGTGTGCCTATTCGCTGGGCTTTCTCTCTTCGTTTGACTGCCCATAACATCATGCCTGTGGCAATCATCCCTACACCCATTAAGCCTGATATGAAATATAGCCATCGTAATAGGACGCCAGCAAAATTACCTTCGTGTAGCGCCGTTAATACATCGTATAGATTTTTACTGGCTGATTGTGAGTGAGGTGTTGTCGTCGAGTCGAACAATAGCTCACCTGTGCTGCCGTGATAAATGAGTTCTTTTCCTTCGCTAATACCAGAGTATTCATGGTGTTTCACTTGTACATGCGCGCCAGCTGTTCCTCTGCCCTCTAGCCCAATTTCATATAGTGTATTTGTCCCCCAGCGAGATTCAATATCAGGCATAAGGCTTAGCATTGATAGGGTATTGGCAGGTTCATGATTGTGTTCAGGGTGACCCGGCTTTTCGAATACAGATTCAACAAAACTGTTCGTATTTTTCTTTATCGGTACCGTAAGAACCAGCAATCACGCCAGGCATGGATGAGAACATTAAAAAAACTAAGCCACTGTAGGTAATCATCAAATGAAACGGTATGGGTAAGACACTGAAGACATTGTGCATATCTAACCAAGAGCGCTGCTTTTTATTAGGGCGAAAGGTAAAAAATTCTTTAAATATTTTTTTATGCACAATAACCCCTGTGATAAGGGCAATGAACATAAACATTGCGCACAAACTGATGATCCAATATGCAAGGTTTTTGGGGAGATAATGCAACTCATAATGCATGGCATACAGGGCTTTACCACCGCCAGTTTCACGGGTCGTGACTGGTTGCCCTGTTTGCAAATCAAGTATATTACTTTTCCATTTCCCACCTTGCTCATCAGACTCTTGCCACCAAGTAACGGTGGAATACGAACGTGCAGTAGGAAACACTACCCACCAAGACTGTGCATCCGGGGCGACCGTATTTAAATGTTGCTCCGCCATTTTCACTATGCTGCGTTGATCGATTTTCTCGTTAACAACGGGCCTTTCTGGCTGCATCCAGTGAGTAATTTCATTTTCGAAATACCCCGCTGTGCCTGTGATGAAGATAAAATAAAGAAGTGAACTTAATAGCAAGCCTGACCATGTATGCAGCCAGTTCATGGATTGACGAAATGTTCCGTTCACAGAAGACGCTCCGGCATGGCTAAATACAAACCGACAGCACTAATAGCACAAGCAAATAAAAGCCCCAGCCATGCTTTGCTTGCTGTTTTTGTACTGAAAACCCAGATAATGACAATGCTATAAAACAAAAAACTTAACTGCAGCGACAATAAAACACTGTCTACAGTTGCCATTGGCAGCAAATATGAAATGAAAATAGCAAGTATATTACTTAGAGCATAACCACCAATAATGGCGGCCATAGAACGGGAAAGTACATCTAAACTCGTTTGTGATTTTACATTACGCATTTTTTAACAATCTTCTAATGAATGTCATCGTAAAGCTCCGCACTCATAATTAAGTAGAGATACATTGAGGGATAAGCGAATAATATCAGCGTAATACAGTTTTTTGTTAAGCATAATCATAAAAATAAAATTGTCCAATCCGAATAAATTTAGAATCTATTTTTTAAATTTAATTAACTTAAAGCAGCGTGCTATTTATGAATCACACCTAGTTTTCTAAACATCCTGCATCTTCACAAAATAGTTCTTTTTATATTCCATTGGCGATACGTCATGATTACTACCGTGACGACGAGCTGTTTACCTTATGAATTTAGGTAGCCGCTCAATTTTAACCTGACAGACACCCTTGAAAAATAGGTAACTGTCTGGTCAAGCCTAACGACTACACTCTAGCATTGAAGTTTTCGCTACACTTAGAGCGCTCATTTTTCCTTTTGGTATAAACTGATATTTGGCCATATCCTTTTATTTATATGCGAAATGATTGGCCTCAATTGCTCAATCAGTGGCTTGCAAATCTTTGGATAGTCAAACCAAATAAACTCACCCAATGAGCAGCACAACCACTCTTCAAGAGTCATATCATTGGAATTCAAAGGACTCGGTATCAAAGCTTCCTGGCATTGTTGAATTATATCACTATAGGATTCGGGTATAGCACCTGGGTAGATGAACAGCGGTTCACCTACATTGATATAAGTGTTAAGCACGGGGAGCAACTCCTTATCAAAGTACCTTGTATACCAAGCAGTTTCATCAGGATCATTTTCTCTCATTTCTAACCCATACGAAATAATATACTCACATACAATCCTATTGGGGTTAACAGCTATAATGACTGGCTGTTCAAAGTAGCCGCCACCATTAATAATGAGCTGACTCTCGTCACAATTAAAATTATCCCCCCATGAATTACCGTCTTCGATTCTTTCAAGTGGCCGATAGATCGGCCACTCTCCTAGGTTTGCGACTTGATCGTAATTAATTCGATCTAAATATTTTTCATGATTCATAGTCTATTTACAGTGCTTTTTATCTTTGTATAATTTTTTTGCGGCATTGGGTATCTTATCATTTGTGCCTCTGGGGTGGCCATGAATAGTACCACCTGCACCATTATCTCCGCTTGTATACTCAGCTCGCATCCAATATGTGGGTTTTCCAGCAGCATAGCCCACTATTTGATCTGAACAATGGTAGGCATGAATTGTTGAATTACTTTTTTTAACTTTATAGCCATTATCTAGCGCCTCTCTTTCTAATTTAAATGTAGTAAGGGAATCTTTAGGCCAGTACTGCCCCACTTTATCACCTGTAGAGCTTTTACGGATGGCATCGCTGTTGCTTATTGCTTTGTAGTGCTTGTTATCATACGTGGTATGCGGTGCCTTTTGTGACCAGACAAATTGCTTCCCCCAAGGTTGGTCTAGAATTTCAGCAGTAATTTCACCTAGTGCACAGGGTTCGTCAGCATAGGCCATGGGGACTAAAGACGTTGCGAACGTCATCGCAAGAGCTTGGACCCAATTGCCACTAGACGGTACTGCGACTGTTGCACGACAAGGATTGGTTACGAATTTGCTCATATCCTCATCAGATCGACGCAAAGAATCCACTAAGTTATCAGCCTGCTCACCTGCTCTACCACCACGCTGTGATAATACCTGTAAGGCTTTGCCGACCTTGACCGTTACTTTCGCTGTTCCAGACACAATTGCAGGGGCAAATATAGCTCCTAACATAATGGCTCGCTCGGTATCTGAAACCTCTTCACCCGTAATTGGATTAATGCCCGTAGCAATAGATGTAACATCCTTAATAAAAGAAATGCCGGGTACAAAGTCCAAGACGCTGTCTAACACCGTAAGTGAATTTTCAAGAAACTCATCCCCTGATTGATCATCTCCTTGGGCATATGCTTCGTCTGCCATCAGGATACCAATTTCACTAAGATCATGCGCATGCTTAACCTGCTCAGAAGTGGAGCTTTCAACATGCTCACGTATTGACTCGTGATAATTGATAGCATCAACTAAATCATCGTACTTGGGGTGAGATTTAGACATTTGAATTTCAGCGCCATTAGGCAAAACCGGTGCTTCTAAATCATTCGGGGTTTGAACTAATTCCGAATAATCGATATCAAGATCTTCTACCGCTTGTGAAATACCCAAGTCATTAATAACCGAATCAACTATTTGATTGTGTCGGTCTAGTGTCTGACTTATTTCACTTTTTGCTGCCACTATATTTTGATCGATAGTTGATCGGTTTGATTGCAGTTGACCTGTGTAGTTGTCGATTTGAGAAACTAAATTCGCAGTATCATTTTCTAATTGTGCTAATTCATCTTCCAGTTGATCTTGAGTATTCTCCTGGACGTTAACGGCAGTTGCTTGGCGATCGGCCTCGGCTTTAGCATTACTGGCTTCTTGCTTAGCTTGCTGTCGTTCGTTTACGGCGTTATTTCGATTTGTAATTGCAGTATTTAAACTGGAAAGCGCACGATCCCGCTTCAACTCAACAGAAGCTAACGAAGATTTAGCGGTTGAATGATTCGAATTCTGTCTTGATAGTTCACTATTAGCTCTTTCGATGTCAGACGATACTCCAGAATTAATTGTGTTTTGTTTACTGATATCAGTATTGATTCTCGCTAATGTTTTCTTTTGATTGCTAGTGGCTTCTTTGTCGCCTGTAGATGTACCGCTATACGAAATGTAGGACGTAGACCCTTGTGAACCAGATGACATCGTTAAATGGTAGTTTGTTCTATATTCAAAAGAATATGAGCCATAGTCAACCGTTACAACAGCACAGGCAGTGGCAGCACAATTATCACCGCTATATATGTCTATAGATGTTGCTCTTTCTGCCCCGACTAGCTGGGCACTGTAGTAAGTATTTAGCTCTGATAAAAGGTCGCTCTCTGAATATTTAGAGCCATCCAGATAAATATTATCAGTGCCTTGGTCAATGGTCGTGTCGAAAACAAGATCATTATTGATAAAGCGCATCTCACTCAGTCCATCATAGGAGTCAGACATCGTGTTGGCAGGTATAGCAATAAAGCCAATTAAATAGGCAAAAATTGTAAATACAGAGATGGCTTTTTTAAATTTATTAAATATCATTTTAAGCAACTCCCTTTGAATGCAATAAATGCATTCTCGTGGGAAGTATTCGCTTCAATGCTATCAATAATTGTATTTGCAGTTTCAATACAGGTATTAGTCATCCTATCCTGATATCGATATAAATAGGCTTCGGTATAGGCAATCCTTCTTTGATGGTGGTAGTCTCGATTCAATAAGTCTTCGTTGATATTAACCAAATCACTTTCAACACTTGAAGTGTGGTCGGTAATAAATGCCTGTATTTCTGATTTGGTTGCCTCGCTTATCTTCATGGATGCAAGATTATTGGATATATTCTTGGATGTTTGTAAGGTGCTAGTAGCGCCTCTTCGCGCATGCATTGGCGCATAGAATGTACGATAATCAGTATTGTATGCGTTTTTTTTGATTGGTTAATAACGAGCGAATTTTACTATATGCAACCTCATCATTTAGAGAGTAGGCTACTGAATTGATAATGTTACTGGCATCCTGAATATTGGCGGCAAGCAGACTTTCTTCAATAAGACGGGACCATGCAAGAATGGTAAAATCAATCATGTATAAACGCTTATACTCTCGTTTATAAATACTAGACTGAATCCCACTTGCTTCAATATACAAGCCAGTTAAGCTTTTATCTACTTCAATTAATTCATCCCGAATCGAGTCTTGATCATTTAAACTGAGGTAGCCCATACCCTTTTTATATGGTAATTCGCGGGTAAATTCATATGTGGCTTTAACTTTGTTAAGTAAATCACTAACCAATATCTGAACAACATCTTCTTCTGATTTGACAGATGCTTGCGTAGGTACTGAATCAGTGAATATGACTACCTTGTTATGCTCTACCTTGTAGGTTTCCGACGAGGTAATATTGCTAAAACTGGGTTTATAAGTCAGCGCTGTAGCATGAAATGTGTTTAGCCAACTTTCATGTTTCGATAGCGCTTGTTGATTTCGGTCAATGGTGTCGTTAAATGCATTTGAGGCAATAGCCACCTTTGACTGAATAATGTTTAGGTCAGCGTAAAGCTCAGTAAGCGCATTAATTTTAATATTTTCAGCATCAATATCCTTTCGAAGTTCATAGTTTTGTTCCAAAAGTATTTCTAATTGAGCTGTTAATTGGGCCTTTCTTGCAATTTGAGCATCGCGTTCCGATCTAAAAGCGCTAGCTTGCTTTAGATACTGAGCGGCCTGCTTATCATAGGACGATGTTTTGATATTTATGGATGAGATATCAGACCGAACCGATGAGATATTTTTGTTAGCTTTTGAAATTTCGCTTCGTACACGTCTAATTTCGCTATTAACATCGCGGAGTGTTGATTTCAGGCTAGATGTAGCGCTCTTCGCACTGCGAAGAGTAGTTTTTGCACTTGTAATGTCACTAGAAATACCAGCGAAAACACTAAAAGAAAGCATTAACGTTATGGGAATAAATAATTTATACCAGTTCATGATTTGCCTATAATATGAAATAAATGATATAAGGGAGGAGCCTCCCTTCAGGTTTCTATTTATTAAAACTCATTGATAACGATTGGACTGGTTAGCCATTCACGTTGTGTGTAATCTTCTATCTCAGCCGTAGCGACGTTATTAATTGCCCATGCTGCTTTCATAATTTCAATTAGATTTGTTTTGGCCTTAAGGTAGCGTACTGCATTGCTATGACCTTGTTGGTGAACAATGGTATCGCCGTTCATGAATGCATCAGTATTCACAACATAGTTACTTTCTGGGATAGAAGAGCATTGTGCAATTGCATCTTCTTGGAAGGTGTCTGACTTGAAATAATCGAAATAATCATTTCCATTAGGAATTGAACTGCTGGAAATCGCACCAAGATTGACGGCCTCTTGAATACCATCCGATATCAAATCTTGAGAATCATATGAAAGGTCATCCCATTCCCAAGCGAATTCAATACCTTTAAGGCTGTTACCTATATTATAAACTGAGCAAATAGCACCGCGCTGACCATCAACATAGTTTGCATGTAAAACCGCACCATTTGTTTTTAAAGCAATGCTGGTATCTGCTTGGATTTCAAGGTAATCAAGTTCATAGCTCATCTGCAGCGGGTCAAATCCAAGACGAAGCGACTCTACATCCATTTTACAGTAGTTAGGAATGCGCTGAGCTGCTAATGGTCTATCATCACTATGGTCTGCATTGTGAATAAAGGCATTCGAGGAAATTTCAACATTGGAGTTATCTAGGCTAGTAACAGCCCAAGGGGAAAATCCGTTAATATTGAACACATCAAGACTTTCATCGTATTTATTTAAACCAATGTTAATACTTTTAATGTGCTTATACTCATTGCTTGAAATATCTTCAATTGCTAGGTATACCCGATCAAACCATAAATCTGACTTTAAACATTCTTTGGATTGAACCCAGTTAATATCTGCTTTTATATGTGGAGCAAGACTGGTAAAAGTTAATGTTCGATTATTTTCTCCATTTAGATCTAAAATTTCTATTTGTGCTGAGCTATAAACAGGCAGTATATCAAGATATTCATTGTTTACATTTGCATACCTTGGAACAGTCACCTTATTTTCATTTTTGGTTTCATCAATATAGCAAAACTGACGGAAATCCGTTTTATTACGCATACACTTGATGTAATCCGTTGTCTCTGCGATTGATTCAATCGATATTAAAGCAGTAATGGCCGTTAAAAATAATTTCTTATGCATTTTAATTTCTATTTGTTAATTTATTAAAAAATTACTAAAGTAATTTATGTTTTATATTTTTTCAATATCAAAATAAAGTCAATTTTTATTCCTATTTAGGGTATTGCCTGCTCTGCTTACTCGTCAATATTTATTTTAATTGAATGAGATAATAATTTATTTAATAAACATTGAAATGTAGATAGTAAATAATCAGCTAGGACTATCCTAGTACATTAGTAGTAATTAAATGGACTGAATAATTATTTGATTGACAAAATTTTTAAATATAAACCAACTTCGCCGCTACTCTAACTCAAGTATTACGTAAGTCGTTCGATAATTTATTACAAGTGTAAAGAATGTAAAACCATTACTATAATTACTTAAATCATCATTATAATTATTAAAATCATTGCGTTGCATAATGCAGCCAGCCTACATATTACTAATACAAAGGAAGTGAGAATGAATCTAGTTACAAAGTTCACATTGTTAGCGATCTTGCTAACAACATCATTATTTTCAAATGCAGATTTAAAACAAGATTATGAAAATGCTGTTTGTGCAAAATTTAGGGATGTGCTTCAAACCACGCCGTTACATACTTTGGAGAAAATGACTTGGGATAAAGGATGGTTTCCTAAAGAATACCTTTATTATGCAAGTACGTGGGATAACGACGACTGCCAAGTAACATTTTCTTGATGACAATTCTATCTTTACAAGTGTTAACCTTCGAGCATCGCGTAGCAGAACTAACGACGATTTTAACGACGATTTTTTTGCTGGAAGCACTGGATATTTTTCAATTCAAGCGATGGTAGAGTGCCATATTACTTCAGACTACGTTTGGGAATGTGGCTACTCCTCTGTAACCACCGACGGCAATATGTGTTATAGATATTATGACCCTCGTTTTGATGATGATGCACCACCTAGAAGTGCTCTTTGTTTTGATAAGTCAAGTCAAGCACCGTTTTTACCTCTTGCAAAACAAACTGCGGAGGAATTACTCTAAATTATTCAACTTTACTATCTATATCAAACCTTATCACGAAACGATTAACATATAGATAGTAAACCTTTATAAGGCTTAATAATATAAAATGGAAAGTGTAGGATTTATTTATGAAGAAATTTATTAGTACTTTTTTTGTTTTCTTTATGCTTTTCATGTCGCATAATTCAAAAGCACAGGAATTAAGAGAGGTTGATCCAAACTCCGATTTTCTTTGTGATTCTATAAATAATATCGTATCGGCAATAGTCGATACATATTGTTCCGTTCCAAACTTGGCGTCCCTTGAAAATAAATGTAATGCCTATTCAAGTCATGGTGCCATGTGTGAGCTCTATAAAGAACGTGAAGCCAAGTACGTCATAAATCTTAGCTATGCCCCATTTATTAACCACCTAGAAAACGATCAGAATAAGCCTGCTTATCAGAATAATGGCCTTAACTCCATATCCGCTTTAATGGCAGAGCCAAAAGAACGAAGCGACGATGATAATGAATTTAACAGCCTATTTTTAATTTCATGCATCAATAGCCTTTCAAATAATTGGCACTGTACCTATCTCAACTATGGCATGAGTAACAGTAAATTATCACCTGACAGTGAATTTAGGTTATCTAAACTAAGGGCTGAGTTGCTTGAACGATCAGAAAATTTAGTTTCATCATTTTAGAGTACTTAATTATCTCTAAAAAATAACAGTTGTATTGGTACGACATATCATCTTAAAAAAGAAGAGAGTTACCCGTTTTGATATTGATGCCGAATCAACAACCAAAACAAAGGTAACTCTCATGCTTCATACTAACAACCCTATCATTAAACTGTAGAGATCGACTAAATCTAGCCACGAGTTAAGAGGCAAGTCTGCATCTTGCCACTGCTATTTCAACATAATAAAGTAATTGTAAACTTCATACATATAGAAGGTTTTAAAGTATTTTTTATCGGCTGTAATATACGAAAATATATTAATCAAGGGAGTTACCCTCCCATAACATGTAGTAGCTCAGCCTTGATCTGAACGTTACCCGTTTTTCAACGGTGTCTGTCAGGTTAAATTTGAGCTAAATTCTTTTCAGCCAAAACGGATTTACCATTAATTAATGTCTCTAGCGGTGTCCTGCCGCAGCATATTTTACCTTGATGAGTTCGTTCATTATTGTAGTAATTCATCCTGCCATCCAGATATTTTTGTAAATCCTCCATATTTGTGTACAACTTTTTACGAAACGTAATCTGATAAAACGCATTCAAAATAGTTATATGAAAACGCTCTCAGATGCCGTTGGTTTACTGTAACATTGCTTTGGTTTTTGTATGGTCAATATCATTGATCGCTAGATATAACTGATAACCATGCTGATCCACACGGCCACAATATTCAGTGCCTCTGTCGGTTAAAATGCGCAACATTGGCAGATCATGCTGCTCAAAATAAGGAGCACTTTGTCGTTTTACATCCGGGACTGTGATGGGGATTTTGGTTATGTAGTGTTTCTATCTCACCATATGCTTCGTCAACATGTTTCTTTTTCTCAAGTGCAACCACCTGCGCATCACTGAGAATAATGCCTTCATTAACGACTTTATCTTCAAGCACTTTGAGGCGTTTTTTGAATTTTTCGAGATTATGACTTAGCCAGATTGAACGTCGCCACTACTTGAAACAAAGATGCCTTTCTACGCAGCTTATTACTCGTATGATGCTGACCATGAGCAGATTACTCAATGATATACTCAATAACAGCTTGTTCGGTTTGATCGTCGACACGATTTTTGACATTGGACACTTTACGTATTTTCGATATAAGCGCATCAATGCCACCGCCTTCAACAAGCTCATGATAACAATAAAATGTATCTCTTGATGCACCCATAACCTTACAAGCCCTGAATACATTACCCAGTTCTTCGGCTAAATTCAGCAAGCCTGCTTTGTGTTTTATGATGGGGTTGTTAGTATGAAGCATGAGAGTTACCTTTTTTTAGATAATGATTCGACACCAATATCAAAACAGGTAACTCTCTTTCAAGAGATATGTCAGCAGTACACCTAAGCTACTATATCTAAATCACGTCTGATAGTCATATCCACAACACTATAGAGCATTTTCTTTTCTTCTTTAGCCCTCAACCAGTCAGGCGTCGTTTTAACGTAACGGCCATGGTGTTCTCTGTGCTTTTAATTTCAGTAACTCCCCCCTTAAGTTTGATTATTTTTTTTAAAATAGCTTTTCTTTACATTAATTTTTAACGCACTTTACACTCCCCTACAATAAGGCTGTAACGACTATTAAAAATATAAAATAACCATCCAAATCATTAAGGTAGTTTCTATAGCAAGCATTAATTAAAGCTTAGTAAATGTATCTAGTCTCACAAATGGATTATTCGTCGAAACAGTAACCCTGACCACGAACTGTTTTAATGCTATTCACCTCAATACCTGCCGCCGTAATTTTTTTACGAATCTTACTAATATGCATATCTAAGGTACGATCATAGCGGCTAAATTCACGTAACAATACGCTTTGATAAAGTCGGGCCTTACTTAACACTTCCCCCTGTTCTTTTATTAATGCGTATAAAAGGTCAAATTCTATCGGTGTGAGTTTTACGTTTTGGTTACGGACTAAAACTTCCCCATTTTTCTTATTCATGCTAATGTTTAAATTAGCACTATTAATAACTCTTGAAATATGATTAATATTGACTTTATCATGATGCATATCCGTTTTTGCACATCTCAAAGTGGATGCAATTCTTAATTTTAGATCCTCCATACTAAATGGTTTACCTAAATAATCATCTGTTCCAGTTTTAAAGTCTTTTATGCAATCTTTCTCACCGTCTTTAGCAGTTAATATCAGCACTGGAATTAGTTTTTTTGAGCGTAAAGAGCTCAAGACTTGAAACCCGTTTAGCTTGGAGCTCATTACATTCAATAATACAATCTGATAACCGCTATCTAATGCCAATCGCAATCCTTCGTCACCATCAAGTTCCGAATCAACCTCATACCCAAGTGAATATAAAAGTGTATTAACGGACAATTCATCTTCAATGATCAGTGTGCTTCCATTCTGATCCATAACTAATTCCTTTATAAGAATCTAAAATTCAATCATTGTTTTAAGATTAAACGCTCGCCCTGGTCGCTGGACGCCATAGTGATCGTAGAGTTTTTCATCGGTTATATTCTGAATTTCAGCGGACAACGAAACAGTATATGAATAAATATCTTTCGTGTAGATTGTGGCTAAACTATGACTTTCTTGAGACGGAACAAAAGGCTTTAACTTCGATGAGCCGTAGTCTTCCCATATAATTTCAAACCTATCTACAAATCGATAATTCCAATTAAGTCTAAATTCATCATACCCTGCAAACACATCCATCCACTTAAGGCCAACTTTTGTATTGAAAAAAGTATGTGGGCGATTGGGTACTCGTTCATCTTTAAATTGTGCAAATAGGCCCTCATCTGCGGTATTTATCAGATCGAGACTCGTATAATTAGCTTTTATACTTAAGAAATCTTCAGGAGATGCCCAAGACCCTGAGACCTGAAAGCCTTTCGAATCGACAGATGAAATATTTTGATATTGTGATACGTTATTGACGGTCATTAAAGTAATGGCATCTTCAACATCACGCATGAAAAAATTGGTACTGGCTGTCCAAGAGCCGTAATCATTGTTTAACCCATCAATTTCTAACGATAAATTATAGTTGTTACTGTACTCTTCGTTCAGCTCCACATTTGCAATAACATTCTCTGCATTACCAAACACTTCATCGAAACCAGGAAGACGAGTCGCCTGTTCATAGGAAACTTTCCCGATTAGCCACTCGTAAAATTTGTACCGAACGACATTCCCCCACCCCATTCGGTCAATACTTGAATCAAGGTTTTCTTGTAACTCTGTTGTGCCATTAAGTTGCCTGCTCTCCCGCTCCTGACTGTAATGTTTAACAAATAATTTATTTTGCAGCTTATCATCAAAGAAATCGAGCGTGTAATTGACACCCGTAACCAAGCTAAACATATCTCGGTCCGCATCAGTTGAGTCAATTTGATCGTCTGTTAGATAATCATTTTTTGATGACTGTCGGTGCCATGTAGGTGAAGCGGAAAAATCTAAAGAGTGGTCTTCGGCTAACTCCCAACCTAAATGAACAATGGCATATTCGTTATTGCGCCAGTAAGTACAATCGCAAGCAACATCTATCTCACCAGGGTGTGCTACTGGCGTAATGACCTCATCACCATTCCATAAATAGGAGTAGTCGCCAATATCAAAGAAGTCTGTTTTCATTTCTGATGCGCCAGCCGTAACAGAAAGAGATAATTCGTCCCTAAGTTGCTTTTTATACCTTAGGTTTAAGCCATACGCTTTACGTTCAACGGTTGCCTCGCCATAAACTTGACTCATGGTTACATTATGTTGTATTTCTTTATTATATTCGCTTGTATATAAACCCACCTGAAACAAATCGGCCCAAGTTTGATTGGTATAACCAAAGTCCACATTGGCGCCTTGCCCTTCGTAAACATCATGAAAACGCTTCGCTTTATAAGGCTCTGCCTTTCCCAAGTTAGTTGGAAGCGTTACATCTACCTCATAATTGTTATCACTGTAATCATAAAACCCGCTAAAGCGGCTAAAAAAACCACTGTTATTAGCGTAATTAAGGTTCAGAGTTGACCTGCTCGTATTAAAATCTCCCATCATATGAGAAATCGACCCTCCCGTGCCTTCTTGCCCTTTTTCAGTAATGAAGTTTACGGCGCCACCCAGCGCATCCGCACCCAATTCAATAGGGACAACGCCATGATAAACGTCAGCCCGTTGAATTAAGTTAAGCGGAATAGAGCTGATACCAAATGTATAAGCTGACATTTCAAGTGGGATGCCGTCTATAAAAAAACGAATTTGCTCATCTTCGAGCCCGTTAAGGGAGAATCGCTCTCGTGACCCTAGTCCACCCATTCTCCTGATACTGATGCCGGGCTCTCGAGATAAGACCTCACTTAAATCTGCTGTTAACTTTTGATCCGCCTTTAAATCAATAACATCTACCGCTGCCGCGGATTGCTCTAGCACACTTGCCTCGTCTGTCGCTCCGACAATAACAAGCGTTTCAAGCTCCTTGGTTTCATCATTTGTTTCAGATTTTACTGTCTCTGCCCAAGCAAAGGATTGAGCCAATACAAAAAAACCAATGCACGCTAGCCAGCTTGGAAACTGAAAAAACTGAATGAAATTATGTATTTTTAAGAATGCAGATCGGCGGAGCATTTCATACTACCTAGAGCCCTAAAGCCCAAAAATATTTAAACAGGAAAATGAATCAACAACTTAAACGAAGGGTTTCAGTGTTCTTATCAAAGCCCTAGTAAAAGATGAGAATAATAATAAGAATTAGTAATGTTAATCGTTATAAGTATCGAACTGCAAGAAGAAACGTGCCAAATACATAACTAAATAAGATTAATTCAAATAACGTAAATATAATTATCATCATTTGATAATGCAATTGAAAATAGTTATCATTATCGTGCTTTTGGGGTTAAAGCCGTGGCTTCAAGTTATACTATTTAGCGGGACATTAATAAATTGATGTCTTCTCCTAAATGTTCATTGAACAACCACACATAACCAAGGCTTTTCCATGGAATTCATATAGTTAGGAAACACAATGAAATTACGAAATTTACTACCCTGCCTAGTCGCTAGCGCTCTACTAACAGCTTGTGGCTCAGATAGCGATAGCAGCACACAAGATGAACTGAGACATCTTGACCCAAACAACCCAATGTATTTGGTTAAGAGTACTACTTGGGTAGGAGATGCAGGGACTTCTCTTCACTTTTTAACCAATACTCTTGATGGAGAAACTGCATTTGACCCTAAAACAGCCCTTGCTATCGAAGAATATACCGGCATCGCCATACCAGAAGGCTACAACCCTGACAATGCATTCTATGTTGGCATGTACAATTCTAACGTTCTTCGTCGCTACGTTGTAAGCGATACTGGCGAGGTAAGCCTTGATGATGAAATGGATTTTGCAGGCATTGCTGGCACAAAAAACGCCCGTAACTTACTGCGTGCCACTCAATTCATGTCACCGACTAAAGCTTACGCTCTAGACTTTACCGGCCTTCAGGTTATTGCATTTAACCCTACTGACATGACCCTCATCGATACCGACAAGTCCACAGAAAAAGTTGATACCATCTCCCTAAAAAGTCTTAAAGAAAATGCTTTACCAAGCACTTGGTCTGTTTTCCCTACAACAGATGGCGACCGCTTTGTTGCAACGATCGGTTTCTATGGTAAAGGTAAAGATGGAGCTGACCCTGGTCTTACCAAGCTAGTTATTGTCGACTCAAATAATGACAGCCTAGCCACGGACTCAGTCAATAACTGTAGCGCTGTAACAGGTGCGGCAAAAGATGCTACTGGCAATATGTACTTCGCATCCTATGATGTATCTGCAATAAAGCACCACCTGGGAATTGGAGCTTATGCGCCTTGTGTGATCCGCGTACTTGCTGGTACCAATGAGTTTGACGATTCATACCTGATGCACATGCAAAACTTAACTAACAATGGCCGCATGGCTATGGGGGCCGTAACAGGCAATGGAGACATTGGTTATAACCTAATCATGAGTGATGCAGGTCAAGCGATGATGGCAATTCCAGAACTTGCAGACAAAGCACGCAGTCTTCCAGTTTGGGAGTTCAATAGCTTCGACTTAACAGACAGCAATGCAATTGCAACTAAGGTCGATGGCGTAACAAGCACACCAAACAATAAACTCTTTCCGGGTGTTCCTGCTGTTGAAGGTGGTACAATTGGTCGAATTTTAAATGGTTCTTTCAAACATCATGAGTTAGGTAACATCACTTGGATGGCCCAAATTGATAATGCGGATACTAGCTCAATTTACAATGCTGCCAACCCAGAAACCTGGTCATTGATCACCAACAAGGTTCCGGGTCAAATTGAATTTGTAGGTCGCTTAAAATAAGACCTCAATTCAAAAAAGTGCGGCACTAGCCGCACTTTTCCATTCCCTTCTAGTATAAATTCATCATCTACGTCTTAACTACGTTCAAGTCTGATAGTCTCACAACACCTCATTGCGTTAACTCGACGTCGGGCTTTCTTGCTAATCTAAATTTTGTTCTCCTTTAAGCACCCGGTTTAATTTCGATTACAAAGTACATTCAATTGTGAATTAAACTCTACAGTCAATGCATAACCTACTGACATAATCGGATACATCTATAAATTTCACAGTGAATATTATAAAGCCTACTTACAATAAAAGATGGGCAACTCATAACAGCAACTCAGCGGTTATTAGGCAGTAAAAGCACAACCCTAAGAGATAACGCTAGAAGAGATCATCGAGATTAAAATCAGCAACATAGTAAGCGTGAATAGTTTAATTTAGCATCGGCTTAATCAAGCCTTAGACCTTAAAGCCACTCACTAGCTTGTGCAGTTCTTGGCAGAGCTGCATCATTTCTTGGCTTGCTTCGGTATTTTGCTGAGAGCCTACTTCTGTTTGCTCAGCCGCACTATTAATCGCAGATATATTGCTATTAATATCCTCAACCACATTGGATTGCTCTTCAACTGATGACGTCACTTGTTTATTGGTGTCGTTAATGTGAGTGATGATCTCCAATACACCGTCTAAGGCTTGGCCGGTTAATATTGATTTTTCAACTGTATCATGGGCTTCATCTTTCGATGTATCCATGACCTTCACTGCCGATGATGTGCTCTCTTGCAGGTTGTGAATCATTTCTTGAATTTCACTGGTGGACTCTCTGGTTCTTTGCGCCAAATTTCTTACTTCGTCGGCTACCACTGCAAAACCGCGACCTTGTTCTCCTGCTCGGGCCGCCTCAATTGCAGCATTAAGTGCAAGTAAATTCGTCTGCTCAGAAATAGCGGTGATGACTTCAACCACTGATCCAATTTCTAAAGAGCTTTGCTCCAACGTTTTAATAACCTCAACAGACTCCTCTACTTTATTGGAAAGACTGCGAATCGATGAAATGGTTTGATCAACCGATATTTTACCAGCCTCGGCTTGCTCTTTTGCTTTTTGTGCCGCACCAGCAGAGTCAGAAGCATGTTTAACCACACCTTGAATACTGTATGACATTTGATTAATGGCCGCGGCCACCTGAGTCGTCAATTCTTTTTGTGAGGCTATCGCTACATTCGCTTGCTTGGAGAGGCTTGAAACCTTTTGGGAGCCTTTCATGATATGGTTACCGGAAGCCACAATACCCTCAATGACACTTTTTAAATTATGCGTCATCTCGGCAACAGAGCGAAAAATGCCCGTCGCCAAATTCACATCACCAAAACTATGAGTTAAATCGCCTTTTGCTACCATTCGAGTCACTCTCGCAATGTCTTGAGGCTCGCCACCAATTGGCTTTCTGATCACTTTTGCCACATACCTAGATAAAACCACACCCATTAAAATACTCAGTACCGACACGGCCAATATCATGTTCATTGCATTTTCGGCATCGGATTGTGCCACTGGCCCTAATGCTTCCTGCTCCGTTTTTACTGAAAGTTTTACGTCCTCAATCAAAGAGGCAATAACAGGCCCTGTTCGATTTAAGGTATTATCAATCAACTGATTGCGTTTAACGATGGTTAAATGAACATCATCAAGCGCATTCATGTACCGCCCCAAAGATGTATTTATTTCACTGAGATTTTGAATTTCGCTTGGGAGGAGTTCACCAATAACTGTGAGCTCTTTTTTATAATCAAGCGTTAACTCTTTAACAGCTTTATCGTAATCCGCTTCATTATTACTCACTAAAAACTTCACCACATATAAACGCCCCAGTAACAAGGCCTCTTCTGTTTTTGCAATATGGTAAACATTGTTTGGATCATCTTGACGGTGACGGTCAAGTATTTGAGTTAGAATCTCATTCATTCTCAGACCAGATGGGTCTAAATCGTTTTTAACAATTTCATACCGGTGAGCAATCAACTCTACTATTTGCTTAAACGCTTGTTTATATTCCCCTACAAGTAGTATGGACTCTTCTATATGTTTCGTCCGAGTTGGATTTTCAATTTCTTCTTTTGCTCGGGATAAAAATATTTCTAATTGAGATAAACGCTCTTCGTATTCGTTCAGAATCTCAGGGTCGTGAAAATCAAGGTACTTGAGCGCGTTTAGGCGAACCAACAACATGTTTGCCTGCACTCGACCTGACAAATTGGTATCTCGGGCTAGCCCTCGATAATCCACAAAATTGTCATAACCGTTTTTTAAACCCATGTAAGAGAATACAGATAAACAGATAAGCAACGATATCGTTGCGCCAAACGCCACATTTAATTGCGTTGACAATTTTAGCTTTTGGTACATGAAGGCCACTATTACTTAATAAGCACACGCTTATTTTGAGTATTGTTTATTTTGCTATTAATGCAAATGAGCCGTCTAGGGGGAGAGCCGAACATGGCAAGGAATGCTAAGGCCATTTATGATGACTTACCTGAAACCAGGTACTAGGGTCCATTCCATAGGAAGTGCTAAAGTAGAAACTAAAAAGCCCAATTCAGAAAGAACTGGGCTTTTTAAAAGGAGCGCTAAAGGCTAGTGCTCGCGAGTTGCAAAGAACTCAACATCAGGATGTCGGTCTTGCGCTAACGACAAGTTCACCATAGTAGGCGCGATATACGTTAGGTTATTGCCGCCATCTAGGGCGAGGTTTTCATAGGCTTTTTTCTCAAACTCAGCAAACTTGAGTTTATTTGTCGAGCCTACCCAGCGTGCCGTTGCCACACTGATCGGTTCATAAATGGCCTCAACTTTGTATTCATCTTTTAAGCGCTGTGCAACCACATCAAACTGTAGAATACCCACAGCGCCCACAATGAGGTCATTGTTTTTGAGTGGACGGAACACCTGAACGGCACCTTCTTCTGAAAGCTGAATAATGCCTTTAAGCAGCTGCTTCTGCTTCAGCGGATCTTTTAGACGAATACGCTTGAACAGCTCAGGGGCGAAGTGAGGTATACCTGTAAACTTGATGTCTTCGCCTTGCGTAAACGTATCACCAATTTGAATCGAGCCATGGTTATGCAGACCAATGATATCACCTGCATAGGCTTCTTCGGCCGCTTCACGGTCGCCTGCCATAAAGGTTAAGGCGTCACCTATGCGAACATCTTTACCGATGCGCACGTGCTTGGCTTTCATGCCCTTTTCATACTTACCCGACACAATACGCATAAACGCCACGCGGTCACGGTGTTGCGGGTCCATGTTGGCTTGAATTTTAAAAACAAAGCCGGTGAATTTTTCTTCTGTTGGGGCTACATCGCGGTCTTCTGTTTTACGCACTTTTGGTGTTGGCGCCCACTTAATTAAACCATCTAACATGTGGTCCACACCAAAGTTACCCAATGCCGTACCAAAATAAACCGGTGTCAGCTCGCCTGCTAAAAACATTTCAAGATCAAATGGGTTTGATGCACCACGAACCAACTCCACTTCTTCACGGAAGTCATCGGCATAGGCACCTAAGGCGGTATCAAATTCAGGGTTATCTAAACCTTTGATCACACGACGCTCTTGAATGGTGTGGCCCTGACCCGTTGAGTACAAAATGACCTCGTCATCATATAAGTTGTACACACCTTTGAATTCTTTACCCATGCCAATAGGCCAAGTAATCGGCGCACACATGATATCGAGTACATCTTCAACTTCATCCATAACATCAATCGGATCGCGGGTATCACGGTCTAATTTGTTCATAAAGGTGATGATTGGGGTATCACGTAGACGGGTAACTTCCATCAATTTAACGGTACGTTCTTCTACACCTTTGGCGGCATCAATAACCATTAAGCAAGAATCAACCGCCGTTAGGGTGCGGTAGGTATCTTCCGAGAAGTCTTCGTGCCCTGGGGTGTCTAATAGATTAACCAAGCAATCGTGATATGGGAACTGCATAACCGAGGTAGTAATAGAGATACCGCGGTCTTTCTCCATTTGCATCCAATCGGATTTAGCGTGCTGATTCGAACCACGACCCTTTACCGTACCGGCTTTTTGAATGGCGTTGCCGAACAACAATACTTTTTCAGTAATGGTGGTCTTACCCGCATCGGGGTGAGAAATAATAGCGAATGTGCGGCGCTTGCCCACTTGTGTAACTTGGTTGCTCATATTCGGCTTTTTAGATGATCAGAAATTGCCGAGCATTATATCTGCCAACGGCCTAAGTTACGAGCATGTCAGATTGCCATGCTCGCGAAGGAAAACGTGAACGCCAGTGAATCATCACTGGCCTAGCACTTAAGCGACTTTTTGATTCGCCGCTTTGTTTGCCAGCATTTCATCGTATGTGCCTTTGAAATCAATCAATTGATTGTCTTTGATTTCAATCACACGCGTGGCCAATGATGATACAAACTCGCGGTCATGGCTGACAAAAATTAGTGTGCCATCAAACTCTTTAAGGGCGTCGTTTAACGCTTGAATGGATTCCATATCCAAGTGGTTAGTAGGCTCATCCATGATAAGAACGTTTAAGTCCATCATCATCAACTTGCCGAACAATAAGCGGTTCTTCTCACCACCTGAGCACACCCGAGCTTTCTTGTTGAAGTCGTCGGCGGTGAATAATAAACGGCCCAACATAGCGCGTACTTTTAAATCATCATGTTTTGGTGTGCGCCACTGGCTCATCCATTCGAACAAGGTGAGGTCGCAATCAAAATCTGTGGTGCTGTCCTGCGGGCAGTAACCCAGCGTCGCGTTTTCAGACCATTTCACCACACCGTGATTAGGTGAGATTTGATCCATCAAGCAGCGTAAGAACGTGGTTTTACCCGCGCCGTTTTCACCAATGACGGCAAGCTTAGCGCCTGCTTCAAGGATAATATCGCCGCCTTTAAATAAGGTTTCGCCGTCAAAGCCATGAGACAACTGCTCTAGCTCAAGTACTTGACGGTGTAGTTTTTTGTCTTGGCGCAAGCTGATAGACGGGGTTTGACGAGAGCTTTGCTTCACTTCATCTAACGTGATCTTATCCATTTTCTTCGCACGAGACTGAGCTTGCTTTGACTTTGAAGCATTAGCCGAGAAGCGATTTACAAACGCTTGCAGCTCGTCAATTTCGGCGCTTTTCTTCGCGTTTTCGCCCAACAACTGATCACGGATCAAAGTAGACGCTTCTACAAAGTACTCATAGTTACCTGGGTAAATACGCAGCTCGCCATAATCGATATCGGCCATGTGCGTGCACACTGAGTTTAAGAAGTGACGATCGTGGGAAATTATAATCATGGTGCTTTTGCGTTTGTTCAACACATCAGCCAGCCAGTTAATGGTATCGATGTCCAAGTTGTTGGTTGGCTCATCGAGCAACAGGATTTCTGGGTTGGCAAATAATGCCTGCGCCAATAGCACACGTAGCTTCCAGCCTGGGGCCAGTTGCTTCATTAGGCCATAATGAAATTCTTCTTCGATGCCTGCTTCTAGCAAGATTTCACCGGCACGGCTTTCGGCGCTGTAACCATCCATTTCGGCGTATTCAGCTTCAAGATCGCCCACACGCATGCCGTCTTCTTCGGTCATGTCTGGCTTAGCATAAATCGCATCACGGGCTTGTTTGATTTTCCACAGGGCCACATCCCCCATGATAACCGCATCCACCACTGAGAACTCTTCAAAGGCGTATTGATCCTGACTCAGCGTACCCACCTTGTTCCCAGGGGTAATCGACAGATTACCCGAGGTTGGCGTCAACTCACCACTTAGGATCTTCATGAAGGTGGATTTACCACAACCATTCGCCCCAATTAAGCCATAACGATTGCCGTGACCAAACTGTGCAGAGATGTTTTCAAACAAAGGCTCGGCGCCAAATTGCATGGTGATGTTTGCGGTTGTAATCAAAAAGGTATCCTGGGGCGGGCGCTCAAAAAGCAGCAATGCCAAATAAGGTAATAATTGGGCGCACTATATAGATCAAGGCGGGTTTTGTCGAGGCAGCTGTATGGATTTTAATCAACTCAAGTCTATTTCGGTTAGTCATAGGCTTATTGGCGTTGTTTTAGGGTGTGAAATCAGGCATTCCATGGGAGCCTAGAAAATGTCCTTTTTGGCTTCAGGCCTGGCGATATGGGCATCACCTGCTTGCATGAGCTCATCCTAAGTATTTATTGCTATTTATAAAGGCGTTACTGTGCTCAACAGCACCATAATACATAAGCTAATACCCTCATCAAAACGATTGTAATCCTTCAGGTGCCAATGAAAAATTTACTGCCGTTAATTTAGCTGGAACCAAAGTTCAATTAGCACTAACCTCAAAAGATAAAAATTCACGGTGAGCACTATGTTTATAAGCACGCTTGATTTGTTTAAAGTGGGGATTGGCCCTTCGAGTTCTCACACTATGGGGCCAATGGAAGCCGCGGTCGATTTTCGTTTTAAAATATCGGCTTTATTAACAAAACAGCATGCACATCAGCACACTGTTAAAGAGGCCAATTTTGTTCGGTGCACTCTTAAAGGTAGCCTAGCCTTTACCGGTAAAGGCCACGCAACCGATAAAGCTATCATATTGGGCCTGCACGGCTTTCGCCCTAAAGCGTTGGCAAACATCAATGTCACAGCCAAACTTCAAGCACTTGAAACACAAACCCATATTGATCTGGATGAAGGTGAAATTAATTTTGATCCGCAGAACAATATAGAATTCGATTTTGGCCCACCATTACCTGAACACACCAACGGTTTAATTTTTGATTTTGTTAGGGACGGCCAAACCGTTTTAAGTGAAACCTACTTTTCGATTGGCGGCGGATTTATAACCACGCTTTCAGATATTCAAGCAATTGAAGCCCCCATCAAAATTCATAATGAACACACTTGCCCATTTGCCTTTGACAGTGCCAAAAGTATGCTGCAAATGAGCCACGAACATAAACGATCGATTGCGCAAATGAAGTATGCAAATGAGCTATGCTTTAACTCCAAAAAAGCAGTAGATGAACAACTGGCTACTTTATGGTCCGCCATGCAAAACTGCATTAAATTAGGTTTGAATGCTGACGAGATACTGCCCGGTGAATTACACATTCAGCGCCGCGCAAAGCAACTGTATCAACAATTAGATAATGCCGATCCTACTTGCACGGTTAATGATTGGCTGTGCGCCTACGCTATGGCCGTTAATGAAGAAAATGCCGCCGGGCACATGGTGGTCACCGCACCAACTAATGGTGCAGCAGGCGTTGTGCCTGCTGTGCTGTATTATTTTATGAAACATGAAAATGGCCACGAAGAACAAGCCCAAGAATTCCTGTTAACGGCAGGCGCTATCGGAGGATTAATCAAACACAAAAGTTCTATATCCGGTGCTGAGGTTGGCTGCCAAGGTGAAGTGGGCAGCGCATCGGCCATGGCGGCAGCCGGTTTATGTGCGGTTCGTGGCGGCACCACAGAACAAATTGAAAATGCCGCAGAAATTGCACTTGAACATCACTTAGGTATGACCTGCGACCCCGTTGCAGGCTTAGTACAAGTTCCTTGCATTGAGCGCAACGGTTTTGGTGCGATTAAAGCCTATACCGCCGCTAGCTTAGCCCTTCGCGGTAACGGCAAGCATTTTATGCCGCTCGATAGTTGCATACAGGCCATGAAGCAGACCGGCTTGGAAATGTCTCATAAATACAAAGAGACATCATTGGGTGGCCTTGCTGTGAGCATTACTGAGTGTTAAATCTTTCTGAGCAGTACGCGTTAATAAAC
Organism: Pseudomonas sp. HK3; assembly: GCF_052920985.1. Lineage (NCBI taxonomy): Bacteria > Pseudomonadati > Pseudomonadota > Gammaproteobacteria > Pseudomonadales > Pseudomonadaceae > Pseudomonas > Pseudomonas sp. HK3. The sequence continues at coordinate 757,684 of NZ_JBREXD010000002.1, forward strand.
ACGCTGAACAGCATGCCGTTTTTATCAAAAGAAACTAGGCAGTAAATGCAGTCGAGTAATTGAGCTGTGATAAATGATACGGTTATTTCTCGCCACTAAGCATGTGTAGAAGACAATAACTTGATTTACGGCGCCCCTATAAAAACATCAATAAGTATCAAAATAACTCAATAAATGTAAATATTGATCCTTTGTGTAAATTCCAGTCCATCAAACCGCCTTATAGTTGAATCCTCATTTAAAAGGAGATCTCAATGAAAACCACACTTTTATTAGCACTATTGGCTATGACGCCCCTAACAAGCCTCGCCTTCAGCCTAACAAGCACAGACATCCAAGAGGGCTCACGCATGAAACACGCACTGAGCTTCAATGGTTTTGGCTGTAGCGGCAACAATGAATCGCCCCAATTAAACTGGAGCGATGCGCCGAAAGGTACGAAGAGTTTTGCCATAACCGCTTATGACCCTGACGCCCCTACAGAGAGTGGTTTTTGGCACTGGGTGGTTTTAGATATCCCCGCGTCGCTCACCACAATGGCTCACGGTGCTTCGAGTAAACTGAAGCAGGCCAAAGAAAAAAGGAATGATTACGGCATCAAAGGCTATGGCGGCCCCTGCCCACCAAAAGGCCATGGCATGCACCGCTACCAGTTCACGGTGTGGGCCTTACCAACAGAAAAGCTCGACATACCCGATAATGCATCCAACGCCGTTGTTGGCTTCATGCTCAACGCAACATCACTGGGTAACGCGCGCTTAACCAGTACATTTGTTAACGAATAAACCAATCCACGAGGCGCTATGCAACAAGCTATTGTACAAACCGGTCAGTTTCACAGTGTACTGAAGCAACCTCTGCACAATGTGCTTGTGTATGCGCCGACTATTATCTGGGTTAAAAAAGGCTATAAGCAACTTTTATGGCGAGACAACGCATTAGAGTTTGACCAAAAAGACTGGTTAGTTGTGCCTGCTAACCAGTATTTGACGTTCACCAATATGACACGCCATGATATTTTTTATTCTCAAGTACTCACGTTACTTGAGCCACCGCCAGAGCAATGGCTGCAAGATGAAACACCGTTACCGCGATCGGCTGAGCCGAGAATAAAAACAACTGAAGCACTGATTTATTGCTTTAATATGTTAACTGAAATGGCCGACAAAAATTTATCTATCGAGACCCAAAAACAATTGTTACTTGGGTTTTACCAAGCACTGCGAGAAACGAATCAGCTCACATTATTATTTCCAAACGCGGTGTCTCATTTAAGTGAAAAAATAGCGCGCTACCTAAGCAATAGCCCAGGCGAGGATCATAAATTAGATATTGTGGCTGCGCACTTTTCCATGAGTCGTGCGACTCTTATTCGCAAGCTGGCCAGTGAAGGCTCAAGCTTTCGACAAATATTAACCGAGATTCGTATGGGTTATGCGCTGAGCCTGTTACAAGAATCTAAAAGCCAGCTAGATGTTTCACTGGCTTGTGGCTATCAATCGCAAAGCCGTTTCTCTAGCCGCTTTACTCAACAGTTTGGTTTAACGCCACGCCAATATGCAAACACATTAAGTAAGCGCCAAGCTTGATGCATTGCATCAGTGTACGCTTAATTAAAACAAACTATAAAAACAAAAAAGCCAATTTAGTACTCTCTAAACTGGCTTTTATGATTTATTTTTAATGTTGTGATGTTTTATTTTTCGGCAATCACATACTTTAGAATTTCAACAATTTGCTCGGGGGTTTGTGCCCACGCCATGGCTGCACCATCCACTTCTTTTAACGGGTGAATTATGCTTTCATCATGCAATGTAACATAAGGTTTGCCTAACGCAGCGCACATACCCGCATCAAATGCGGCATTCCATTGTTTGTATTTATCACCAAAGCGTACCACGGCCATGTCGCAATGCTCGATCATGTTTTTAGTACGAATTGAATTCACTTTTGATGATTTATGATCGCGCCAAAAGCTGTTCTCTTCTGCGCCTAATACATCGCCTGCTGCGTCACTGGCTTCGTGATTGGTCACAGCAGAGGTAAATACAACAGGTAGATTGAATGCTTGCGCACCCTGTTCGATTTGCTGGCGCCAATCAGTATGAATTTCACCGGATAAATAAACGGTCCACGTTTTCATAAATACTTCTCCTAATGATTACTGCACTGAACCTGATAGTGCGATCTCATTCAATGCGTTCACTAAACGTTGATTTTGATCTGTGGTGCCCACCGTAATACGCAAGCAGTTTTTCAGTAGTGGGTGGCCGCCATCTAAACACTTAATTAAAATGCCTTTTTCTTTTAAATCTTCAAACCAATTGCGCGCCATGCCATCTGGTGTACGCACTAATACAAAATTCGCCTCACTTGGAAAAATCTCCAGACCACTAATAGCCGCCAGATCGTTCATAAGTACCACTCGGTCTACGCGTAATTGTTCGGTTTGCATCACCAGCATATCAAAATGCTCTAACGCAAATAAAGCACTGGCTTGAGTTAACGAGTTAATATTATAAGGCATGCGAATTTTTTCTAACTCACCTAACCATTCTTTAGAGCCAATCAACAAACCTAAACGCAAACCCGCTAAGCCTACTTTTGATAGGGTACGCATCACTAATACATGATCGTATTTTTCTAATAGATTTAAGTGATCCGCATCGGTAAAGGCGGTATAGGCTTCATCTAACACAACCAAACCTTGAGACGCCTCTATAATATGTTTAATAGCGCCTTGATCCCAAAGGTTACCGGTTGGGTTATTGGGCTGAGCAAGAAAAATCAGTTCAGGGTCATGTTCAGCTATGGCCGCTAACATGGCGGGCTCGTCCAGTTCAAAGTCAGCGGTTAAAGGCACACCTACATAATTAAGGCCGCAAAAAATAGCGATCATTTTGTACATCACAAAACCCGGCTCTGGCGCTAAAATAGTCGCACCCGGTTTTGCCACCGCCATGGCCAGCATTTGAATAATCTCATCACTGCCATTGCCCAATAAAATATCGTACTGCTCATTCACACCCATTTCTTCACGCAGGGCGTCTTTCACCATTTGCCCACTCGCATCTGGGTAGCGATTAATCGGCACGTCTTTTAATAAATCAGCCCACGCTTCACGGGCAACCGCTGGCCAAATGTACGGGTTCTCCATGGCATCAAGCTTAAGCATGCCCGCAGCACTTGGTACGGGATAAGCACTTAAATCTAAAATTTCTTGGCGTATGAGTTTTTTAACACGAGACATGTGAGTTTCTCTTAAACAAAAACCCTAAGGTTAGAAACGTTAGGGTTTACTGGTAAAACAACTTTTTAATGCTATCGAAAAAGCATTTGTACTTTTTAGTCTTTAATATACATTGACGTTATTTCCGGCATAGATCGCTCAGACCAGCATTTGCTAGACTGTAATATGATTTTTTTCCCTGATGCTTTCGCCATTAACAAAGCCGAGTATATTTCTTTTCCTAAGGGATTTTCATCTACTCCGCCTAAAATGAGTACTGGCGTTGTGCTATCTGTACAACCTTGAATAAGAGCATTGTATATGTATACACGCGGGGTACCGGTTGAAATAATTTGTAAGTCCTTTCCAGTTAAATCTGTGGGCGCAGAGTCTGCCGCATTGGCCAAGTTTGAAAATAACACTATTAAAAGCGGCACTAAAAACTTATTCATTATTAATCCTATCTACATAAAAATTGAATGTTAAAAATACTTTGTCTCACCAAATTAAAGCGAGTGCTTAAATATATCCTTGCAAAATCAGATAAATACCAAACTCACTTTAATCCTTGATGCGGTATTCGGCCGAACGGGCGTGTGCGGTTAACGAACTCACCTCTCGCCAAGACTGAAGCCACTTTACCCATTTCACTGGCGCCATCGGCACTGCACATAATTAATGAGCTGCGTTTCTGGAAATCGTACACGCCAAGCGGGCTAGAAAAACGCGCCGTGCCTGAAGTAGGCAGTACGTGATTTGGTCCGGCACAGTAATCGCCCAATGCTTCCGCGGTGTAGCGACCCATAAAAATCGCACCTGCGTGGCGAATCTGTTTCGCCATCGCTTCAGGTTCTTCAACCGATAATTCCAAGTGCTCAGGCGCAATACGATTAGCAAGATCAATGGCTTCTTGTTCGTTTTGTACTTTGACTAACGCACCGCGACCGCTCAACGATGCGCGAATAATGGCTTCACGCTCCATGGTCGGTAGTAATTTTTGAATACTGGCTTCAACTTGTTTTAAGTAGTCGCCATCCCAAGAAATTAAAATGGATTGTGCGTCTTCGTCGTGTTCGGCTTGGCTAAACAAATCCATGGCGATCCAATCTGGGTCGGTTTTGCCGTCACACACCACTAAAATTTCGGATGGGCCAGCAATCATATCAATGCCCACTTCGCCAAACACAAAGCGTTTTGCAGTGGCCACATAAATATTACCAGGGCCTACAATTTTATCGACTTTAGGGATGGTTTCGGTGCCGTATGCTAATGCGGCAATCGCTTGCGCGCCACCAACGGTAAAGCAACGGGTCACGCCCGCGGCCGCGGCCGCGGCTAAAACAAGCTGGTTAACTTCACCACCGGGTGTTGGTACAACCATGATTATTTCTTTCACGCCCGCTACATGTGCAGGAATCGCATTCATCAACACACTTGATGGGTACGCCGCTTTTCCGCCAGGCACATAAATGCCGACACGATCCATGGCTGTGACTTGCTGACCTAACACGGTGCCATCGGCTTCTTGATACTGCCAAGATTCGCTGCGCTGTTTGTCGTGGTAACGACGCACGCGCTTGGCAGCTTCTAATAATGCGGTACGTTGTTCCGCGGGTAAATTTTCAAGGGCAGCTTGTAGCTCAGCTTGGCCAATTTCAAGTTGCGCCATGCTATTAACCTGTAGATGGTCAAAGCGATTGCTGAATTCAATAACCGCTTCATCACCACGGTTTTTAATTTGATGCAGAATATCTAAAACCGTTTGCTGCACTTGTTGATCGGATACCGATTCCCACGATAACAAATCATCCATGGCTTGGGTGAAGTCTGCTTGCTGGCTATCTAACGTTCGCATTTGAAACGACATACTTGCCTCTTACACTTTTGGCTTACTGCACTTTAACTATCTACAACTTAGAGCTGATGACTTAACGTCATTTGTTTAACGTCTACGCTCTACCGCTTGAGCTAATTTATCAATAATCGGTTGGATCTGACGATGCTTCATTTTCATGGCCGCTTTGCCCACAACCAAACGAGAGCTAATCGGCGCAATTAAATCACGCTCTTCAAGACCATTGGCTTTTAAGGTATTACCGGTATCGACGATATCGACAATTAAATCCGCCAGCCCCATGATCGGCGCTAATTCCATACCGCCATATAATTTGATGATGTCCGCTTGTTTACCTTGCTCAGCAAAATAACGCTTCGTCACACCCACAAATTTTGAGGCCACTTTAATGCGCCCCTCTGGAATAACGGCATCTTTAAGTGCTGCTGTCATTAAACGGCATGTAGCGATATTTAAGTCGAGTGGTTCATACAAACCGGTACTGTCGGCTTCCATTAATACGTCTTTACCGGCAACGCCGATATCCGCGGCACCGTATTGAACATACGTCGGCACGTCAGTGGCTCGAATGACCACAAGTTTAATGTGCTCATGATTGGTATCAAAAATCAGTTTACGACTTTTTTTAATGTCTTCTGCTGGCACAATGCCCGCTTCAGCAAAAAGCGGCAGTGTGTCATCTAAAATTCGACCCTTGGATAACGCAATGGTCAATGGCTGCTGGCTCATGTTAAATCCTTGATGCTTCGGCCTAGTTTGGCACGCGGCGAATGTTAGCGCCCAATAATTGCAATTTCTCTTCGATGCACTCGTAACCACGGTCAATGTGATAAATACGATCAACCACAGTTTCACCTTCGGCCATTAACGCAGCAATCACCAAACTGGCGGATGCGCGTAGGTCGGTGGCCATAACCGGAGCACCTTTTAATTTATCGCCGCCTTTGGTGATACACGTATTACCTTCTAAAGCGACTTGAGCACCCATGCGGGCAAGTTCTTGCACGTGCATAAAGCGATTTTCAAAAATGGTTTCGGTGACGGTTGCACTGCCATTCGCAACGATGTTCATCACTAAAAATTGCGCTTGCATATCCGTTGGGAACGCAGGGTACGGTGCCGTTTTAACACTCACCGCTTTTAATTCGCGACCAACCATATCGAGGCTGATCCAGTCTTCGCCCACTTCGATTTTTGCACCGGCTTCTTCAAGCTTATGTAAAACTGCTTCAAGAATATCAGCACGGGTATCTTTTAATTTAATTCGACCGCCTGTCGCCGCAGCCGCCACTAAGTACGTGCCCGTTTCGATACGGTCAGGCATCACGTTGTAGTGACCACCATGCAGACTTTCAACCCCTTCAACACGAATCACATCGGTGCCGTGACCGGTGATTTTTGCGCCCATGGTAATTAGGCATTCGGCTAAGTCGACCACTTCTGGCTCACGAGCCGCGTTTTCAAGCAAGGTCACGCCGTCGGCTAATACAGCAGCCATTAACAAGTTCTCTGTACCGGTTACGGTGACAGTGTCCATGAAGATGTTGGCGCCTTTTAAGCGGCCATCGGTTGTGGCTTTCACATACCCTTCTTCTACCACAATGGTAGCGCCCATGGCTTCAAGACCCGATAAGTGAATATCAACAGGGCGTGAACCAATGGCACAACCGCCTGGCAAGGATACTTGTGCCTCACCAAAACGGGCCACTAACGGGCCGAGTACCAGAATAGAGGCACGCATGGTTTTGACCAATTCGTACGGTGCCACTAAGGTTTTGATGTTATTAGCGTTCACTTCGATGGCGTAATCTTCACCCATGATCACATCAACACCCATAGTGCCAAGTAAGTTGATCATGGTGGTCACGTCATGCAAATGCGGCAAGTTGCCAATGGTAATCGGGGTATCTGCAAGTAACGTGGCGGCAATAATTGGTAGCGCTGAATTTTTAGCGCCCGAAATGCGGATCTCACCCGAAACGGGTGGCCCACCTTGAATAATCAGTTTGTCCAATGCTGGCATAATACGGCTACTTTATTAAGATTGTTGTTGAGCCCATTGGGCTTGCGTATAAGTTTTAATGGTTACTGCGTGTACGCTGCCGTCCGTGATTTTTTCGTTTAGGGCCGCATAAACATATTGCTGGCGCTTAACAGGATTCAAGCCTTCGAATTCATCTGTTACTACGGTGATTTCATATTTGTAACCATCACCATCCACCGATACCTGGCAATGCGGAAGCTTTTCTTCTAGCAATGTTTGTAGGTCTTCTGGGCTCATAGGTCTCTCCGATGGGACTTGGAATTGACGACATAAAAAATAAAGGCGGGAATTATAGCGGAAAGGCGTACTAATAGCGAAGTGTAAAATACCCGCCAGCTCACATTCTATCTATGCCGTAAGCGGGATTATGGCTTGTAAATGGGCACTTTCAATCATCAGCCGCAACTGTGCCGGTGGGGCTTTAAATGACACTTTCACACCACTTTCTTGGCATGCACGCACCCAACTTAACAACAATGCCAGTGCGGCACTGCTGCATTTTTGCACGCCGCTTAAATCGAATACCAAATCAGATGCACTATCGTTTATGGCACTGAACCCTTCTTGCTCCACATGAATCACGCTTTCAAAGGTTAAATCACCAATCACACCGTAAGCGCCTGCTTTGTGTTTTTCGATTTGCTGAACCGGCATTATTCGTCCTCCTGCTCATCATCGGTGGTGTCTTGATTTGCTTTGTCGTTCGACACTTCTGATGTCCACCCGCTAATGGCTAAATCAATATTACCATTACTTTGCGCCACTAAACGGGAGAACTGATCCCGAAACAACAAGCCCATGTTAATGCCATTAATAATGACATTTTGCACCATCCATTTATTCTCTTTGTGATCATAAAACAAACTTTGTGTCACTGGGAAAACCTGCCCACCTGATGTAATCACTTCGATACCCACTTGAGTATTACGCTGAGTTTGCTTGCCTTCTTTAAGCGGTAAGACGTTCACTTTATAGTTGTTAAACTCCCACAGTCCCTTAGCGTAAGTATTGAGTAAGCTGGATTTAAATACGATTAAGAACCGCTGCCTTTGCTCTTTTGTCGCTCTTTTAAAATGCTTTGCCATCACCCGACGGGCTATGCGCTTAAAATCGACGATTTCACCTAATTTGTGGTCAACCAAGGCTATTTTTTGTTCATCTGATAATGTTTTTGTCTGCTTACTTGATTGAATTTCCGCCAGTAATTTATCAATTCGCTCAGCTATCAAACGATGCGCTTGTTGAGGGTTTGAATCAGCAAAGCTAATGGATGAGCACAGTAAACTTATGACCATTACAAACAGCGATACACTGTGGCGAAGCAATAATGATGAGGGAGGATAATTAACGTTCATCATTAATCACTGCTTCGACTAAACAAGAATTGACCAATTAATTCTTCAAGAACAATTGCCGATTGCGTGTCTTCTATGACATCACCACTCAATAGCGTTTCTTCATCTGCGCCCACACTTAAACCAATGTATTTTTCCCCCAGCAAACCCGATGTTAAAACAGACGCCGACGTATCTAGGGATAACGGAATCCCTTTTTTTATGGCCATTTTTACAACCGCTACATAATCCTGTGTATCTAATTTAATCTCAACTACGCGACCAATGGTCACGCCCGATAACGACACTTTTGCGCGCTCACTTAAACCAGATAAATTTTCGAAGCGCGCATAAAGATGATAAATATCGGCATCACTTTGGTAACGCAATCCGCTGACGTTTAATGCCAATAACAATAAAGCAATTATCGACATGATCACAAACGCGCCCACACCTAACTCTAAGGATCTCTTGTGCATAATATGCTCCTAAAATCCGCCTAACATGACGGCCGTTAATATAAAGTCCAAACCTAAAACCGCTAACGCCCCTTGCACCACAGTCGCCGTTGTTGCTCGACTAATCCCGTCCGATGTTGGTTTCGCATTCCAACCATGAAACAGGGCAATCCAAGTGGTCACAAATGCAAATACGAGGGCCTTAATGAGCCCTTTGATCACATCGTCATAAAACAGTACCGAGCCTTGCATGTTGGCCCAATAAGAGCCTTCATAAACCCCCAGTATGTTCACCGCCACAAATGCGCCGCCATAAATTCCCAACAAGCTAAACAACGCCGCCAATAACGGAAGGCTTATAACCCCCGCCCATAATCGTGGTGAAAAAACCCTTTTTAAGGGGTCAACCCCCATGATTTCCATGGCCGATAACTGCTCAGTGGTTTTCATCAAACCAATTTCAGCGGTCAACGCCGACCCAGCTCGGCCAACAAATAGCAACGCACTGACCACTGGGCCAAATTCACGTAACAGAGATAGCGCGACCATTTGGCCAACCGCTTCTTGCGAGCCATAACTGCTTAAAATTGAATAACCTTGCAGCGCGAGCACCATACCCACGAACACGCCTGACACCAGAATAATCGGCAAAGACAGCACGCCTATTTGATAAACCTGCTTAATCACTCTGCTCACAGGCGCTTTAAATCCGCTGCCCCAGCCCAAAATTTGAGATAAGAACACACCACTGCGCCCAATCATCTGGCACACGAACATGCAGCGCTGCCCTGTGGTCACTACCAAATTAATCATGGCTTAACACCTGCTCAGTCAATTCGGGGGCCGGATAATGAAACGGTACAGGGCCATGAACCTCGCCATATAAAAATTGCTTAACTAGGGGGTTATCGCTTTGACGAATTTGTTCTGGCGTGCCCGCGCCTATGATTTTACCTTGCGCTAAAACAAACACTTGATCAGCAATACTCAGAGCCTCTTTCACATCATGACTAACTAATACAGAGGTAAGGTTGAGGTCAGAATGCACTTGGCGAATCAAGTTAATGAGCACGCCCATAGAGATAGGGTCTTGGCCAGTAAATGGCTCGTCATACATGATGAATTCAGGGTCAAGTGCAAGACTGCGGGCCAATGCCACGCGCCTAGCCATGCCACCGGATAACTGTGAAGGCATCAATTGCGCCGTCCCGCGTAAGCCCACGGAATCCAAGCGCAATAACACCAAGTCTCGAATCATATGTTCAGGGAGCTGGGTATGTTCTCGTAGAGCAAACGCGACATTCTCAAATACAGTGAGATCTGTAAACAGTGCGCCACTTTGAAACAACAAACTCATGCGCTTACGCAAATGCAGTAAGTCCGCTCGGCTTAATTCACTTAAGTCTTGGCCATCGACTAGCACCTCACCCGTATCAGACAGGAGTTGACCACAAAATAACTTAAGGAGTGTGGTCTTACCCGTCCCACTCGGACCTAAAATAACGGTTATTTGTCCACGCTTAATAGACAAATTGATACCCTTGAAGATCGCGTTATCTTCATGCCTAAAACTCATATGTCGGCATTCTACAAAGGTTTGCGCTTTTAACGACATGCAGCCAACCATCCTTTGTCTATTGTTAAATCGTTAATCCTCATTTTAGAGCATAGCTGCAACTGCTTAAGCCACAACTTATGGCGTGCTTGTTAGGCCTGCAAAAGCCTGTAAAATGCGCCAACTATTGAATTTTAAGAGTGGAAAAGATGTTAACAGCTAGCTTAGCAATCATTGTTGGATTGGTGGTTTTAGTATGGAGTGCCGACCGCTTTGTGCTGGGGGCCGCCGCCACCGCTCGTAATTTTGGCATGTCGCCTTTATTAATCGGTATGACCATCGTCTCTCTTGGTACCAGCGCACCGGAGATTTTTGTCAGCGCCACGGCCTCGCTAGAAGGCTCAGGTATTCTTGCCATTGGTAATGCACTGGGTTCTAACATTACCAATATTGGTTTGGTTCTCGGTATAACAGCACTCATCGCACCGCTGCCTATTCAAGGCAGAATGCTAAAAAAAGAAATTCCTATTTTATTACTTGTTACCGTTATTGCTGGCCTAGTGTTACAAGACCTTGAATTAAGCTTTTGGGATGGCGTCATCATGCTCATATGCTTGGTCATCACTTTGTTTTGGCTATTTCATGAAAGCAGCGAACAAGAAATCGGCGGTTTAGGCGAAGATGAAGTCGAAGCTATCGAGGGAACATCCACCGCCAAAAGTATTATGTGGTTAGTCATCGGTTTAGTGGCCCTAATGATCAGTGCCAAACTATTGGTTTGGGGTGCCGTAGATGTTGCACGTTATTTTGGTATCAGTGAACTGATTATTGGCTTAACCATCGTCGCCATTGGTACCAGCCTGCCAGAACTTGCGGCAAGCGTAACCAGTGCCTTAAAAGGTCACCATGATATTGCGATTGGTAATGTTATCGGCTCAAATATCTTTAATTTACTCGCGGTTATGCCGATTCCTGGTTTAGTGGCCAATACCGTTATTGGAGACGAAGTTTTATACCGTGATTACGGCACGATGCTGATTCTAACAACGCTGCTGATTGCCTTTATTTATGGCTTTCGCCGTAAAGGGCGAGTTGGTCGCAGTGCCGGTACCCTGTTGTTATTAGCCTATGTTAGTTATTTAGGTTTACTATTCACTCAAGCCTGATCCTAAGACAGTTGTAAGGTAAAGAATAAAGATGCGATCTATCAGTTACATTGAATCCGCTCAGCGTACCATCAAGGCTGAGCGAAATGCCGTAAACGGCATGCTGAACAAACTCGATAACACCGCTTTTAACAAAGCCTGTGAATTAATGATTCATTGCAAGGGCCGTGTTGTGGTCTCAGGCATGGGTAAATCAGGGCATATCGGCAATAAAATCGCCGCTACATTAGCCAGCACCGGCACACCCAGCTTTTTTGTGCACCCAGGTGAAGCCGCCCATGGTGACATGGGCATGATCACCGCAGACGATGTGGTGATTGCTTTATCTAATTCTGGCGAATCATCTGAAGTTACTACCCTTATTCCGCTGATTAAACGCTTACATGTGCCATTAATCGCCATGACAGGCAATGACAACTCAACGCTTGCCAAAGCCGCCGACAGCCACCTTAACGTAGGTGTCGATAAAGAAGCTTGCCCCCTAGACCTAGCACCAACCTCCAGCACCACTGTTGCCCTAGTCATGGGAGATGCACTGGCCATATCATTACTTGAAGCTCGCGGCTTCACCGCAGAAGAGTTTGCGTTTAGCCACCCTGGTGGCAGCCTAGGACGTCGCCTACTGCTTAAAGTAAAAACCATTATGCATTGCGGCAGCCAGATCCCAAAAGTGGCGCTAGGGACTCCCATTAAAGACGCACTAATGGAAATGACACAGAAAGGCCTTGGCATGACCACCGTGCTCACCCCTGAAGGCACACTGGCTGGTATCTTTACCGATGGTGATTTACGTCGAGCGTTAGATAAAGATGTGGACTTTCATACCACACCCGTAGAGCTTGCTATGACTAAAGATTGCGCCACGATTAACCCCGAAAAATTAGCGGCTGAGGCGCTTGCGGTCATGGAAGAAAAGAAAATCAATGCACTCGTGTCCCTAGATAACGGCCAAGTAGTGGGGGTTATCAATATGCATGACTTGCTACGAGCTGGAGTGATTTAATGCGCAAGCGTTATATCCTCACGATTCTCACCGCTTTGGCCGTGGTGGCCTACCTTGCACTGGACGACCACCAAGCCACCGTCGAGATTGTTGCCCAAGACCTCATCGATCAAGAGCCTGATTACATCGTCGAAAACTTAGCGGCGCACAGTTTCGAAAATAACGGTGAACTTTCACGCAAAATCAATGCGCTTAAAGCAACCCATTTCCCTAAAAACGACATCACCGAACTAAAGGAGCCTTCTATTATTCTTTATGAAGCAGGCGAGCCTAGATGGGGTGTGCGCAGTGACACCGGCCACCTACAGCAGCAAAAAAATATATTGCTAAAAGGCAATGTGACAATTGTGCCACTAAGCCCGAAAGGGGGTGATTTCACCCTATCAACAAACAGCCTAAATATAGACTTAATCAGTCAAATAGCCGACACTGATGATCCAGTTGCCATTGAAAGTCAATACAGTGAACTACTCGCTACTGGTATGACTATTTTATTAGATACGCAATTTGTAAAGTTTAAATCACAAGTGAGAGGACGCCATGATCCAAAGGCACAGTAACATTCTCATCACCCTCGCCCTTTTGCTCAGCAGCCTTAACTGCTTCGCATTACCAGGGGATAGCGAACAAGAAATTCACATTGCCAGTGACTCCGCCTCTTTAGATAAAATAAAAGGTGAAATTATTTACGTCGGCAATGTAAAAATGCAACAAGGTTCACTGAACATTGAAGCTGAAAAAATCGTTTTATTTCGCACGACGGAAGGCTTACAAAAAATCGTTGCCAAAGGAACACCCGCACGCTATGAGCAAACGTTAAACGCCAATGAAGGTAAAACCCTTGCCTATGGTGAAACCATTATTTACAACACAAAAATTGATCAATTAACATTATTGAATAATGCGGGCCTTGAAAAACAGGGTAATATTTTTTCTGGTGAAAAAATTGTATACCTAATAAAAGAACAAAGAGTAAAAGCTGAAAGCCAAGAACAAGAAAATCGTATCCACATGGTAATTCAGCCTAAAAAGGATAAGGAACCTTAACGCAATGGCAATATTGCAAGCGCAAAATTTAGCGAAAAGCTACGGCCCACGCCAAGTAGTTAAAGATGTTTCCATATCCATTGAAAGCGGTCAAATTGTAGGCTTACTTGGACCCAACGGTGCAGGTAAAACAACCTGTTTTTACATGATTGTAAACTTGGTTGCGTCAGACAAGGGCCGTGTATTAATTGATGACACTGATATTACCGATTTACCCATGCATGGCCGCGCGCAAAAAGGAATTGGCTACTTGCCACAAGAAGCCTCCATTTTTCGTAAGCTCACCGTCGCCAATAACATCATGGCCATCTTAGAAACCCGCAAAGAATTAAGCCATACTGAACGCAAAGAAAAACTTGAAAGTTTATTAGATGAATTTCATATTCAACATATTCGTGACAGCTTGGGCATGGCGTTATCCGGTGGTGAACGACGTCGAGTAGAAATTGCCAGAGCCCTTGCGGCTGAACCGTCATTTATTTTATTAGACGAACCATTTGCGGGCGTTGATCCCATATCGGTCGGCGATATAAAAAGTATTGTAAAACAATTAAAAAAACGCGGTCTAGGTGTACTGATTACCGACCATAACGTACGTGAAACACTTGATATCTGCGAGAAAGCTTATATCGTAGGTAATGGTCATATCATCGCTGAAGGCTCCGCTGACGATGTGTTATCGAACCAACAAGTGAAAGATATTTATTTAGGTGATGACTTTAAGTTGTAATCTTGTATATTCATTACAATGGGTCAAACGCGCTATGGGATTAAGCAGTAATATATGAAAGCCTCGCTCCAATTAAAAATGGGTCAACAGCTGACCATGACTCCTCAGCTGCAACAGGCCATTCGTTTATTACAGCTTTCAACACTGGACCTGCAACTAGAAATTCAAAATGCATTGGATTCAAACCCATTGCTGGATGTTGACGAAGAGTTTGAAGGCGATAACAATCAAGACATCAATTCACAAAGTGAAGAGAAAGTCGAAGTAGTCACCCCAAGCGACGAACACACATCAGATGAACCAACCGCTGCCGATGATTGGAGCGAAAATATTCCTGATGAGCTTTCAACAGATAGCGATTGGGACGATACTTGGCAAGCCTCTGCTGCCCCTACTTCCATGACTGAGAATCATTCATCAGGTTCGTCCGGTGAAGATTACGATATGGACAGCCGTAACGGCAGCACTGACGACCTGCAAGACCATTTGTTATGGCAACTTAACCTAACTCCAATGTCAGATAACGATCATCTCATTGCGATCAATATCATTGAGGGCGTAGATGATGACGGCTATCTAAAAGTACAGCTGGATGAAATTGTCGAATCACTTGACCCTGAATTAGACATCGAATTAGACGAAGTAGAAGCGGTGCTCAACCTACTTCAACAGTTCGAGCCAAGCGGTGTTTGCGCGCGAAATCTACAAGAATGCTTATCGTTACAATTGCGCCAATTACCACAAGAAACACCATGGTTACCGTTAGCTCAAACATTGATTGACCAATACATTGATTTACTCGGTGCAAAAGATTACGCAGCACTGATGCGTAAACTAAAAGTCAAAGAAGAAGAGCTGAAAACAGTCATTCGCGGCATTCAAGAATTAAACCCGCGTCCGGGCTCCCAAATTGACCCACAAACCAGTGAATATGTTATTCCTGATGTTATGGTGCGTAAAATCAAAGGGGAGTGGCGTGTTGAGCTAAACCCTGAGATTGCGCCAAAACTGCGCATCAATGACCACTATGCGTCTATGGTGAAGCGCGCAGATAGCAGTGCTGACAACAACTTCATAAAAGACCATTTACAAGAAGCACGCTGGTTCTTGAAAAGCTTACAAAGTCGTAACGATACGTTGTTAAAAGTCGCCATGAAAATTGTGGAATACCAACAAGACTTTTTAGAACAAGGGGATGAAGCAATGAAGCCCCTTGTGTTACATGATATTGCTGAAGCCGTCGGTATGCACGAGTCCACAATTTCACGTGTGACCACACAAAAATACATGCACACACCAGCGGGTATTTTTGAGTTAAAATATTTCTTCTCAAGCCATGTTAGTACCACCAGTGGTGGTGAGTGCTCTTCCACGGCTATACGAGCTATGATTAAAAAACTCATCGCCGTAGAAAGTGCGAAGAAGCCGTTAAGTGACAGTAAAATTGCGAATATCTTAGAAGAAGAAGGCATTAAGGTTGCACGTAGAACCGTAGCCAAGTACCGTGAGGCGATGCACATTCCACCGTCAAACGAGCGTAAACGCTTGGTTTAATTGTTTGCCTACCTGTTTTGGTAAACAGCTACACTGGTTTTTCGCCGGTAGCCTATACTAAAGGTTATCAGCACATTCACGTACTCCATTTCGGAGTGCAGACAGTAGGAGCCATCTATGCAAATTAATATCAGCGGCCACCATGTTGAAGTGACTCAAGCCCTTAAGGACTATGTCCACTCCAAGATAGAAAAACTGGAACGACACTTTGATAATATTACCAATGTACAAGTGACGCTCACTGTGGAAAAAGTAACCCAAAAAGCAGAAGCCACCATGCATGTATCTGGCGCTGAACTACATGCCAATGCTGACAATGATGATATGTATGCAGCAATTGACGGCATGACCGACAAGCTAGACAGACAACTAATTAAACACAAAGAAAAAATGGTTAATCACCGTCACGGAAGTAATCACTAACGTCATATGACCTCTCGTATCTCAAATATCTTAACCCCTGAGCGCACCCAAATGGGTGCGCAATGCAGTAGCAAAAAGAAGCTAATACAACATGTTAGTCAATTCCTTGCTTCCAATATCAAAGATGCTCAAGCTGATGACATCTATGAACGCCTCATTGCAAGAGAAAAACTCGGCAGTACCGGTATTGGCGAAGGCATAGCGATCCCTCATTCTCGCTTAGAGGAATGTGAAGACACCATTGGTGCTCTCTTCATTCTTGATGAACCCATTGATTACGACTCAATTGACCGTAAACCTGTCGATATCGTATTTGTGTTATTAGTGCCAGCTGAAGCCACTGAGCAACATTTACAAACCCTTAGTATGTTGGCGGAAAGATTCAGCCAAGAAGAATATCGTAATAAATTACGCTCCGCTAAGGGCCATGACGAGCTGTATCAACTGGCAACGGCTTAATAAACAAAACGAAAGGTTATGACATGAAACTTGTGGTTATCAGTGGACGCAGCGGTTCGGGTAAAAGTACCGCCTTAGACCTACTTGAAGACCTGGGTTTCTATTGCATTGATAACCTGCCTGTTGGCTTATTACAAAACCTGCTTGACCAAATTCAATCCGGCCAAGGGCAAATGAGCTCTGTTGCCGTGAGTATTGATGCGCGTAATATTCAAGCGGATTTAGCTAACTTCTCTGAAATCATTCATCAACTTGACCGCAAACAATGTCAACTTGAGATTATTTACCTCGACGCCCACAGCGACACATTGCTGACCCGCTTTAGCGCCACACGACGTAAGCACCCACTTACCGGGCCAGATGTACCGCTTCTTGAAGCCATCGACAGAGAAAAAGCCGTACTGCAACACATTGCAGATATGGCAGATTTAACCGTGGATACCACTCACTTATCGATGCACCAATTACGTAGCATGATCAAAAGAACGCGTGGTGCAAAAACAAGGTGCAGACATGTCACTGCTGTTTGAATCCTTCGGTTTCAAGCACGGTATCCCTAAGGACAGCGATCTTGTGTTTGATGTGCGCTGCTTACCTAACCCTTATTGGGACCCAGCTTTGCGCCAATTCACGGGCCAAGATCCTTCGATTCAGGCGTTTTTACAAGATGATGAGCATGTGATCGAAATGTTTAACGACATTCAAGGCTTCCTGAAAAAATGGCTACCTCAGTTTGAAGCAAACAACCGTACATACATGACCGTCAGCATTGGTTGCACAGGTGGTCAACACCGCAGTGTCTACATGGCAGAACGATTGTTTGCCGCGTATCAAAACGAGTTTTCTAACGTGCAAGTGCGTCATCGTGAACTTAATGTTTAAGATTCTCAATATAAACACCTAAACCCTTGTCGAACCAGCGCCTATATTACCTAGACACAGAACGGTTTGGCCGATATGGTATCCACTCTATCCCTATTCGCTTGTATTGATATGCTTGAAAACTCCATCACAATAATAAATAAATTGGGTTTACACGCACGGGCTGCTGCCAAGCTGGTATCCACCGCTTCGGCATTCGCCAGCAAAGTAAAAATCAGCTTTAACGGCAAAGAAGTCGACGGTAAAAGCATCATGTCCGTGATGATGCTCGCTGCAAGTCAAGGCTCTGAAGTCCATTTGAAAATCAATGGCGATGATGAAGAAGCCGCTATGAATGCCATTGTCGAACTCATCAACGACTACTTTGGTGAGGGTGAATAACCTTTCTTGCAAAACTCCTAATTAAATCAATCTTCTAGGCTACACTTTTAACTAAGGGTCGTAGCCTGTTACAGCCTTTATCGGTACAATCCGAGCCTGAATTCAAGGGATCGCATTATGTCCAGGGGCGAACATAAACACAGCAAACTCGTACATCTGGGAGTCGCACTTGAAAGTGGGGCTTTGGCACAGGTGCGCCGAATTCTTAATAGCGATTTACAAGCTGCTGATGTTGCCCACTTATTAGAATCAACCCCACCTAAAGAACGTAATTTACTTTGGGACCTCATCGACGAAGAAAACGAAGGTGAGGTACTGCAACACTTAAACGACGAGTTGCAAAGCTGGCTGTTGAATCGAATGAGTGTGCAAGAAGTCGCAAACGTCATGTCGGACCTTGATACCGATGACGTCGCTGACTTACTTCAAATTCTACCCGATACCGTCACACAAGAAGTCCTAACGACAATGGACTCTCAAGACCGTGCACGGATCGAAGCCATACTGTCTTACCCTGAAGACAGCGCCGGTGGCTTAATGAACACCGATACGGTTACCGTTCGACCTGACATCACCCTTGAAGTGGTCTTGCGTTATTTACGTCGGCACCGTGCCTTACCGGACATGACCGATAACTTGTTAGTGGTTAACCGCCGTGATGAGTTTATTGGTGTATTGCCAATAAATAAAATTCTCGTAAGTGATGGCGACACCACCGTGCGTGAAATCATGAACACAGACGTGATCACCATTCGTGCTGATATGCCGGACACAAAAGTGGCGCAGCTATTCGAACGTCACGATTTAATTTCAGCACCCGTGGTCGATGAACACACCTTTAAACTGCTTGGCCGTATCACCATCGATGACGTGGTTGACGTTATTCGTGACGAAGCCGATCACTCATTAATGAGCATGGCTGGTCTTGATGAAGACGAAGACACATTCGCACCCGCTTTTAAAACCAGCCGACGTCGTGCCGTTTGGTTAGGCATCAACCTATTAACCGCATTTTTGGCCAGCGCTGTCATTGGGTTATTCCAAGAGACCATTAATACGGTGGTGGCTCTTGCCGTTTTAATGCCGATTGTCGCCAGCATGGGCGGCATAGCGGGCAGCCAAACACTGACTCTGGTCATTCGAGGGCAAGCCGTTGGCCATATCGATTCCAACAATATTGGCTGGTTACTGAATCGTGAATTTTTAGTTGGCTTAAGTAATGGTATTCTGTGGGCCATTGTAATTGCACTGGCCACATACGTTTGGTTTCAAGATATACAGATCTCGGTCATTATCGCCATCGCCATCGTCATTAACTTAGTGGTAGCGGCCTTAGCCGGTGCCTTTTTACCTATTGTGCTAAAACGACTAAACATAGACCCAGCCCTCGCCGGTGGTGTCGTGCTGACCACCATTACCGATGTAGTAGGCTTCTTTGCATTTTTAGGTTTAGCCGCTAGCTTTTATTTATAAACATATCTGGTTTCCCCATGAGCGAATACGAAGACGATCAATTTGAAGAATACTCAGGCCCCAGCAAATCCCAAATCAAACGGGAAATGCATGCTCTGCAAGAACTTGGCAAACGCATTTGTGAACTGCCTAAAAAACAGTTAAAAACACTGCCTCTTACTGCGACGATGATTGAAGCCGTAGCCGAGTGGGATCGCATTAAAAAGAATGAAGCCAAACGCAGACACCTACAATACATAGGCAGAGTGATGCGCTCTGAAGATGTTGAAAGCGTCCAACTGGCTTTAGATAAACAAGATCCAAGCAGTGAAGAATACAACCGTGTATTACACCAGCAAGAAAAGTGGCGTGATCGTTTAATCACGGGTGGCAAAGATGCGTTAAGTGAGTTTTGTGATCAATTCGATGTGACTGACATTCAGCACCTGCGTCAGCTCATTCGCAACGCAGCAAAAGAACACGAAGACAAAGAGGCAAACCCAGATACACACCAAGCAAAAATGGGTAAAAGCGCCGCTCGTAAATTATTTTTATTTATTAAAACCTTTTATCCAACCGCATAACAGCCACTAAATACAAACAAAAAGCTAACCAGTGTTAACGGGTTAGCTTTTTATGTTTGATGATCGGCATTGCTAAACGGCATTGCTCAAGAGCATCGAAATCTAACTGAGCAAACACAAGGCTAGGGCTTTCGTTATCGCCCTCAGCTAGCACATCACCGTTTGGCGCAATGATCATACTTTGTCCCCATGTTCGACGACCATCTTCATGTACCCCCACCTGGTTAGCCGCAAGTACGAAACTTTGTGTCTCAATAGCACGGGCTCGTAATAGTACTTCCCAATTTTTTCGACCGGTTTCATAGGTAAATGCCGATGGTACGGTCAGTATTTGGCAGCCAAGTGACTGATATTTCTGATACAACTCAGGGAAACGTAAATCATAGCAAACACTTAAACCCAACAAGTGACCATCGACATCTACGGTTTGAATATTGTCACCAGCAACAAATGTGTCGGACTCACGATAACGACCTTTTTCATCCGCCACATCAACATCAAATAAATGAATTTTATTGTATTGAGCAATTAACTTGCCTTCAGGCGAACACACTAAGCACGCAGCCAATACTTTATCTAACGTATCATGAGTTCCACTTAACAAGGGAACAGAGCCTGCCACTAAATAAATTTGGAACTGCTTTGCCCAACTTAATATTGTGCTAATCACATCCTGTTGAGTAAAGCGTGTATTGGCCAATTCAAATTGATTAGTGACGCCCAAACAAGCAAACATCTCGGGCAAGACCACTAGCTGTGCGTTTTCTGTTGCCGCTTGCTCCAGCAAGTCAAAAGCCTGTTTTAAGTTGGCATCAACCTCTTTGCCACTGGTCATTTGAATAACAGCGCAACGCATTAGTCGTCTCCTAAGCCGAAGAAACTTTTCATTCGATACCAAAACCCTTCATCTTGCTTACCTTCAATTTTGTTATCAAAACGTTTCATTATTTTTAAGTTTGGTTTGTCCCATGTGCCATCTAATTTATAAGTTGCACTGGTGTATTTTTCAATTTGGTCGCCTACAAGTTGCTCACCCACAAAAATAGAAGCGGCCACTGGCGGCGCGAAACCCGCTAAAATGGCGACAAAAGGTAACGTACTTGTTAAAGGGAACGTAACCGACAGCTCTTGATTAAGCTCTTTAGTATTTAAGTTTACTGTGCCACTGACAGCAAATTTCGCTGACGGCCCCTTGATTTCTAACGTATCCTCTATGGTCATCAGGCCATTTTTCACTTTTGCCTTACCAGATACAGAATCAAAATGAAGACCGCTTTGATAAACATCTGAAAAGTCTAATCGTAAGCGACGCCCTATGGCCGAAAAATTTAAAATACCAAACGCACTTAATGCACCGGTATCACCAGCATCTAAGAATCGGCCTTTTTTTAATGATACATTGGCTTGACCATTTAACAGTTCCGATTCAAACATCGCGGGACTGGCCTGCCATTGAAAGTTGAAATTGACTTTTGTGCTATCAGCTTCTATGACAGGTTTTGCTAACCATGCTTTTTGAACACCACCAATATCATCACTAGATAACTTTAAATCCAACTTAGTGGTTTGTACGGGCATGGGAACGCTATCTGATTTCTCCCAGTGCGCTGCCCCTTTCACATTGAGCTTTTTAATTTGGCCATCGATATCCAAAAGCGACAAGGTATCATCTTGTACCCGTAACTTAGCTTGCCACTGACCATAGTTTCTGGGGCCAAGGAAAATCTCATCTACTTTAAAATTCATATCCGGAAACATACTTGGAAAAATATTAGCAAACATATCTGTCTTTTCTTTTTTACCTTCTTCCTCTGTATCTTTTGATAAGGCCGGCCAATGAATATAATCCAAATTCAATACAATTGGATGTTGCGCTTGCCAGGTTATTAATCCTTTCACTATCGGCGCCTCAACGTATATATCCCAAGCATTGAGTTTTGCATTAACATTTGCCGATACTTGCTCAAACTGATAGCCATCGTAAAGCAGTTTGTCTGTACTAATATCCACTTTTCTAATCAAACTATTTTTTGGACTGCTCGCCGAGCGATTAGCGGTGTTTGAGCTTTTAGGCTGTATTTCGCCCCAAACTTTCAACCATTTGTCTGCGTCGATTCTTGATACATGCCCTTGTATTTCTAAGCCAGGCGTACTGGGAATATAAGCCTCAGTGGCCCCTAAATATACTTGACCTGTTTCAATCTCACCCTCTTTCAAGTGCAAGGCTACATTCACTAATTCGCTATAAGATAGTGTGATTTTTTGACCATCATCTAATGCCATTTTAAAATTAAACGGCTGACTGGTTTCTTTACGTTTAAGGTAAGGCAGAGGGAGGTCAATATTCACTCCAACTAAGTCAGAGTTAACCTCTAGCCCAGTAAATCCATTTTCTTGGCCACTGATTTTAAAATGCCCTGCTACTTTCGTATTACCTGTTAGTGGTTTTAACAGTGATAAGTCTAACCACTGCTTTAAGCTTTTAACCTCAAGGTCGCCATCAAATGCGATGTCTGTCGAAAACCCTTTAGTGTGCACATCAGATGATATATTCAATGATAACGGCTTTTGCCATAGTGATGATTGTATTGCAGATGACGTTAAGCCTTCGCTTGAACGATATGTAATTGCTCCTTGTGTATGGCTGAACGCAAGCCCAATGTCCGCTAAATTTAAACTCGCATTCTGTAAGCGCGCTGTAACATCCACACCGATATCGTCACTGACATCATCAAGTGAAATACTTAGCCCTAACTCAGTAGCGTGCTCACCGGTCATGCTCCAGGAGTCCATTATATTATCAACAAGCTTTTTTAATGGTGTATATTGAAAGTACGCAAAACCATCATTTGCTAACCCCTTCACACTTGCTTGCACCCACAACTTATTATTTTTTACGCCATCAAATACAACTTGGGTTTGCTTAACATTACCACCCAGAGTATTCGCATTATCGATTCGGGCATAGACTTCATCATTTTTTACAAATAGGTCACCGTTTATATCGGAAACCACAGGCCATTCGGGTAAATACTGCAAGGCCGCTTGAGATACGCTTAGGTGTAACTCAGACTGACTGACGCTACCGGCATTCAAACCCGTATATAAATAGTATTGCCCTGTCTTCGCGGTACCTGTGAGTAATGATCGCTCTAACCAGCCTCTAAGGTCTTGGGAAATATTACTCGGCACTAATGTTTCATGAATTGAAACGTCCGCATTTTTTAACGACAAGTTAAGTTCTAATTTATCTTCATATTGCTTATCGTTATACAGCCAGAGCTTAAACCCACCTTTTACTTTTTCGGCTTGTTCCATAGTAAGCGCTAAGCCATCACCAATAAGCCGAACACCTTGATCGTTAATATGCCAATCCACCTGCCCTTCACCATAAGGAAAGAAAAACGGTGATGGATATAGATCAGGAAACGCTAAAGAAATTTGAGGGCCATCGAATTGCACTCGACCATTTTTCTCACTCGCCGCAATCACACCATTAAGGTTAGTTACACCTGGAATTCCACCACTTGGCTGTGTAGAGATATTTTTTAACTCACCAGCCACTGAATAGTCTAATTCCCCTGCTTCATTATTATGCAAAATCACATTCATATTATGCAAATAACCAGATGGCTTTAGCTCATTAAGTCGAGACTTTAATTCCTCTGGTATCAGTTTTACACTGCTAAGAAATTGATTCAAATAAGCAATATCCATTGACTTAAGATACGCTTGCCAACGATTACCTTGCTTAGTTTTTGCAATACCTAATGCGATCTCGTTAAACTGCCAAGGCTTATTCTTTAATGTAAACTGACTGTCTTCGACCCAGAAACTCCAATTATCAGCATCATTTTGCTTGCTCCATAATTGCGCGCTTACGCTATCAATTTTACGCCCATCGTTAATATAAACAGTGGGACTGGCTACTGATAATTTGCCGTAATTTAAGAGGCCATCTTTAAATTCGAATCGTAATTGTGCCGATGCTGTAAACTCTTTAAACACCGACATATCAAAAATCTCATTAAGCCAATAGTCAACATCCACATCCGGTAAGTCCAGTGCGCCTCTGGCATAAAATGAATCTAACTTAAACGGGCTACCTTGGCTGTACAGCCTCAATCCTGCGTTAACTTTATTTTCATTCCCGTAAGACACACTGCCTGTAATTAAACGATGAAAGCCATCGCCCGTCATGACTAAGTGATCAAGGTGTAATATTTTAGTTTCATCACCCCGAGTGTTTTCTATGGTGACGTTATTTAATTCAACATGCTGCTGTAGAAGTAACCCATCAATTAGACGTTTAATTAATAACGCATCATCTTCGTCAATTGGCGCTTGTGGTTTTTTCGCATCGCCATCAATACGAACGTATAAGCCAGATAAGCG
Organism: Pseudomonas sp. HK3; assembly: GCF_052920985.1. Taxonomy (NCBI): domain Bacteria; kingdom Pseudomonadati; phylum Pseudomonadota; class Gammaproteobacteria; order Pseudomonadales; family Pseudomonadaceae; genus Pseudomonas; species Pseudomonas sp. HK3. The sequence goes on from NZ_JBREXD010000002.1 coordinate 782,235, forward strand.
CACACTTTTAAATACAGGGGTAAAATTAGCTAAGGAAGAACGCGGGTCTAAAACCGCATCAATTGCGGCGATTGAAATTTTAGGTTGCTTAGGATCATCACCAGTATGAAGTGTAACGCCTTCGATATGCACAGAAGGCGTTAATATCTCCATGCCACCACTGAGCTGACGAATGCTTACATCACCACTAAGCTGTTCACCTAGATACTGCTCTAAGTTAACGCGGTATTGACCCACATAAGGGAAGATCTGCTGACCTATGGCACTATAAAGTGCCAGGACTATAAAAGTCGCCACAACTAATAAATTAAATGCGGTCAGCCACTGCTTTATTGCTTTCGTTTTCATAGCCGATTATTGCAAGATCAAATCGTACTGCTCTTGGCTGTACATGGGGTCTACTTGCAATTTGATGGTTTTATTAATGAAATTTTCTAAGTCAGCCACACTTTGACTTTCTTCATCAAGTAACAAATCAATCACATGCTGCGATGCCAATACTAGATAAGAAGATGCATCGTATGCTCGTACTTCTCTTAATAGTTCACGGAAAATTTCATAACAAACCGTTTCAGCCGTTTTAATTTCACCACGTCCTTCGCAATGAGGGCATGGCTCACATAACATTTGCCCTAAGCTTTCGCGGGTGCGTTTACGCGTCATCTCGACTAAGCCAAGTTCAGATACTTGAGATATTTTCGTTTTTGCATGATCCTTCTCTAGCACTTTTTCAAGCATGCGTAATACTTGGCGCTGATGCTCTGGATCTTCCATGTCGATAAAATCAAGAATAATAATACCGCCAAGGTTACGCAAGCGAAGTTGACGGCCAATCACGGTTGCCGCTTCAAGATTGGTTTTAAATATGGTTTCTTCTAAATTGCGGTGACCTACAAAGCCGCCGGTATTTACATCCACCGTCGTCATGGCTTCGGTTTGGTCGATAATTAAATAGCCACCGGATTTAAGCTGAACTTTGCGCTCAAGGGCTTTTTGAATTTCATCTTCTACGCCGTATAAATCAAATATTGGGCGCTCACCTGGGTAGTACTCAAGTTTATCTGTCACCTCAGGTACAAATGATTCAGAGAACACCTGCGCTTTTTGAAAGTTTTCACGGGAATCAATTAAGACTTTATCAATCTCTGGACGAATGAAGTCCCTAAATGTGCGTAAATGCAACGGTAATTCTTCATAAATAATACCCGGTGCTACCACGGTTTTAATGCGTTCTTGTACTTTATTCCAAACACGCTGCAAATAACGTGTATCTAATAAGATTTCACACTTCGCCCGCACCGTCTGCGGCGGTGCGTAAAATAAAACCACATTCATCGTTTAAGCCTTCGGCTTCCATACAGCTTTGCACTAAGTCGCGTAAACGTTCACGTTCACTTTCGTCCTCTATACGCTGGCTAATGCCCACGTGATGGGTGTGAGGCATAAACACAAGGTAGCGCGATGGAATCGATAAGTGAGTAGTTAAACGAGCACCCTTAGTCCCGATTGGATCTTTGGTGACTTGCACTACAAGGTCTTGCCCTTCGTGCAGTAAGCTGGTGATCGCATCAGGCTGACGACGAGCTGACTCGCTGTCTTTAACCGGGCCTTGTACATCCGCGGCATGAATAAACGCCGCTCGTTCTAGCCCCACTTCAACAAATGCCGCCTGCATACCCGGCAACACACGAACCACCTTGCCAATATAAATATTGCCAACAATGCCACGGCGATTACTGCGTTCAATATTAACTTCTTGCAGCACGCCATTTTCCACAACCCCCATACGGGTTTCTGTGGGAGTCACATTTAATAATATTTCCGTATTCATGATTAGACTGCTGTTAAGGGTCGATTGCTCGACACGTTAAATTAAATTCTGGTTAAAAAGCCGTTACGCGCACCAAACCGGTACGTTGTATTGCTTTAATAGTTCAGCGGTTTCCATTAGGGGCAGCCCGACTACATTGCTATAACTGCCCACGATACCCGATACAAATACCGCCGCTTTACCTTGAATACCGTAAGAGCCGGCTTTATCCATCGGCTCACCTGTGGCTACATAGTGTGAAATTTGCTCAGGTGTTAATTCTGCAAAGCTCACATCGGTACTCACTACCTGACTTGTGAGCGTTAGTTTTTCAGATACTTTTTTAGCCATTGCGATGGCAGTTAATACTTGATGATTACGCCCCGATAAACGAGCCAACATGGCTTTTGCTTCAGCGGTTGATAATGGTTTGCTTAAAATTTCACCATCTAACACGACGCACGTATCTGAACCCAGTACCGCAAGGTCCGTCGTTTTAGTGCCTTGCGCCGCCTTTTCTCGCGCTAAGCGCTCTACATATTCGCTGGGTTTTTCACCCGCTAAAACTGATTCATCAATATCTTGAGCCGCACATATAAAATTGACACCAATCTGCTCTAGCAGTTCACGTCGGCGTGGTGACGCAGATGCTAGTAATAAGTCAGCCATTCTAATGCCTAAAGTACTGGCGAACAGCCAACAAGAGGTTATACCAAAGTGGCCAAATCAACGCGCTGCCAACAGATGGCCATAATAAAGCCGTTTTACCTTGGCCAATGACCACGGATTCTGTCCAAAAACGCACTAACAAAAACAACCCTATAAGAATAAACACCAAAAAGCTTTGCTGTATCGGGTTATACAGGCGCATACGAGAATGCAGTAATAACACAAGATACGCCATAATACTCAAGGCCATTGCATTCTGGCCAAGCAAGCTGCCATGTAATACATCTAACAAAATACCCATGCTAAAAGCTAAAAAAATACCCGCTTTCGATGGGCTTACCAATACCCAAAAAATAACCGTCATGGCCACCCATTCAGGGCGGATATAGTCAATTAACCGTGGCATCGGGAAAACAGCCAGTGCTAGAGCAAAGAAAAATGTGGGAAGAATCACCCCGTAAGCGCGCATCATGGTTGCACCTCCAGCTCAGGCTCTAATTGCATTTGCGGCTCAGGCTCAGGCAATTCACTGTCTTTTGAGAAAACAAGCAACACATAACGGGATCGGTCTAACTGAGCAGAAGGTCGTGCTGACACAATGGCAAAGGGCTCTCCAGGATCGTGAGCGACTTTTGTGATGGTCGCAACCGGATAACCACGTGGATAGCGAGAACCTAAGCCAGAGCTTACTAATAAGTCCCCTTCTTTGATGTCGGCGGTGTCCGGTACATAAATCAACGCTAGCTCATCTAATTGACCAGAACCCACTGCAATCGCGCGTATACCATTGCGATTAACTAATACCGGAATTGCATGGTTACTGTCTGCCAGCAATAAAACACGACTGGTAAAGGGCAGCACTTCGATCACTTGCCCCATTAATCCTTGCCCATCTAGAATAGGTTGGCCAACAAACACACCGTGTTTTTCACCTTTGTTAATAATGATGTGATGCGTATAAGGGTCAGGATCAACGCCGATCAGCTCAGCCACTTGAACTTTATCGTCGAGTAACTCGGAGGCATTTAATAAATCACGTAGGCGGTTATTTTCTGAGCGCAATGACACCATCTGCTGTACTTTTTGTTTAAGCACTAAGGATTCATTACGTAAGCGATCATTTTCTTCTTGTAAGCTTGCACGGCTCACAGCGGATTTTTCAGCCCATACTCCAAGCTGGCCGGGGATACCTGACACCCATTGCACGGGGGTAACAAAATACCCTAATAAACTGCGTACATGCTGCATGGGTTCTAAATATTTATCAGCAGACATCAACGCGGCAGAGATTAATAACGCCATGACAAAACGAGAGTTAACGGCTTGTCCTGAACTGAAAATACCCTTAATGGTGTGCTCCTTAAGACTTCATTAGTTATTAGAAATCGTCTCATCGAGCTGTACGTACAAAATGCGTAACCCTTGCGGATCACGCATTTTCGACAGGATTTGACCGACAACTAAAGCCTAGAACGAATTAGTATTCGCTAGACAATAAATCAAGTTGTTGATCTGTCATGGTTTCAAGTGCACGACCGCCACCACGCGCAACACATGTTAACGGATCATCGGCCACGATAACCGGCAGACCTGTTTCTTCACTTAGTAATTTATCAAGGTCACGCAACATTGCGCCACCACCTGTTAGCACTAAACCGCGTTCAGCGATATCAGATGCTAATTCTGGTGGGCATTGCTCAAGCGCGCTTTTCACTGCTTGTACGATAGCCGCTAGAGATTCTTGTAGTGCTTCTAGTATTTCATTGCTGTTTAGTGTGAACGAACGTGGAATACCTTCAGCAAGGTTACGACCGCGAACATCAATCTCACGCACTTCACCACCAGGGTAAGCCGTACCGATTTCTTGTTTAATGCGCTCAGCGGTGGCTTCACCAATTAATGAACCATAATTACGACGCACGTACGTCACAATCGATTCATCAAACTTATCACCGCCCACTTTTACAGATTCACTGTAAACCACGCCGTTTAAGGAAATAATCGCGATTTCAGTCGTACCACCACCGATATCCACAACCATAGAGCCGCTTGCTTCTTCAACCGGCAAGCCAGCACCAATCGCCGCAGCCATTGGTTCTTCAATTAAATAAACTTTACGTGCGCCAGCACCAATACAGGATTCACGAATCGCTTTACGCTCTACTTGCGTCGATTTACACGGCACACACACCAATACGCGAGGGCTTGGTGTAAAAAAGCTGTCTTCGTGGACTCTTTTGATAAAATGTTGCAACATTTTTTCAGTCACTTGAAAGTCAGCGATAACACCGTCTTTTAATGGACGGATAGCTTGAATATTACCCGGTGTACGACCCAGCATACGCTTTGCGTCATGGCCAACGGCTGCTACTGTTTTTTGATTGCCCTGACTACGTACGGCTACAACTGAAGGCTCGTTTAACGTGATACCTTTCTCGCGTTCGTAGATAAGAGTGTTTGCTGTTCCAAGGTCGATTGCAAGGTCGCTTGAGAACATACCTCTGAGTTTTTTAAACATCCAGTATTTCCAATGTAACGTAGAGACTATTATTTTGCTGCTTAGACTATCAACGGCGGGCTTTTTGGGCAAGGCACAAATGTGTTAAGTTACGCCCCTTTCACATACTTTATATTCACAGCCCAAAAAGGCAGAGAAAATACTATGGCGCTTGAACGTTCAGATGTCACCAATATTGCGGATTTAGCCCGCTTAGCCATCGCCGAAGACAATATCGGCCAATATCAAGAAGAACTAAGCAGCATATTAGCTTTAGTTGAACAAATGAATGCCGTCAATACTGACGGTGTCCAACCTTTGGCGCACCCGACGGACGCTGTGCAGCGTTTACGTGCAGATGTCGTGACCGAAGAGAACCACAGAGAAAAATACATGGCCAATGCTCCCGCGCAAGAAAACGGCCTATTTTTAGTACCTAAAGTTGTAGAGTAATTGATCATGGCCTTGCATAACTTAACCCTTACCCAGATCTCTAAAGGTCTTGAAGCCGGTGATTTCACCAGTGTCGAAATTACTCAACACTTTTTAAATCGCATAAAACAATTCGACCAAGGTGAAAACGGCATCAATAGTTTTATCACCGTCATGGAAGAAAGCGCCCTTGCCGATGCCAAAGTCGCTGACGAACGTCGTGCGGCAGGTAACGCCACCGCGTGGACCGGTGTCCCTTTTGCACACAAAGATATTTTTTGCACCGACGGCACATTAACCACATGTGGCTCAAAAATGCTTAGCAACTTTGTGCCACCTTATGATGCAACCGTGGTTGAAAACATGAAGCGCGAAGGTGCAGTGTGTTTAGGTAAAACCAACATGGACGAATTCGCCATGGGCTCATCAAACGAATCATCTTACTTTGGTGCCGTTAAAAACCCTTGGAACTTTGACACCATCCCTGGTGGTTCATCTGGTGGCTCAGCTGCGGCCGTTGCGGCACGCTTAGTACCTGCCGCAACAGGTACCGATACAGGCGGCTCGATTCGCCAACCATCTGCACTTTGTGGACTAACCGGTTTAAAACCAACCTACGGGCGCTGCTCGCGCTGGGGCATGATTGCTTATGCATCATCACTAGACCAAGCAGGCCCAATGGCACGCACCGCAGAAGACGCCGCCATGATGCTAAACGTGATGGCCAGCTTTGATACCAAAGACAGTACAAGTATTGAGCAAGACGTACCCGATTACACCGCTACGCTAAACGATGACATTGCGGGCAAAGTAATTGGTTTACCAAAAGAGTTTTTCCCTGAAAGCTTAAATGGCGACATGAAGCAAGCCATGATGAACGCCATTGCTGAGTTCGAAAAACTCGGCTGTACAGTGAAAGAAATCTCTCTGCCAAGTACTGACCTTGCGATTCCGGCTTACTACGTTGTCGCCCCTGCTGAATGCTCCGCTAACTTATCCCGTATGGATGGCGTACGTTTCGGTTACCGCTGTGAAGACGCAAAAGACGTTGAAGACTTATACAAACGCTCACGTGGTGAAGGCTTTGGTGACGAAGTGAAGCGTCGTATTATGATCGGCACCTATGCATTATCAACGGGATTTTATGATGCCTACTATGTAAAGGCTCAACAAATTCGTCGCTTAATTAAAAACGATTTTGTAAAAGCATTTAACGAAGTGGATTTCATTATGGGGCCAGTAACACCGTCGCCAGCATTTAAAGCGGGCGAAAAGTCCGGTGACCCAGTTGAAATGTACATGGAAGATAAATTTACACTTTCGTGTAACTTGGCAGGTTTGCCTGGCATGTCGATTCCAGCGGGTTTAGTTAACGGTTTACCCGTTGGTTTACAAATCATGGGGGACTACTGGAGTGAAGCAGCCATGTTAAACGCCGCACACAAATTCCAGCAAGCCACCGATTTTCATCACGCAGCACCTCAAGGTATCGAATAAGGAATTCTATTATGGAATGGGAAGTAGTTATCGGCCTTGAGATTCACGCTCAGTTGGCCACAAAATCAAAAATCTTTTCCGGTTCAAGTACTGCGTTCGGTGCTGAGCCAAATACACAAGCGTCATTGCTTGATTTAGGATTACCGGGTGTATTACCGGTATTTAACGCAGAAGCCTTAGCCATGGCCGTTAAGCTAGGCTGCGCGATCGATGCCGAAATTGGCAAAGTCTCGGTATTCGATCGTAAAAATTATTTTTATCCCGATTCACCAAAAGGCTACCAAACCACGCAATTGCATCACCCGATTGTTGGTATGGGCCACATTGAAATCGACATGGAAGATGGCACCAGCCGTCGCATTAATGTGACACGTGCGCACCTTGAAGAAGATGCGGGTAAATCGCTGCATGAAGATTTTAGTGGCCAATCCGGCATTGACTTAAATCGTGCAGGCACACCTTTGGTCGAGATCGTATCAGAACCTGAAATGCGCAGCGCCAAAGAAGCCGTTGCTTACTTCAAAAAAATGCACAGCATCGTGACCTATTTAGGTATTTGTGATGGCGACCTTTCTCAAGGTTCTATGCGCTGTGACTGTAACGTATCACTTCGCCCTAAAGGCCAAGAAGAATTCGGCACACGTACTGAAATTAAAAACGTGAATAGTTTCCGTTTTGTTGAGCAAGCCATTAACGTCGAGATCGAACGTCAACGGGACATTCTTGAAGATGGCGGCACCATCACACAAGAAACGCGTTTGTTTGATGCAAACAAAATGGAAACCCGTTCTATGCGTTCAAAGGAAGTGGCTAATGATTACCGCTACTTCCCGTGCCCAGACTTGCTGCCGATTGTCATTGATGATGACTACATTGAAGCCATTCGTAAAACGCTACCAGAACTGCCAGACCAGAAAAAACAGCGTTTAATGTCAGAGCAAGGTTTGAGTGAATACGATGCAGGTGTGCTAACCGCATCACGTGAACTCGCTGACTACTTCGAGCAAGTGGCTGAAAAATGTAGCGACTACAAATTAGCCGCAAACTGGGTTATGGGTGAGTTATCCGCCGCGTTAAACAAAAACGAAGTGGATATCAAAGACAGTCCAGTCACGGCTGATCAACTGGGCGCCATGATTGCGCGCATCAAAGATGACACCATTTCAGGTAAAGGCGCAAAAGATGTATTTGCCGCACTGTGGGATAAAAAAGGTGACAATGTTGATGCACTAATCGATTCACTGGGCTTAAAACAAGTCAGTGATACTGGTGCAATTGAAGCCATTGTTGATGACGTGATTGCCAATAGCCCGAAACAGGTTGAGCAATATGTCAATGCTGAGCCAGACAAGCGCGGTAAAATGGTTGGCTTCTTTGTGGGCCAAGTCATGAAAGCATCTAAAGGTTCTGCAAACCCTGGTATGGTAAATAAAGTACTTAAAGAGAAACTTGACGCTAAATGTTAATTTGACTCCTTCATTTTAACACCCTGCACGTCGTAAAAAAGCCGTTTACTTCCATGAAGTAAACGGCTTTTTTATAACAGTATAAACCTTGATAAGTTTACATAGCACTTGGCATCATCATGTACACGACAAGCATATTTTGCTCATCCAATTTATCATTACATTGCAAATTCAAACCACCTCATGATCACGACGCTAATAGTTTATTAAACAACGATAACTGCTTATTAAGCATCTGTTTGTCTTCGTTATCTAATGAGCAATTTTCTAATACATAGTTAGCGGTACGATTTACGGTCTCCCACCTTGGATTTTTAGGTAAGGTTTGTAGCGATAAGTATTTATCTAGAGTCCGGGTTTTGGCTGTGCTCCCATCCATGTACACGCGCCACAGGCGACTGTTTTCTGCTAAATCGGTTTTGCTTTTACCACTGTATTTCTGCCATATGGCTATGCAATCCCTTATTAATTGTACCGTCACATCGCGTACATTTTGATTAGCATGTATCACAACTGAATTGGAATTATGAGCACGCTGAACTTTTAGCAGTAACTCTTCAGGTAATATTGGCGATACCACATAATCGATAATGCCCATTCGAATGCATTCTGCTAGCTGTGCTTTGTGATAACGATCAACCACTAATATAATCGGCGTCGCGCCATGTTCGTTGCGAATACGTTTTATATCTTCAAAAATATACGCGTCCCAATTTAAAATCTGCCATATAATTAATTTAGGCCGGTACTTAACAACATTTGCTTTTACAACCTTAGCTTTAACCAAGTAAAAATAGTCTTGTAAGGCGCTAGTGATCATACCGGACACATCATCATTAAATAAAATCGGTTCAGCTAGATCATTGCCATAACACTCAACTTTAGTTTGATCACTATTCGTATTAATCGGTTCATCTTGAGTATAAGAGCACAAAGCAAAACTCATACTCGTGGTATTTGATAATCGCTTGATATTTAACTTGGCACCCATTTCGTTAAGCGCATAATAAACAGCGTTCATTTCATCATTAATCATCTCTTGATTATGAATCACTTTATTTAAAATGAATTCAAATTTAACGCTCTGCTTATCACAGCGAATACACAAGCTAATATCAATACCATCACGATCAGCCATACGTGCTAATATCAAAACAATGTCTTGTAGTTGATCTTGGTTATACGATAAGGCAACCGTGTCATCATCGACATATATTGATAGCCCAAGTGCCTCAAAATGAAGCTGCATAGACGCGGCCCAGTCGCTTAATATAAAGACCTTACTGTCTTCAGGCTGTGAATATTTATGTTTTAAATAATCAGCACTGCGATCAATGCTTGCCTTCACATATGTCAGCAATCTCGATTCACGTTTGCGATGTAGCCATAACATATACAACTGAAACGCCACAAAAAAGACCAATCCAAATTGCGCCAACGGCCGAGACTGAATATAAAGCTGGGTATATAAATAATCATGCAATACTAAAAACGTCCACCCGATAAAACTAATCACAAACAGCAAGACAAACGGTGCTTTTTGTTTCATTAGCAACCCCAGCATAATCAGTATATATACAACCGTGATGATTCCCATCAGCTGATTGACAAGCCCAAAATGGGTAAACACAAGAGCAGGTGTTACAAGTATTGCCGTGATCAAACCAAGTGATAATAGCGATATAAAATGAGGATAAATTTGATTTTTGATATCAAAGAAACGGTGAAAAAAATAGATGAACATGGGCAGAGCAATAAATAACAATATGTGTTCGAGTCTTTGCCAGTTTTCCCAACTGATAAACGAGATGAAGTCGTAGGCAATGCGTTCTCCCACCATGATACTGCGTAGCGCAATGGCCCAAACAAATAATGCGAAGAAAATATGGCTAACATGACCATGACGAGACATATTCCTGACCAATAAATATATCGATACCAGCATTAAAAAACTAAAGATCATGGCATCCAATAATTTACTTTGATCACGTAATGCATGTCGGTGCCTCTCATCTGCAATCAACAGGTTATGCCACACCCCGCCTTCTTTATGATGAAAATTACTCACATGCAAAATTAAGTCATATTGTTCAGCTGGCGCCAGCGCCAATACATCAGGGCCAAACTTGGGCTCCTCGGTTTGCGCATCGTTTGATACGACACCACGCTGAAAACGCACCTCACCATTTATCCATAAACTCATGGCGCTTGGCGCATCAGGAACACGTAAATAATAAGATTGTTTTGTTGGCATATTTAAACGCAACCGCAATGTGGCAAAACCTTGTGGCGCGTATGTACCTTGTTTGTGCCACAACCCTGGTAGTAATAAACCATCACGCATGGGGGCATTGATGTCGATATGCAACGATTGCCAGTCAAACGCCCACAAACCATCGAGGGCCACAGGCCCCTTGTCGTAAATCGTCCGTTGATATATATTTTTCAGGTAAAGAAAAACAGATAATTGGGATCATCCACCCCAACACAAAAATCACTAACTTCATGGCATTTATCATTATTTTTTTATTCATACTACGCATTCTGCAGGCTTGTCTATACGCCCAAATACGCCTTCATTTTAAAAAAACAGGTCAATTTATTTTAACCTTTTTCGCCCTCTTTTTTCATGGATCAATAGCCAGCCCCCCCTTTATTAGTCCGATGGAAAAATGCTATTTGGTAATCTAAATCAAACGCATCATTGTATTGGGTTTCGGTCTCTTTAAACATATTTTGTAATGCTTTATTGCACGCTCTGAAAACAAACAAAAACACCAATGTGAATGGTGCTGCATAAAATACCCATGGGGGCGGCGAGATATTCAGAGCCAAGAAGGCGATGTATTATTTAATATGAAGGTATTCAAACGCTTCCTGGTAAAGCACAAAATTTAATTAACGACTTACCCTGCATGCAAGGGCTTGTCGATATTGTGCGCATCAACCCAAGCAGTATTAAAAGCCTCGCTTGGCTCACACTATCCAACTATAACATCAAAAGCAAAGCCCCCATTTTTATTGACGGTTGCTGCAATGGTTATTGGCATAAAATTGAGGGCATGGCATGTATTAAGTCATCAAGCCCAAGCCAATCAAAATTTAACGTGAAAACATAATCACCATTAAAAACAACATAACCACCCAAAATACCGACATCATTTGCCAAAACAATAAAGGGCTTTTGGTGTATTCCACTTTTGGGTCGTCACGAAGAAATTCAGGGTTCGGCTGTTTTAAATCCTTAATAAAGTCACGAATAGTACGATAGCGCTCTTGCAGCTCAAACTTCACACTTTTTTCTAACGCACGATCAAACCAAATGGGGATAATTGAATTATATTTATTGGCCGGTTTATAGCGTAAGCGGTCATAATAAAGCGGATTTGAACACTCTTCTATCGAGTCACCGTAAGGCAAGCGATGTGTAAATAATTCATAAGCAATCGTACCCAATGAATACAAATCACCTTGCACACCTGGGTTTCGTCCTTGTAAATAAATGGGGTCTGCGTAGCTTGCCGTACCCAGCGCGCCATCATGCTGAATCGGACTAAACATTTCTGCAATACCTGCTACATAGACCGAACCATAATCAACAATTTTAATTTTATTATCTTTATTAATCATAATATTCGATGGACGTAAATCTTGATGCACGCTGTCGTTTTGATGAAACGCACGCAAACCCTGCGCTATTTGCTCAATGATATTCATTGACGTCGTTGGGCCTGCCGTTGGATTCTCTTTCATCCACTGGCTTAGGGTTGTGCCGTCGACTAACTCTAACAAATAATATAAGAAGTGCTTTTCACGATTAATGGCGACAACATCCACCACATAAGGACTGCGAATACGCTTACCTACCCATTCTTCTTGAATAAAACGATCAATATAATGGTTGTCTTCTTCAAAATTAATAGACGGCGTTTTCATAACCATGGCTTTGCCCGATGCCATATCGTTTACTTCATATAATTGGCTACGACTGCTGGCATATATCTCTCTAATCACTTGAAAACCATCAATCTTCATACCGGGCTCAAGCTGTGGCGGAAACGGTAAGCGGGTTAAGCGGGCATTAAAGTCGTCAATATTCTCTTGCTGAAGTGTTTCAATGTCGACCACAACCGCGCTGATATTGTCATCGCTTTTTTTGTTGAGTGCTAAGTCACACAGTGTTTGTGATTTATTATCAGCGGTATCATCACTGGCCAATATATTCTTAATTTCGTCATGCACTAAAAAATCATGAATACCATCACTGGTGCATAAAAAAATATCGGACGGTTCAATGGACAGTGAAAAGTAATCAATATGGATTTGAGTATCCATACCCACTGCACGTGACAGCACTGCCTGAGACTTGCTAATAAAGACACTATGATCTTGGGTGAGTTGTTTAAGCTCGCCTTTACGGTAAAGATACACGCGGCTATCACCCACATGAAAAACATGGGCGGTACGCGATTTAATAACCACACCACTAAAAGTACATAGGTAGCCCTTACCTTCAACGCGATAAGCATCACTTAAACGGTACAGCTTTAAGTTAATTGCCGATAAAATTTGCTTACCTGCGTGTTCGACGGTCCAAGTATCCGGTGTTTTATAATAATCCTCTACGAATTGTTTAACGCTTAATTCACTGGCTTGCTTGCCCGCCTCTGCCGTACTCACACCATCAGCAACCAGTGCACAAATGCCTTTATGAATCAGCTGATGTGCATCACTTGGAAAACAATAATTAACGGAATCCTCATTGATCGACTTAACACCTTGCGATGTGCGCTGTGCGATATGAATATTTGTTTCTGTCATCATAGCTCCAAACAAGAAAGGCCCAATGAATACCATTGAGCCTTTCTTTTCACGTTATTGGCGATTAACCCACATCAATCAATTGTACATTACCATCTTCGTCAACTTCGGCAATGTGGCCTTTAGGCTCATCTAAAAACATCGCGGCAAAAAAGATCACCGCGGCCGAACCCGCAATAATTAAAAAAAAGGTACTGTAATCCACAAAACTTAAAGCCGTTAAATAAATCACCGCGCCCACATTGCCATACGCACCTGCCATACCGGCAATTTGCCCGGTTAAACGACGCTTAACCAGCGGTACAATCGCGAACACGGCGCCTTCACCGGCTTGCACAAAGAAGCTACAGCACATGGTGGCAATCACGGCTAGCGGAATCCACCATTCACCGTCTATTTGGCTCAACACTAAATAGCCCACGGTTAAACCACCAATCAAAATCATTAAACTACTACGACGGCCAACGTTATCCGATAACCAACCGCCTGTTGGACGTGCAACCAAGTTCATAAAAGCAAAACCCGATGCAAGCAAACCCGCTTTAACAGGGTCTAACCCTTCGAACGTATCCAAGAAGAATAATGGCAACATAGACACCACGGCCAACTCAGAGCCAAACGTTACAAAGTAAGATAAGTCGAGTATTGCTACCTGTTTGAAATTATATTTTTCAATCTCAGGCACACCTTGCTTTAAGTGTTCATGGTTAACGTGCCAAATAGAACGCGTTTGAATCACAAACAATAACGCAAGTACCGCCCATAAAACATACATGGTGGTTTCGCCAAACAAGTTCACGCCAGACGGTGATAACTTCCAAGACAATAACGCCAGCGCCAAGTACATAGGCACATTCATGAACAAGTAAAAATACAAGTCACGCATACTGGTGACTTCTAAGCCACCTGATTTTTTAGGTTTAAAGTAAGTAGAACCCTTTGGGGTATTGCGTGCTTTTGCGTAGTAAAACAATCCATAGAAAAAAGTTAAGCAACCTGTCAGCCCTAACGCATAGCGCCAGCCATCTTCACCGCCAAACATCAACGCAATAGTCGGCAGTGTCATGGCACCCGCGGCAGAACCAAAGTTACCCCAACCACCGTATATGCCTTCGGCCACACCCACTTGTTTTGCAGGGAACCATTCACCCACCATGCGAATACCAATCACAAAGCCCGCACCAACAAAACCCAGTAAAAAGCGGAATAACGCCAACTGCTCATAAGTTTGTGCCATCGCAAAGGCAAAACACAAAAAGGACGACGATACCAATAAGCTACTGTAAACAATGCGAGGGCCATATTTATCAACCAGTATGCCCACAATGATACGAGCCGGAATCGTCAGTGCAACGTTAAGAATAAGCAGCGCTTTAATCTGTTGTGTCGATAGATCAAAGGCTTCTTTGATAAATGCCAACATGGGTGCGTGACTAAACCACACAACAAATGACAAAAAGAAGGCGAACCAAGTGAGATGCAAGGTCCTTATTTTAGGGTCGCTAAACTTCAATAAATTTAGCTTTGAACTTTGATTCATAGAGACTCCTTAGCTCGTAGACGTACTTTAATTTAGCCTAGTCTCAAACTTTCCAGTAAAGAATACTTGATTCAAATCAATACATAGCAAGGCAGTACTCGCCCGTCAAAACTCATAATTTTGGAGATCATCATAAATAGGTAGAGCATAAAAGTAGCGGTAAGTGGGCGAAACCTAGCTTAAAAAGTAACATCTACTCACTAAGGGTTAGATCAACTAGCCAAACCCTATACCAAAAAATCTTTAGGGATATTGCTTTCATCTCACCAATATGAGAATAAAATAACTATTACGCATTAGATAAGATTGCATCATGATGAAGAATGAAAATAAGCTCGCCCTGGCGGTTGCCACCATTGTATTTGCGGCTAACTTTTCGGTATGGACCCTTTACATCGTATTGGGCATTCACTTAGAACCGCTATTAGACTTGTCTGCAACACAATACGCTATTTTGGTTTCAAGCCCCATTATGACTGGTGCGCTATTACGCTGGCCTGCTGGTTTTTTATGTGAATATTTTTCAAGCCGAAATCTTTTTATTATTCAAATGATGCTCACCATCCCGCCACTTTTACTGCTTAATTATGCACAAAGCTTTAACGAATTTTTAATGGTCGGATTTCTTATTGGTATATCCGGTGTGTCATTTACCCTAGGCATCGAATACGTCAGCCAATGGTTTAATCGCAACCAACAAGGCATAGCCATGGGCATTTTTGGCGCCGGCAATGCAGGGGCGGCCATCACCTTGTTAATCGCGCCAATGTTAATTGATTATTTTGGTTTCAAATACATCGGCCCTATTTTTGCCCTTGGAATGATGTTCATCTTATTATTTTTTATTTTTCTTGCCCCCAGAAAACCCATGCAGCGCAAGGCCATCAAACAACCACTGACATTTTATTTATCACCCCTTAAAAAAATGACCGTGTGGCGATTCTCTCTGTATTATTATTTTGTCTTTGGTTCTTTTTTAGCACTGCTGCTGTGGCTGCCGTTGTATTATGTCAATGCGTATGGTCTTACCCCAAAAGAAGCCATGTCATGGACGTTAGTCTTTGCATTAAGCTCCAGTTTGGTGAGAGCACTTGGCGGCTGGTATGCCGATCAATATGGTGGTCGTACTGTTAATTGGTGGGTGTTTTGGATCTGTATTATTTGCTTGTTTTTTTTAAGCTACCCACCCACTACCATGGTGATTCATGGTGTTGAACGCGATGTACATTTAAACCTGAGCGTTAGCTTAAGTGTTTTTAATGTATTGATTGTTATCATTGGTTTAGCCCAAGGCTTTGGCCGAGCCTCTGTTTATAAAATGATTCACGACTACTACCCAGAACAAATGGGCAGCGTTGGAGGCACCGTTGCCATGTTGGGTGGCATTGGTGGTTTCACCCTTCCTGTAATATTTGGTGTGGGTGTGGACTTGTTGGGTGTATACAGTGCGAGTTTTATGTTGTTGTATGGCGTCGTCGCCGCCTGCATGATCACGATGTATTTTGCGTTTAAAGCCGATAAATACGAACGCAGAATGCAGTCGGCCTTAAAAAATGAATTTCTTAAAAAAATTCAAGACTCAACCTTAGATTAATAATAATTCTACGCCCTACCTATTTTGACCATGACATATTCAAAATAGGTAGGCATATAAAATATTGATTCGCATCAATTTATAATCGTTAAACCTACCTTAGTCTAGTTGTTAATAAACCTCACATGACATAGGAAGGCCCCATGAAAAAAACCTTATTATCCACTGCGATCTCCCTCATTGCGTTGAGCACGTCTTTTTCAGCAACCGCAAACGAAACCGAACAATTTTTATCGGATACTAAAGTAAATGTTGATTTTCGCTATCGCGTAGAGTCCGTTGACCAAGATGATGCCGCTAACAATGACAACGCCCTTGCCAATACACTGCGTTCTCGTGCAACCCTTGAGACAGGCTCACTATATGGTTTTTCTGCATTAATTGAAGGCGATAATGTATTGCACATTACCGACGATTTTAACGATGGAGAAAATGGCCACACTGAATACGATAAAGTCATTGATCAAGAAACCACGCAACTAAACCAAGTGTATTTACAATACACAGGTTTCAATAGCACAGTAAAACTAGGTAATCAACGCATTAATTTAGATAACCAACGTCATGTCGGCGGCGTTGCCTTTCGTCAAGACGAAGCCACATTTGATGCGATCTCCATCACCAACAACACGATTGATAACACCACCGTTTTTCTGGCTGTCGCCAACAACCTAAACAATATTAAAAATGAGAACATAGAAGAAGACATCACATTATTAAACGTAAAATACGCGGTTAACCCAGATGTGAGTGCCACCGGTTTTTATTATGATATTCAAGACCTAGGCGGCGTTGATGGCAATGACGCCACCACCATTGGTGTGCGCACACAAGCCAAGGTGTCCAGTATTAACCTAGAAGCCGAACTGGCACAGCAGGATCAATCCGCCGCAGATGCTAAGCCGTTTTATTACCACTTGTCTGCCGCCACTAAAGTGAGTGATATCACAGCAAAAGTGGGTTTTGAAGTATTAGCCAGTGATGATGGTAAAAGCGCATTTGCAACACCACTGGGCACCAATCATAAATTTTTAGGTTGGTCAGACACCTACCTTGCAGGCAACGGCGCCAATGGTATTCAAGACTTATATGCCGATGTAAGCACGACGGTGGCCGGTGTGAAATTATTAGGACAACTACACAGCTTTAGTTCAGATGAAGGCAGTGATGATTACGGCACCGAGTTTGGTTTCTTAGCCGCAAAAAGCATTAACAACTACGGCGTCAGCTTTAAGATCAGCCAGTTCAATGCCACTGATGAATCAGGACAAGTCGATGTCACAAAGATTTGGTTAACGGGTACGGCTAAGTTTTAACCCCTCAACAACAGCCTGCAGTTAAATAAAGTGAGCTTGCTTAAGGTATTTTACCCCAACCCTCGCCCAACCCTCGCCCAGCACTTTGCTGGGCATTTTTATATCTATCTTGTTAACGCAAAGCCGTCGCGCTATATCAAACTACCCACAAATAAGTATCACTTCTACCCCATGACTTGTATTCATTTCAGTTAGGTCATGCCATACACTGGCTGTAAGAATTATGCACCGAGCTTTTATCTCTAAGTAGCCTATAACGGTTATACGACATACAAGCCGATGGGTAGAAAGGGAAACCACTCTGCCTCCCGAATTGGAAAGGTGTCAGCAACATGACCGCTCAAGTACCCGTTAATACTATCTTTGCACGCCTGTCAGAACCGTCTGAACGGCCAGCAATGACACCACTCATTGATCAACACCAACGATCATTCACTTATTTACGTTTGTCTGTTACAGACGTGTGTAATTTCAGCTGCAATTATTGTTTACCCGATGGTTACCAATGTGACAATAAAGAAACGCCGTTAACCCTTGCAGAAATTCATACGTTGGTCAGCTTAATGGCGAAAAAAGGCATTAAAAAAGTCCGTATCACAGGAGGTGAGCCCAGTGTGCGTAAAGATATTGCCGCCATTATCAAAACCATTAAAGCCATTGACGGCATCGAAAAAGTCGCCATCACAACCAATGGCTATAAGCTTCCTCAGCACATTAAACAATGGGTCGATGCTGGTCTTGATGCCATTAACATCAGCATCGATAGCTTAGACCCAGCGCAATTTCAGCGCATCACTGGCCATGATCGTTTACACGAGGTCATGACCGGTTTAAACATGGCTTTGGCATTGGGAATAACACACGTAAAGGTTAATGCCGTTTTACTTAAAGACTATAATTTTGAAGAGTTTGATAACTTTTTAAACTGGATTAAAACCACGCCCATTTCATTACGCTTTATTGAACTCATGGAAACCGGCGACAACGCCGCGTATTTTGCACGCAACCATATATCAGGTAGCACCATTGAAAACCGCTTACGCGATAGCGGTTGGGTATTAAAAGAAAAACCATTATACGCAGGCCCAGCAAAAGAATTTTCGCACCCCAATTACCACGGCTCTATCGGTTTGATCATGCCTTACAGCACCGATTTTTGTGCAAGCTGTAATCGCTTACGCATTAGCTCACTGGGTAAATTGCATTTATGTTTATTTGGCGAACAAGGCCATGACGTGCGTCCATTATTAAAAACAGATTGTGAAAATCAACTCAGTGATCAACTGGATACATTAATGGGCACAAAAGAGAGCAGTCATTTTTTGAGCGAACATAAAACCGGTTCAACTCGTCACCTTGCAATGTTGGGAGGCTAATATGCAAATCATTGATGGCATATTGCTCGCAGGTGGACGCTCAAGTCGAATGGGACAAGATAAAGCCCTGCTGCGTCGTGATCATCGCGATATGTTTTTTTATATGATCGACACATTAGAGCCCCTACCGCTCAATACGATTTATATTAGTCGTAATCGCGATCAAATACGTTACCTGACGCGCTATCCCATGATTTGTGATTTACATGAAAAGCTTGGGCCATTAGGCGGTATTTATTCGGTGATGAAAAAAAGTAACAGCGATGGGTTTTTAATTGTGCCCGTCGACCTACCGCTAATTGAAACGCCCGATCTTAATCGCCTATTTAAAGTTGGGTGCGAGCAAAACAAACCTGTTTATTTTGAGCATCATTATTTACCTCTGTTTTTACCCAACACAGCCGATATTGAGCAATACCTGAAAAAAGTCATCAACGGCGATATTCAAACCCGCTCAATTAAAAATCTATGCCGCCGATTTGATGCCATTGCATTAACACCCAATGATGAAACACGGTTAAGCAATACCAATACGCCCGATCAATGGCGTGAAGCCGAATACGCAATTTCAATTATTTAAACGTTATATAGGACGTCACCATGGGTCACAATAAAACCGATATTTTCGTGCCTCTAAACTTAGCGGTACTCACTGTTTCTGATACTCGCAATGAAGCAACCGATACCAGTGGACAACTACTGGTCGAAAGCCTTGTTAACCAAGGCCACAACCTGAGTGACAAGCGCATTGTCATTGACGACATTTATAAAATTCGCGCTGCGGTGAGCCAATGGATTGCTGATGAATCTATTCAAGGCGTGCTTATTACTGGCGGCACCGGCTTTACCTCACGCGACAGTACACCAGAAGCGGTTACACCCTTATTTGATAAACACGTTGAAGGCTTTGGTGAACTATTCAGACAAATTAGTTTTCAACAAATTGGCACCAGTACCATACAAAGCCGCGCGATTGCAGGCTTAGCAAACGGCGTTATTATTTTTTGCATGCCAGGTTCAACCAATGCCTGTCGCACCGCTTGGAACGACATTATCCAATCACAACTTGATAGCCGCCAAGGGCCTTGTAATTTTGTCGCGCAATTGAAAAAAACAGAAATCGAAAACTGTAAGTCGAGACACTAGACATGGCTTTTACCCATATCAATGCAAATGGCGAAGCCAACATGGTGGATGTCAGTGAAAAACCCATGAGCACACGTGAGGCTCGCGCTGAGGCATATGTTCATATGCAACCACAGACCCTTGATAAAATTATGAAAGGCAACCATCACAAAGGGGATGTATTTTCTGTGGCGCGCATTGCAGGTATTCAAGCGGCAAAACAAACTAGCCAATTGATTCCACTTTGCCACCCATTAATGTTAAGTAAAGTCGCCGTTGTGTTTGAACCCATGCCGGACAATAGCACCGTTCGCATTGAAACGCTTTGTCGACTAACAGGCCAAACCGGTGTCGAAATGGAAGCCCTCACCGCAGCCAGTGTCACGGCACTTACATTATTTGATATGTGTAAAGCCGTTGATAAAACCATGTCGATTAAAGGCCTGCGTGTACTTGAAAAAGTGGGCGGGAAATCCGGTCATTATCAATATACTGCCTCAAAGGGGTTACAGTCATGATTAAAGTTTTGTTTTTTGGACAATTGCGCGAGCAATTAAAAACCAATGAATTAATACTGAGTAACGCACAGTCTTGCAGTGTCGATACGATCAAAAAAACGATTATTGCTTCTCATCCACACTGGGAAGAATATTTGTCTATTAACTCGCTACTGTCGAGCGTGAACCAAGAGCTAGTGCAAGACAATCATATTGTTGAACCACACAGTGAAGTGGCATTTTTCCCACCCGTAACGGGTGGTTAATGTGCTCAATTCTGATTTTATTAATGTGCAAGAAGCGGATTTTAATATTCAACATGAATATAAAATGATGCGTAATAACAATTCAAAAGACGGTGCCATTGTTTTTTTCACCGGGTTAGTGCGTGACTATAATCAAGGTAATCATGTAACAGGGTTATACCTAGATCATTACCCTAGCATGACGCAAACCGCATTGACGGGCATTGTAAGCCAAGCCAAAGCACGCTGGCCAGTTTCACAGGTTCGCTTGATACATCGAGTAGGACAACTCAACTTGGCGGATCAAATTGTATTTGTCGCTGTTAGTAGCCAGCATCGCGAAAGCGCTTTCGAAGCCTGCGCCTTTATTATGGATTATCTAAAAATTCAAGCGCCGTTCTGGAAAAAAGAAACCACACACCAAGGTGATACATGGGTAAGCGCAGTAGAAAAAGATACCCAAGCATTACAAAAATGGCAGTGATATTTTTAGGCATAAAAAAACCTTGGTAATACCTAAGTTACGTTTTAATTAACCGGTATTCACCAAGGTTTTTGTCTTTATTAATACTAGCTCAATAAACCATCAAACGGTTCAATCATAACCGTGTCACCTGCGTCTACATTGCCACTATCTTGTGGTAAAACAATGTAACAGTTAGCGTTGCTCATGGAGGTTAAAATTCCTGAACCTTGCGCACCCGTTGCTTGCACTTCAAGCTGCCCTGTCGCCGACACACTAAAATACCCACGCTGAAAATCCATACGTCCTGGGCGCTTACGCAATGTTTTTTGAGTAATGGCACTTAAGCGTAATGCTGGCTGGGCAACCTGCCCCGATATTTTACGCAGCATAGGCACCGCTAATTGATGCAACGTAACCAGCGCGCTCACAGGGTTACCGGGTAAGCCAATTACATAACTATTCGGCAAATGGCCAAATGCAAATGGCTTACCGGGTTTGATCGCCAGCTTCCAAAAATCAATGCGGCCTAATTCTTCAATAACGGTTTTGGTGTAGTCGGCCTCACCGACCGAAACACCGCCCGACGTGACCACCACATCGGCTTGTGCATCCGCTTGTAAAAAGGTATCACGTAAAACACTCATATCATCTGGCACAATGCCAAAATTAATCACCTTTGCACCAAAACGTTCAAGCAATGCCGTTACGGTGTAACCATTACTTTCATAAAACTGGCCGGGGTTCAATGTGCTGCCGGGTGTTTGTAGTTCATCCCCTGTGCTTATCACAGCCACCGTCACCACTTTAAAAACCGATACATTCGCCACGCCTAAACTGGCAAGTAACCCCACGTCAGAGGGCGTTAAACGTCGGCCTGTGGTTAACAGGGTTTGGCCTATGCGAATATCTTCACCTGCTCGTCGGATATTCTCGCCCGCTTTTGCTGCTTGCAAAATGGTAATGTTATCCCCTTCGCTTTGGGTGTTTTCTTGCATCACAACCGCATCACAGCCGTTTGGTATTTGCCCACCTGTCATGATACGCGCACACTGACCCGCTTGAATAAGCTGATCAATTGGGTGCCCCGCGAAAACTTTACCAACTTGTAATAACGTTTTGTGCGTCGCTAAATCATCACTGTGAATGGCATAGCCGTCCATTGCGCTGTTATCGGCCGAAGGGATACTCATATGGCTAATAATATCTTGAGCTAAGATGCGCCCACAGACGTTTTCTAATGACACCTGCTCAATTTTTTGCGTGACACTCACCTGTGATAGCAATTGGTCAAGCGCAACGTTAAACGGCGTTAAGCCAGGAGCACTGCAACAATCTGTCATAACTTACTTCTTTATTTTAAGAGTTGTGCGGTAATTCGCTAACAGCCCAAACGGCGGCTTCAACACGGCTACGAAGATTCATTTTTTTCAACACATGTTTAACATGTACTTTAACCGTGCTGTCACTGATTTCTAACTCGCGCGCAATTAACTTATTGCTCAAGCCCTTGGTGATCAGCTTTAAAATTTCTAACTCGCGAGCGGTTAAACTTTCGATCACATTGTTAGCGGGTTTTTCTGGTCGGCGCAAAGCACTGGCTAACACTTCAGCTAAACGATCGCTGATCACCATTTGCCCTAGAGCAGCTTGTCGAATTTTACGGATAATTTCTTCTGGGTCCATGTCTTTTAATAAAAAGCCATCTGCCCCATTGGTTATCGCCGCAACCACGTCTTCGTCGTGATCACTTACGGTTAACATGACAATACGTGCGGCAATGCCTTTTTCGCGCATGGCTTTTAATGTTTCAATGCCATCGAGACCCTGCATATTAAGATCTAAAATAATTAAATCAGGGTCGGCTTCATCGACCATGGCTAATGCCTCGGTCCCGCTACTGGCTTCAGCGATTAACTCAAGATCATCTTCAAGCTCAATAAGTTGACGCAGCCCTTTTCGTAATAAAGGATGGTCATCTACAATCATGATGGTGGCAATGTCGGTCATAAACGTTCTCTTTAATCTCTTTAGCCATACTGTTTCATAGCCATGAAACAATAAGATTGATGCACATCAAATAAGGGCTTTAAAAGTATTATCCTTTAATCCCTTCGCTTAGCAAGGGGAGTACTCACTAAGGGTTATCCTTCGGCTTATACCCCTACCTATAATAGATACAAACTCGCCTTTTTATAACTTAAATAGAAAATTTACTGGGTTTTATTAACGTCACCTTGATAAATAAATTTTAAATGTAGAATTCTTCTACCCACTCATAATTATTGCTGCTAATACAGCTAGGCATCATAGTGAAAGTGAAACATATTTCTTTTATTTCACTCAGGAGGTGACTATGTCAAACGCCTATCAAGATTCGCGGCCTAACCCAAAGGGGCAGCACTCAGGAGGGGGGGACATTCAAGACTGGAACCCAGAAGACAGTCAATTCTGGGACAGCACAGGCAAAAAAGTGGCTAACCGTAACCTGTGGATTTCGATCCCAAGTTTACTGTGTGGCTTTGCGGTCTGGTTGTACTGGGGCATCATCACAGTACAAATGCTTAACCTTGGTTTTCCCTTTGCTAAATCAGAACTTTTTACGTTAATGGCCATTGCCGGTTTAACTGGCGCAACATTACGTATACCGAGTAGTTTTTTTATTCGCCCATTTGGCGGGCGTAACGTTATTTTCTTCACCACCGCATTACTGATGATTCCCGCTGTTGGAACCGGTTTTGCGTTACAAGACATGAACACACCGCTATGGGTATTTCAACTATTGGCTCTGCTCTCTGGTTTAGGCGGCGGTAACTTTGCATCGTCTATGTCGAACATCAATTTTTTCTTTCCTAAAAACCAACAAGGTTTAGCGCTTGGGCTCAATGCAGGCTTAGGTAACTTTGGTGTGACCAGCATGCAAATTATTGTACCGTTATTTATGACGTTTGCTATTTTTGGTGGCGACCCGATGGTGTTAGAAAACACATCCGGCACTTTGATTGGTAAAATTCCTGCGGGCACAGATTCGTATATCCACAATGCTGGTTTTGTATGGTTACTGTTGTTAATCCCATTGGCGTTTGTCGGTTGGTTTGGCATGAACAACTTGCGCACACAAGATGTGAGCCCAAATATTCCAGGGCCTTTGACTGCCTTTGCGGGTATGACAGGCATGCTCACCATTGGTTTTGTCACCGCTATTTTGGGTTTGTGGTTATTACTGCCCGAAAGTGTTAATGGCTCAGGTTTTGGCGTACCAAAAGAAATTGTCTTATTAATTGTAATTGCTTCGACGGTTTTATTGCTTAAACAAATCCCTGGTCAAATTGGCCAATCACTTGACCGCCAATATAAAATATTTGGCAATAAACACACGTGGGTCATGAGCATTATTTACACCATGACCTTTGGCTCGTTTATTGGTTTTGCGGCGTCATTCCCGCTTTCAATAAAAGTGATCTTTGGTTACCAACACCTTATGGTAGATGGTGTTATGACACACAACACCATTAACGCGAACGGCCCTAGCGCACTAATGTACGCATGGATGGGCCCGTTCATTGGCGCATTGATTCGCCCTGTGGGTGGTTGGATTGCAGACAAAGTTGGCGGTGCATTAGTCACACAAATATGTGCGGCGGTTATGGTGGCAGCGGCACTGGGTGTTGCTTACTACATGCAAGCGGCTTATCAATCTGCCACACCTGAAGAATACTTCGTTGAGTTCTTCTTATTGTTCTTAGCCTTGTTTGCTGCCACCGGTATTGGTAACGGTTCTACTTTCCGCACCATCGCCATGGTATTCAACAAAGAACAAGCAGGCCCAGTATTGGGTTGGACCTCAGCCGTCGCCGCCTACGGTGCGTTCTACATTCCTAAAGTGTTAGGTGAGCAAATAAAAATGACAACGCCTGAGTACGCACTGGTTGGCTTTGCCGTGTTCTATGGCGTGTGTTTAGTGGTTAACTGGTTCTTCTACTTGCGTAAAAATGGTGAGTTCTACAATCCATAGTATGTGGGCTAGATAATGCATTATTTAACGTAAACAAAAAAACCGATTCATCGCTGAATCGGTTTTTTATACTTAGAAAAAACATCATTTGTTTATTAATAAGTGGTTACTCAACACCCTTATACTCCGGCTTCATTAAACCAAAGCATTTAAGATCATGAAATTGATCTTTCCAATAACCACTTTGACGCCGTATACCTTCTTCTTTAAAGCCTACGTTTGTTAATACTGCTTGCGATGCATGATTATCAGGCACGGTATCACCCTGTATACGATGAAGCGCACCACATGGTAGTGTGCCTCTTATAATGCAATGTACTGCTTCTGTGGCGTAGCCTTGCCCCCAGTATTTCGGCAGTAGATCATAACCCAGTACCGCGTTTTTCATTTTTGGGTTCCACGAATTAAATCCGCACGTGCCTATTAGCTGATTACTTTCTTTCAAGCGAATCGCCCAGCGAATGCCACTTTTTTCATCATATCGAAGATTAAATAAATCAATAATATCTGAAGCTTGATTACGTTCTTTAAACGCAACTAAATCATAATATTTAATCACCGCGTCATCACTAAACAAGTTAAAGATTGCGTCGGTATCATGATTCGTTAATTGTGTTAACTGTAACCGCGGTGTTTGTAGTTGGGGAAATGACATTCATATCATCCTTGATATAAAAATTGTTGGCACTGAGAATTAAATAACGTCTTTCATCCCAGTGCGCTGACCCGTTATTAACTTCAAATAATACCTAATTTTTTTTTACACGAGCACTATATTTAGTGTTTTTTAAACACTAACGATTCAAAAGCTCAGCATTGGTTGGGTAGGTTTCAAATAACTTAACCAATTGATTTACCCCCTCTGCTGGCTCAAGACTGGTAAGCTCTCGGCGTAACGTATTTATATTTTTGATATCTTTCGCATCTAAAAGACGTTCTTCACGGCGTGTGCTGCTTTTAGCAATATCCAGTGCAGGAAAAATACGTTGATTGGCAATGTCACGTGACAAAACAATTTCCATATTGCCAGTGCCCTTAAACTCTTCAAATATCACTTGATCCATACGACTACCCGTATCAACCAGTATTGTCGCAAGAATAGTAAGCGAGCCGCCATTCTCAATTTTTCTCGCGGCGCCAAATAACTTTCGTGGTATTTCCATGGCTCTGGCGTCAACGCCACCGGACATGGTGCGACCACTGCTGCGGCCCCCTGCATTATGTACCCGTGCAAGTCTTGTAAGCGAATCAATCACAATCATGACATCATGACCTTCACCCGCTTCTTTACGGGCGATATCGAGAAGGTTATCTGCTACACGTATGTGATGCGCATAGCTTTCATCTGAAGAAGACGCATGCACATCGGCTGGCACGCTGCGTTTAAAATCAGTGACTTCTTCAGGTCGCTCATCAATCAATAACGCATAAAGTTTTATGTCGGGGTAAGCTTTTCCCACCGCCTGACAGATATGTTTTAGGATTGTGCTTTTGCCAGAACCGGGTGGCGCAACAATCAAACCACGCTGGCCCATACCAATAGGGGTCAGTAGGTCAATGGCCCGTGCGCTGAACTGTTCAGAACCTGACTCTAAGCGAATGCACTCAAAAGGATTAATAGCCACGCCATTTGCAAAGCTTTTTAGTGGATCGTCCTGCGTGACGTCTTTCACTATTTTTTTGACAGGCTTGATGACGTTGGTTCTTTTTACCTTAAGAGTTAATGTTTTTCTTGTCATGGTATTTTTTAGCTCTAGGTGATTACATATTTTACGTGCTTACATTAACTAACCAAGTAAGACTCACGTCTGAAACAGTCATACTTAATCGATGCTTATTTTATTACAATGCTTACTATTAAACCTTACCTGCATGAATAATCGATAAAAAAATGCAGGCAGGTTAGTTTTAGTTTTAGTTCTTAGTTTTAGTTTTAGTTTTAGTTTTAGTTTTAGTTTACGTAAAAGCAGAATGTGATTTTATTTAAATCTACTTTTCATGACTAAGGGTTAATATTTTATCACTACCCCACACCATATCCACACCCTGCCACGAATAATGCATTGACGACTAAGGGGGATTACCACGAACTGACTATATCGTTCCTAGAGAGGGTATCAAGGGTACATACCAACCCTTGATACCTCATAAACACTTAAAGCAGTTTGATACCGGCTTTTGTCGCACGGGCTTGATGCAGTTTTTTATAGCTTTCAATCAATCTTAAATGCTTATCTAGCCCTTCAAGTTTCATGCTGGTTTGGGTTAAACCGAAGAACCTAACATCACCGGTTACCGAACCCACTACGTTATCCATAACGTCTTGACCAAACATACGGGTGAAATTACCGATGTAGTCATCAAGTTCTAGCTCTTCATCAACGGCCACTTCCAATACGGCGTTCATGGCTTGGTAAAACAATCCACGTTCGACTGTGTTGTCGTTAAACTGCAAGAAGGTTTCGACTAATTCGATGGCTTCTTCTAACGCACCGAGTGCAAGGTAAATCAAGATTTTTAGTTCAAGAATCGTCAACTGACCCCAAACCGTATTTTCGTCAAACTCGACACCAATCAGTGTGATGATATCGGTGTAGTTATCAAGCTGACTTTCTTCTAAGCGTTCAACTAAACTGGCTAGGGCGTCATCATTCAATATATGAAGATTTAAAATGTCTTCACGGTAATCCAATGCTTTGTTGGTATTGTCCCAAATAAGATCATCAACCGGATACACCTCTGAATAATCGGGCACCAAAATACGACAGGCCGAACCGATATCCGAAAATTCTGCGATATACGCTTCTTTACCAATGGACTCTAACATACCAAATAAGCAATCGGATTCTTCTTCATTGGTGCCTGAGAAATCCCATTCACAAAATTCATAATCTTGCTTAGCACTAAAAAAGTGCCAAGAAATAACACCGGTTGAATCGATAAAATGTTCAACGAAGTTTTCTGGTTCCGACACCGCCATGCTGTTAAACGTAGGCTTAGGCACATCGTTTAACCCTTCAAAACTGCGACCTTGTAACAGCTCGGTTAAGCTGCGCTCTAACGCGGCTTCGAAACTTGGGTGCGCACCGAATGAGGCAAACACACCACCCGTTTTAGGGTTCATGAGCGTGACACACATCACCGGAAACTGGCCGCCTAACGAGGCGTCTTTCACCACAATCGGAAACCCCTGTGCTTCAAGTGCTTTAATGCCCTCAACAATACTTGGGTATTTGTTTATGATGGCTTGTGGCACATCTGGCAATACAATTTCTTGTTCGATGATTTGTCGTTTAACGGCACGCTCAAATATCTCTGATAAGCATTGCACTTTGGCTTCATTAACATTATTGCCCGCGCTCATGCCGTTGCTTAAAAATAAGTTTTCAATCAAGTTTGATGGAAAGTAAACCGTCTCGCCATCAGACTGGCGCATATACGGAATCGAACAAATACCGCGTTCACGGTTCCCCGAATTCGTATCAATTAAGTGTGAGCCGCGTAACTCACCTTCTGGGTCGTAAATGTCACGGGTGTAGTCATCTAAAATACCCGCTGGTAAGGCGTCATCGGTTTCTAGTTGAAACCACTTTTCATTGGGGTAATGCACAAACTCACTGTTGGCAATGTCTTGCCCAAGAAACTGGTCGTTATAAAAGAAATTGCAGTTTAAGCGTTCAATGAATTCACCCAACGCCGAACACAATGCGCTTTCTTTGCTGGCGCCTTTACCATTGGTAAAGCACATAGGCGTGGCCGCATCACGAATATGCAATGACCACACATTGGGCACAATATTCCGCCAAGACGAGATCTCAATTTTCATCCCCAAGTCAGCCAAAATATTGGTCATGTTGGCGATGGTTTTTTCAAGCGGTAAGTCTTTGCCTAAAATAAACGTCTCGGCACTGTCATCAGCCTGCCCCATCAACATGGCCTGTGCGTCGGCGTCTAAACTCTTCACGGCGTCGATCTTAAATTCAGGGCCTGCTTGCACCACTTTTTTCACGGTGCAGCGTTCGATAGACCGCAGAATACCGGTGCGGTCTTTATCTGAAATAGTATCTGGCAGCTCTACTTGAATTTGAAAGATCTGGTTGTAGCGGTCTTCAGGGTCAACAATGTTGTTTTGCGACAGTCTAATGTCATCGGTTGGGATATCACGGGCGGCGCAATACACCTTCACAAAATAAGCCGCACACAATGCCGATGACGCTAAAAAGTAATCAAATGGCCCAGGGGCTGACGCATCGCCTTTGTACCGAATAGGCTGATCTGCGATCACCGTATAGTCATCAAACTTGGCTTCGAGTCTGAGGTTGTCGAGAAAATTGACTTTAATTTCCATGAAGCGTATCCACCGTAAAGCTGTGCTGGGGCAGCCTTAACCCTAGTATTAACAGGGTTTAGCTACTGGCTGTCAGCGTATTGATCTTAATTTGGGGGGATTATCGGGGTTTTCGCGGCAATAGTCTTGGTTAGTTATGTAAATACGTGTTTAAGACGGGTACGCTGTCAGCGGATTAACGAACAACGAAGCTGCAGCATGGCTTACCACGAGGCAACATGCCTAAATAAAGTGGCGCGGTTAATACCGACAATCATCACTCAATAACGCTTTAGACAAATTTTCAGGACCAAACATTAGCCACATGCCTGACGGGTTAATCGGCGATGCTTCCATCTTCACCACAATTTCGTGGGATTTAAGTGCAGGAACATCAACTTCATTTAAACTGACTTTTAGTTCACCGTAGGATGAGATCTGGGTGAATAGCTGCTTTGATTTGTTCATATTTAGGAGTCTGTCAGGTTACGCTTCAAGTACTAGAGTATCGTATCGTTGGGCGATAATTGTTTATGTTAATAGGCTAAGAAAGGGTTGCAGATTAATAAGAAGGAATGGGATTAGTCTTGCGGTTTTATTTTAAATAATATTCATTTTTAAAATACTAGATCCGCAGTGTATATGCACATTTAAGGGCAGCTTTAAAATTAGAAGTATTTTGAGCTGTTGTAGCATGAAATTGGGCTCCTCATCTTTAGTTAGATTCTGGTACCTATTTTATAGGGGAAAGTTCAGATCCCTGTTATTTCATAATATTTACTATAATGGCGAAACTTTACATTCACCAAATTGAACACTACCTTTTCCGTCATTTTCAATCGAACTAAAATCTGAAAATATTTGAAAATCAATTTTTTCTTTAAATATATAGTATTTTTTGTTTCTAATATTTTTATCATATTCAATTTTATCAACTAAGTAACGAACACATCTAATCTCTGGGGGCCGGAATTTAAAAGACATCGAACAACGAGATAAATATGTATTTTTCTTGATTTCTTCTATTCTTGTCGAGAACTGGCCTAAACTCATAATATCTTTAGTGTATTTTATACTAAAACTATACTTTTCAACTGCCTTACAATGATATTCATTGGCTAAAGAATTATGTGACACTAGAATAAATATGAATGTGATATATTTACAAAATTTCATTTTTCATATACCTGTAAAATTTTTTTAATTGCTCTGCTGCCACTCCTTAACAACCTTATCCCAATCAGCATTTCGCTCGACTACATTCCCATTTTCATCTTTTCTTGTCCAAACATCCCAGAAGTCAGGATCGTCTGAATTTGGTTGCTGCTCTTTTGTTAAACTCTTCATTTTAACCAAAACAGGAAGCTCGGATGCCCAGCCCATTAGTATTGCATGTTGGGATGGTAGAGAAGGTAACTCGCGAAGTAACCCTCGTAAATTATCAGGTACCATTTTATGTACTTGTTCTTGATCTCTGTCATTACTGATCCGGTGCAGCAGGAATGTATTACATTGAGATAAAACTGTTGGTGATAGCTCCGATGGTCGTTGTGAAGAAATCACCATACCAAGGCCGAATTTTCTTCCTTCGCGTGCTATTTTTTCAAATACTTGGCAACAAACAGCTGCTACATCCTGATTTTCTGAATCATCACGATAACGTTTAATAAATGTATGCGCTTCCTCAGCTACAAGTACAGTTGGTAGGGTTTTATTATTTAGCCGTCTATAACGTTGCAATGATTCAAAGATGATTCTTGAAATAACAGCAGTTACAAGGTGAGTGATTTCATTTGGTACTAGAGAAAGATCTATAATTGAAACACAACTATCATCTTCACCTGCTCCATCCTTACCTATATAATTTTCTAACCACTCAGCTAAATCGACTCTATGCTCTGCATCATTGGTGATAGGCTTCATTCTTGTATCAAAGAGCATGGTGCGTATTCGAGCAACTAAATACTCTACATACTGCTCACTACCATTTTCTTGCGCTAATGCCTCTAAATAGGCTACTAGGTTATTTCCTTCAAATGGTAATGGAATATCTTCACTCTTCGGCAATAGATCTTGTTCATTCCCACCGAAGCTAGAAAAGGGTGTTTTAACTGACTCAATTAGCTCATCAATTTCATTGACACTAGCTATCATATTTACAAATTTTTCACTTGTTCTGTCATCAATATATTTACCCATTTTAGAAATGGGTAAATTCAACTCTGTTTTTATTCCTTTCTCACGGTACTGTTCTAAGCTTTCCTTCCATTTTTTTAAAGTTTCCCAAAAACCAAAAGCTGGCCCATTTTTATATGGTCTACCAGAACTTTTATCGTGTTTCAACGTTATGAGAATATTTCCTAAAAACCTCTTTATTTCAATATCTAGATCAGTCTCAAGCTCAAACTCTTCATTTCTCATTGCTCTCAAAGAGCGTTTTAGTAATGGTAGTTGTGCTTTCGGGCTCGCTTGCGTGAAAGATGCCCATTCAGCGCTATTCCAAAACCACGAAGGAACTTGTAATTGGTTTTCGTCTTTCCCCGCTTCAACTTTAAATACTCGGCCTTTAAATTTTGTAGCTGGGCCTAAAGCTCGGGTGTATTCACCATTTGGATCAAGCACAATAAACCGAGCATTTGGTCTGGCTTCTGATTCCATAGCGGCTTCTAACGACCATTGAATGAGACCTGCCACTGAACAAGATTTACCACTACCTGTATTACCAAGTACAGCAATATGTCGCCCAAATAATCGATCAGGATCTACAGCAACATTAGCGTTATTTGCAAGCGGACTTTGCCCTATGATAACTCTACGATTATTACCAGATTCAACAATAGATCTAAGCTGTAAATCTGTTGGTAGCAAAATAGCAGAACCAATCGAAGGAAATGATTCCGAGCCGCGTTGAAACTTGAAAGAATCAACACCTTTTTTTGAAACTCGTTTGAGCGTCCCGACCGGATTTAAACTGATTTTTTTTTGTGGGAAAGGTAAATTAACTAAACCAAAATCTTGAATATCCCTTTGTTTGGGGTAAGGTGAACGCTCAACGGCAAGCCACTCAATTTGTCCAACTAAATAACCATTATCACAAGAGACTAAAACATAACTGTTTACTCTAGGGAAGTTTCTTGGCGTTCCTGCATTTAGGGCTACAGAATCAGGCGAATCGATATCGAGGACGGCTCTAATTTCATTAGGTGAAACAAAGTCTACAGTTCCTACTCTTAATTGTTCACCTTGTTCTATGGGCAGTAAACTCATTCTTCACCCCCTGTTTTACTTTGGATCGCTGCTGGATATAAACCTCTAGATTTTAATAGCTCTGCCATACGAATTGAGGATCGATCTATAGCTGCTTTAGGCAGGTAGTAATCGACTAATGTTTTTAGATCTCCAAAATGATCACCAAGTAATAAAGATATTTGAGCCTGACGCCCGCTATCTTCTATGAAACTCATGATTCTTCCAAGTGGATCGCCATAGGCAATAATTACGATATGCGTTGAAGGTATAGTTAGCATATCCGTAAGAACTCGATTTATATGTTCATCACCAAAACTGTAGCCATAGGTTACAAGAGTGCTATTTGGGCGGCATGTTGCTGATGCTAAATCTCTGAACAACTCTACATAGGGGTATTCTGATGTTTCACGATCTTTGACTGAATTTGGATAAATCATCAACTGTTGGTAGTTAGCTGTACCAGCACCTTCGACTTGTAAAAATGGCTCGACAGAATCCGCTCCAAAAGGTAACCCAAAACGCCTTATAGCTCCCTCGTTTGCATACCAGTCTAATGAACCGTGCAGTTTAGTAAAACGAGCTACTCCTTCTAAATATCTAGGTTCACCACGTATACCCGGTGGGTTGTAATGATAATCAACCTCTAGTCGTGATGATCTAAAGATTGGCGCAATACTTCCGACAAACCGATCAACTAATCTAAGGCCTGCTAATTCAGCACCCGTTTCAATTATCCGATCATAATTAGTTGTGAATATATGTAACCTATCTCGTGTCGCTATTCGGCTTGAAAAGCTCATCAAAAAATTAA
Organism: Pseudomonas sp. HK3; assembly: GCF_052920985.1. Taxonomy (NCBI): domain Bacteria; kingdom Pseudomonadati; phylum Pseudomonadota; class Gammaproteobacteria; order Pseudomonadales; family Pseudomonadaceae; genus Pseudomonas; species Pseudomonas sp. HK3. The sequence goes on from NZ_JBREXD010000002.1 coordinate 815,985, forward strand.
CTAAATAATTAAATGTTTCAGTTTTTTGTTCAGACGTTGCATCGCGGATTGATTTTTCGCCACTACTTACTGAATCTGAGAATGATTTTAAACACCGTGACAATTCACTATTTAGTTCAATCAATTCATTTTTAAAATTTCGATATGGAAGGGCGCCTGGAGGCGCAGGTGGCACAGGTATATTCTGAGCCGTTAAAATCTCTAACCCTTTAATCAACTCATTGATTGAGCGTATTTGATCTTCAATATTTCCATATTGTCTTCCTGAAGCCTTCGCAGTCGTAGTAACATAGCTATCAATCTCTGCTTTACATACTTTTAAATCGGTAATCCATCCCATACCTTGCGGTGGTTTCCCAGTTGCAGACTGTTGAACAGCAGTACTAAGGCCTGCACCGACAAGTAAATTTAAGTGCTCTGATTGGAATAGTGCAGTTAACCAAGGCTCTATTCTTAAGCGTAAAAAATCTGTGGTAATTTCATCTCCAGATTTTGCCCAAACACAGTCGCCGACAACTTTAAAATCACCATTATTCACCATGCGTTTCCAATTGTACTGGAGATTGGTCATCGCCTAATTTCAAGTATTGAGTCAAGTTATATACATCCTTATTTATAAGCTATTAAGTAATGATAATTTCTTTCTTAGTATTTTTTAATAGAAGAAATTATTTTAAATTCACTTAAAATTTAGCCAAAATACCATACAGTCTATTATATTTAGTGTGATTAATAATGTATTATTATTTTTAAATCATCCAGAAAAAATATGCATTGATTTAGGACAACTAAACTGATCAATAAAACCACCCTGTCCTAAACGACACACCCACCACCACAAACAAAATAGAAATAATCGTCACAGGGATAATATGGCAAGCCATGTCTACTAGATTGTGTTGCGATAACGCAGGGATCACTCTAAAGCGCGCATCAAGGGCAAACATGAGTGTTAGGGCCAGTAATGATAGTTTTAATAAAATTACATGGGCAATTGGGTTGCTCATGTCAAACCATGCCGCTACATCTGGCAGTATCGTGTGCGCCATCCACAAGCCTGTCACTACTTGTATGATTAACGCGGGCATGCCGATTTTTTCATAAACGGACTCAAACTGTAAAAGTTGTTCCGGTGATCGTTCGCGTAATACTTTGGGTAATATCACCACAGACAACACGATGTGTCCGCCTGTCCAAATGGTGGCTGCAAGAACATGCAACAATAAGATGAGTCCGTACATACTTGCCTCAATTGCGTTGTATAAAAAGCACGATACCCAGTCTGGGCTGGGTATCTACGATATTAAAACTATTTTACCTTTAGCCTAATTGGCTAACGACTTTAAGCATATTGTTGGTTGATATCACACCGGACATAATGCCGTTTTTGGTGACAAATATTCTGCGAATGCCCGATTCAAGCATGGTGTTTGCCACATCAACAATGGGCGAGTCTTCATCAATTTGAATCACTTTGGGTGTCATGACTTTATTAACGGTGCAGTTTTCATCGGCTTTGGCCGATAAACCGATCATGGTTTTTTCATCGTAATTCATGCCCACAAATTCGGCATAAATATCTTTTACCAAGGCCGATTTTTCTACATCGCTTTTGCCTTCAAAGTTAACGAGGTCGGTGGCGGTGACCACGCCCACTAAACTGTGGTCACTGGCGATAACCGGCGCACCGGATATTCGGTTTTTAATAAAAAAAGACGACAAACGTTTAATAGACCAGCCTTCGTAGGCCATTAATACGTCTTTGGTCATGATGTCTTTTGCTGTTAGTAATGCAATTTTGCTCACGATACTACTCCCCTTTCATGGTAGTGATGGCTTACACAGTAACCAACTTAAAATAAAACCACATACATCATCATTTATAATTATCGAGCGTTACGGGGCCAGCTCGTTGGGGGTAAACTGCATTTCAACGCAGGTTCCGCCTTTTTCTTGACGATAAAGTTTTAGTGCACCATTAAGGTGTTTACTGCGTTCTTTCATAATGGCTAAGCCATAGTGATTCATTTTTTCTGGGTCGTCTGGAATACCAATCCCATCATCACACACCTTTAACGTAATGTGATTATTCTGGCAAAACAAGTTTAAGGTTACCGACTTGCCTTTTGAATGATGTACGGCATTTTGTAGCGATTCTTTTGCCACTTGCAAAAGGTGTATCTCTTCATTTGGTAATAATGGTATGGCATCAATATCAAAGTTAAGCTGTATGTTCATGTCGCTTCTTGATTGCATTCGCTCAACAGTATCTAGCAATGCGCCTTTTAAACCTGAACCGTCAATTTGTAATCGAAACGTCGATAGTAACTCGCGTAGCTGGCGATAGGCAGATGATAGGCCTTCTCTTATTTCGTCCATTAATTCTTGAAACATTTCAGCCTGTGCGCCTTTGTCATAGGCTTTTTGCAAGCGTGTTACTTGTATTTTTAAATACGATAACGACTGCGCTAACGAGTCGTGCAGTTCGCGGGCAATTATGGTTCGTTCATTTAACAGTGATACGCGTCTTTCTTGGTTTTCTTGATTACGTAAACTTAATGCTACCGATATTTGATCCGCTACGGATTGCAACAACTGGTGCTGCCATGCATCGAGCGCTTGGTTAAACGGTACACGCACCACCATGACGCCAAAATTTTGATCATCCTGCACCAGCGGGAATTTCATTTCATAACCCGCATTGTCGGTGGTGACAAAGCAACTGTCCCCTTTGCAGCTCTCGCAATGGGCGCCATCGCAGTTTTCGCGATTTGGCGCATCATCCAGCGACAACATGTGTATATAGGGTACGCTCGATTCTGGTGTGCTCAAGCATAGGTCCATGTCTTTTAGGCCGGTTAAAAAGGCTACTTCGTCTAATATGGGTTGAAAGTCATAATCAAAGTTGGATTCGTTAATATTGCGTGCAGTTTTAAATAAAAATATAAGCGAGTCGTTACTGCGTTTTAGCTCTTTTGTTTTGTCTTCTACGGTGAGTTCTAAATCGTCGTACATTTTACTGAGCGTTTCACTCATGGCATTAAAGGCACTGGCCAATACGCCCAGCTCGTCTTTGGTGTTTAGCTCAATTTTTTCACCTAGGTTGCCGTTTTTAATTTTAATGGCTAATTCAGTTAGTAACGCTAAGGGTTGCTCAATATGAACATATACGTTTGTCATGGCCACATACACTAATATTAGGGTCATAAATAAGGCGAGCACTTGAATGATCCTAAGCCATTCAATTTTTGATTCGGCCTCTTGTTGATACTCAAAAACCAATGCATCGATTTTGGTAACAAAGGCTTCTACTTTTTCAACCAAAATAGCTTTGGCTTGTGCATTAATTAAAAATGATTCAAACATAGGGCGGACATGTAAAAACCAATCGTCTTCAACTTGTCTGTATAAGTCGGTTAAGTGGTTATCGGCGTTATTGCCCACTTGGTTGGTTAATACGGGGTTTTTGAGTATTTCCTCAAACGCTTTGAACCGTTCTTCTTCAATACGGTGAATTTGATTGTCGTCATCTTTTACCAGTGCACTGCTAAGCATCATAAAACTGTGCTGGCGCATTGAACCTGACAAGTTAATGGCGGCGGCATCATTGTCTGCCATTTCTGAAATAATAAACGAAGAGAACATCGTTAAAATAGCTAACGCCGTCATGGCCGTTAACATGGCCCCGATGCGAAATACGATGGAGTTTTTTATTTTTACAAACATGTCTAAATACATTTCATTCTCGAATAATTCATTCTACCTGCTTATTTGTCGCTGTAGGCACCAAATACAAAACCTTAGGAGTTAATACCCCTACTCACTTGTGGGTAGAGGGCATCCTCCTAACGCAGTGCTCAGACCTCGACCTTGACCTATATCAAGTATAGATAGCATTTAAAGCCTCTATAGTCATACCGGAACATAAATTAATTGTCATTTTGCCTACTGATAAGAGCAAAAGATTAAGGAGAGAGTATGAGTCAATTTCTCGATCGGCTTCAGTTTTTTAAACGTAAGCAGGGTGAGTTTGCCGACGGCCATGGCACCACGACCAATGAGGATCGCCAGTGGGAAGATGGCTACCGTAAGCGTTGGCAGCATGACAAAGTTGTGCGTTCAACTCACGGTGTTAACTGTACAGGGTCGTGTAGCTGGAAGGTGTATGTCAAAGACGGCTTGATCACTTGGGAAACACAACAAACCGATTACCCACGTACTCGCCCAGACTTACCTAACCACGAACCACGCGGCTGCCCTCGTGGTGCCAGCTATTCTTGGTATGTGTACAGCGCCAACCGCTTAAAATATCCTAAGGTGCGTAAATCGTTAATTAAACTTTACCGCGCTGCCAAACTAAAACACAAAGACCCAGTGGATGCTTGGGCGTCTATTGTGACGGACCCATCGCAAACCAAACAATACAAAGAAAGCCGTGGTATGGGTGGTTTTGTGCGTGCCGACTGGGACGAAGTAAACGAGATCATTGCAGCGGCAAACGTTTATACCGCAAAAGAATATGGGCCAGACCGTATTACCGGTTTCTCGCCTATCCCGGCTATGTCGATGGTGTCTTACGCCGCCGGCGCACGTTACTTATCATTGATTGGTGGTAACTGCTTGAGCTTCTACGATTGGTACTGTGATTTACCACCGGCCTCGCCGCAAGTTTGGGGGGAGCAAACCGACGTGCCAGAATCCGCCGATTGGTATAACTCTAATTACATTATTGTTTGGGGTTCTAACGTACCGCAAACCCGTACACCGGATGCCCACTTTTTAACAGAAGCGCGTTACAAAGGGACTAAAACCTGTGTCATCACATCCGATTATTCAGAAGCCTCTAAATTTGGTGATAACTGGCTAGCGCCTAAACAAGGTACAGACGCCGCATTGGCCATGGCATTTGGTCATGTGATTATTAAAGAGTTCCACGTTGACAGCCAACCTGACTATTTCGCTGAATATTTACGTGAAAAATCCGATATGCCAAATTTAGTGTTGCTGGATGAAAGCACTGATGCAAAAGGCAATTATGTTCAAGGCCGTTTTTTACGCGCCGCCGACTTAGCCGACAACCTTGGCGAAGAAAATAACCCTGAGTGGAAAACCATTGGTATTAATGATGCCAACCAAGAATTGGTTTCGCCTAACGGCTCGATTGGTTATCGCTGGGGCGAAAAAGGAAAATGGAATACGTTGCAACTAGACGGTAAAACCGGCAAAGACATTAAACTTAAATTAAGTTTAAAAGACGGCCACGACGATATTGTATCGGTTGGTTTCCCATATTTTGCCACCGCACAAAACGAGCACGAACATAAATACTATGACCACACCGAACACGACGAAGTGTTGCAACGCAACATTCCGGTAAAACGTATTACATTAGCCAACGGTGACAGCGCGCTGGTGACAACCGTGTTCGATTTAACCATTGCTAACTACGGTGTTGATAACGGTTACGGCGGTGAGAACGTTGCTAAGTCTTATGACGACGACGTGCCTTATACTCCCGCATGGCAACAACGTGTTACTGGTGTTGACCCTAAATTAGTGATTCAAGTCGCCCGTGAATTTGCTAGCACCGCAGCAAAAACCCGTGGTCGCTCAATGGTGATTGTGGGTGCGGCACTTAACCATTGGTATCACATGGACATGAACTATCGCGGCTTAATCAACATGCTAATGTTGTGCGGTTGTGTGGGTCAGTCTGGTGGTGGTTGGGCGCACTATGTGGGCCAAGAAAAACTGCGTCCACAAACGGGCTGGCAGCCACTTGCATTTGGTTTGGATTGGCAAAAGCCACCTCGCCACATGAACGGCACATCATTCTTTTATAACCATGCAAACCAATGGCGTTACGAAAAACTGTCGATGCAAGAAGTGATTTCGCCAATGGCCAACAAAGAAAAATGGACCGGCTCAATCATTGATTACAATACCCGTGCCGAACGCATGGGTTGGTTACCGTCTGCGCCGCAGTTGGGCATGAACCCATTGAACCTTTGCAAAGATGCTGAAAAAGCAGGCATGTCACCACAAGACTATACCGTGCAGCAGTTAAAATCTGGCGAGTTAAAATTTGCGTGCGAAGACCCAGACAACCCGCAAAACTTTCCGCGTAACATGTTCATCTGGCGCTCTAACTTATTGGGATCATCCGGTAAGGGGCACGAATACATGCTGCGTCATTTGTTAGGCACTAAACATGGCCTAATGGGTAAAGATTTAGGTGAGTCTAACGAAGCCAAACCAGAAGACGTTGTCTGGAACGACACACCGGCTGAAGGCAAGTTGGACTTATTAGTCACACTTGATTTCCGTATGTCGACTACGTGTTTGTATTCAGACATTGTTTTACCAACCGCTACTTGGTATGAAAAAGACGACATGAATACGTCTGACATGCACCCGTTTATTCACCCTCTTTCTAAAGCGGCAGACCCAGCTTGGGAAGCACGCTCAGACTGGGATATTTTTAAAGGCATTGCGAAAAAATTCTCGTCAACCTGTGAAGGCCACTTAGGTGTCGAAAAAGATTTGGTGACCTTACCAACCTTGCACGACACACCCGCTGAACTTTCTATGCCTTACGGCGAAGTAAAAGCATGGTGGAAAGGTGAGTGTGAATTAATACCTGGTCGTACTGCTCCGCATATGATCGTGGTTGAGCGTCACTACCCAGATACTTACGAGCGTTTCACCTCTATTGGCCCGTTGTTGGATTCACAAGGCAATGGCGGTAAAGGTATTTCTTGGAATACCGATGCCGAGATCGCGTTATTAGGCGAGTTAAATTACAAAAAACTCGACGGCCCAGCAAAAGGTCGCCCTAACATTGATAGCGCCATTGATGCCGCCGAAATGATTTTAGCCCTCGCCCCAGAAACAAATGGCGCGGTCGCGGTTAAGGCATGGGAAGCATTAGGTGAGTTCACGGGGATTGATCACACGCACTTAGCCAAACCGAAACAAGATGAAAAAATTCGTTTCCGCGATATTCAAGCGCAGCCGCGCAAGATTATTTCGTCTCCGACTTGGTCAGGCCTCGAAGACGAACACGTGTCTTACAACGCGGGTTACACCAATGTGCATGAAAATATTCCTTGGAGAACCCTAACCGGACGCCAACAGTTTTATATGGACCATGAATGGATGCGCGACTTTGGTGAAAACCATGTGTCATACAAGCCACCCATTAATTTAAAAACGGTTCAGCCCATCATGAACAAAAAGTCGAACGGTAATAAAGAGATCGTACTGAACTGGATTACGCCACACCAAAAATGGGGCATTCACTCAACGTACTCTGACAACCTATTGATGCTCACCCTTTCACGTGGTGGCCCAATCATTTGGATCAGTGAAACCGATGCCGAAAAAGCCGGTATTGAAGACAACGATTGGATCGAAGCGTTTAACGTCAATGGTGCAGTCGCTGCCCGTGCGGTGGTATCGCAACGCGTACCAGAAGGCATGAGCATGATGTACCACGCACAAGAACGCATTGTGAATGTGCCCGGCGCCGAAACCACACAAACCCGTGGCGGTATTCATAACTCGGTAACCCGTGCCGTCATGAAACCCACCCATATGATTGGTGGTTATGCACAGCAATCTTACGGCTTTAACTACTACGGTACGGTAGGTTGTAACCGCGACGAATTTGTTGTGGTACGTAAGATGAGCAAAGTCGATTGGTTAGATGGCGAAGAACACAAGGCTGAGGAGAAGTAATATGAAATTACGTGCACAAATTGGCATGGTCCTCAACCTTGATAAATGTATCGGTTGTCACACATGCTCTATCACTTGTAAAAATGTATGGACCTCACGTGAAGGCGTTGAGTACGCATGGTTCAATAACGTTGAAACCAAACCCGGTATTGGTTTTCCAAAAGAGTGGGAAAACCAAGACAAATGGAAAGGCGGCTGGGAAGTTAAAAACGGAAAACTACAACCAAAAATTGGTGGTAAGCACCGCATTTTGGCCAACATTTTTGCCAACCCAGATTTACCTGAAATTGATGACTACTACGAGCCATTCGATTTTGATTACCAACACCTACACACCGCTGGTGAAAGTAAACACCAACCAGTTGCGCGCCCACGTTCATTAATCACGGGCAAGCGCATGGAGAAAATTGAATGGGGCCCTAACTGGGAAGAAATTTTAGGCACCGAATTCAAAAAACGTAAAATCGATAAAAACTTCGACAACATGCAAACAGACATGCTTGGCCAGTTTGAAAATACGTTCATGATGTACTTGCCACGTTTATGTGAGCACTGTCTTAACCCTACGTGTGCAGCATCTTGCCCAAGCGGCGCGATCTACAAACGTGAAGAAGACGGCATTGTACTGATTGACCAAGACAAATGCCGTGGCTGGAGAATGTGTGTATCGGCGTGCCCATACAAAAAAATCTACTACAACTGGAAAACCGGTAAGTCAGAAAAATGTTTGTTCTGCTACCCGCGCATTGAAGCTGGGCAGCCAACAATTTGTTCAGAAACTTGTGTAGGTCGTATCCGTTATCTAGGTGTACTGCTTTACGATGCCGATAAAATTCAAGAAGTGGCTAAAACACCTAACGAACAAGACTTGTACCAAGCGCAGTGCGACATGTTTTTAGACCCGAACGACCCTGCTGTTATTGCACAGGCCCATAAAGAAGGGATTCCACAAAGTTGGATTGATGCCGCGCAACGTTCGCCCGTTTATAAAATGGCAATGGAATGGAAAGTGGCGCTGCCGCTTCACCCAGAATACCGCACACTGCCAATGGTTTGGTACGTGCCACCATTAAGCCCGATTCAAAATGCAGTTGAAGCAGGCGGCGTGGGTATGAACGGTGAAATCCCAGACCTTAAGTCTTTGCGTATTCCGCTTAAGTACTTAGCCAACTTATTAACAGCGGGTGATGAAGCGCCTGTAATTCGTGCACTTGAACGCATGATCGCGATGCGTGCTTACAAGCGCGCTGAAAATGTCGATAAAGTTGAAGACCTACAAGTACTAAAAGACGCGGGTATTACGCAAAAACAAGTTGAAGAAATGTATCGCTACATGGCACTGGCTAACTACGAAGATCGTTTTGTTATCCCAACAAGCCATAAAGCGTATGCCGAAGAAACCTTTGGCGAAGCCCATGACGCAAAAAGCGGTTGTGGTTTCAGTTTTGGTAATGGTTGTTCAACTGGCAATGACGACTTGAACTTATTTGGTGCTAAGAAGCAAACCGTTAAAGTGGTTAAGCCTGCTACGTTTAGCTCTGACATCAACAACAAAGTTTAGGAGAACATAATGCAAATATTTAAAGTGATCTCCGCACTCATGGACTACCCCCAGGAGGGGGTGGCTCAGCACAAAGATGAACTTAAACACATCATTAGCGCTGATATTTCATTAAGTGATGAATGCAAAACCGCCATGAGCGAATTTATCGAAGCGCAATGCGCATTGGATATCTTAGATTGGCAAAGTGATTACGACGCACTGTTTGAGCGTGGCCGTAACCTATCGCTTTTCATTGTTTGAACACGTGCATGGCGAAAGCCGTGACCGTGGCCAAGCGATGGTCGATTTAATCGAACAATATAAGTTAGCGGGCTTAGCGTTGGATCAAAAAGAATTACCGGATTACATTCCGTTGTTTCTAGAATTTTTATCAACGCAAGACCGTGCCGATGCAAAAGCATGGTTAATGGATGTCAGTCACATTTTGGCCGTATTAGCCACGCGTCTTGAAGAGCGCGACAGTGGTTATGCCAGTTTGTTTAACGCGTTATTAGAGATCAGCCAAGCCTCTGTCGATATGACAGAGATTCGCGAAGCGGTTGCTAAAGAAGAGCGTGACGATACAAACGAAGCCATAGATAAAGTGTGGGAAGACGAAGCCGTCACCTTTGGTGGCAACGCAACAGAAGGTGGCGCTTGCCCAAGCAGCTCAACCAACGGAAAACCAACAGCTAAACAATCACGTGTGGATGAAATGCCGGTTAACATTATGATGCCGACACCTGCCAACCATACACAAACTGAAGTTAAAGGGTAGGAGCCAATCATGGAATTCATCAATAATTTATTGTTCGGAATTTATCCTTACATCGCACTGACTGTTTTTATTGTGGGTAGCTTAATTCGCTATGACCGTGATCAATACAGCTGGAAGACCGGTTCAAGCCAAATGTTAGAAAGCAAAATGCTACGCAAAGGCAGCATGCCGTTTCACGTGGGTATTATTGCGGTATTAGCAGGCCACTTTGTGGGCCTGCTAACGCCTCACCAAGTGTGGGACTTCTTACACATCACAGCGCCAATGAAGCAAGTATTTGCAATGGCAATGGGTGGCTTTTTTGGCTTAATTTGTTTTTACGGTTTAACCATTTTAATCATTCGTCGTTTCACTAACGAACGTGTTAAAGCGTCTAGCTCTACTATGGACAACCTGATTCTTGTTTTAATTTACATTCAATTAATCATGGGTCTATTCAGTATTTTCATCTCAACCGGCCACATGGACGGCGCTGGAAATGTTAAAACTGATGAGCTGGGCACAAAACTTAGTTACATTCCAAGGGGCTGATGCAGCCGCTGCCATTGCTGATGTGCATATTATTTTCAAAATGCATGTATTGCTGGGGATGTCTTTGTTTTTGATTTTTCCGTTCAGTCGTTTGGTTCACGTATGGAGTGTTCCGGTGAAATATTTCCGTCGTAACTATCAAATCGTGCGCATCAAAAACGACCAAAATGTAAAAAAAGGTTAACCCCAAACAAGCTTGCATGTTTTAGACGCAAGCTACTTACCTACACTCATGTAGGCAACCTAATTGCTCTTCGGAGCAATTCATTAAGTGCCGGCTTTATTATGGCGCTTAATGGTTCGCAGAGGGTGGTGGTCTTGAGGCCTCTTGTGCCATCACCCGCTTTTAACGTTATCTGCGAACACACCATAACTGCGAATTTTTATACAGGATACCATCATGACAGCAACCGAGTTTAACCCAGCGGATCACAAAACAGATCAGAACCAATACCAGCCGTGATAATGCCATTGAAATAGCCAGCATTAATACAGATCAAAACCCTGATATTTATATTAACGGGGTAAACATTACCGAAGCTGATATCTTACAAGAAATGCAGTACCACCCAGCTACCGATCAACGCAATGCCATGATCGTTGCCGCTGAGTCATTAATCATTACTGAACTATTTAAACAACGCTGCCTTGCATTAGGTTTAATTAATGCAGATGACAAAAAAACCGAAGACGAATTATGCGAACTATTAGTCGCCAAAGAAGTGGACTTACCACGCACCACTGATGACGAATGCGAACGTTACTACGAAGCCAACAAAGACCGTTTCTGCAGCTCGCCATTATTAGAAGTTGACCACATTTTAATTGCCGCAGATAAAGAAGACTTAGATCAGCGCGCTGAAGCCAAAGAATTAGCTGAGGGCATACTGGCGCAAATTAAGCACAAACCCCATACTTTTGCAGAGATGGCCATGCGACATTCTATGTGCCCATCAAAAGAACATGGTGGCTCGTTAGGCCAAATATCAAAAGGCCAAACCGTGCGTGAATTTGAAAAAGTTCTGTTCTTATCAGAAGAAGGTTTATTACCCAGTATAATTGAAACTCGCTACGGCTATCACATTGCCAATATACACCGCAAAATAGAAGGCCAACAAATGCCACTTGAGCAGGTAGAGGCGAAAATTAAAGTATACCTTGATGAAAAAGTGCGTCGTAAGGCGATTGCGCAATACATTGAGTTATTAATTGCTGATGCTGATATTCGTGGCTTTGAGTTTGATGTAACAAATTCGCCACTGGTTCAGTAAACTTTTTATGAGCATGCAAGAATTAATGGCCCAAAATAAAGCGTGGGCCAATGAACAAAAGAAAACGGACCCTGAGTTCTTTCATCGCTTAAGCGAACAACAAAGCCCAGAGTACTTATGGATTGGTTGCAGTGACTCGCGCGTGCCCGCTAATCAAGTGGTGGGATTAGACCCTGGTGAATTATTTGTACACCGCAATATTGCTAATATTGTGCTACACACCGACTTCAACTGTTTATCGGTACTGCAATTTGCGGTTGAAGTCTTAAAGGTTCGCCATGTGATTGTCTGCGGCCATTATGGTTGCGGCGGTGTAAAAGCGGCTTTGGGTAATCAAGAATTTGGCTTAGTTGATAATTGGCTACGTCACATAAAAGATATTTATATTAAGTACAAATCTGAAATTGACGGTTTACGCTTTGAACAACAAAGAGTAAACCGCTTGTGTGAACTGAATGTTATCGAACAAGTGAACAACTTATCCAAAACTAAAATTGTGCAACATGCTTGGCAAAACGGGCAAGATCTTTCCATTCACGGAGTGATTTACTCCATTGCTGATGGTTTACTAAAAGAGCTTAACATCAATGCTATCAACACCGATCACATCGACCCTATTTTTAAAATGAAAACGGATGCTGGCCGCCTTTAATGCAGCACTCGGCTTTCAATATGATCCAGTGAAAGCAATGAAACCATCCAAAAGTCCGCTACATTAATGGGCATACTAATTACGTCTTCAAGCGGCTGTAATAACAACGACACCGACAACCGATGCTTGATCCCTTGAATGTTGTTTTCAACATATTGAACAAGCGAGTACAAGTTCACGTTGGCCTCTTCCTTTCGCAATGCATACGCATATTCAAGGGCGCTGCGCAGGTAACGGTCCACTGAAAACGAGGAGCTGTGGCAACTCAGAAGCAGTTCTGATATTTCAAACGCATTGCCATACGCAACCGACGCTTTTTGCCAATCTTGTGAATGAAATAACGCCCTTGCCTGCTCAATGATCACTTGCCAAGCTTGAATCGCTTGCTGGGGGTTATTAACAAATTCACCTCGATGGTTATCGCATAGGTATTTCATTTGGGGTTCCTGACCTGTCTCTTTATCGATTGACTGGCAATTACATTATTGCAATTGATTCTCATTTGCAATAAATATATTATGTGCTCAATCATCTAATCAATAGAATGGCCTATCGGTACTCCCTGTGTATGCCTTATTATGCTTTATGGGTAGTTAATGGGATTTATATACCCACTTTGAATCAGCCAAACCCTGATCATACTCAAGCCTTCTATTCTTCACTTTGTTACTATTCGCGTACATTGCTCTAGGAGTTTACCGTGATTCGATCCGCGTTCTTTTCGGTTGGATTCCGCCCATTTTTTGCCAGTGGCATTTTGTTTGGTGCCCTTGCGCTTATTATTTGGGCCGGTATATGGCTGCCAGAGATTCAAGTCAGCATTGATCGTGTTATGTCTCCAGTGGGCGGATTTTATTTTTGGCACCCTCATGAACTGATTATGGGGTTTGCGTTGGCAATTATTATCGGTTTTTTATTAACCGCTGTTCGCAACTGGACAGGCTTAGAAACCGCGTCACCTCTTAGTTTATTTATCATCTGGTTAGCCTGGTTATGGGCACGCGTTGTCATGGCGTTTGGCGCGGATTACACATTCAACTTAATTGTCATTTCACAAATATTGCCCGCGCTATTAGCCGCAGCCTACATCACCCGGCCAATCTTACAAAAAAAGATGTGGCGAAATTTATTTGCCCCAGTCACGCTGCTGATGTTCGCATTATTAGATGTGGCCATGCTTCATAAGCAACATGAGCTGAGCCTTCAACCCAGCCAATTGTTTGCCGCCGCTATTTTCATGATTTTATTTTTAATCACTATGATAGGCGGTCGAGTCATTCCATTTTTTACTGCCAACAAATTAGGCACCCAAAAATGGGACGAGCCAAAACCCTTATTATTAGCATGCGCGCTACCCATTATTATACTAATGTGCGTGCAAGGTTTAGCGGATCATAGCCTGCGAATAAACGTGACCAGTGCATTAGCCGCAATGTTGTTTATTAGCCACGGTCTACGGCTTTTTTATTGGCACCAAAAAGCAATGTGGCGCCACCCTATGCTGTGGTCACTATGGTTATCTTACGCATCTATGCCTCTAGGGTTTTTAGCCCTCGCACTGGAACCGTTTTTACAACTGGGCAATATAGCCATACACATATTTGCCCTTGGAACACTCAGCGGATTAATTGTCAGTATGGTGTCACGCGTTAGCCTTGGTCATACTGGCCGTACGATCATTCATGACCCCGTTATTATGAGCGTAATCGTGTGTATGATTACCGCTATGCTCATTCGAACATTAGCCATAGCACTGGTTGGTTTTCACATTGGATTGATCATTGCTAGCGCGATATTTGCCTCATTAAGTTTGGCGTTATTATTCACGCGGTTCGTCATGATTTGGATTACGCCACGCGCTAAAAAATAACAGAACTACCCATAATTGAGTAGTTGCTTTAGCGCAAGATAACCCTACAGAGGAATATCAAGCTACGCCAAGAAAGCTAAAATAAAGCACACTGTTTATTTTAGGAGACAGGCATGAGCCAATTATTTTCTGAACTGCTGACCATGACGGCTCAACAACCAGAGCCACAGCGCTTGTTATTTTTATTTGCGCAAACTGACGAAAAAAATCCAAAGAAAAGTAAAAAACACAAAAAAGGCACCATCACACCCACCATGTGTGTTGACAAGTTACCAGGAGATTTAACAACGTTTGAAAGCCTGATATCTGAAGCCGACAACATCAGTAAAGATTGGGAGTTTGTTTTTATTGCAGGATTAAGCGGACAAAACGGTCAGGCGCCGACTGAAGATGATGCCGAACCTTACTTAAACAAAATGACCAACGACATCGCCAGTGGTGCCGACCTTTCGCGTTACGTAGTACTTGATCGCCAAGAACAAGCCATGGATATCCAAGGGCACTAACCCTTTAACATTCCCTTTTGTATGATCAAGCCCTTACGTTAAACGTGTGGGCTTTTTTTGTCTTTTTATTCTACATATTTACATTATTTAATATAACGCCCTTGCAGGTTTCACGCCTAAGCGCGTATCGAACTATTGATCTGAGTCATTAAGCTCGCGTGGAGCAAAAAACAAAAACACTATATATTGTGAAAAATAAAATACAAAACACAACATATGGTATAAAAGATGTCTTTACTGCGCTCGGACCCTCCCCATGTGGTCTTTCAAGAATGTCCAAATGAGATCGCGTTGTGCTTTAGCTTTTATGGTTGCCCTTTAAGGTGCAATGGCTGCCACAGTGAAGAGCTGTGGAATGCATCTGGCGGCTCACCTTTAAGCGTTGAGCGTTTTGAGCAATACCTAAACCAATACGCAGGGCTCATGAGTGCCGTGGTTTTTTTCGGCGGAGAATGGCAACCACTTGAATTACAAGCCTTACTGCGCGCAGCGCAAGCTAAGCATTTAAAAACCTGTTTATACACAGGGCTTAATCATATTTCGCGTCACCTTAAACCTCATTTAAATTTTGCAAAAGTTGGCCCGTGGGAATCACAGCTCGGCGGTGTTAATAATCTAAATAGTAATCAACGCTTTTATCAGCTTGAAAATAACGAACTGAAACACGACTTAACCCATTTATTTTTAGACCAATCAGCACATATTAAACACGCCAACCACAAGGATTCTTATCATGCTGCAGCTTAGCCCAGACCAAATTCACACAAAACTTGATTTCATGGCGGGCTATGTCAACGCCAATAACGCTGCTGAAGCTTCAAAATTTGATGCTAATGCGAATGTCACTCACAAAAATATCGCGACCTTAGAAGCCGAACTCATGAAAGATGCGGTGATTCAAATTAATCGCGCAAAGATTACAGAGAAAATTCGAGAATTATTTGGTGATGAACAAGCAAAAGAATATCTGCGTCAAATTGAACACCATGAAATATACGTACATGATGAAACCAGCCTAAAGCCCTACTGTGCATCTATCACCATGTATCCGTTTTTATTAGACGGCTTAACAAAACTGGGAGGCGAATCAAAAGCGCCTAAGCACTTGGAGTCGTTTTGTGGCTCATTTGTGAACCTTGTATTTGCCATTAGCGCACAATTCGCAGGGGCGATTGCGACCGTCGAATTCTTAACCTACTTTGATCACTTTGCCCGTATCGATTACGGTGATGATTACTTAAAAAACCACCCAGAAAAAATCGCAAATCATTTACAGCATGTGGTCTATGCATTAAACCAACCGGCAGCGGCCCGAGGTTATCAAAGTGTTTTTTGGAATATTTCACTTTATGATCAATTTTACTTTGAATCTATGTTTGGGGATTTTGTATTTCCCGCTAACCATGTCAACCAAAACGTGTTAGTCAAACCACTTTGGGATAACATTAATTCGTTGCAACATTTTTTTATGAACTGGTTTAATCAAGAGCGTAAAAACGCCATTTTAACCTTCCCTGTTATCACCGCTGCCATGCTCACTGAAAATGGCCAATGTAAAGATCAAACATTCATGGCATTTTGTGCACAACAATTAGCCGAAGGTAATAGCTTTTTTACGTATCTTTCTGATAATGCAGACTCACTTGCGTCGTGCTGCCGATTACGTAACGAAATGACCGACAATACGTTTTCATACACACTGGGGGCGGGCGGCATTGCTACGGGCTCGGTGAACGTGATTACAATCAATATGAACCGAGTGATACAAAAGAAAATCGATCTCAAGGAATTGGTTCAAAGTGTACATAAATATCAAATTGCATATCGTCACGTCATGCAAGAATACCAAGAACAAGGCATGCTGCCCGTTTACGATGCGGGATTTATCAATTTTAATAAGCAATTTTTAACCATTGGTGTAAACGGTATGGTCGAAGCCGCAGAAAGCTTGGGCATTACCCCTGGTAACAATCAAGCATACAAAGAATTTGTTCGCAATCACTTAAAAATAATCTACGACGAAAACAAAGCGGCTAAGACAGAAACCGGATATTTATTTAACACAGAATTCGTACCCGCTGAAAACCTGGGGGTTAAAAATTCAAAATGGGATAAAGCAGATGGCTTACGTGTCAACCGCGAGTGCTACAACAGTTATTTTTATATCGTTGAAGATGAAACCTGCCATGCACTGGATAAATTTGTTTTGCATGGTAAAGACATGACCGAGTATTTAGATGGCGGCTCTGCATTACACCTCAATCTAGACGAAACCTTAAGCCAAGCGCAATACGCTAAGCTATATAACGTGGCCGCAAAAACAGGCTGCAATTATTTTTGTATAAATGTGAAAATCACCATATGCAATGACTGTGACACAATTGATAAGCGAACATTATATCAATGCCCAAGCTGTCATAGTCATAACGTTGATCATGGCACCCGTGTGATTGGGTATTTAAAGCGAGTAAGTGCCTTTAGCCGTGCTCGCCAACATGAGCATGACCGTCGTTATTATCAAAAGCAGGCTTAACGTATTTTGCATCATACAACCAATACGAAAAGCCAGTCTCCGTGATTACAACATGAATGGTTCAAAACCATCATACAGTTGCTAATAGTTGGTCTATTATGAGCCTATTAACGGCTTAAACCGCTATTTATGCAGGCTCGTTGTATCTCAATATCAGGTTTATTAGAACCGTATCTTTAGGTTCGCTATGAATCGTAGCCATGACATAACGAGCCCTGTATTATGCCCCCGATAATTTTAAGGGTGCTAGCCAGCACCGAGCATGACATTGTTAGATTCTGAGCCTGCACTCAGACTTATTTAGTACGGTAGACCGACATGACAAAACCCCAAACAGCCGCCCTTTTGGCCACTGCAAAAACCCACATGCCTTTGGGCGTAGCCGACAGCTACCGCTACTGGGGCGAAGACAACACTGTTTTTGTCAAAAGCATGAAAGGCGGCACCATCACAGATGAAGATGGCCAAGTTTATGTGGATTTTCGTCTTGCCTACGGCCCGATCATTCTGGGTTACCGTGATGCTAGGGTCGACCAAGCCGTCATTAACGCAATCACTGAGATTGGTACGCTTTCGGGCTTTTCAACTGGCTTAGACTCAGAAGTCGTCAGCTTGGTTAAAAAGATGTGCCCTAACATCGAAAAAATGCGGTTTGCTAACTCCGGCACAGAAGCCGTCATTGGTGCTGTTCGTACGGCACGAGGGTTTACTGGCCGTAATAAGATTGTGGTTGTTGAAGGCGGTTTTCACGGCCTGTATGACGAGATGATGTGGAAATCCGATGTGGATAACTGGGACAACAAAACCGAAGCAGCACCTGAGATAAAACCCTTTGGTGGGGGTATCCCAGAAAGCTCACGCGAACATCTAGAAACCGTACCACTCAATGACTTTGATGCCATTAAAGACGTGTTTGCCCGTGTAGGTGATGATATTGCCGCTATCGTAATTGAACCCATCTTAGGCAACTGTGGCAGCATCGCGTCGAGCCAAGAATACATGCAAATGCTGCGTGACGTGTGTAATGCAAACGGTGCATTGCTGATTATGGATGAAGTAAAAACCGGTTTTCGCGTAGCAAAAGGCGGCGCACAAGAGCTGTATGGTATTAAAGCCGACCTAACCACCTACGCAAAAGCCATTGGTAATGGCTACCCTGTTGCCGCCTTTGGTGGCCGTGCAGATGTAATGGACATGATCAGCTTTAATAAAAATGGCGTGACACATGGTGGTACATACACAGCCAACATGATTGCATTAAGCGCAGCAAAAGCCACCTTAACGATTTTGAACGAAACCAATGCCTACGACACCATCAATAAAGTCGGCGCACAGATTCAACAAGCACTGTCTCGAGTCTTTACCAAGCACGGCATCGAGCATAAATTTGCAGGCCCAGACGCCATGTTTGGTGTGCACTTTGGTAAAGAAGTCCCACAAAATTATCGTGACTGGAAAAAAACCAACAGCGATCTTTACACCGCATTCGCCCACAACCTCATTGCCAACGGCATCATGCTAGAGCCTGATTCTCGCGAACCCTGGTTTATTTGTGAAGCGCACCAAAGCGTGGATATGAAGTGGCTAGAAACAGTAGCAGATCAAGCTATGGCAAAAGCCTTGAGTGATTCGAAATAAGATAACGACTGAATAGTTGAAATTAAAAACGCATTCATTTTGAATGCGCTTAGAAACACTTAAATCCCAGGTATTTAGTGAACCCGCAGGATGGGCACTACCCACCACTCGCTTATGATTGTCGGGCAATGCCCGACCTACAAAGCTTACTCTCGGCATAAAAACGCATTCATTTTGAATGCGTTTTTAAATACGTTAATCCTATAATTTAACAAACCCGTAGGGTGGGCACTGTCCACCATTCGCTTATGATTGTCGGGCAATGCCCGACCTACAAAGTTTACTCTCGACATAAAAACGCATTCATTCTGGATGCGCTTATAAACACTTAAATCCTATAATTTAACAAACCCGTAGGGTGGGCACTGCCCACCATTCGCTTATGATTGTCGGGCAATGCCCGACCTACAAAGTTTACTCTCGACATAAAAACGCATTCATTCTGGATGCGCTTGCTTATAAACACTTAAATCCTTATAATTTAACAAACCCGTAGGGTGGGCACTGCCCACCATTCGCTTATGATTGTCGGGCAATGCCCGACCTACAAAGCTGTATTCCTCTTATAAACATCCATTCGTTGTAAACAACTGTAAATCAAAGAATTATAGCCGCCCTTTAAAAACATCAAACATTAAGATTTTAATGGTGAATATATGAACCTTTTAAGTCGAGACATAAAATCTTTTATGGTACCCATAACGCCGTACTTTAAAATAATATACAACGCCATTTTAGGTAATGACTTTATTGATCCGTACATAATGCACACATACTTATATTCACCGATTGGCCCTTCATAAATAATATTAGGCAATGAACTAAGCTGTACTTTTGCAACTTTTGGATGTCTAGCTCCACCAATGATATAAGGCTTCTTTAATTTATATATCTCAATGAATGATGTTAAAAATATTCTACATCTGTGTATGGGATGCAAGTTATCATCCATCCAAAGCCCACCACCTTCGACCACTTCAGACTCTAACGGATGCTCATCTGTCAAAGCGCCTGCAGGAATATCCGCATAATACCTAATGGGCAAATTTGAATTTAAACTATAACCACCTACTATCTCTTTTTTTTCATTATAAAACGCACGGACAGTCGATATCCGCATAAAGTGCTCGACACTTGTTTTATTACCAGACATATTTTCGTATATTCTGGCATATTCTTTAAAGTCATCGATCTCTTTTAGTATACGGCTGGTTAATTTCATCTTACTTCGAGCTCCCTGCTCAAGTTAAATTGAGAAATATCATGATTCGTAATATCAAATAAAATCAGGCAAGAGTGCAGGCACGTAATTATTCATATCTGCCCGGTGAAATAATATTATCAGGGTCAAGCGCTGACTTTATTTTCTGTCGTATAGTGATAGCATCACGCTCTATTTCGGATTGACCAAACGGCATTTCATCAATAGACCGTCGATAGCATATCCAACCTTCTTTACGATATTTTTCACGTAAAAGATCAATTAATACCTTTGCTCTTAAGGTCTCGTCTTCATCTTCTTTATTAAAGTACAAACTTACAATGGCTTGACACATATGTGACGTAACAGACGTTAGTGTTACCGCAAATTCAAACCCGTATTGTTCGTATAATGACTTGGTTAATTCAATACAATTATTGACAACCTCACCCTTCATTGGCAATGCGGGGGCGATCCAATAAAATCCACAACCCGCCATTACTGGGTCTTGATCAGCCGATGGTTGCTTTGAAGCATGTCGCCAATAACATCCTTTAAGCGCTAAGCCATCAGGGTTCCCTTCGAACATAATCATTGCTTGGGTTAATTGGCGAATTGTTTTTTGAAAACGATGATAGGAGTCACTTCTTTTAAATAGCGGGTATATTCGTCCCATAAAATGATCCACTTTAATAAGCGATTTTAGTGAGATCGAATTAACGATTGCGACGCCTTTTAGTTTCTCTTTAATGCGTTTTATTTTTGCTTTCGTCACTAACTTAGCGCCTGAAACAATAAACGCACTGGACCATGGTGCAATATTATTGCGTGATAGCATATTGCGTATCTGGCCTTCAGTTATACCTTTTTTACTATCCCATTTAGAAAAATCAAACTGCTGACTCACACCAAACATACGAAAGCTATTACCAAGATGAGGCAGAGTATCGATTGTGCCCTCAGCCTTAAGCTCAGCCATTTTATCAATGTACAAAGGTAATTTTTCTGCACTTGCTAACCGAATTAAACAGCGAGCACTTTCTTCTTGTACCTTACTTAATTCAAATCGAATACACGTTACAACAGCCAAGTTATTCTGTGTGAATATTTCCTGTAAGCCGGCTGATAAACCCGCTCGCCCGACATAATCCTTGTGATCATCAAGGGATATAATCTGACCATCCGCCAATACTGCTTCTTTGATCGTAAAGTGCTGGCTTCTGTTGCCATTGCTGCCGTGCCCGAAACCTCTTTCTAGTACATTACCAACAATACTGGTATCAGGGCCGGCGCCTGTGCAATCAATCATCCATGAGGAGCCTTTCAGGTAGTTAGCCAACTGCCCCTGTGTTACGCCAGGCTCAATATCAACAACGCCGTTAACGTCATCAAAATGACGAATATTATTCATTCTTTTAAAGTCAACGATAAGCGCGTCATTTAGCACGGCCGACGCCCCACCATAACCCCAATTACGGCCACTGCTAATCGGGTAGCAATGCAGATTATTTTTGATGCAATAATGCATTGTGCTCACGACATCATCACAGCTTTCTGGAAAGGTAACACCAGAGACCGACCGTAAATGATTGATCAGCCCGCTATTTTTGTATCTTTGAGTAATTGAGTCGTCATTTAACAGGGATATATTATGTTTAAATTCAGGCATTTTGCCTCTAATTTATATTTGGTAGAGTATATGAAGGGTATTTAGACTAATAATTAAACGTGACAGTTTGATTTAATTATTAAAAATAAATAATTTTAATTTTAGTAGGTCAATAGTATGACTGAAGCTGAAATTATTGGCTGAGTCTAAGTAAATATAATGAATTACTGAATACTACTTATTGCGTATATTTTCATATTTTGAGGCTGTTCAAAATTCTGTGTCAGTTAAATTTTCTACAGGTCGATGTGTTCATCCAGTCGACCTTCAAAATGAATCGCCAGCTGCGACAGCGTAAGATTCCAATTTTGCACGGGATACGTCCAACGCTCCGAGACTTTCAAAATACCCGCGTACAATAATTTCAGCAAGCCGTTTTCGTTGGCAAAACCGCCTTTGGTTTTTGTCAGTTTTCTAAATTGCCGATGTACCGCTTCAACGGCATTGGTGGTATAGATGGCTTTGCGCACGTAATCAGGGTATTTAAAATACGTTGTAAGGGTATCCCACTTGGTTCGCCAAGACTTAATCACCATAGGGTATCGATCGCCCCACTTAGCTTCTAGCTCGTCGAGAGCGCTTTCTGCAGCATCCAGGTTAGTCGCCTTATAAACGAACTTTAAATCCGCCATGAACGCTTTCTGATTTTTACTGGCAACGTATTTAATTGAGTTGCGGATTTGATGAATAATACAGTGCTGGATTTCAGTGTTGGGGTAGATGGTCGTAATCGCTTCAGGGAAGCCTTTTAAGCCATCAATACAGCAGATTAAAATATCTTTAACACCGCGATTGTTTAAATCGGTTAACACACTTAGCCAGTGATGAGCGCCTTCAGAGTCCGATAAATACAGGCCAAGCAGCTCTTTTTGCCTTCAATATTCACCGCCAAAATGGTGTAAATAGCTTTACTCACGTAACGGCCATTGTCTTTTATTTTATAGTGAATAGCGTCAAGCCAAACAATGGGGTACACCGCATCTAACTCACGCGTACGCCATGCCTGAAGCTCTGGCAGGAGTTTATCGGTAACGGCATTGAGAGTGCCATTGGAGAGGTTTACACCGTACAAATCTTCGATGTGTGAGCGGATATCTTGATAGCTATTGCCCAGTGCAAACAAAGCCAATACTTTACGCTCGAGCTCATCCGTAAGCTGTGTCTGATTTTTCTTAACGATTTGAGGCTCAAAGGTTCCGGCGCGGTCACGAGGGGTTTCTAGCTCGAATTTGCCTGCGGGAGATTTCATGGTTTTTTGGGTTTTGCCATTTTTACGATTATGATTGGGATCATTAGCAAGGTGATCTTCGAGCTCAGCTTGCAAGGCGGCTTCAGTGAGTTGCTTGATTAGAGGGGTAAGAATACCGTCTTTTCCAGTGAGGTCTTGACCTTCACGTAGGGCTTTAAGGGCGGCTTCCATATCGAATGTTGGTTTGGTCATATGTCATCTCTTTTTTAGTGATTTTAAAGAAATGACACAGAATTTTGAACACTACCCATATTTTATGAGCACAATCCGCTTTTAAGTTCTGAATTAAAAATATTTTTTTGTTTTTATTTTAACCACATTATTTTAATACTGATTTCATTGATTAATACGATATTTAAAATAACTGAATAGAAATACATCTTATTTGCAGTCTTAGTTAGAATTCATAAACAGACAGGTAATCGTCTCATCCCCCTATTACTTTTTTATGTCTTTATTATCGTTAAAATCACTATTTTTGCTAGATGTCAGGTCTGATATTGATGCACAAGATAAGTCGGTATTTTTATCAACAAGGTCAGCACCATCTACGGTTAAAACATGTAATGTATAGTTATTTCGTCCAGATCTTTTGGATTCGTATAAGGCCTTATCTGCAATTTCAACGGCGGTCTTATATGAATAGTCTTTCATCCAATCACCTGGTTTAGCAATTAAACACGCCCCCATACTCACCGTAATAAACGGTGTAATAGGCGATGATGGATGCGGGTACTGCAATGAGGCAACCATATGCTGAAATGACGTCATAACTACATCAACATCCTCTGCTTTTTCTAATGCAATGGTAATAGCAAATTCTTCTCCTCCATAGCGATACAGTTGATCACTGGGCCGACGGCAACCAGCTTTTAATGCTAAGGCTACAGCCTTAAGCGCATCATCGCCTTTTTGATGGCCCAAGCTATCATTAAAGTTTTTGAAATAATCGATATCTGCAATAATCAGCACAATAGGTTTTGATTGTCTTGGCGCCGTACGCCATAAATCAGACACCCCCTCATCAAATGCTCGCCTGTTTTTAACACCTGTCAGCGCATCCGTCATTGATTTTTGCTCTAACATCAATCGTTCGCTTTCTACATGTACCATTAATTCTTTTAATGCTCGGCTGAACACCTTCACCTCAACAATAAATCCAGAATGAGGTAATACAACTGACTCATCACCCTGTCTTAGTGACAATATAAAAAGTGACATGTCGGCAAGAGGATTAAGAATAAATTTAGAGATAATGAAAATCATAACCATAGGTATCAACAATAGAATTAAAACCATTATTGACGTTTGATAATCAATTAAAGTGGGTAAACTACTTTTTTCATATTTAACTTCAAATAGAAAAGTCCATCGTACCTTGGCTTTCATTAGCAACACCCATAACATAACGGCTAGAAAGCTTATTTAAGTTAAGCATTTTTCTAATAGATATTAAGTTCGTCATATTTTCAGGAATCGTACTCACTTTAAAATTGGCGCCGGTAACCGCTTTAATTTCTTCTATGTCGATAGTGCGAGAAAATGCAAGATAGCCATTCTTGGGCTTTTCTTCATTTGAGTCTTGTATAGTTGATACACATAACAAAGCAAGTTGATCTACTTTATCGGCATATTGGAACTTGCAATTAACATCTATATTACTTGGCCAGCGAAACTCCGCAAAAACATCTTGAAGTCCAAATTCTAAAGAAGAAAAATCATAAGTTCGCATGCCATTTTTTTCTTCTTCGATGCCAGTATTCAACTGGTTTTTATCATTAAAAAAGAATATTCCATTCAAATTCATATCGCTTAGAATAGAATCCACAAGATTACTTTTTACGAAATCTTCATTAGAATTCTCCATATATTCTAGAGGTCATCCCACTTTGACCAATCGTAAAGTAGTAACATCAAATTATTTTCTTCAACTGAAAAAGATTTTTGAATTGCGCGTAAATCAAGCTGATGATGTAAAAGGATTTGAGTAACAATCTGAGGATAAACAATATTAATGCGATAAAGTAAGAAGCCACCGCATACAACAAAAACATATATCAATAAAATGGTAATAACAAAATGTTTTAACCGCATAGCACCTCCTCAATCTTTTTAAGTGTAGCTGGGTTGGGCATACGCAACAGATTTTTATCAAGCTCCCCCCTTTTAACCTATTAAATGGGCATAAACATTGGTGGGACTTAGAAAATATTTTTACAGAAAATATGAATAATTTTTGTTATTAGAAATAATGATGATATTCAACTTGATAAGCATGCGACGTGATTGTAATACATAGTTAAGAAAGTGTTATTGCTATTAAGCACAAAAAAGCACGCGTTCCACATAAGAAAGCGTACTTTTATATTTGTGTAACGTGCGGTATTAAATCACTGAGAGCGTCACATCAATATTGCCACGAGTCGCATTTGAATACGGACATACCTTGTGAGCGGCTTCGACCATTGTCTGCGCTTCAGCTTTATCCATGTCACCTAGTGACACCGCTAGCTTAACCGCAATACCGAAACCACCTTCAATGGCACCAATTGATACCTCTGAATCAATATAAACATCTTTTGGTAAGCTGCGCTTTTGTGCTCCAGCAACCACTTTAAGTGCACCAATGAAACAAGCTGCATAACCCGCTGCAAACAACTGTTCAGGATTAGTACCTTGGCCATCGTCGCCGCCTAAACTTTTAGGGGTGGATAACGCAATGTTTAAACGACCATCATCTGATTTTGCTACGCCTTCGCGGCCGCCAGTGGCTGTTGCTTTGGCTGTGTATAATGCATTCATGTTAATCTCCAAAATGTCTATGATTTAGTTTGCATGCAAACTAATATACAGTATCGAATACCAATTGCAAATACTTTGCATGCAAATTAAAATGGACGTTAATGGAGTCTCTTATGTCATTTGATCAGTTAAAACTCAAAAAACAGCTATGTCACCGCCTGTATATGGCCTCGAACAGCATTGCGCGTGCTTATCGTGAACCATTGGGTGCACTCAATATAACGTATCCTCAATATGTCGTGATGATGGCCTTGTGGGAGCAAAACGAAATTACCATTGCAGAACTTGTGGCAAAAACCAGCATTGATGGTGGGGCGATGACACAAATTTTAAAAAAAATGGCCGATAAAGCGCTACTCGAAATAATTAAAGACGAGCACGATAAGCGCAAACGCCTAGTGCAGCTAACCCAGCAGGGACAGGCTTTAAAGCAAGAAGCCGTTAATATTCCGAATCAAATAACGTGCAAATTTACCAGTATAGACAGCGAGCAGATAGAACAACTGATGCAGCTGCTTTATCTAGTTGTACATGACTTAGGCGACTAAACTTAGGGTATCTAAATGGTACTTTGTGCCGTTACTTCGTATTACCTTGGGAAAACTGCTCCTAAAATAGACATGTTTTACATTATTATGAATCTTATTCAGCCAGCTACCTCTTAGATATCAGGACGCCATTACTGCGCATTCATTTCTGTCTCCGTCATTAAAGGCTGCCATCCATGATTCAGGCATTAGGCGGCTGCTCAAACTTAGTAAATAAAGAACTTAACCCCTTAATCCTGCACACGCTTCGCTTGGTATATCCACTGCGCCCTTGATTCTATTTAAGTGTGGCTACGAGCTATTTCATTACATGTTTGAGGCAAAAGTGTTACTGGGTCCCGTTAAATCAAGAACGGGTTCACAGCCTCTCAACTTACCGCTCATTTCGCTTTATTTGCTCAGTATTCATCAATACTATGCTCAAAAATTAGACAAAAAAGAATCTTGAAGGACAAAATATGCTTAGTAGAACGATAATGACACTGGGGCTGTTAACACTATTGTTAGCCTGTAGTGATAACAACGAGAAGGAGCCTACCCCCAATGAAACTAAGCAACCGTCACAAGTTGAGTTGGATGAACTCACCTCTGCACTAAACAGTATTAATCCAGCTAATCTCAAGGCCACGGCAGACATTGCTTTTCAATCTCCTATTTTTACCACATTAAATTCAGGCATTGAATTTAGTGCCGAGTCATTGCCTGATTGGGCCACCATTGACAGCATTACGGGCAGTATTAAAGGAACCGCAACGGCTGCTGATGTTCACGCAGGGCACGCATTTACTCTTAAAGCCGCACGAGGCTTAGCGCAAGTAAGTTTAAAAAGTTCGTTAACTGTTGAGCATACAGCCAGCTTGCTGACTCCTGATTCTTTGGATTTTTATGCGACGGATTTTGCAGGCAATATACGGCCTGTCGTAAATCACCTTAATGGTGATTTAACAGGCCAAGTTAAGTTTGTGCAGTCACACTCTGTTGATCCAAATAGTAATTTTGAGCAACATGCTGGGGATGAAACTCAAAGTCGCTATATGCCGAGAATTGTTGCCTTACGCGAAGCATTACTGCTATTTACACCAACGACAACATCGGCTCCCATTACGATGGATGTGGAAGTTTCTGTAAATGGCGAGGTATTGGGGGTTTATCCTATGGCTCACCCCAATGATTTGTATCAATCGGATTATGAAGGTCCAGTCAAGATAGAATACTCACACGCCGCTTGGAGCACTGAACTGCCTTGGAATCTCATGCGTAATGGTATTTCACTAAAGTTCATCCGTAATAAAGGCGCTCAAACACAAGCCAATGGTGAGCTTAGCGCGACTAATATTGACATAGGTGATGCGAGCCAAATTATTTTACAAACTATTCGCTTAGGCATGCTAACAAATGTTGATCAAACTTCTGGGCATTTAACGTTAAATAACCCATGGTCAGCGGCAGCTGATTATTTTCAAACATTACCGGTGTCTAAATTGATCGTCGCCAGTTATGCGGATGTAGAGTTAGCAAAAACCATCACTGCTGATGGCACAATATACGATACAGCTAGTGCAACTGACGGCGGTATTTATAGTGGTGACATGCGTGGAGATGTGGCTAAAGCGCAAGTGAGTACCGGCATCAATTTGGCCAATTATGGTATTAGTAGTAATAATAACTGGCAGTCTTACCCGCTTTTATTCAAGCAAGTCACTAATCACCATGCTTGGGGTAATTATAAAAATGGTCGTCAAGCCCATGGTTTAAGTGGTGGCAATGGCATTGGTACATTGACGAGCAGCTCAGGTAATGAAGCCAGTCACGAGTGGGGCCATGGTTATGGTTTAGGGCATTACCCAGGCAGCACATTAACCGAAGACAAGCGTTGGCAGCGCCATCATGCCGACAGTGGCTGGGGATTCATCGCTCATCGTAATCGACTGCGTAGCAGTATTCAGGGTGGCGTGGTTGAATCCAGCCCAGAGCATTATAAAGGCATCTATCGTTATCATGTTGATGCAATGTCTGGCGGCTCTAATAGCTCACGTTTTTCAGAATATACCTACCATACTGGCTATTCTGCACGGATTATTCAAAATCATTTAGAACAGTTCCCAATACCCGATACCCGTTTTGCCAGCGGTTATAAAAAGTGGGATGAAAACACCGGCCGTTATGAGCAATATGATTTTCCAACAACTGATCAACGCTTAGCGCCTCAGCAAGTCGGCGTACCTGTCGCGACCATTTTAGGAGGCTATGACCCTACTGGCGATAACGCATTAATTTATCCAGTGTTCCATGGTAACTACGGCAATGTATTTGATTTACCTGCACCAGACTTTACACAAACGGATGGCATCTGCTGGCTAACACTTAATAACGCGGCTAATCAGCCACGCAATATAGCCCTAGCCGCGGCCCGTCACAATGCAGGCAGTATTAACCAACTCCATATCAATGTGGCTGCGGACTATTTACCGACCCTAGCCACCGTAACCTGCCGTCGAATGGGAACAGATGTAGAATTAGCCCGAACAGTATTTGATGGGGTTATCCCTGCTCTACCAGAGCTTGCTGTTGTTGGCCAAGAAGCGGAGTACATCGGCTTACAAAAACATGAAATGAGACAGTTAAGCGAGTCTCTTAGTGCCTTATCAGCGGATACTATTCCAGTATTAAATTTGGCGACAACTGATTTACTTGCCAGCTACAGCACAGAAGAATTAACAAACGGCTTAAGTGCTGAGGCAAAATTAGTTTGGCAGCGTTATACCCGTCAGCAAAAAAATACTCAGAAATTAAAATTTGTTTTACACACACTCATGCAAGAACCCATAACCCTAGCGGAAAAAGCAGAGAAGATGAGAACCGCATTAATCGCTCACGCTGTCCTTAGTAAAGGCCAAAGTATGCCTGTCACAGGTTATGTCATTCAAGGTCCAAAATACTTCAGCGCCAAGCTTGATGCTGATGGCTACATGAATGCGTCGGCAGAATCGACAGGTGCGGCTAAGTGGATAATGGATGCACAAGGCAAAATACATTTAGCGGCTCAACCCTCTCAATGCATAATCGCCACAGAAAGCCGTTTAGGTTTAGTTGATTGTGAGCTGGATAACGGTGCTCAGTTATGGCGTTTTAAAGACGATGATACCGTCAAAAACATGGGCAACCAGAAGTGCGTTGACTTTGATTACAACAATAGCCGCTTGATTACATATGGTTGCCATGGTGGTGTTAATCAACAATGGCAAATAGAGGCCGACGCTCAATCCGACAACCTGTTATTAGCATTATGGGCAGGTAATGATTTAGAGGCTCTGTATCAGTTATTAGAGAATTAATGCTGAGTTAAGTTTGCCTACGATATTACATCGACTATTACGGCAACACTACGCGTTCATATGAAAACGAGAAAAGTCGAATCCTGAAGGGTTCGACTTTTCTCTTACATTTAAAACTGACCATTAACGCGACGACCTAATATTGATTATTTATGGCAATAATCAATATTCATTTTTATAATCATGACAAAATCACTAACAATAAAAACCAAACACCATTATTAAAAAGCAAAAAAATAGATTAAAACGCTATATTGCTCACAATAAAATGTTAAAACATGTCAAAAACGGCTTATACAACAAAAAGTCGTGACGCTACCGCCTATTAAAACCAGCCCAACCTAATGCTCACCAAAAATATTTATTCCATTAAAATCATAATGAAAACCATCATAGTAAATATAACGGATGATTAGGATTAGAAAGAATAGAGAGAATTAAGGGAAGTTTGGTCATGTCAATAAATGTCAAAACCGGTTTAATCACTGCCATTTCAAGGTTTAGCCTATATTTATAGGCCTGCCTCGCGTCTTACAAGACGCAACATTTTCATCAACCATAATGATTAGCATTCTTATTTACTTGTTTTTATATCTTACTCCACAATAAATTTTTTTATTATGTATAAATTTAAAAGCAAAATAAAAATATGCATTAATATTTTAACGATCTAAATTATTTATTTTTATACGTATAAACAATAATAAAAATATTAAACTAATTTTAAAAAATAGATTTATCTTGCCAATTTTTAACCTTTATATATTCAACCTTTACTAAACAAAAAACTGTGCCTATGATTTCAAAGTTCAAAAAATATACTTTTTGAATATTTCAATAAACGAAATAATTTAATAAAAAATAAATATCAAAGGCCTAATTCAATGAAAAAAAACATATTGAAAAAAGCGTACTTAAGCGCTTTTGTAATAGCATTCTCATTATCTGCACACAGTGGAGGCGGTAATGGCGGCGGTAACAACGATGAATTACCGCTACCGGATACTTGTACATCAAACTGCGGATATGAAGTTGGGCCAAACCCAACACTCAGTGCACTTCAAGCAAGCCAAGGTCCGTTATCAGTAAGCTCAACGATTGTATCGAGTAGTGTTGATGGTTTTGGTGGTGGGACTATTTATTATCCGAGCAATGCCTCTCAAGAATTGGCCGCTATTGCAGTAGCACCCGGCTTCACTAACTACCAGTCAGCGATACAATGGTGGGGGCCGCTTTTAGCCTCACATGGCTATGTGGTCATTACCATTGATACTAATGGGCGCTTTGATAACCCAAACAGTCGAAGCCTGCAATTAGATGCGGCACTTAGCCATTTAATTTCTGAAAGTGAAAGTTCAAGCAGCTCGATATCAGGATTAATTGATAAAAATCGTTTGGCTACCATGGGATTTTCAATGGGCGGTGGCGGCTCGCTAATCAGTGCATCTAGAAACCGCTTAAGCGCAGCCGTTCCTTTAGCACCTTGGAATAGCGGCGGCAATGACTTTGATCAGATAGGGGTACCTACATTGATTATGGCTTGTGAAAATGATTCAACGGCAAATGTAAATTCACATGCTAGCCCGTTCTACAATACGATTCCAAATAGCACTGACAAAGCCTATATGGAAATCGCCAACGGCCCGCATAACTGTGCAAATGGCAGCAATGGTAATGGCAATGATGCATTGCTATCAACCTATGGTGTATCTTGGATGAAACGCTTCCTTGATAAAGATAACAGATATGCACAATTTTTATGTGGCCCAAATCATGAAAGTAATAGTTCGATTAATGAATACAGAGACAATTGTAATTACTAATTGATATTTTTAGCATAAATATAAGTTACGGTTGCATCTCGCCTATACGGTAATTTATAGGGCATAGATCTGCCCGTATCACATTGTAAATAAAAGCAATGAAGTTGCTCTTATTTACAATGTTAAGTAAATTGCTAACCATGGTATTTCAAGACACAACCCAAAATACAATAAAAGTTGATATTCAATATGCTTAAAAGAAATTTAGTTATATTAACGATCATTAGCGCTTGTATTATTACTACCATTTTTATTGTGAGCAACAACGATACACAATCCGTCAAAGTACTATCTAATAATATGTCGCAATCTGACGGCTCGCACCCGAATAATTTCGAAAAGCATGCTGCTACCATTGCAACAAAATGGCAGTGGTCAAAAATAAATACCAAACAAACTATAGCGACTGAAGAGAATAAAAAATCGCTGCCTTTTACGGCTAAATTTGTCTATGAAGCACTAAAAGCAGTAAAACTTGATGACCATGGAAACGTCATTCACGATCACAATGCCCTACTCTCTCTAGATGAAGCACTACTAAGAATACAAAGTAAGTTGGATGCAGAATCGCTGAGTACATTACAAGCAATCATCAAAGACGGTTTGCCCGGTAAGGCAGGCGAGCAAACGGCAAAAATCGTTGGCGATTACTATTACTACTTAGAAGCTAAAGATGAATTTAGCCAGACCAGCGAAGCGCTTGCGAATACAGAAGTACATCAAAGCGTCGGTGCAGTTGAAAATGATGAGCTACTTTATGCTGAGCTACAAGCATTGAGAGATGTACACCTTGGTAGTGAAGTCAGTAGCGGGCTATTTCGAGTTTCGGATGCCGATGCACAATATATGTTTAATAGCATGAAACTTGATCTCGACCAAAATCTATCGGAGGAAGAAAAGGAAAAAATACGACTTGAAATTCAAGAGCAGCATATTCAACGTTCGGTTAATATTTCTGACTGGCCTGATCGATACAGCGCGTTTCAAGACGCTAAACACAAAATACTAGCCACGTCGCTAGATGAAGAAGAAAAGCAAAATCAAGTGACCCAGTTATTGCGCAGTTATTTTAGCTCTGATGAACTAAAACGCATAACACACCTTAGTCTTGATCAATTATAAAAACATACGGAGGCTAAATGTCATGTTATATCCATTTAGCCTAAAAGCAGTACACATTAAATATTTCAATATAACGTTATTATCTGTAATTTTGTTCTTTGTCGCATCAGAACATATAAGATTACGTGACAAACCGTCACCTAATAACCAAGTATCCTCCGACCACTGGCTTCAACCAGCCGAGTTAGATGTACTATATCCACAGTTAATTAGTGACGACAACTGGGAATTGGATTTCATTAAAATCGAAGAGGTTATTAGAAACTTAAAAATTGATTTCAATCAAGAACTACTCATAAATTCTGATACCGCTGATAAACTACAACTTGTTATTGCACAGCTAGACATGAATCTACCTAATAAAGAATGGGCACGACTTGAATTCCTAATAAAACAAAGCCTAGGTGAAAACATTGGCAAGTCATTTTATACATTAGTGAACAGCTACTATCATTACCAGCAAGATCAAACATCATATTTAGACAAAATTAAACATGCAAACCCGAACGAGAAATTGGCCTTACTAAAAGACAGTGAAATAAAATACCTCAAGATGCAATCCCATCACTTTGGGTCAAGCATCGCTAAACAACTATTTAAAAGAAAAAATAAAACCACTAACTACCTAAATTCAAGGCGTATCGTTAGTATGACAAAAGAATTAAGCAGCGCACAAAAGAAAGAGCAGTTATCCCTACTATCAAAAAACTATAAACAATCACTTATACTGCAGTAAGTTAATATTATGAATACAAATTCTAAGTTACTGCATGCCATCACTCCAAAGATAACCTCGTATAAATGTCTGCTTATACTGCAAAAACTGCTATTAGCTTTATTATCGGGCTCAGTGCTTTCTTTGGCGTTGTTAAATCATGATTATTTTTACTGCACTTGGTTTGGGTTTATCCCACTGTTATTCGCCATTGAAAAATCAACACTGCTGCAGAGCTACCTAATAGGTTTAGTCGCCGGACTCACTCTGTTCATCACGGGCGCCTACTGGATTATTGATTTCATTGCATTGTCTAAAGATTACGGTGTTAATTCAGGCTTTTTGTTAACTGGGCTATTTTGGCTTTACAGTGCACACTCAATCGCATTAGCCACCGTATCATTTAAGTGGCTAACACAGAATTCAAAGGTGCATGAATTTGTTTTATTTCCACTGACTTTTGTCTTATTTTTTTCTACTTTTCCTATGTTATTTCCCATGCGTTTAGGCGATAGCCAAGTTAATTTTCATAGCGCACTGCAAGCCATTGAGTTCGTTGGGGTACATGGCTTAGATGCTATTATTATCTTATTTAATATCGTTTTTTATCGTGCATTAGTTTATATATTTTCTTTTAAATCTAAACCCGTTAATCAATCAAAGCTACCGTTTATCCTATCGTTTTCGCTTATTGGGGGATGGTTTTTATATGGCCTAATCTCTTATTCATTTTGGCAATCAAAGATCGCCACATGGGAGACGTTAAAGGTAGGTTTAGTTCAAGTAAATGAAGTGCCAAGCCTTGGTAATAGCATTCAATACCCGGGCTATAGTCAAGCTTACCCACCTGAAATGGACATGACAGAGCGCCTTAACAGCGCAGGTGCTGACGTTATTATTTGGCCAGAAGCGCAAAAGAAACAATACCTAGATGACTCCAGCGTAAAACAAGCTTACCAACAGCGTATGAAAACATTAAATAACCATTTAATATTTCAAGATATGCAACATATTCATGACCCCATCAATGGCACACTAATAGAGAAATACAACAGCGCTATCATGATTAACAATCATGGTCAGCAAGTTGATAGCTACCAAAAAATGAAACGCATTCCCTTTGGGGAATACACGCCCATGCTAGAAAAAGATTCCATGATGTCAGTTTGGGCCAGTAGCATTTTGGGTGACTTTAATGGAGAGCTATCACAAGGCGACAAACACAAAGCGTTTAGCCATCCGCATGTAAATATTATTCCGCTTATCTGCTATGAAACCACGTTTCCTATTTTTGTTGCACAAGCCGTACAACAAACGTTAACACAAAGAAATTTATCCAAGGGGACATTACTAGTTGGACTGTCCAACGATGGCTGGTTCGGCTCAACACACTTACCTTACCAACACATTATGCCTTCCGTACTGCGCGCCGTTGAAAACCGATTACCGCTCGCACATGTCGCCAATAACGGACCATCAATCGTGGCAACACCCGATGGCAATGTGATTTTTACATCTGACTTTCAACAAGCCGCTGGGTATATTGTCGATGTGCCTCACTCGAATACGGCGCAAGGGAGTTTTTATAGCCAAAATCCGTCTTTGTTTAGTAATGCGGTGAAATGTTTGTTCTTATTAATTGTTATTTATTCATTGGTGAATTTAACTTGCAAGTTTAATAAAAAAGCCTGAATAAAAAATATGTTGAAATTTGGCGTGAACGCTTGATGGATATCAGCTGATTCATGCGCAAACTCAATGAATTGATTGCACGTAAAGCCAACGAAGAGAATAGCTGCACAGGTCGATTCATCTTCGCCATCCATGGCTTCGCCCCTTCGGGGCAACCTAACGGCTGTGTAAATATATCCATTATATTTATGGGAAGGTCGATTTAAATCTTAGGTATTGCTAGATGAGAAAGTATTAGCAGCCTGTTTAGCTTATGTCGATTTAAATCCTAGTCGAGCAAAAATGTCTAAAAACCTGAAACATCACACTATACTTCCGCTAAAAAACGCATAGTGAAAGCCAAAGCTGTTCATACTGCCAACCATCCAAACCAAGAATCTAAATCGCTACTGCCATTTATTGACAAAGCAAAACATGCCATTAGGCTTGCCCTTTAAGCTTACTGACTATTTAGAATTACTTGATTGGACAGGAAGGATTATTCGAGCAGATAAACGTGGCGCTATATTAACGAAGCTCGCTCCTATTTTGCAGCGTTTAAATATCAACACGGAGAACTAGATTTAATTATCACAAACATTTGAAGCCAGCTTTAAACATTTAGTTGGCGAGCCCAATTAATTAAGCCATTCACTACCTCACTTTAATCGACAGCGACGACCAAGCATTCAATCAAGTAACGCCTTATTTACTTAAATAGCACCTTTAAATAATTACACGACTGAATCATTCAGAAATTACCTGTGGCTGCCTTACTCAAAATCAAGTTTAAAAGCCATTCACTTAACTTTTCACCTAATAAATTTTAGAAAAAATAAAGCTTATCTAGGCCGTTTTCAAACCTCTCTCAGATAAACTATTATATTTTTTTTGTTTTTTTAACATGACTGTCTTATTAGTTGAGGTTTATATAGGCCGCTTTCAAACCTCTCCTAGATAAACCATTTTATTTTTTTGCTTTCTTAACATGACTGTCTTATTAGTTGTTAAAGGAAGTTAACTTAAAAACAAAAAAGCCCAGTCAATTGACTGGACTTGAGTGCGTGTCCTACATATTTCATTGTTTACTCAAGACCAAAATTTAAGCTGTTTAAATAATATGACAGTAAAAAACGAGCTTATTAAAAAAACCAAAAATGAAGGTGTTGTCTTTCCATACGAACCAAAACCAAATAATTGCTCCAAAGAAACTAGCTCCCCCCTTAAAAATGAGTAATAAGAGAAAAACACTGCAATCATCACAACAAACAACACATATATATTTTTAGTAAAGTAAAAACATACGGCAACGACAACAAACTCAACTAATACCTGAAGGTATATCACTCGAATGAATGTAGAGACCGAAGCAGATTTCGCCCCAATAAGAAATTCTTTATTTAAGTAAAGGCACTCGATAACTAAAAAAACAAAGAAGAAAAGCAACACATCTATTAGACAAAGAAATAGCGAGCCTTTCATTCTAGATAAAATTGTATTCATTATACTAATTCACCCCATGCCTACGCTGAGACATCATTGCTTGTCCTAAGTCAATTCGATGCATCGTATCAAAGAAATTAAATGAGCCATACTTGTTGCTCACATATCCAACCCCGCGGGAAATTATCGGAGGCTGTATCGCACCATCCCCGATGAATGAAGCATTTATATAGCCTCTCATTAACCCTCCAGGTTGATTGTTCACATAAAAGTCTTGAACATATCATTAACAAGACACTCACTGTAATTAAACATCCAAAACTACCGGCCTTGCTCTATCGCGCGCAAGCGCCCTCCCACAAAAAAATTGAAGAACTGCTGCCACTGTTGTTCACCGCCAACTAGGAATATCACTTAAATGACTTCACTAACAAGACACTCACGTAATTTAACAGCCAAAACTATAGTCCTGCTCTATCGCGCGCAAGCGCCCTTCCACAAAAAATTAGAAGAGCTGCTTGCATTGCCCACTAAAAATAGCGATTAAATAACCGAGCGGTTATCTCTATATGCTCCACATCTTCAACCATCTCTTCATCTAAAATGGTCACGGCCAACGCAAGCATGTCTTCTTCGGCATAAAAAAACGCATCCAATGCACTACCGTCTTTTCGGGTTAATTTTTCATTTATTAGATTAACACCAATCCAAAAAAAGAACTGTTCGCCATCTTCATTAGCAATTTCATAATGAATTTCGGTTTCACCATTTTCATACCAAGCGCTTACACAAAACCAATCACTCATTGATACAACCTAATTCAATCAAAATATTTACATTCTCTAGAAATATGCATCCATGCATTCCTAAGATATCGCCCATCCATTTGCATAAAAAAAGCCGAATCATTTCTGATTCGGCTTTTTGCTTTATCAAATTTTAATAATTAAATTAAAATTGATCCGCTGTCATTTCATACAAGCAATCAGCGCCACCTTTAACGGCTTCGCTTAGAGAGATGTATCTTGGTAACAAGCGCTTAGTGAAGAAGCGAGCCGTGGCTAGCTTGTTCGCGTAGTAAGGCTCTGTGCCTTCTTTTTCTAATGCTTTTTCAGCCATCATTGCATACATGTATGCGAACGAGGTGTAACCAAATACTTGTAAGTATTCAACAGAAGACGCGCCAATCTCATTTGCATTTGATTGTGCTTTTTCCATTACCCAATCAGTTAGGTCAGAAAGGTTCGCTAACGCGGCTTTCAATGGGTTAATAAATTCAGCCATTTTTGCATTGCCTTCTTGTGTCGCAATGAAATCATTGATTTCTTGTGCGTACACTTTGAACGATGCACCGCCGTTTGCTGCGATCTTACGACCGATCAAATCAAGCGATTGAATGCCGTTAGTGCCTTCATAAATTTGGGTAATACGGATATCACGTACGTGTTGCTCTTGGCCCCACTCACGA
Source organism: Pseudomonas sp. HK3 (assembly GCF_052920985.1). Classification (NCBI taxonomy): domain Bacteria; kingdom Pseudomonadati; phylum Pseudomonadota; class Gammaproteobacteria; order Pseudomonadales; family Pseudomonadaceae; genus Pseudomonas; species Pseudomonas sp. HK3. The sequence goes on from NZ_JBREXD010000002.1 coordinate 854,093, forward strand.
ATGAAACCGTGACCACCAAATACTTGTTGGCCTGCCGTGGCGGATTCAAGTGCAAGGTCAGTTAAGAACGACTTAACAACTGGCGTTAGTAATGAAACCATTACTTCTGCGTCTTTCTTAACGTTTTCGTCGTCAGAGAACTTAGCAAGGTCTAACCATCTTGATGCGTAAGTTGAGAACGCACGAGAACCCTCTGTGTTAGCACGCATGGTTAACAACATACGACGAACATCTGGGTGAACAATAATTGGATCAGCGGCTTTGTCTGGGAATTGCTTACCCGTCGGAGCACGCGACTGAATACGATCATTGGCGTACGTCACTGCGTTTTGGTAAGAGTTTTCAGCTACGCCTAAACCTTGAATACCTACAGCAACACGCTCGTAGTTCATCATTGTGAACATGGCGGCTAAGCCTTTGTTCTCTTCACCTACTAACCAACCTTTTGCGCCATCGTAATTCATAACGCAAGTAGCCGAAGCCTTGATACCCATTTTGTGTTCAATAGAACCACAGCTTAATGGGTTACGCTCACCTAGAGAGCCGTCTTCGTTTACTAGGAATTTAGGCACTAAGAATAAAGAGATGCCTTTAGGTCCCGCTGGCGCACCGGGTAGTTTTGCTAGCACAAGGTGGATGATGTTTTCCGCCATGTCGTGCTCGCCCCAAGTGATGAAAATCTTGGTGCCAGAGATCGCGAAAGAACCATCTGCTTGAGGCTCTGCTTTGGTACGAATAATACCTAAGTCAGTACCACAATGAGGCTCGGTTAAATCCATCGCGCCTGCCCAAACACCTGAGTACATGTTTGGAAGGTATTTTTCTTTTAGTTCTTGGCTACCGTGTGCATTGATTGATAAGCACGCGCCCGCTGTTAGCATCGGGGCTAAACCAAACGAGATGTTAGAACCTTGAATCATTTCTTCAACTTGACCCACAAGCATCTTAGGCATGCCCATGCCGTCAAATTCTGGGTTACCACCCAGACCACCCCAACCGCCTTCGCAGTATGTGGCGTAAGCTTCTTTAAAACCAGGAGGTGCAGTGACTTCGCCGTCGTTCCATTTAGAGCCGTGTTCGTCGCCTTCACGGTTTAATGGTGCAATGACTTGTGCAGAAATTTTGCCCGCTTCTTCTAAGATGGCGTCCGCTGTATCTGGATCAACTACTTCGGCTAAACGTGGGTTTTCAGACCACATTTTAGGAGCATCGAATACTTCGTTAAGCAAGAAGCGCATGTCGCGCAATGGAGCGTTATATTCAGGCATTTTAATTCCTCATTACTATCGGCAGCTCATTAAATCGCCGCCTGACCTTATTTTCGCGGGGCGTATACTAATACAATCAGCGAACGTTTACCCGTTTTTGATGGCTGTTTTGGTGTTTTCGTCGGTTTTCGTCGTTAAATCAGCCTAATTTTTTGTACGCGGTCAAAGCCAAAAAACAAAAAGCCGTAACCAATTCAGGTTACGGCTTTTTGTTTGATCTTTACGCCCTAAGTTGAGGCATAGTGCGCCAATTTAGGGAGCAGATTAGAACGCGAAGTGTTCAACATCTAGATCCATCAACGTCTCTGCACCAGCAACCATTGTCGCAGCGTGGCCTTTAGTACGAGGCAAGATGCGAGCAAAGTAGAAACGTGCAGTCGTTAGCTTAGCTTTATAGAAGTCTTCTTCTGTGGTGCCAGCTGCCAAAGAAACTTGCGCCGCTTTCGCCATTTTAGCCCATAAGTAAGCAAGCGTTACGTAACCTGAGTACATTAGGTAATCAACCGATGCAGAACCAACTTCGTCACGGTTCTTCATAGCAGACATACCAATCTTCATGGTTAGGTCGCCCCATTCTTTGTTTAGCTCGGTTAGTTGAGCTACAAATGGTGCTAGTTCTTCGTTATCCGCTTCTTCTTTACAGAAAGTGTGGATCATTTTAGTGAAGTTCTTCAAAGATTGACCTTGAGTCATCAGAACTTTACGACCTAGAAGATCAAGCGCTTGGATACCCGTTGTGCCTTCGTAGATCGTAGCGATCTTCGCGTCACGTACTAGTTGCTCCATGCCCCACTCTGCGATGAAACCGTGGCCACCGAATACCTGAACACCAAGGTTCGCAGACTCACAACCCGCTTCCGTTAGGAATGCTTTTGCGATTGGAGTCAATAGACCTAGAAGCTCATCAGCCGCTTTACGATCTTCTTCAGTTTCGCCTTTATGTACGATGTCGTTTTGTAGTGCCGTCATGTAAACAAGTGCACGACCCGCTTCTGCGAATGCTTTTTGAGTTAGAAGCATTTTACGAACGTCTGGGTGAACAATGATTGGGTCAGCAGGACCTTCAGGGTTCTTAGTACCCGTAAGTGAACGCATGGCTAGACGGTCTTTCGCGTAAGCAAGCGCGCCTTGGAAAGAACCTTCACAAGAAGTCACACCTTGAAGTGCAGTACCGATACGTGCCGTGTTCATGAACGTGAACATGCAGTTTAGGCCTTTGTTTTCAGGTCCGATTAGGAAACCTTTAGCGCTGTCGAAGTTCATTACACAAGTAGAGTTACCATGGATACCCATTTTGTGTTCGATAGAACCACAGATCACGCCGTTACGGTCAGCAACAGAGCCATCTTCAGCCACGTTGAACTTAGGCACGATGAACAAAGAGATACCTTTAGTACCTTCAGGTGCACCTGGTAGACGAGCTAGAACGATGTGAACAATGTTGTCCGCCATGTCGTGCTCACCCGCAGAGATGAAGATTTTAGTACCAGAAATAGAGTAAGAACCGTCTGCATTTGGCTCAGCTTTAGACTTAAGAATACCTAGGTCAGAACCACAATGAGGTTCCGTTAGACACATGGTACCGGTCCATTCGCCGCTTACTAGTTTAGTAAGGTAGGTTTCTTTTTGCTCAGCAGTACCCCAAGTAGAAAGGGTGTTCATTGCACCGTGAGAAAGACCTGGGTACATGCCCCAAGACCAGTTAGCCGTACCAACCATCTCAGACATTACAGTGCCTAGAGACTCAGGAAGACCTTGGCCGCCGACTTCTTCGTCGTGCGCCATTGAAGGCCAACCGCCTTCAACAAACTGCTTGTAAGCTTCTTTAAAGCCAGTTGGTGTTGTAACAGAACCGTCGTCATGACGAGTACAACCTTCAGTGTCGCCAACACGGTTAAGAGGAGCGATCACGTTTTCACAAAATTTAGAACCTTCAGCTAGGATCGCATCGACCATATCTGGAGTAGCAACGTCGGCGAAAGCAGACAAGCTGGCGTAATGGCCTGGCATATCTAACACTTCGTCCATTACGAATTTGATGTCACGTAGGGGAGCTTTATATTCTGGCATGGTAACCTCTTGGCCTACTTTGGCTCTTCAAGAGCCATTAGTTGTTCATTAAAAGCCCAAAAACTGGGCCTATCTCTCATTTGTCGACCAGCGCCTAGGTAAGTGAAAATGGCCTGATGCGACATAAACTTCAAACAAGTGTTTGAAACATACGTTTGCAAGTGAAACTTGTCAAGACTTTGCCTGCGCCTTATCGCTCAAATATTGGTCAAGTATAGTCTGATTTCCAAGGCGTCAAGGGCGCAAAGGGTCCATCAAACAAGCGTTTGAATGTTTTTACGCATAGAGAAGCAAAATAGATCCATTTACCTCGAAAAATATGTGATCGTCTAACTGGCGCAGCGCCAAGAGCTTATAAAGGGGGGTTCTCATCCCCCTTCTCACTTCGCATCTGTTCATTACTTGAAAATATTTATCAATTAACAACCGCTTCTTAATTGATTATTTAAATGACGTACGGTCGTTGAAGGGTTTTGGGGCTGTCTCTTTCGCTAAGCCATTGGCCATGGCGATGCGCTGATTCTTACGTCCTAGTAAGCGTAACTGGGTAATTCGCTCCCACAACAGCGCGCCACGGGTGTCTTTTTTCCATGTTTTTTTGAACAAGTACTTGGTCGCGGCGATGGCGTCTGGGCTTTTTTTACAAATCACCTCAGCCAGCGCTTGGGCTTGCGCCAATGGGTCTGAGCTGACTTTACTAATCAAGCCGTATTCGGCGCCTTCTAGACCGCTGAAAAAACGACCTGTCATGGTGAGTTCTTGTGCAATGTCGACTCGAGTTAAACGAGATAACGTCACCATGGCGCTCATGTCCGGAATCAACCCCCATTTCATTTCTAAAATCGACAGGTTGGCATCAGGCGTAGCGATGCGGTAATCACAACACAAAATAATCTGCATACCGCCCCCAAAGCAATTTCCATGAACCGCAGCAATCACAGGCACCGGCAAGTCACGCCAAACATGGGCCACACGCTGAAACATGTTGTCTTTACCCCAAGGTAACTTAGCAAAGAACGTTGGAATCATAGTGGGGGTTTTCGACACGGCTGCGAAGTCTAAACCAGAGCAAAAGCTTGGCCCTTCGCCTTTTAAAATCACACAGCGAATGGTGCGATCCTTACGAATGGTTTTAGCGGTTTGCACCAACTCAAGGAACATTTGTTTATCTAAACCGTTGTGTTTTTCAGGACGGTTAAGGCTCACATAAGCAATTTGGTTGCTAACTTCTAATAAAACGCGGCGCGTATCGGTCATGTTGTTATCTTTCTATGAATAAATCGTAAACAAAAATCGGGGCGTAAATCGACCCCGCATTTAGAACCCATTACACGGGATTGTCGATATCAATAAATTCCACATTCAATGAGAACTCTTGTGCTAGGTGCTCGCCCAGCGCTTTTGCACCATAACGTTCGGTTGCATGATGGCCTGCGGCGTAGAAATGCGTACCGGATTCACGGGCATTGTGCACACTGGGTTCGTTTATTTCGCCCGTTAAATACGCATCAATGCCTTGATTAATGGCATATTGCATATAGCTTTGTGCGCCGCCTGTGCACCATGCAATGGTTTCAATAATATCGTCTTCTTCGCCGATATGCTGTGGCATGCGGTTTAATCGCAGCGCGATGTGTTCGCTTAATTCACCTGCTCGCATGGGACGCAACAACCGCCCTACATTACCGGGCACGCGCTTATCGTTAGGGTCTATTGGGCCCGTTATTTCAAAATCGAGCATCTGTGCAAGCTGCACATTGTTTCCTAAAACAGGGTGGCCATCTAAGGGCAAGTGATAAGCAAGTAAGCTAATATCGTGCTGTAAAAGCGTTTGAATACGCTGTTTTTTAATGCCGACTATGGCTTCTGGCTCACCTTTCCAAAAGTAACCATGATGAACCAAAATCGCATCGGCGTTATAAGCCACAGCCGCATCGATGAGATCTTGGCAGGCGGTGACGCCGGTTACGATGCGTTTAACCTCGCTATTGCCTTCCACCTGCAAGCCATTTGGACAGTAATCACGATACTGATCTATTTGCAGTTCACGATTTAAATAACTCACCAACGTGTTTAGCTTCATATCCCACACTCATTTGCGTAAACTTGCCCCATTCTCGAAGATTTGGTGCTCAGATGCAAAAGCCTGGTTTTTTATCTTGGTCAATTTTAATGGGGCTTGTTATTGCCAGCCTTGCGCTGCACTTTATTCCAAAACCAAATCAGACCGCCGACCCGGTTAAATCGTACGCACCTGCGGTTAATTTAGCGGCACCTGCCGTTGTGAATATTTACACCAGTAAAACCGTGCGCCAGCAAGTGCACCCTTTATTAAATGACCCGTTCTTTCGCCGTTTTTTTGATCGTGCGCCAGTGCCTAAAAGCCGGATTCAAAACAGTCTGGGTTCCGGTGTTGTAATCGCAAATCAAGGTTTAATCATTACCAATTATCACGTCATTGAAGGCGCCGATGAAATTCTCATTGCCTTACAAGACGGCCGCACAGCAAACGCGGCGGTTATTGGCCGTGACAACGAAACCGACATCGCCTTACTTAAAATTGATTTAGAAAATGTACCCGTTATCGATTTTGCATCTGATAACACCTTACAAGTAGGTGACATCAGCTTGGCCATTGGCAATCCGTTTGGTGTGGGCCAAACCGTTACCATGGGCATTGTCAGTGCTACGGGGCGCAACCAATTGGGCATCAGTACTTACGAAGATTTTATTCAAACCGACGCAGCGGTGAACCCTGGTAATTCAGGTGGTGCTTTAGTGAACGCCGATGGCAAACTGGTGGGTATCAATACCGCTATTTATAGCAAGTCCGGCGGCAACCAAGGTATTGGTTTTGCCATTCCACTAAATCACGCACTGCGTGTTGTGGAAGATTTACTAAAATATGGTTATGTTGTGCGCGGCTGGTTAGGCCTTGAAACACAGGAATTAACGCCTGCGTTAAAAACCGCATTTGGCTTACCAGAACAACTACAAGGGCAAGTCGTCGTGGGCGTTGTGGATAATGGCCCAGCCTATGACGCAGGCTTATTAAAAGGCGATATTGTCACCCACTTTAACGGCCAAGAAGCCAACAAAGGGACGGCAACTATGCGCCAAATTGCGAACCTTATGCCTGGGGATAAAATTCAATTAGGGGCGATTCGTGCTGGTGAATTTTTAACGTTTGAAGCCACGCTTGGTCAACGCTTGCCGCAATAATTATTTGAGAGTCTGAGTATAAGCATCTAAAAGAGCGTCTATGATTTTAAGTGCGCTCTGATCTTTTCAATATGCTCATCCACAACACCCAGCTCGGCTAACGCGTCGTGCAATAAGATAAGATACTCACTGTTTTCACCGCTTGGCCCACTGCAACTCGCAATGTGTTCTGCAATCGTTTGTTCGCTTTCTGCACCTAAATACGCACTATTATTTTCATCGGCAATATAAATTAAACCTTTTTTTTGCGTGGTTTCACCTTGTTCATTCACAAGCATCAACGGTACTTCATAACGTAAATAACCATTTTTTTCACGATGATCTAAGTGAACAAATTCATTGGCCGTTACTCGGTAGGCAATGCCATCGCATCGGGCATGTTTTGCAGGAATTAACGTCACGACCCGACCCGGGTTTTCAGGTGTACCACGGTGATCATGGCTACCTTGCCAAAAACGACGTTGCCAGTCCAAGATATACGCCACTGATTTTTCTAAGTACGGAAAATCAACTTTATAGATAAGTGAGCCATAACCAAACAACCAGATTTCATCATATTGATCCAGCGCTTGGCGAGATTGATTTTGCTCAATGGTGTTTGTCGACATATAAAACGATACCTTAAGAAATTACCATCAACTTAACCACCTGTTAGCATGTGCCCCAGTAACCCAAGCACAAAACCCAACACCGCCCCCATTGGCGGAAATCGATGCCCTTTTAGTTTTACGTTCGGTGCCATATCTTGAAAAATTGAATACATGATGCCACCTGCTGCAAATAGCATGATGCCTGCTAATATTTCAGGACGCTTATCTAAAAATTCGTAACCAATAAAGCCGGCTAGTGGACCAAGCATGGCCAACCCAACAAATGCTAACAGTAATTTTTTCGCCGTAAATTTACCACTAACCATTAGCTCACGGTAAGCATTAAAACCTTCAGGGAAGTTTTGTAAACCAATTAAAATAGCCAACAAAATAGCGTGACTGCCCCCCAAACTAAACAGTGCACCAAGCGCCAATGATTCAGGAATAAAATCCGCCAGCATAGCCGCTAACTGGCTCCCAGGTGTATCACTCTTATCAAGTATTAAATCCACCAACATAAAACCAAAGCCACCTAGAATAAACATAGTAGTGGCCCAAGTTGGTGATAGATGCTCAATACCTTCTGGCACTAAAACCAGCGCAATAGCAGACAATAGTGCCCCGGCTGCAAATGCAATAATGCTATGGCGAAATTCGCTTTCTAACCAATCTGACTGAATATTCTCAACTCTGGCTAAAACGGCGCCCAAAGGCATTGCTAAACCGGCTAATGCCGTAACAATGAGCATTATTTGTAAATCAAGCATGAATCATTTCCTTAAACTCGAATAAGATCTGATACTTCTGCTTCTGTTAATGCGCGGTATTCTCCCGGAGCAAGGTTGGAATCTAATTTCAGCGTACCTATAGATTCACGATGCAACCTCACGACTCGATTACCAAGCGCCGCAAACATACGCTTCACTTGGTGGTAGCGCCCTTCACTAATTGTTAGCAGCACTTCGTTATCGTTGATTCGTTGTAGCGTGGCAGGCAAGGTCGGTTTCACTTCATCTTTTAGTAAAATACCGTCTTTGACTTGTTGCTCGGCATTATCAACTAAAGGCGCGATTAACCATGTTCGGTAGGTTTTCGGTTTATGGTGCTTAGGCGAGGTGATTTGATGGGACCATTGCCCATCATCAGTAACCAGCAATAAACCGGTTGTGTCCTTATCTAAACGACCAACTGTGTGCAGTTTATTCACATTAATTTCAGAGGACATAAGATCAAACACTAGCCCATGGTCGCCGTCGCTATTGGCACAGACAACGCCTTCGGGTTTGTTCATCATAAAGTAACGGGTTAACGGCTGAGGTTTAACCTCTTGTCGATCAAATAGGACATGATCAACCCCTAATTGAATTTTCTGCGAACCACTTTTAGGCTTCGTGCCGTTCACCTTTATACGCCCAGACTTAATCGCCTTGGTCGCCAGTGAACGTGTCAACGTGGTGTTATCACAAATATATTTATCAAGCCGCATTAGATTACCTTCTTTAATGCGGCGATTTTAACGTAATAAAGTGAAAGCCACTAACCTTGTTTGCGCTGTGTAAACATACCTGGGCCTGCGAGCATGGTTTCCACATCTTGACGTAGCTGCAAAATATGGTCATCTGCGATTTTCCACTGAGGGCCTTTGACAATCACCTGATAACGATCTTGCGCAAAGGGCAATAAATCACTTTTCACTAACATGGTAAGCGCCAAAAGCGGACCGACTAACTGAGCGTTTTTATTCTGGTCCGCTATGTATTCATTTTGTAATGCTTGCAGTTGTTGCTCTAGTTTCGCGACAAATGTTTGGTATTCCGCTATGTCCATATTGCTCTTCATCCATATATGTATTTTCATGCTACTTAGAGTGTAGATGAGAAAATTCCCATATGTGGAATACGCGCAAACGATAGAAGAAAAAAAGAGAGTACTACGATAAAAATCTGAGGCCAAAGTGACCTCAGAATATAAAGAAGAGGGCTAACCTTGTGACAAGAGCGTCCTTAAATCAATAATGCCAGCATTGGCTCGAGATAAATAAGAGGCCATGACCAAAGAGTGGTTAGCGGTCATGCCAAAGCCACTTCCGTTAAGCACCATTGGCGCCCATACGGTTTCTTGGGTGGCTTCTAATTCCCGTACAATTTGCTTAACACTCACCAATGCATTCTTTTTATGCAATACGTCAGCAAAATCCACTTCAATGGCTTTAAGAATATGAATCAACGCCCAAGCACTGCCGCGAGCTTCATAAAAAACATCATCAATTTCTGTCCATGGGGTTTTCACTTCAAACTCATCGTCACTTTCAGTGCTTTGACTTGACGCGTTGCTACCGGCTAAATCCACATTGATGCGTTTTTGTCCCACACTGGCGCTTAAGCGCTGGCTTAATGAGCCTAAGCGGGTTTCCACATCTTTAAGCCATTGGCGCAGGTTATCGGCACGGGCAAAAAATTGCGCTTGCGCCTGTTGTTTGTCTGCTAAACGCAGTGCAAAGCTATTGAGTTTATCAATACCACGGCGGTATTCACCTTCGGTATCGGGCAATGCCCACGATAAATTATCAAAATGAAATTGAGGTTCAGCAATAACAAGGTCAACATCTTCCGTAGATTGGCTTTGGCTGCGGCTAAAATCTTTGCGCAATGCACGGCTTAAGTCTCTCACCTGAACCAGTACGCCAAACTCCCAATTAGGAATGTTATCCAGCCACAAGCCAGGCGGCATAACGTCATTGCTTAAATAACCACCGGACTTATCAAGCAAGGTGCTCGCCACGTGCATTAGCGTCACGGTGGTGGTGTAACCTGTTGCTAGATGACGGTCATGCTCCATTGCATGTTTCGACGCGACTTCTGTCACCACAAAGCGTTCTGGTTCAGTGCTAAAAATAATCCCCGCAACAATCGCGGCCACAAAACACACCGACAGGCCAATCACTAATGCACGCATCATCCAACCTGCCTCCAAAAATCGATCAAGCCGCTCACTGTTATTAGGCATAATTTACTCCTGACCATGATGATGGTGATCATGTTTCATGGGGGCTTTATCTAGAACAGACACCACGGGTACATCAAACGTGTAATGGGTTCCCGTCGAATCTTGTAATAACAATTCAATACTTGCACCAGGCTTTAGCGGTTGAATAAGGCCCATTAACATAACGTGATGTGCGCCGCTTTTAAATACAAATGTTTGATCCGGCTCGATCGTAATGCTGGTGACTTGAGTCATAGACATCACGCCTTTTTCGTTCATGGTATGCGTATGAAATTCACTCTTTTTAGCCGCAGTGGTTTGCGCACTCACCAATGTGATGCTGTCTTTACCTGTGTTCTTCACTTGCATAAATGCGGCTGTGTTCGGTTGACCTGGCGGCATGGCACGAACATGTCCTTGTAGCATGGTAAGGTCAGCTTGTGCACTTAACGATGTGAACAGTAACGCGATTGCAATGAAACGCCCCATGAGTTTCTCCCTAATTAATATGTTGCAAGCGAGGCTACTATAGCAAACATTTTCTGTAGAGTGTGCTAGTCATGTCACGCTAAATGGCACAAATATTAACTATACAGAATCATCCGGTGCCACAGGGGACTGTTGCTTGACGGGCGGTATCTCTAATAACTTTGGTCGTCCAACGGCATAGCCCATTACGCCATCAACACCTAACTTCATTAAGGCATCTATTTCTTCTTGTTTCTCAACCCCTTCTGCAAAGCATAAAGCACTTTGTGCCTGAAACACTTGAATCATGCCACTCACAAAACAAGGCATTGTCTTTATGTTCATGAATGTCTCGAATATAACGTCGTTCAATTTTGCCCTGATAAACCGGAAAGCGCGCCAAAAAACCAAAACTTTTTCCGGATGTACCAACGTGATCAACACTTAAACGTAAACCTTTTTCTGTCATCTCATGTAGCCACACTTGTGTTTTCACGGTGACATGGGCCAACGTGTATTCACTGCACTCGATAATTAGGTTGTTCAATTGCTCCGTGCTCACATGAGCTGTAAACCATTGACGAAAGCTCGGTTCGTTTAAGCTTTTACCTGCAATATTTAAGACCCATTTACCATTAAACTTGTGGCTGTCTTTTTGCTCTTCAAATAATCGCTGCCATAAACGAATGATTAAACGGTCAAATTCTTGCGACAGATTAAGCTTATCGACCATGGGCCAAAAATAACCCGCCATAAGAGGCTCTTCGCCATCTTCTTCCAGTAAGCGACAGTGAATCTCTTGCTGAATAACATTATGAGTTTCATCAAATAGAGGCTGACTATAAAGCTGAATACTTTCATCTGCTAAAGCGCTTTTAAGCCTCTGCTGCCATTCAACCCAATTGGTGAGCGGGTGATGCTCCGTTGCACCCACCAGCAAACTTTGTTGCTGACTTTTACTGCGCTGCAATAGTAAATCCAATTGATGTTTAAGGCTGGCCGGTGATTGCGGCTCATGCACCGGCATCGCGACCAAAAATAACTGGGCGTTATACTGCTGCACTAATGATAAACGCATTAAGCTGTCGTGGATCGCCTCGATACGGGTCACATATTGTTTATCAAGCGGGTCTGGGCTGAACAACCAGAAGTCACCACCGCCTGTACGCGCAATGCCCACATGCTCATGATTAAGCGACGATTCGGTTTTTAACTGCATAGAGACTTGCACTAATAGCTCATCAACAATGGCCTTCCCCTTGTTCGCATTTAATGCCATCAAGTTATCCACATGCAGTAACGCTATCCAACCGGGTGCAAACTGTTCATGTTTCATCCAGTCATATAAGTACTGATCCCAGCCTTTGTTATTCAGCACTTGGGTTAAACCATCATTAAAGGTTTCGTGCTGTAATTTGCGCACCGTCTGCCCATGGGCTAAGAAACTGGCGTGTAAACGATCACTTAAATGATTCATGGCCTGCACTAGACTGTGTACCTCTCGAGAGGTGGGTTTTTCATGAATATGTACAAACTGATTATGAGAGAGCTTTTGCGCAAGCTCTTCGATCTGCTTGAGGGGCTTCAACAGCCAAATAAGCAAAATGCGCATGCAATAAACAACGATGAATGTCATCAATAAGAACCACGCACACTCTGCTTTAACTAATCGCCATAACTGTTCATAACTTGGGCCTTGATGCATGGCCACACTTAACTGCCCCAATTGTGTCCAACCATTGATCACTTCGGCATGAGCAAAGCTTGGGTTTAAGCGCATAACCGACTTGAACCACTTTGGCACCGCGATACGCTCTGTGCCCCCTCGTTCAATCAAATTTTGGGAGCCTGTATAAGAAAACTGAATAAGAGAAAAATGGCCTCGATCAAACATGACATCAATCATAGAGCGCAACGCGGCATCATCTTTTGCCTGTGCACTTTGGGATAAAGTTAACGCTAATGTGGTGGCCGTTTCATCGGCTCGGGCTTGTAACTGTTGCTCAAAGTGGCTTTTTAAATGAATGATATTGAGCAATAAATTGCCTGATAAAATCACCACCATCAGCAATCCAATGTACAGGGCAAGTTGTCGACGAATACTCATAATGACTGGCCTTATTGTTATTATCTTGGTTGCGGTTCGGGCAAATCGAGCCAAGGTTGCAAGCCTTGTTCTTGCATGCGTAACAGTACATCCATCCACATACTTAAGCGACTGGCGCTACCGACTTTAATACTGCCCCCTGCTTGGCGCTCAATCCACATTCCCATGCCGTTAAAGCTGTACACTGGCGCTAAATCTCGGCGTTTAGACGCGGGTAATATTTTAGGGTTTATATTATCCAGTATTAAAGGGTCGCTTCTGGGCGTGGCATAATAGGACAGCACCATATGAGCCTGATTTAACTTTAATGCTTTAACATAGGTGATGCGTAATTTCTCTTGCTGGACCCCAGCTTGAATAAGCGAAAAATACTTAGCGATAACATAATCTTCGCAATCACCAGCTTGGGTGGTCAATGACTCTAGCGGTGTGGCCCAATAATCTTGCTGCTGCCAATGCTGCTCATCACTCACAAAGGCCATGCGGGTATTAAAAAACTGATTAACCTTATTTAGGGTTTGCTGCTCTTTATCAGCCTGATACTCATCCCCTTGGTTAACCACAAATTGGGCCCATTGCATAAACGCTTGTTTGCCCTTATCGCCAAACAACGTTTCAACCTGCTGAATCATGGCGGCCCCTAACAGTCTTTGGTTACCTTGTGCGACGACTAAACAACCCATTGCCAAAGCAAACGCCATCGCTAATACGCGTTGCCTGTATATTCCCTGTGACGCCATAACAAAGTACATCTCAAAACAATGTTAATAATCTATAACTATAGGTGAGGGCTGGCTATTTGTGGGACTAATTGAACGACAGTTCTCAATATAAACAACAGACCCTTCATATATGAAAATACTTGCTAGAGTTATAGAGTAAAGTTTGATTCAGGTCAGCTATGAGCCACATTGAGAAAGAGTCCGCCTCAAACGCCTTAAAAAGGCATTTTGCCAGTCGAGTCAGCAATCAAATTCGAGTGCTGCTTAACCTATGGCGCGTCAGCTGTGATCACGGCTTAACAGCCGAACACCTGCCAAAATTAATTGATGAATGTGAAAAACTCATGCGTCACAGTCTGCGTTTTAATATTCACCATCAGCATGACAAAGCATTACAGATTTTAGATTTATTAAACGAAGCCCATAAAGCGGGAAAAATAGACCCGTCAGAACAGGAAACATTACAAGCTGAAATAGACCAATTAAGCCAAAGTACAATGCGTCATAGCGACATCAAAAGCAGTAAAAACATCAAAAATATCCCAGAAGCTAGACCCATATTATTGGCTGTATCACCTGAATATGCTGAAAAGCTCACTCAACAGTTCAATCATTTTGGCATGGTAAATATCGCAGCCAATGACAATGAACACTTTTATCGCCTGCAAGAGCAGTACAACCCAAGCGCATTCATCATTGATATTCACTTTGTACGAAACCACAACGGCTTAGAGCTTATGAGCCACTTTGCAAAATTAAAGCAGTCCAATATCCCGATGATATTCATCACTCAAGAAGAAACCGCCAGTATTGAGCAGCGACTCGAAGCCCATCGAGCAGGCGGTCTGCGCTTCTTTGTTCGCCCGCCCGTTAGCCAACTAATTAGGGCTGTGGAAAAACACTACTCATCCAAACCAGAAGAACCTCATAAAGTTTTGATTGTGGATGACTCTAAAAGCCAAGCCTTTTTCTGTGAAAAAGCCTTGTCCAAGGCCGGCATGGAAACCCATGTTATTACTGACCCGTTATTAATTTTAAAGGCCCTTGAGGACTTCCGGCCTGAAATCATTGTTATGGACATGTACATGCCAGGTTGCAGCGGCACCGAAGTGGCAGGCGTGATTCGGCAACAAGCACAGTATATCGGCGTGCCCATCTTATTTTTGTCTGGTGAAGATAATATCGACGTTCAGCTCAATGCCATGAGCCGTGGCGGAGATGACTTTTTAACAAAGCCCATTAACCCCAATCATTTGGCAATCTCAGTTGAAAATCGGGCTCGTCGGGCAAGAGTGCTCAATAACCTCATCGCAAAAGACAGCCTAACCGGCCTTTTAAATCACACCTTTATCCTAGATAAGCTCAAGCAATCGTGTCGGCAAGCTAAAGAGAAAAAACAACAGCTGAGCTTTGCGATGGTGGATATCGATTTCTTCAAAAAGATTAACGACAATTATGGCCACCCTGTTGGCGATAAAGTGATTCTTGCGCTGTCACTTTTTTTAAAGCAACGCCTACGTAGCTCTGACAGCATTGGCCGTTACGGCGGTGAAGAATTTGCTGTTATTCTGCCAGACACAAATGAAGAGCAAGCCATGGCCGTCATGAATGATATTCGCCAAGTCTTCAGTCAATTGGACCACAATGCCGACGATCAAGAGTTCCAAGTGAGTTTTTCATGCGGCATTTGCAGCTTTAACGGACATAACGCCGATGCCATTATTGAACACGCTGACCAAGCACTTTATGAAGCAAAAAAACAAGGCCGCAACAACGTACAGATTTACCTTGAGTAAATCACACCGCACTTTTCTTTCAAAAGCTGTGAACCCTTTACGGCTTTTGCCCATAGGCGCTAGACAGCACCCACACCATTAGGCAAACTAAAGTGAATTTCTTTCTACTTCTTTATGAGTTCACATTATGGCGTCGATTCTGGTTCTGCATGGCCCTAACTTAAATTTACTTGGCACACGCGAGCCAGAAATTTATGGCTCAGATACATTAGACGACGTAAACGAAAGCCTAGTTCAACTAGCAAAAGAAAACGGTCATCACCTTTTAAGCTTACAAAGTAATGCTGAATACGAGCTTATTGAACGCATTCACGAAGCACGCACCGAAGGCATTGATTTTATCATTATCAATCCAGCCGCCTTCACCCATACCAGTGTGGCCATTCGTGATGCCATCATGGGCGTGAATATTCCCTTCATCGAAGTGCATATTTCAAACGTGCATGCCCGTGAAGCGTTTCGCCATCACAGTTTTTTTAGTGATGTCGCCGTTGGGGTGATTTGCGGCTTAGGCATTCAGGGTTATCAATTGGCGCTACAAAGCGCCATGAACTTACTCAACAACAAAAAGAAATAGGCTGACCATGGATATCAAAGAACTCGAGCAAATCATTGCACTCATGGAAGCCTCCTCTTTGTCTGAGCTAGATATCACAGAGAAAGACAGCCGCATTGTGCTAAAGCGTGAGCTTACCCAAGCCGTAGCTGCACCGCTTCAAGTGGCCCAGCATTTGGTCAACCCTGAACCCGCGACTAAAGCTGAAAGCAAACCCAAGCATTCTGGGCATATTGTAAAATCACCCATGGTAGGCACGCTTTATCGCAGCCCAAGCCCAAGCTCTCCTGCGTTTGTTGACGTGGGCCAAGCCGTGAAAAAAGGCGATGTCATTTGCATCATTGAAGCCATGAAAATGATGAATCAAATTGAAGCCGATAAAACAGGTGTAATTGAGGCCATTTTAAGTGAAGACGGCCAACCCGTTGAATTCGATCAAGCCTTGTTCACCATCGTTTAACTTCGGGCTTGCGCAAGGACTATCATGGCCAGCTTATTGAAAAAAATTGTTATCGCAAACCGAGGTGAAATTGCCCTTCGTATTTTGCGAGCCTGTAAAGAAATGGGTATTAAAACCGTGGCGGTGCATTCCAGCGTTGACCGCGATCTCATGCATGTTCGCTTAGCCGATGAAAGCGTCTGCATTGGCCCAAATAATTCAAAAGACAGCTACCTAAACGCCGCAGCGATTATTAGCGCCGCTGAAGTCACTGACGCCACCGCCATTCATCCCGGTTATGGGTTTTTAGCCGAAAGCGCAGACTTTGCCGAACAAGTAGAAAATTCAGGGTTTAAGTTTATCGGCCCCAGCGCAGCCGTTATACGCATTATGGGCGACAAAGTCGCCGCCCGTGACGCCATGAAAAAAGCGGGCATTCCCACTGTCCCGGGCACGGGTGCCATTAACGCTAAAACCGATATTAAAAAACTCGCCGATGATATTGGTTACCCTGTCATTATTAAAGCCGCCGCAGGTGGTGGTGGTCGCGGTATGAAAGTGGTTCACAGTGAAGCGGCCCTTTCGAACGGTATTTACCTAACACAAAGCGAAGCCAAGGCGGCGTTTGGCAGCGACAAAGTTTACTTAGAAAAATTTCTAGAAACACCTCGTCACATTGAAGTTCAGGTGTTGGCCGATGGTAACGGTCACGCCATTCATTTGGGCGATCGTGATTGTTCGATTCAGCGTCGTAATCAAAAGATCATAGAAGAAGCCCCAGCACCTGATATTCCTGAAAAAATTCGCAACAAAGTGGCTAAACGTTGCGTACAGGCGTGTATTGATATCGGCTATGAAGGCGCGGGCACATTTGAATTTTTATATCAGGACGGTGAATTCTTCTTCATTGAAATGAATACCCGTGTGCAAGTGGAGCACCCTGTGAGTGAAATGGTCACAGGCGTCGATATCATAAAAGAACAGCTATTAATTGCCTCGGGCATGGGTTTGTCGTTCAAACAAAGCGACATTGAAATAAAAGGCCACGCCATCGAATGTCGCATCAACGCTGAAGACCCAAAAACATTTACGCCAAGCCCAGGTAAAGTCAACTTGTTCCATGCCCCTGGTGGCCTTGGGATTAGAGTAGATTCTCACCTTTATAATGGCTATAGTGTGCCGCCCTATTACGACTCACTGGTGGCGAAAGTCATTAGTTACGGGCCCGATAGAGAAAGTGCGCGCTTACGCATGCGCAATGCACTGGATGAAATCGTCATCAATGGAATCAGAAGCAACATTCCATTACAGCAAGAACTCATCCGCAGCTCCCAGTTTCAGCAAGGCAGTGTCGACATTCACTTCTTGACCAATAAACTGGCCAACACAACGAAATAAAAGATAGAACCCATGCCCTGGATACAAGCCATCGTAGACATTACTGCCGACCAAAGTGCAGAGATCGAAGACCTGTTAATGGCCATCGGCGCACAAGCCGTGACCATGCGCGATGGCGCTAATCAGCCCATTTACGAGCCACCACTCGGTACCACACCGCTGTGGGATAACGTCAATTTATGGGCTTTATTTGAGGCTGAACAACCTGTCGATGCGCAAATGCTGCAACTGGCTGACATCTATCAAACCGAATACAACAAGCCATTTCCTAACTACAAACTGGAACTGGTAGAAGACAAAGACTGGATTCGCGAATGGATGGATACCTTCAAACCCATGCCGTTTGGTAAGCGTTTGTGGATCTGCCCGAGCTGGCTAAAGCCTACTGACCCAGACGCGGTCAATTTAAAACTGGATCCGGGCTTGGCGTTTGGCACGGGGACGCACCCAACCACTTCTTTATGCCTTAAATGGTTAGATGGCCAAGATGTGAGCGGTAAAACCGTAGTGGACTTTGGCTGTGGCTCTGGCATCTTGGGTGTTGCAGCGATGATATTAGGCGCCAAACATTTAGTGGGCATCGACATCGACCCACAGGCTATCTTAGCCAGTAATGAAAACACCGAGCGCAATAACGTCAGCATGGACACGGTTGAATTTTATCTGCCTGAAGACGCGCCAAGTTATCAAGCCGACATGGTACTGGCCAATATTTTAGCCGGACCCTTGGTGGAACTTAAAAACGCCATTTTGTCTTACTTATTACCCGGCGGGCTATTGGTGCTTTCTGGTATTTTAGCAAGCCAAGCTCAAGAAGTAGCTGATGCCTATGCAGAGAATTGCACCATTAACTTAATAAAAGAAGACGATGGCTGGGTACGTATTGATGCCACTAAGTTTGCATAATGCAATGTACTTAAGCCGCAACGAATAGATTGGAAATTTAGCTTACGACCATGAACCAAACACAAATCACAAAGTGCCCTAAGTGCGACACGACATTTCGTGTTAGCCCTACCCAGCTGAAAGTTGCTAAAGGCGCTGTACGCTGTGGTGCGTGTTTGCATGTGTTTCGTGCAACCGATCATTTTCAAATCAGCAAAACCCCCGAGCCAACTATTCAAGATGATCGCACTAAAGACATGTTTGGTAGCGACGCGAAACCATTGCAGTCTGCCACCAACGTCAAAAAAGCACCGCCTGCAAAACCGTCACTGGATGAGCGATTTGATACCCTCAAACCCATTCAAAATAATGATGACGACGACAGTGATGACTTTTTAATTGATGACGACAACGGCTTAATCGATGATGACAACGGCATTGATGATGACGCATTAATTGACGACGATTACGGCCGTAAAACACCGATCATTAATGACCTGAACGAAGATTTTTTATCGTTAAACACCCAAGACCACGCAGACCCGTTTTTTACCGAAAGCGATAAACTGGAAGAGAAAGTTGAATCCACAAATACCAGCAGTGACGAATCATGGGCTGAATCACTGCTCAATGATTCAGACGATGCCGATGTGAAAGAAGCGCAGAAAAAAGTCATCAAGCCCAAACCGATGCCTTCGGCGCCGACGTTCTCTTATATCGAATCTGACCCACTGGACTTAAGCTTGCCAAACAAAGCCAGCCGCCGACAGTTTTGGTTATTGGCCACCGCCAGCATCCTTTTAGTCGCGGGTTTATCTGCGCAAATGGCTTACTTCAATTTTGATCAGTGGGCGCGCATGAATCAATACCGCCCTTATTATGCAATGGTCTGTGAGCATCTTAGCTGTCGCTTACCATCGAGTTATGATGTAACTAAGATTCGCACAACGGCCAGCCCGCAAGTGAGTTCACACCCGAAATTTAAAGACGCGCTGTCTGTCGATGTCCTGTTCATGAATCACGCTTCTTACGAGCAAGCATTCCCCAAATTAGAACTGACATTTACAGACAAAAACGAAAAAGTTATGGCCCACCGTTTATTCTTGCCTCGTGAATACTTGGCAGGTGAAGCATCCGGCTTGTCCATGATGCCCATTGATACACCAGTCCACATTGCGCTTGAGATCAAAGACCCCGGTCCTAAAGCAAATAGCTACCAAGTACGCTTCATTGCGCCTTAAAGCCTAAACCTTAAAACAATCATCAAATATACGCATATAAAAAATGGCCCTAAAAAGGGCCATTTTTATTGAGTGTCATACGCACTGCATTCTACGCAGCTTGTTTCTGGCCACTTGGGCGACCCAAAATAATCGACCCAATCATCACCAAGCCTAAGCACCAGCAATACACCACTGCACTTACCAATGCTAAAGGCGATAACCCAGACAAACTGGCCGCTAATAACATTTGCGCACCGTAGGGTAAAATACCCTGAATCACACACGAGCTAATATCCATAATACTGGCGCTGCGCTTTGGGTCCACGCCATAACGGCCGGAAATATCTTTTGCTAAACTGCCTGCAATTAAAATCGCCACCGTATTATTAGCCGTACAGGTATTCACAAGCGCCACACCCGTCGCAATGCTCAACTCCCCCATACGGCGATGCGCTTTAGGGTCAGCTTGTTCACGGGTTAAGCGGTCTAATTGCGCAGCCAACCAATCAAGGCCACCGCCCACTTTCATCATGGCACCCAACCCGCCAATAAATAACGAAAGAATAAGGATTTCCTGCATATTGCTGTAACCCTTATAAATGTCGCTAGACCATACCGCTAACGTGTAATCAGGTACTTGCCATAAGCCAATCAAACCGGCCACAACGATGCCGGTTAATAACACCACCAATACATTCATACCCGATACCGCTAACACCAATACCAATAAATACGGCAACATCTTAATAGCCGAGGTACTTGGGTCTACGTTCACTTGCGCCGCGTCGCCCTGAATGTACAACCAAATGATGGTCAGCAACGCCGCTGGAATCGCGATCTTAAAGTTCAAACGAAACTTATCGCGCATGTTACAACCCTGAGTACGGGTTGCTGCAATCGTGGTGTCTGAAATAATCGACAAGTTATCGCCAAACATAGCGCCGCCGATTACCGTGCCAACGGTTAACACCATGGATAAATCAGAGGCTTCTGCGATGCCCACTGCTATTGGTGCCACCGCAGCAATCGAGCCCATCGACGTGCCCATAGCCGTTGCCATAAACGCTGTCATGATGAACAAGCCAGGCAATACAAATGATGATGGGATGATATCCAAACTCAAATTCACCACCGCATCCACACCACCAATGGCCTTTGCCACACTGGCAAAACCACCCGCTAATAGGAAAATCAACAACATGGTAACGATGGTCGGATTAGCGCAACCTTGAATAAAGCTTTCAACACGCTGGTTAACACTGCCTTTTGCTAATAACAGCGCAAGAATAATGGCGGGCAATATGGCAACAGGCGCGGATATTTTATAAAACGCAAATTCAACACCAGCCGCTTGATAATACAAACCACTGCCGATAAACAGCGCCATAAACAGAAACATGGGCAACAGTGCCCAAGGGGATTTAATCGTCATGCTAATTACTCGTGATAATAGACGTAAGACAAACCATTAGTGTGATTTTGTCATTGGCCAGACTTAGTGCCCCCTTAATAACGCTTAGCTTGCCCTTTTGAGGCACTAAACTTGAGACACTCATCGCTTCATCTGCAAACTGCAGAAAAATAAAGGCGCGAATTGTACCCCTTGCATACACTGGATGCGAGGCCGAAGCCAGCGAAAGATTGCCACTAAGCTGGTAAAATATCCTCAAAAAACGTTGCTTTCCCCTTGACAATTTTGTCTCAATTTCTGTGGAAAATTTAATCAACAATTTGCTTAAAACATGCCCTGTCAAGCCTTTAACCCCTGTGAGTTTACGAGTATGATAGCCGCCCTTAAACGAGCAAAAAACAACCAACTATCACACATGTTTCAAATTGGCCCTTACCAAATTGAGTCGCC
The DNA here is from genome assembly GCF_052920985.1 of Pseudomonas sp. HK3. NCBI lineage: Bacteria > Pseudomonadati > Pseudomonadota > Gammaproteobacteria > Pseudomonadales > Pseudomonadaceae > Pseudomonas > Pseudomonas sp. HK3. Next base: position 875,683 of record NZ_JBREXD010000002.1, read on the forward strand.
CGTGGTTCTTGCCCCTATGGCAGGCGTCACAGATCGACCCTTTCGACAGCTCTGTCGTGAACTGGGTGCAGGCTTGGTTGTGAGTGAAATGATCACAAGTGACGTGAATTTATGGAACAGCCGTAAATCCAAAACTCGCTTAGATCACACGGGAGAAATTGAGCCCATATCGGTACAAATTGCCGGTGGTGATCCTGACATGATGGCCAATGCGGCCAAAATGGCTGTATTACATGGTGCTCAAATCGTTGACATCAATATGGGATGCCCTGCTAAAAAAGTGTGCAACAAAGCCGCTGGCAGTGCATTGATGAAAGACGAGCCTCTCGTGAAGGACATACTACAAGCCGTAGTTGAGGCCGTAGATGTCCCAGTAACATTGAAAATGCGAACCGGTTGGGCACCAGAACATAAAAATGCTCCCGATCTTGCATTGTTAGCCGAGCAAACAGGTATTCGTGCACTGGCCATTCATGGTCGAACACGCAGCTGCGGCTATAAAGGACAAGTGGAATACGACACCATCAAGCGCATTAAGCAAATGGTATCGATTCCCGTTTTAGCCAATGGAGACATTACGACTCCTGAACAAGCTAAAGCCGTGCTCGATTTTACTGGAGCCGATGGCGTTATGTTGGGCCGCGCGGCTCAAGGGCGTCCTTGGATATTCAGAGAAATTGATCACTTTTTAAAAACTGGCCAGCATTTAGCGGCACCGAAGATACTAGAAGTCAAAACCATCCTGCTGAACCATATGCAGGGGTTATATGAATTTTACGGCACATACCTCGGTGTGCGAATCGCACGTAAGCACGTGGGTTGGTACCTCCAGGCACAAGATGATAATCGCGATGTTCGTCGTCGCTTTAATCAACTCGAAAGCCAGGAAGAACAAATAGAATTAATAAACATATTTTTCGATCAACTTTTGGGGAAGGAAATAGCGGCATGAGTACCCATGAAGCACCTGTGGTAAATAACCCTATGGAAACCAGCAACAACACTCAACTACCAGCTGAAAACACGCAAACCTTGCGTGACAGTGTTGAAAAAGCCTTAGAAAGCTACTTCGCACAATTAGATGGTCAGCCAGTGAGCGATGTTTACGAAATGGTATTGTCAGAAGTAGAAGCACCATTACTAGAAGTCGTGATGCGCTATACCAAAGACAATCAGACCAAGGCAGCGGTTTTGCTTGGTTTGAATCGCGGAACACTGCGTAAAAAATTAAAACAGTTCGGTATGCTATAACCGACATTGTTTAAAAACTGACGCTGCCTTGTGCAGCGTTTATTTTTTGTGAATCTTAAAAACTGACCAACTGATCAATTATGACCATTACTCCTGTTCGTCGCGCCCTTATTAGTGTTTCTGATAAAACGGGCATCGTAGAGTTCGCTCAAGCACTGGCTGATAAAAATGTTGAAATTTTATCAACCGGCGGCACGTATAAATTACTTTGTGAAAAAGGCATTAACGCGGTAGAAGTCTCTGACTACACCGGTTTTGCTGAAATGATGGACGGGCGTGTAAAAACATTGCACCCGAAAATTCACGGCGGTGTATTAGGTCGTCGCGGTCAAGACGATGCTATTATGGCTGAACATGACATTAAACCAATTGATCTAGTGGTTGTTAACTTATACCCGTTCGAAGCCACCACAGCTAACCCAGATTGCACACTGGAAGACGCCATCGAAAATATCGATATTGGCGGCCCGACGATGGTTCGCTCTGCGGCCAAAAATAACGCTTACGTGGGTATTGTTGTCAATACATCCGATTACCAAGCGGTATTAAACGAATTAAACAGTCAAAACGGTTTAAGCCCTAAACTGCGTTTTGATCTTGCTTTAAAAGCATTTGAACACACTGCCGCTTATGACGGCATGATTGCTAACTACCTTGGTCGTATTGATCAAAGCGCTGAGGTATTAAGCACACAAGATAAAGGCCTGTTCCCTCGCACCTTTAACTCTCAGTTTATTAAAGCGCAAGACATGCGCTACGGTGAGAACCCGCATCAAAATGCCGCGTTCTACACTGAAGCCAACCCACAAGAAGCCTCTATTGCCACGGCTACTCAAGTACAAGGTAAAGAACTTTCTTTCAACAACGTAGCTGACACAGACGCTGCGCTTGAATGTGTGAAGTCTTTTGTTAAACCGGCTTGTGTCATCGTTAAACACGCCAATCCATGTGGTGTCGCGGTGAGCGAAAACGGCATTCAAGAAGCCTACGACCTTGCGTTTGCAACCGATACAGAATCCGCTTTCGGCGGCATCATCGCATTCAACCGCGAGCTAGATGGCGACACGGCCGCGTCTATAGCTGAACGTCAATTTGTTGAAGTAATCATTGCTCCATCTGTTAGCGCCGATGCGAAATTGGTACTTGCGGCCAAGAAAAACGTTCGCGTTCTCGAAACGGGCGAATGGCCTGCAGAACGTACTAACGCATTTGACTACAAGCGCGTTAACGGCGGCTTGTTAGTACAAGAACGTGACAACGGCATGATCAAAGCGGAAGACCTAACCGTTGTAACCAAGCGTCAGCCGACTGAAAAAGAAATGCACGATTTAATCTTCGCATGGAAAGTGGCTAAATTTGTTAAATCAAACGCCATTGTTTACGCCAACAATCGCCAAACCATCGGTGTGGGCGCAGGCCAAATGAGCCGCGTCAATTCAGCCCGTATTGCAGCGATTAAAGCAGAGCATGCTGGCCTTGAAGTAAAAGGCTCGGTTATGGCAAGTGATGCATTCTTCCCTTTCCGTGACGGTATTGATAACGCAGCTAAAGTAGGCATTGCGGCTGTGATTCAACCAGGTGGCTCGATCCGTGATGAAGAAGTCATTGCCGCCGCTGATGAAGCGGGCATGGCAATGGTGTTTACCGGTATGCGTCACTTCCGTCATTAATCGAAAGATGTGAGATGAGAAACGTAAGATGTGTTTGCGTTTCTCACTTCATTTTCAATTTCATTAAACCATTTAATTTAAGAGGAAAAGCGTGAAGCAATTGAAGTAAGCTCGCCTTACATTTCACGTTTCACGTCTCACATATTTATGAATGTATTAGTAATCGGCTCAGGCGGTCGTGAACACGCGTTAGCTTGGAAAGCCGCACAAAACCCAAATGTTGAAACCGTTTTTGTGGCCCCTGGCAATGCGGGTAGCGCCATTGAAAACAAAGTCAAAAATGTCGACATCGACGTATTAGATTTTGAAAAACTAGCTGCGTTTGCACAAGACAATAATTGTGAACTCACCATCGTTGGCCCAGAAGCCCCACTGGTTGAAGGTGTTGTTAACTTCTTTGCAGAAAAGGGCCTTAAAGCCTTTGGCCCATCAAAAGGTGCTGCGCAACTTGAAGGCTCTAAAGCGTTCACTAAAGATTTCTTAGCCCGTCACGATATTCCAACCGCGTTTTACCAGAACTTTACCGAAGTAGAGCCTGCACTGGCTTACATCGATAAAATTGGTGCACCGATTGTGGTTAAAGCAGACGGCCTTGCGGCAGGTAAAGGCGTGATCGTTGCTGAAACGGTTGAGCAAGCAAAAGACGCAGTTAAGGACATGCTTTCTGGCAACGCGTTTGGTGAAGCTGGTTGTCGTGTGGTGATTGAAGAGTTTTTAGCCGGCGAAGAAGCCAGCTTTATTGTGATGGTAGACGGTAAAAACATTTTACCAATGGCCACTAGCCAAGATCACAAACGTGTTGGCGATGGTGATACCGGCCCGAACACTGGCGGCATGGGTGCATACTCACCGGCTCCTGTTGTGACACAAGCCATTCACGATCGCATCATGAAAGAAGTGATTGTACCGACCGTTGAAGGCATGGCCAAAGAAGGCAATGACTACACGGGTTTCTTGTATGCAGGCCTTATGATCGACGAAGCGGGTACGCCAAAAGTCATCGAATATAACTGCCGCTTTGGTGACCCTGAAACACAACCTATCATGTTACGCATGCAGTCTGATTTAGTTGAGCTTTGCTTAGCCGCACTAGAAGACAACGGTCTGGCGGGTAAAACCGCACAATGGGATCCACGTGCTGCCATTGGTGTTGTATTAGCCGCAGGTGGTTACCCTGAAGCATACAACAAAGGGGATGTGATCTCCGGTTTGCCACAACGCGAAACCGCTGGTGAAAAAGTGTTCCATGCCGGTACTAAGCTGAATGATAAAGGCAAAGTGGCTACTAATGGGGGTCGCGTATTATGCGCGACTGCATTAGGAAACACGGTAACCCAAGCGCAGCAACGCGCTTATGCGCTAACAAAAACCATTAGCTGGAACGGTAGCTTCTACCGTAACGACATTGCATACCGCGCCATCGAACGCGAACAAGCAAAGTAATGCAAATAAACCTCAGGCCTGCCTGAGGTTTTCTTCCCCTTTTTAATTTCTGTGGCCTTTAGCTTTTCTAGCGCTTTTCCTTATAATGGGCGTTCATATCTCAATTGTTTGTAGCCATGACATTATTCATTGCACGTACGCTTCTTATTACACTGAGCTTATTAAGCCTGTTCAGTCATGGGCGCGAAAACAGTATTATCTTATCCGATGGCCCTATTGAGGTTGAGTTAAGTGATAATATGCAGTGGCTAAAAGCAGACTACGACACCCTTAGTTTGGCCCAATTGTTAATCAAGCAAGATTCCCGCTTTAATCCATTAACCGATAAAAGCGTCATCGAAGCCCAACAAACCTATTGGTTGCGCTTTCATTTAATTAACCCATTAAACGAAACCATTCCTCTTGCGTTAAGCTTAAGCAGTAGCAGCATAAACATTAATGGGGCTTACGAACAAAAAAATGATCAGTGGCACCGTATTAGCAGCGTGAAAAGCGAACAACAACTCAGTAGCAACACGGCTATTATTTTAAACATCGCTGAAAATTCAGATCAATGGCTGTATTTTAGAATCAAACCCAATCAAACCAGTCGACTCGAACCACGGCTACAAGACCTAAGTGAATACGCCACAGGCTTTACCGTGTTACAACAAATTTTGGGCGCCATTGCAACGTTAATGGTATTCATTAGTTTTTTACACATCATCGCTATTCGCTTCCACAATCACATTCGACACTACTTCTCGATTTACGTGGCGTTCATTGGTTTTTGCTACGCGTTATCTCACACACAATTGTATGAGTGGTCTCAGTGGTTTTTTGATTTCGCACGATTAAGTCCTTGGTTAATGGCATGCGGTGTTTTTGTCTCTGGGTTTACAACCGAGCAATATCGCAAATTATTAAAAAGTAATAGCAGCGCCGTCATACTCTTAACATTATTATTAACAACGTTAATTATTACTAACCTGCCCTATTTAGTTATTTTAATTTGTGCGCTTATGCCTTCGCTAATTGTATTAAGTAAAATGAAACAGATCAGCATGACGCTTTCTGCTGCTAATGGTGTTTTATTAGCCTCTACACTTTGGCAATGTATCTATATTTTAAACCCAGAAATGGTCTTTGCACCTGAAGCCATTTGGCATGTATATGCGCTCTCTTTGTGTGCATTATTTGTGAGCCTTAGTATGATCACACCATATTTTCAGCGCCAAATTAAACGCAAACAATCAAGGCAAGTGGGCATACAAAGTCAATTTTTAGACCATCTTAGTCATGAATTACGCACCCCTATGAACGGGGTCTTGGGCATGTCTGAATTATTAAATGAAACCCCACTCAGTGCTAATCAACGCGATTATGTCGATACCATTATTTTTTCCGGACAAGACATGTTACGAATGGTGAACCGCATCAGTGATTTCTCTAAAATTCAATCGGGGCGTATTCAGTTTGAAAAAAACACGATTCAACTTAGCGAGTTAATGCGAAATTGTTTGAGTAAATTCCAACACAATGCAAATCAAAAAGGATTAGAACTCGTTTTAAACATGGATGAAGATTTACCCATCAATATCGCATCCGATGAACGACGCCTAGAAAGCTTACTTGATAACTTATTAGAAAATGCCATGCGTCATACGGAACATGGCGAAATAGAATTACGCATTAGCTTACAAAATGATGCTTCAATGATGTGTTTTGCTGTGCGCGATACCGGCACCGGCGCGGACAAATCATTCATCAAACAACTATTAAATGCCCAGCCAGATATCACTAATAACATCGATTCAAATAAATATGGGCTAGGCCTTAGTCTTTGTAAAACGCTGGTTGAGCTTATGGGCGGCAATTTGTTTATTGAAACCCGTGCAGACAAAGGCAGTACGTTTAGCTTTACACTGCCAAATATTCCTATGCCAGAGCAACAAGCCGAAATGAAAGACTCTAGCCATATTCTGCAAGGCCTTTCTATTTTAATTGTTGATGACAACAGCACATTACGCAAAGTGATTCAGCGCTATGCCAACAGCTGGGGAATGCAATCAGACCAAACATATAACGGCAAAGAAGCACTCGCGTTATTACGCAGTCAAAGTAATTTGGGCACGCCTTATGATACCATACTCATTGATCAAGACATGCCAATTATGGATGGTTTTCAACTGGCGAAACGAATCCAAGAAGATACCGATATTGACCAAGATATTATTAAAATTATGCTCACAGGCATGTCGATTAGTAATACCCAAAAAGAGGTCATTCAATATGGCATTGACCAAGTCATTACCAAGCCTGTTTCGGCGCAAAGCTTAAAACAAGCACTAACCAAACACATACTTAAACAGTTCAGCTTAAACAAACACAGTCAATCCTGACTTGGCGCATGCATCGCCGCTCAGTTTTGCGTAAAATGGCGTTACTTACATATTGCGAGGCTGGTTATGCGATCTCTTTCTGCTTTGGATGTCTTTATCTCTCATGTGGACAATGCCTTAAAAACACTGATTCCCTCTGCCGCGACGAGCCATCGCCCCAATCCGGCAAACCATGCTTCACATGCCGAATTTGAAGAACAAGAACAAAAGCATGCCGCGGGCCTTATGCGCATCAACCACACTGGCGAAGTATGCGCTCAGGCGTTGTACCAAGGCCAAAGCTTAACCGCGCGCTTACCAGAAGTCCGCGAAGCCATGAAAGAAGCAGCCGAAGAAGAGATTGACCATCTTGTATGGTGTGAAGAACGCTTACATGAGCTCAATAGCCGCACCAGCATCTTAAACCCTATTTTTTATGGATTATCGTATTCCATTGGCGCATTTGCCGGGGCCGTTGGTGACAAGTGGAGCTTGGGCTTTGTGGCGGCAACCGAAAACCAAGTATGCAAACACTTAGAAGAGCACCTTCAAACTCTACCCGAGCAAGACGAACGTAGCCGAGCAATACTCAAACTTATGCTTGAGGACGAACAAAAACACGCCACAGTGGCGTTAGAGGCTGGCGGGGCTGTATTCCCCTCTTGGTTCCAAGCAGGCATGACCCAAATGTCTAAGGTCATGACAAAAACCACTTATCGGCTGTAAGATAAAACAACATTCTTGCACTATAATTGATCATAATTAACGCTAGTGTGAAGCTCTGGATGCCAAGACTCAGTTTTGCTGAATATCAGATAATTGATGAAAACATTGTATTATTTAGTGCAGACAAGGGCGTGGCATTGGATATTCCACAGGCTAAGGAATGTTTAGCGCTCTATCAGGAGCTCAACCGGCCACTGGGTATTTTGGTGGATCGATCCACCCCTTATACCAGCTCATTAGAATTCATCATGACGATCGCCGAGTTTAGCCTAGTCAAAGCGCTGGCGGTGTGGGTCCCTAATGAGCGCTCCGCTGTCGTGGCGGACTCCCAGAAAATGTTCTTCCCAGTCCCTTTTCAGCGCTTTTATCGCAAGGATGAGGCGCTGGACTTGGATCAAGCAGCACTTGAGCTAAACCACTCAAAAAAGTGCCGCCCAAAGCCAACAACTTATTCGCTTAGCTCAACAATTTCATAATCATGCGTGATCTCAACGCCACCTTGCTCAAGCATAATGCTGGCAGAACAGTACTTTTCAGCGGATAACGCCACGGCACGCTTTACTTGCGCCTCTTTTAAGCCGCGACCTGTTACTGTGAAATGCACATGAATCTTGGTAAACACGCTTGGTACTGCATCAGCACGCTCAGCATCGAGTTCTGCCACACAGTCCACCACATCTTGGCGAGACTTCTTCAAAATACTCATAACATCAAAACTGGTGCAACCACCCAGCCCCATTAGCAGCATCTCCATCGGGCGAACCCCCATGTTGCGACCGCCTAAATCTTCAGGTCCATCCATGACAACACTGTGGCCACTTCCCGACTCCCCAAGGAACATAACATCTTGTACCCACTTGATACGTGCTTTCATTAAATTGCTACTCTATAAAAAAAAGCAAGATTACCATAAGCACCGCCATTGGCAGAAGCCCAACTGCGTTTAGGGTTCATGGCTACTTATTGCTCAGACCAAGTAGGACACAGTTCCCAAAAATGCAGATTGCTTCGGGTTATTATCATTTTCTGGTACGTAAGTATTCACCTATTTGGTGTATTAAGTGCATAATTGTTCAGCTTTACTGCTATAAATAATAATGCAATCAAGGTTTGATGGTTTGGGTCTCATTATGAATAAAGGATTAAGAGCTGATAGACATAAGCATTTGGATTACTTTTTGTCCCAGTGCCACCGTCGTCGCTATCCTGCTCGCAGCACCATTATCTATGCTGGGGATAAAAGCGACTCCTTGTTTTACATTATGAAGGGGTCGGTAACCGTGATCATAGAAGATGATGACGGGCGTGAAATGATTATGGCTTACCTAAATGAAGGTGACTTCTTTGGTGAGATGGGCATATTTGATGAAATAAGCCCTCGCTCTGCTTGGATTAAAGCCAAGGTAGAATGTGAAGTTGCGGAAATCAGTTACAGCAAGTTCCGTGAAATCAGTAATCAAGATCCTCGTATTTTGTACTTTATTGGTGAGCAGATGGCGACTCGTCTGCGTAAAACTACACGTAAGGTAGGTGACTTGGCGTTCTTAGATGTAACTGGCCGCGTAGCTCGTACACTACTGGACTTAAGCCAAGAGCCAGATGCAATGACGCATCCAGATGGCATGCAAATCAAAATTACGCGTCAAGAAATCGGCCGTATTGTTGGCTGCTCACGCGAGATGGTGGGTCGTGTTCTCAAAGCCTTAGAAGATCAGGGTCTTGTGGGCGTAAAAGGCAAAACAATGGTGGTTTTTGGGGCGCGCAAAGCAGCCACACTGCCAATAAGAAAAGGTTTAGAATAAACCATCACCGATGGCTGCTTAGGCAGCCTTGGTTTCCTCTTGTTATATCTTCCATATCTTTAATTTTCTGTACCTCGGCTTTGCCCAAGATGCATGTGTTGTCACGGTCGTGGGCTCACTTTCAGCAATTGAACAATACAAAATAAGCTGAGTAAAATGCATATCACGCTCTAATTTAATATCAGGGTAATTCTGCCTCGCTGTATCCATATACGCCAAAGTCACATGCGGCACAAAGCTCGCTAAACACAATTGTGCTTGCAGCATGGGCAGCTCACATAATTGCACCATGAAACATTCAAGGCTTGAGGTTAACGCCCCCTGCCAAGCCCAAGCTGTGGGTGCATCACGAGGAAAAGAACGGATATTATCGCCGCGCCAATGAATTGAGCAAAATGACTCCTTCTCTATTTTATTATCAAGCGCCAAAATCAGTTGCTGCTGTTGCTCATATGAGTATTCCCCTAGAAAACAAAGCGTCATGTGGCGATCTTGTGCTAAATGAGGGCGAGTAACCGTGTATTTATCACACATATCATCCAGTACTTGATCCCCTAAATCTGCGCTACTGACCCCCAGAAACAATCTCATAAAACCCACTCCTGTTATGAATACAGAATATAACGATACAACGTAAAAAATACCGGTTTATAGCCTTACAAACATACAGCAAGCCCCTGTTTAGTATCTATACTGAATTAAGAAGATGACAGCCTAGGCATACTATGGACAATTTTATTTTTGCTGATGAAAAACATGACGAAATAAAAATAAACCAGCAAGCACCTTGGAATATATTGCTCGTCGATGACGAACCCGGTGTCCATCAAGTCACATTGATGGTGCTTAGGGGCTTCGAATTCGATAACCGTCCGCTTAATTTAATCAGTGCTTATAGCGGCGAGCAAGGCCGAGAAATCATGGCAAGCCGCGATGACATTGCTTTGGCCATTGTCGATGTGGTCATGGAAAGCGACCATGCTGGCTTAGAACTTGTACGCTGTATTCGTGAAGATTTACAAAACAACTACACTCGCCTTGTTCTGCGCACAGGTCAGCCCGGTCAAGCGCCTGAAGAAGACGTCATTAGCAATTATGATATTGATGACTATAAAGACAAAACCGAACTCACCAGTAACAAATTACTCACCTTAATGTATGCCTCTTTGCGCTCATATCGTGATATCTGTGTGATTGATTCCCATCGACGCTCACTTGAGCAAGTGATTCTCGCCTCAACTGAAATTTTTGAAGCCAGTTCACTGAAAACCTTTGCATCAGCGGTGCTAAAACAAATTTGTAATTTATTAAATTTAGATGGCGCTATTTTTTATTGCACCAGCTTAAATGAAGACATAGATGAATCTGGCGATTACCGTGTATTAGCCGTTAGTGGCAAAATGGCAGAATACGAAACACACAGTAAGTCCGAGCTACCTGATGAAGTGCGTAAGGCATTTGCATATGCACTCAAGCAAAAACAATCTCATATTAATGGTGATATCTATACCGGTTATTTCTCCACTAGTTTGGGCAGCGAGAACTTACTGTATGTTTCAATGGAGCGTGAACTTGACGACATGGATAAGCAATTACTGGATATTTATGCCAGCAACGTGGCTGTTACATACGAAAACTTATTACTGCGCGATGAAATTTTAGAGACGCAAAGAGAACTTGCTTACATATTAGGTGAGGCGGTTGAGCAGCGTTCAAAAGAAACAGGCTCCCATGTCCGACGTGTCGCTCTTTATTCCCATTTCTTCGCCATCAAATATGGCCTTGATACCAAAGAGGCCGAGCTTATCAAATTGGCTAGTCCGCTGCATGATGTTGGCAAAATCGCCATTCCAGACAGCATATTGAAAAAGCCTGGTAAGTTAGATAAACAAGAATGGATCATTATGCAAACCCATGCACAAATGGGTGCCGATTTACTAAAGAGCAGCGATAACGCTGTGATTAAAATGGGCAGCATCATAGCCGGCCAACACCATGAACGTTGGGACGGCTCTGGCTACCCGAATAAATTAAAAGCTGAGGACATCCACATAGCAGGCCGAATCACAGCCTTGGCCGATGTCATTTGACGCTCTAGGCAGTAAACGATATTACAAAGAAGCATGGCCATTAGAAGAAATTTTAACCGAAATCAACAGTCAAAAAAGCAAACAATTCGACCCTAAATTAGTGGATATTCTGCATGAGAACATCGATGAAATCCTCAAAATTCGCAATTTATACCCAGATTAGCGCGAAATAAGCCCCATGACATTTGTAGCACACAGTGCAAGTCGTTAAACTTAAACGCTCTCAATTAGAAGCCCAATTATGTTTAAGTTCTTTTGGTTACCTTTTTTGCTTGTCGGTTGCGCCAGTGTCGGTATTTATCAATCTAAATTGCTGACAGAGTACGGTCAGCCCACCATGACAGAAAGACGCGTTAATGCCAGTTTGGATCAAGCGCAGCACTTCACCAATACCATTCAACCTATTATCGAAAACCGCTGCGTGGTATGTCATGGCTGTTATGATGCACCCTGCCAATTAAAAATGTCATCACCACAAGGGTTGATGCGCGGCGCAAGCAAGGAGCCTGTGTATAACGGCACTCGAATATTAGCCAGTGAACCAAGTCGCTTAGGCATTGATGCGACCAACTCAGACCAGTGGCGCGAGAAAGGCTTTTTTCCTGTCTTAAACGAACAAAATCAGTCTAACCATGTAAACCTTAAAAACAGTTTATTGTTTCAAGTCATTCAACAAAAGCAAAACCATCCGCTACCAAAAGATAAAATATTAGATGAGCAATTCACATTTGGGCTAGCTCGACCACAAGCTTGTCCAACCCCTAAAGAATACCAAACTTATTCCGAAAACAATCCACTTTGGGGCATGCCGTACGCACTGCCGGGTTTAAATCAAACAGAATTTGATGCCATTGAAAAATGGGTTGCCAAAGGGGCCATCATGAATCACCCTGCTCCTCTGCCAAAAGCCATTCAACAACAAGTTGAAGCATGGGAAGCATTTTTAAATACCTCCGATAACAAACAACAATTGGCGAGTCGCTATATTTATGAACATACATATCTAGCGAATTTATATTTTGACGATACCCCTTTATTCCAAGGCAAAAAACCAAAGAAATCGCCTAGCATTTATTTTAAATTCCATTCGTTCATCAACCCCTCCTGGGCTGCCGATTATTCCACTGAAAACTCGACGCCCTTATGACAAGCCTGAAACCGATAACTTTTACTATCGACTCATGCGCAACGACGCAAGCGTTGTTGCAAAAGTACATATGCCTTATCGTTTAAACGAGCAGCGTATGCAATGGATGAAAGATTTATTCATCACACCCGAATACACTGTTAATACATTACCGACATACGATCCTGAAGTTGCATCAAACCCATTTATTGCGTTCAAAGATCTACCTGTTGGTAGCCGCTATCGCTTTATGTTGGAAGAAGCGCAATTTATTATTCAAGGGTTCATTAAAGGACCTGTTTGCCGCGGCCAAGTAGCACTTAATGTAATTGATGATCACTTTTGGGTCGCATTTGTTGACCCAGAATTACAGCAAAGCGATGCGCTCTCTGACTTTTTATATGAGCAAAGCAATAACTTAAGACTACCAGGTGAAGACGAAAGTAACTCGGGGATTGCCACAAACTGGCTTAAGTACTCGTCACTTCACACCGATTTTTTAAAGGCAAAAAATAAAGCCATTAAAGAAAAATTATTAACAAAAGCAAAACTGGACACCAACTTGGTTTGGCAAGGTAACGGTGAAAACCCTAACGCTGCCCTTACCATCTTTAGACACTTTGATTCATCCACGGTTGTCAAAGGTTGGGCTGGTCAGGCGCCTAAAACATCGTGGCTAATTAGTTATCCTCTGCTTGAACGCATTCATTATCTACTGGTGGCTGAATTTGATGTTTACGGCAACATAGGTCATCAGTTAATGACGCGCTTATATATGGACTTTTTACGCATGGAAGGGGAAGCAAATTTCTTAGCATTGTTGCCTGAAAAAGAGCGTCAACGTTTAACTGATTACTGGTATCGCGACACCAGCAAAGATGTCAAACAACACTTATACCAAGCGAATCAAGCCACATTATCTGAACCTGATATTTCATACAAAACGCAACAACCTAAAATCGAGCTGTATTCCATGCTCAAACAACATTTAGGTGACGCGATGCAAACTAAATATTTATTTAATAAACAAACGTATTCTGACTTAAATAAGATCAACAGTATTATGGGGAAACCGGCTCATTTAATGCCAGAAGTCAGCTTACTATATGATGAAAATCACGATCAGGTGTTTACGTTAATTCGAAATAGTGGCCACAGCAATTTAACCGGGTTGTTATATGAGGAAGAAAACCGAATTCCCGCTGAAGATTATCTGACACTCGTACCGGGCATTATTACTGCTTACCCTTCAGCGTATTATCAAATTCGCACAGGGCAAAGTGCAAAAGCGTTTGCCCAAGCCATCAATAATCTCACATCAGAAAAAGACTATGCCCGCTTGTTGGATGATTATGGTGTGCGCAGAACAGCCCCCGACTTTTGGGCTTTCAGCGATAAGATACATCAGTGGTATAAACAAGATGACCCTCTCAATGCCGGCCTACTGGATTACAACCGCTTAGAAAACCGCTAACGGTATTTACATAACCAACAGGCAAAATAAAAGCCATGACGTTGCAGTCATGGCTTTTTTCAATCAGCTTAATTTAAATACACTTCAATTTAAATGCGCATAAATTTAGGTAGTGACGTCCAATAGATTTACTTTGGAATTAATCCTATCGTCTATTTGACTCGCTTCTACCAACTGAGTTTGAATACGAGCCATACGCTCGTTTAAGTCTTGTAAATCAGCAATCACTGTATCCGATGCTTCTTGTGCTTGCTCTTCTTGCTGCGCCTTTTGTTCGGCCTCGAGGCGCTCTTCTTCTCTTAATGTATCTGTCTCAGTCTGCTCTTCATTTACATCATCACTGGTTAGTGCCTCTTGCTGCTGTTGCTGTATATCAGCCCTTGCTTCCAATCCAATTTGAATTGCCTGTGCTGCCACTCGACGATCTTGGCTAGATGGCTCAGCAGGAGCCAATGCCGCTCTGCGGATCGTTTCTGCCTTATCGAGTGTGGCCTGAGGATCGTTGGCAATCTTGCCAGTATCGATGGGGACTTCTCCTCCAATCGCATAATTTTTTCCATCAGGTCCACGTTCATAGGTCAAACTCATTGAACCGGCGTACTGGCCCCCCACTGCTTGGTGAGCCTGTTCGTGGGCTTTCACTTCTCGATCACGGTCCGCAAGTTGTTGGACTTGTCGTTGCTCGACTTCTAGCTGGCGTTGCTCTTGTGCGTCTTGTTGACGACGAGACTCCGCCTTTTCTTCCTCTTGGGTGCGATCGTTTGCGTCACTGCCTCTTTGGCTTTGTTGCTGTTCATCGGCGCGCTGCTGCGCGTCCTCTATGCGAGCTTGTTGACGTTCGTCATCGGCACGACGTTCAAGCTGCCTTTGATCTTGTTGATTTTCTTGCTGTTGACGAGATCGAGCTTGGCGTTCTTGAATGCCTTGATCTGCTCCTTCTTGACGAGACTTAGGGGATTCGTTCGCTTCTGTTACGGGCGTGAAACTGGTGGTACTTTGGTTATCCGATTCAACAGGCACCGCCACTCCAACACGGGCATCACTGCCTTGTGCGCCAGAGTTACTGGGTGTGACTGTAAAACCTGTCCCAAATTGCACGTTCACGATCATTCCTCATATGTTTTGCATCAGACCTTTATGTCGACCAAACTCCCTAGAGTTTGGTCAGCCGCTTGAA
The DNA here is from genome assembly GCF_052920985.1 of Pseudomonas sp. HK3. Lineage (NCBI taxonomy): Bacteria > Pseudomonadati > Pseudomonadota > Gammaproteobacteria > Pseudomonadales > Pseudomonadaceae > Pseudomonas > Pseudomonas sp. HK3. The sequence goes on from NZ_JBREXD010000002.1 coordinate 890,802, forward strand.
CTACTTTGGCTGATGCTTCTACCTGGCGCTGACTTTCTTTCTCTTCAATCAATGCCTTTGCTACATCTTGATTCGGTGACACTGGGCGAGTCGTGCTAGCAGAAGCCACTTGCTGCGCCGCTTGCGTTAATTGCTGCTCACCTTTCTGAATACCTGCAAGGCCAGCACTTAATGCGTTGCCTGATCCACCCACTTGCATATGACTCTCCTAAAAACACTTCTGTCTGATCATAATTTAAACAGAGGAAGTGCTGAGCCACAATACAATGAGGTATTACTTTAATATGGATTTTGACTATTAATTATACCAATTAATAACCAAACGTACGAAACCCCGTAGGAAGCAGAAAAGCACCCTGCTGTTAGAAGGATTGGTTCTAAGAAGGCACACAAAACAAAAATGACAACACCCCCTAATATTGAAAGTTCCCATGTCATCACGAGGTGCGACAATATGTCGCATCGGATTTTAGTGAACGAAACGCTAGAATTGCAGCTATTCAAAATAGCTCGAATTAAGGAAAGCCATGAAACGTCTACTCGCCTGTCTATTATTGCCATTATTCATCACCGCCTGTGGCTCAGACAGCAGCTCCACACCCGATCCTGAATTTCCAAAAACACTTAATTTAGGTGATGACTATATTGCGACATTGAGCATGAGCGATGTGAAAAATGGTATTGCAGATTTAACCGTCAACATTAAATCAACCGACGGCCGTTCATTAAAAGGTAAAGATATTAGCCTTAGCCCATTAATGGTAATGAATAGTGGCATGAAACACGGCACGCCCTTCGAGAATGGCACAGGTTTACTGGATGCAAACGGCTCATTCACCAGCACCGCCTATTTTTTAATGCCCTCCAATATGGCAAATGGCGACCCAATGGGTAATTGGTCAATTAATGTTTCATTTAACGAAAAAACTGAAAGCATTCCTATCACAGTTGAAATGATGGCTTCAGATGTTAAGACGCTTAAAGGTGGTGACAATGACCAAATCATGAATATGGACGATGCTAGTGGCACCTTAGATCGCACTTATTACTTCTATAACCGTGGTCGTCATGTAAATGCGGGAATGAATATGTTTGAAGTCTACATCAGCGCACGTGAAACCATGATGGATTACCAAGCCGTTGCCGAAGACAATGTCCTAAATGCCGATTCAATGATGCACAAACTCATTATTAATAGTGTTGTCGCTGAAATGTGCATTCAAAGATTGTGATAACGACACCAACTGGATAACTGCAATGCCTAAACCTAATTATCCGGGTATTTATCAAGGAATGGACTTAGGGCTCACTGACGATGAAAAAGATGTTGTTATGGTTCGATTAACGGTAAACGATGAAATAAAAGACAACGGCGCAGCGCAAGATGCAAAAACAAGCGTTATGTTCTCATTTAATGACTCTGCATCAAGTACCACTGCACACGATCATATGTAATTAAGTATTAAACAAATTTTATGAATCCTACTCAGCAAGTGGATATGCCAACCCCTGAAGTATCAGCTAATCACTGGTATGGGGTTGGACTTTTTTTCGCACTCTTCATATTTTTAACCAGCTCATCATCAATCACCTACGCCGCCTCTTGTTGTGGTGGTGGCGCGAGCTCTGGGATTATTTTACCTAAGTTTAACAATCAAATGTGGGACGTCAGTGTTTCTCACGAACGTTATGATGGCGCTTGGACGAAAGAAGGCGTTTACCAAGACGACCCTGCCGATAGTGACTTATTACAACGCCGCTTAGATTTTTCTTACGCTTATCGGTTAGCCGATCAATGGCAAATCAATGTTGGGTTACCGCTAGTGGATAATCAAAACAAATACAGCGGTGACAATAGCTCAGTGCAAGGCCTTGGGGATATGCAACTGAGTATCTGGTATGAAGCATTTAATAAAGTAACGTGTGTGTATAAAATTAACGGTTGGGAAAGTTTAAAACCCAGCATTTATTTTGGCACAAGTTTAACCATTCCCACAGGTATTAGCCCATACAGTGACCGAGTTGATAGCAGCTCAGATAGTACAGGACTCGGTTTTTACAGGCTTGATGCAAACATGATTATCGAAAAAACCGTCTACCCCTATAGCATAAGCTGGCAAGGTAAATACGGTTATACTTTCGAGCGCCCTGTAAACCAAGAATATGAGAAACCTGTTAAGCCCTACAATAAAAAATTAGGTGATCGCACCGCCAGTATTTTTAGTGCGGCTTATACCTGGTTTTTACCAAACTTATCAATGCTCAGTTTAACGGCAAGCCATAGCACACTAAAAGAACAGTCCGCACAATATGATGGCATCACCGACACCAGCAGTGGTTTAGAAAAGACAACGCTGGGATTATCGTTAGCGTATTCGAGTGCGGTGCGTGATTGGATTTTTAAACTGGGTGTGAACCAAGCACAAGACGGTGAAAATATTCCAAAAACCCAAATCATCAATATGGGTATCAGCCATGTTTACTAATTTGCAACGACTCCTTTTTATTTTTTGTTTTTTCATTGTTGTAGGCTGCCAAGAAGACTTAATGCCCAGTAACGACCCCATTGAATCAACACAAGCAACGCGGGTAGGTGAAGTGGTTAATGATATAAACTTTACTCTAAGCGATGGCACAAGCAGCATGTTAAGCGAGCAACTAACCACACATGACGCCGTTGTACTGTACTTTACAATGTGGTGCCCAGTTTGCGATGGCCACATGAGCCATATTCGCACGCAAATAAAACCGCGGTATAACAATGTACAATTTATTTTTGTTGATTATATTTCTGGGCAGGTATCCAACACCTTAGGGTCACAAGAGTCGTTTGGCTATACAGACTTCTCTGTAATTGCAGACACAGACGATGCACTTGAACATTATTTTAATGGTACGATGGCCACTACTATCATTATCGACAAGAATTTCATTGTGAAACTTAACGGGCTTTTTAAAACAGGCAATGAAGTTTCAGAAGTATTAAATCAATTATAAAACAACCAGTAACTTAAGTATTTAATGGTTAATAATGTTAACTTTTATTAAGGTGCGACAATATGTCGCATCGGCTTTAACCTAAAATCTACTTAAAATATGGGCATCACTAAAAGGAACGCCCATGAAACCCGCCCTGCTGTTAACCGTCTTATCGTCACTCAGTACATTGAGTATTGCGAATACGCAACTTGAAAAAGTGGTTGTCACGTCCACTCAAGAAGCAACCAGTATTCATAATTTGGCAGAATCAGTTGGCGTGTTATCAAAAGAAGACATCCTTAATATCAGCCCGTCCCACCCAAGTGAGGTGCTTAACCGTACCCCTGGTGTCTACATTAATAATCTAGGCGGCGAAGGTCATATGACTGCGATTCGCCAACCCATTACCACCAGTGCTGTTTATTTATTTTTAGAAGATGGCATTCCCACTCGCCCCACTGGTTTCTTTAATCACAACGGTTTGTATGAAGTAAATATTCCACAAAGTGAACGCTTAGAAGTCACCAAAGGACCCGGTTCTGCACTATATGGCAGTGATGCCATTGGTGGGGTCATCAATAGCATCAGTGCAAAAGTACCTGATCAAAAACAAAGTAAATTAGATACAGAGTTTGGTGAAAACGGCTGGCAGCGATTATTATTCAGCGCGGGCTCTCCCATTAATGCATATAGCGGCGCGGCGATCAGTGCCAATGTGACAGAGAACGAGGGCTTTCGTGACAACGGCGATTATTCACGAGGCAGTTTAAACGGCCGGTTTAATTACACGCTATCATCAAATATTAATGTCAGTAATAGCCTATCTTTTTCTCAAGTCGACCAAAGCGGCGTGTCCAGCCTTGAAAGAAATGACTATAAAAATAATGTGAAAAAGAATTTTTTTAGAGGCGATGTAGGCGCAAGGGACGTACAAGCGTTACGCTTTTCAAGTGTTGTTAATTACATACCCTCTCAAGAATCACTGTTAACAGTGACGCCATTCTATCGAAATAATGACTCAAGCATGATGCCAAGTTGGATGGTGAGCTATGACCCTAACTTTCGTGAAACCCAGTTTGAATCTTTCGGATTATTAACAAAATGGCGTCAACGCTTAGGAGACAATAGTTTAATTATCACAGGCATTGATATTGACCACACACCCTCAAGCTATAAAGAATACGACATTAGCGTCGAAAAAATAGAAATAAATGGTCAGGATTATTACACTGGATTTGAAAAAAATGGAGTGATTCACTACGACTATGATGCAAATCAAACCAGTATTAGCCCGTATATTCACATCGAACATAAACCGATAAGCAATATAATATTAAGCGCAGGTTTACGTTATGACATGTTTAATGTTGATTATGATAATAATTTAGCCGAACAAGCAATAGACTCACATAATCGCCCAGAATCACAAAAAATTGACTACTCCCATTTAAGCCCTAAAGCGGGTATTGTTTATCACATCAATAACCTTCATCAAGTTTATGTAAATTATCGACATGCTTTCCGTGCGCCATCTGTTGGTACTTTATTTCGTTCTGGTTCCAGTACCAATACCACCGATTTAGAACCTGTTAAAACAGACAGTATCGAAGTCGGCTATCGTGGTTATGCCCTCGACAATATCAGCTATGAACTGGCTGTATATTATATGAAAAAGACGGATGATATCGTCGGTGTCATCAACAGCGAAAATGATCGTATTTCACTCAACGCAGGCGAAAGCACTCACAAAGGTATTGAATTAGGATTACAGGCTGGCATATATCAAGACATTCTATTATCAACATCGTTTAGTTATTCCGAACAAACCTATGGCCAGTTCGAATATCTTTATAACTGCTTTAAATGTTCACCACCTGTGTTTAATCAAGTCCTTAACTTTAATGGTAACGAGGTTGGCAAAGCCCCTAAAACATTAGGTAATATCGCGGTTCGGTACGAACCAATGCGCATAAATGGTTTTATGGTTGAATTAGAGTTAGAGCATGTGGGTAAATATTATACCGATGAAACCAATACCAATGAATACAATGGTCATGACCTTTTAAACTTACGCAGCCGCTATCAAATAAATTCTCAGTTTGAAATATACGGTCGTTTACAAAATTTAACAGATAAACGTTATAGTACCTATACATCGAATCAAGTGGGTTCAACCGATATTGATTATCGCCCTGGTTTACCGTTAACTCTTTATGCGGGTCTTAGGCTTAATTTCTAATAAACCATTTCGCACTGATGTTTCAGTGTGAAATATTAATGATATGACTTGGTGCAAATACATTTAAAATGAATATTAAATCAATTAAAAAGTGGCACTTACTGATACTCTGGCCTGCACTCATTGCCTGTATTATCTATGTCGTTTCGGCTTTCACACACCCGTTAATGGCATGGACGGGGCCTCAGGCTAAAGTCATGTTCCCACCATCGTTAACATTAGAGGGAGCACAGTTTAAAAATATTTCAAAAACCTTAGCCACAAATAATTTACAAAAAGCAAAAATAGCCAAACTAGTGCCGTATAAAAACGAGGTTTTACTGCAAGTTACCGAAACCGAAACTTCACCGCGCCGTTATTTTTCACTGATCTCAAATAAAGAACGACTGCAACATGATGAAAAACAAGCCATTTGGCTGGCTTCTCACTATTTAAAACAAACTCATTCAATTAAAAATATCGAATTGAAAACGCAATTCGACCACAGCTACCCTTCTGTTAATCGACTTTTACCCGTTTATAAAATCAATTTTAATACTCAAGATAATTTAAGCGTTTACATCCATACCGATACTCAAGCATTGGCAGGTATAGAAAATGACTGGAAACGAAATTTACGTTTTGTATTTCAAACGTTTCACACGTTTAATTGGTTAGATGATTACGAACCGCTGCGCCTTCTAGTGATCAGCGTATTGTTAAGTGCATTATTGATAATGGGAATCTCTGGCTTATTATTTTTAATAAAACTTAAACGTAAAAATACAATCATTAATACACAACGTCGCTGGCATCGTCGTTTAAGCTGGTTAGTGGTTTTACCCTTGATATTATTTAGCGTGAGTGGCTTCTACCACTTATGGCAATCAAGCTTAGTAACACCACCAAGCGGCCTTCAGCTCACACAATCATTAGACTTAACCCAATGGCCCAGTGCCGACAAGATAAGCGCGCCTAAAAATGTAAAGATCAACCAAGTGAGTTTGATTCAAAGCACAATAGATAACAGTCATACCATTAAGAATCTATATCGTTTAAGTGTATCGCCGATACAATCTAATCAAGCTGATAATATCAATACTCGTGAGAAGCGCTTTAGCGGGAAAAGTAAAGAAAAGTTTGCACAGTATATCGATGCCAATAGCGGCGAGATAATAGGCGACATAGATAAAGCTCTCATAACTGAGCAAGCAAAAGACTTATTAAGTGAAGCCGATTCTGCCATATTACCAATGACGTTAATCACCCACTTTGGTTTTGGTTATGATTTTAGAAATAAACGTTTACCGGTTTGGCGTGTAGAGGGCTCAAACGGAGATCATCTATTCATTGATCCCATTACTCATATCTTAGTCGATAGAAATAATTCTATAAGCCGTATTGAAGGTTATAGTTTTTCGTTTTTACATAAATGGAGTATGCTCACACCGATTACAGGCCGATTTAACCGTGATATGTTAATACTATTAACACTTGGATTTATTTTTATATTAGCGGGATTGGGTTTAGTTATGCGCTTATCTAACGCAAAGGCTTCAAAAAATAAGTCTCGCCAGAAACATGCCTCTCAGCATAATAACGATCAAAACAAAGCAGCTTAATACAATAACAATCACTAGATATACCTAGTGATTTTTATTTTAAATCGTTCTATCTAAAGGTTAAAAATACAGCGTTGTAAGGGTATTTTAAACTTAATATAAAATTAAGCCGCTAATAATATAATGCCTTGCCGTTTCAAGTTATATCCCATAGATAGCTTTATTCATGAGCGATACAAAGAATAGTATCGCTTTTATCAAGCACACTAGTTACTCAGGTAACGTTAAGTAGTCCGCTACTTTACTCACCTCTACGTTGTCCATAAATGGGACTTCGCCTAAGCACGGTACTTTTAGCATGGCCTTTAACGTTTCGATATTTTCATCATAGGCCGTCATATTGGCATCAACCCGATTGGCAATCCAACCAGCCACTTCTAGCCCATCACGCCTAATAGCTTCGTATGTTAACAGCGCATGATTAATGCAACCTAACTTCATGCCGACGACTAAAATAACAGGCGTTTGTAATTCTTTCGCCACATCAGAGAAGGTTTCATTTAGGTTCAACGGCACACGCCAACCACCTGCTCCTTCAATGCAAATAAAGTCGGCTTTATTAATCATTAAAACGCCGCGTAATAATCCGACAATACGCTGAGTACTCAATGGCTTTTGAATACGCTGTGCCGCAATATGAGGCGCAATAGGCTCTAGTAATGCAATAGGATTAATCTGCATATACGGCAGTTTTTCTGTGCTGTATTCAATGTGCGTTAAGGCATCATTATTTTGTAAGCCTTCGCCATGGTCTTCACAGCCGGCGGCCACCGGTTTTAAACCCAATGTTTTTAAACCTTGTTCACGGGCTTTATAAAGTAACGCTGCGGTGCAAATGGTTTTACCGGCGTCGGTATCGGTTCCGGTAATAAAGTAACGCTGTTTACTCATGAATAATTCGACTCATTAAAAAGGTTTGGTCAGGCAGCCGCTCAGTACACGATAACTGGCAGGCAACCCTGCATCTTGTCTATGGGTTTCCATAGCCTGCATAAATTGCTTAACCGCTCGCGGTGACGTTAAGCCTTTGGCGCGACCATCTGTAATATTGTGTGCACCAATGCGCTTAAGGGAATCCGTTAAGCCGCGAATATCACTATGAAAATCATATAACGTGGCGATATTTAATTGTTCAATCTCAAATGCACTTGTTTCAATCATGCGTTGTAAATCGGATTCATGATCAAACTGATTTACATGTTGGTGTGCATCTACTTGTGACCAAGCCTGCTTTAGTTCACTTAATGTGCCTTCGGCCAACGTACTCAACACAAGATGCCCACCTGGCATTAAACAGTCATACGCCTGCGTGAGCACTTGTGAAAAATCGTCACACCATTGCACTGCAAGGTTAGAAAAAATTAAATCAAATTGATGTTTTTCAAATGGTAAGTTTTCAGCATCGGCTACGGTATAGTCAAATTGAGGATGATTTTTTTTTGCCCAAGCCAACATCCCCGGTGCAATGTCAGCACCCATAACATGGGCACTTTGATAATGCTGTTTTAACATTGGCAAACAATAACCGGTGCCACAGCCTAAATCCAAAATGGCATGTTTTTTTTGTTGTGGGCAAAGTTCAATTAAGGTGTTGGCTAAATTATGTTGAAAGTGCGCAAATGCATCGTAATCATGTGCGGCATCGCTAAAACTTTTTGCCACCGCTTGCTTGGCAATGACATCATGCATTCGGTAAACCCTGCATAAACGTCAAAATACCATTGGCCACTAACTGTGGCTGCGTCACTAAACAAGCATGACTTGCATTGGGCACAAAGCTAGTCAAATGCTTGTCGTTTAATTTATTAAGCGTCTGGCTGGCTTTATGTGGCACGATGGCATCATCGGTTGCCAGCATATGCAAACATGGCTGTACAATATTGGCCAGCGCTACCTGGTTATCAATTAATGATAGTAACTCCAATGACGCTTTTAATACGCCCGCTTGCGGCGCGGGTACTTGCGTATTTTGTTGTAACCATTTTAGAGATTGCAACATATCGTGTTTTTCACCCACGACGGTTAATGCAGCAAACCGTCTTAAGGTCACACGTACATCGTCAATGCTTTCCATAAAGCCATTAAATAACGGCGACGGCACACCTTGCTTGAATTTTTTATCGGCTAAGAATTTTGCATTGCTGCAAATGGTCATCACTTTTTCAATTCTGTTTGGTGAATCCAAAGCCGCTTGTACCGTTAACATGCCACCTAATGACCAACCTAGCCAACTGCTGTGCTCTGGTGCTACGGCTAACAACTCGGCGATTAGCTTATCAAGTACGTAATCCCCTGCTTGGTAGTCGCTATCACCAAAACCAGGAAGGTCCACTGCAACAAACTGAAAGTGATCACTGAATAAATCCGCCAGCGGCTTAAATACTTGCGCGTTACTGGCCCAACCATGAATACAAAAAATAACGGGTAACGTTTTATCACCCCATTGGTGTACTACTAATGCCATGTTAATTGGCCTCCATGGTGGATGATAGCGCAGACAGCGCGTCTAATAATGTTTCAACGTGTTCAATACTGTGTGACGCCGACAATGTAATACGCAATCGTGCTGTGCCGGGCGGTACGGTTGGTGGGCGAATGGCCGTGACCATAATGCCTTGCTGTCGTAACTGCTCACTAAGATATAACGCCCGTTGTGCATCGCCGATCAATATTGGTTGAATGGCGGTATCCGATGGCATGACGTTCAAGCCTAATTGTTGCGCACCTAATTTAAATTGTTGAATTAAATTATGTAAATGCTCACGTCGCTGCGGTTCATTTTTTACGATGTTTATACTGGCTAAGGTTGCAGCGGCAATGGCCGCTGGCATGGCGGTGGTATAAATATAAGGGCGCGAAAAGTTGGTCAAATATTCCGTTAGCTCTTTGCTACCCGCTACAAACGCACCGGCTGTGCCCATGCCTTTGCCCAGCGTGCCCATGAGTATTTGCACATTGTTTTGATCTTGTTGTTGCGCCTCACAAATACCGGCTCCGGTTTTACCTAACACTCCTAAACCGTGAGCATCGTCAACCATGATCCAAGCATCATGCTGTTTTGCGGTGGTTGATAACGCCTGTAAATTCGCGTCGTCACCGTCCATTGAAAATACACCATCGGTCACGATGAGTTTGCGTCGAGCCTCGCTGCGCGCTAGGCGAGCGGTTAAATTTGCAACATCATTATGCAAATAACGCTGAAAACGCGCACCACTTAATAAACCGGCATCTAATAACGAGGCATGATTCCACTTGTCTTCGAACACGCCATCTTGTTTATCAAGTAACGCCGTTATGACGCCAAGGTTCGCCATGTAACCCGTGCTAAATAACAAGGCTGACTCACGGCCAGTAAATTCGGCTAAGGCTTCTTCTAATTGTTGATGATAATAACTGTGGCCATTCACTAAATGGGCGGCACCACTGCCTACACCAAATTCATTCGCCGCCTGTTTAAACGCAGCAACTAATGCAGGATGATTGGCTAAGCCAAGGTAATCGTTTGAACAAAACGTTAAATATTCGGCACCGTCTATTTGCATCAGCGGCCCTTGTGGGCTTTGTGCTAAACGGGTGGCGCGATACAAGTTTTGTTCGCGACGCAGGTTTAAATCTTGGGATAAATCAAAAGGCATAATGCAGATTGAATGAACATAGCATAAACGTCAGATCAGACTAACGTTTATGTGAGTGTTCATACACCTTATACAGTGGCGTCGTAAAAAGGTTTGGCCGTATCGTTTTTCTCAATCTGTTTGCTCAGCACATCCGCTTGAGCAGAATCGTCATGATCAACAATGGCTTGCTCGGGACGTAAGCCTAAACGTTTAAATAATTGCATATCTTCATGGGCTTCAGGATTGGGTGTTGTTAATAGACACTCGCCATAAAAGATAGAGTTAGCACCCGCCATAAAACACATGGCCTGCATTTCATCACTCATGTCTTCACGCCCGGCGCTTAAGCGCACATGGGATTTTGGCATCAAGATACGCGCAATGGCGATGCAGCGTACAAATTCAAATGGATCAAGGTTATCCACATCTTCAAGTGGTGTGCCTTTGACTTTAACCAACATATTGATCGGCACACTTTCTGGTTGAACGGGTAGGTTCGCTAGTTGTGTTAACAAACCAATGCGGTCATTTTGATTTTCGCCCATACCAATGATACCGCCTGAGCAAATTTTCATGCCGCTGTCACGTACATGTTGCAAGGTATCTAAACGGTCGCCGTAGGTGCGAGTAGTGATAATTTTATCGTAGAATTCTGGGCTGGTATCAAGATTATGGTTGTAATAATCCAAACCTGCGCCTGCCAGCTCATCCGCTTGATCTTCATCTAACATGCCCAGTGTCATGCAGGTTTCTAGTCCCATGGCTTTTACGCCTTTGACCATTTCAAGCACATACGGCATGTCGCGCTTGTTTGGGTTTTTCCACGCGGCGCCCATACAAAAACGGCTAGAGCCTTTTGCTTTGGCTTCGGCGGCTTTATTCAGTACGGCTTCGACTTCCATTAGGCGCTGCTTTTCTAGGCCGGTGTTGTAATGGGCTGACTGCGGGCAATACTTGCAATCTTCTGGGCAAGAGCCCGTTTTAATCGAAAGCAAGGTGCTCACTTGTACTTCATTTGGGTTGAAGTGCTGGCGATGAACCACTTGAGCTTGGAACAACAAATCGTTAAACGGCAGATCAAACAGGGCCTGTACTTCTGCGCGGCTCCAGTCGTGACGAATGTCTTGTGTTTGTGTTGCGCTCATAATGCTTCCTTACCAGATCTTATAGGTGGTGCTGGTTTTATATATCCTCAAATGGCAGGCTAATGGCTAACCAAGTGGGATGAAATCGTGACACGTATATTAGCCGCTTATTTTGAGCAGTCAACCTCCGCAATCAAGGCGGTTTACAATAGTATATTTATTAAGCAGTGCATATTCTGCCTGACACCCAGCCCCTGTAACCTGTGCCCGCAGTGCCAAATGACACTTCCCCGCCTTGGCCAACACTGCCCGCAATGTGCGGAACCCAACCATCACGGCCACATCTGCGGCGAGTGCTTAAAGCAGCCTCCCGCCTTTGACAGAGTTATTTGCCCTTTTATGTTTCAAGGGGCAGTGGCGGGTTTGATTCAAGCATTCAAACACCGCAGTAAAGTATTAGGCCTTGAATGCTTAGAATACGAACTAAGTGAGCACTTACAACACCATGAGTTCGATGTCATTTTGGCCGTGCCTTATCACTGGCGAAAGCTATTATGGCGCGGTCATCACCCCACAGAGCACCTGGGCAGAACATTAAGTCACGCACTCAATACACCCCTATGGCGAGGTCTGTTGCGAACCAAAGCGACACACAGCCAACAAGGGCTAGATAAAAGCGCACGGCAATACAATATGCGCAAAGCATTTATGTGCAGCCCATGGCTGATTAAGCAGATAAAAGGTAAAAACCTATTACTGGTAGATGACGTGCTCACCACTGGGGCTACCTGCCATAGCACCGCATTAGCACTCAAAAAGCACGGCGCAAAGAGTGTCACGATTGCCTGTTTAGCGCGCACACCGCTGGCGCGTTAATAACTTTTCTCGCCAGTCTTTGCATAAGCCAGTAAACTGCCGCTCTTACTTTGATGGCCATTGAGTTTTTATGTCACAGCTTTTGCCCCACCCCTACGAAAAGCTCACTCCCGATACCGTGCTGAATGCCATCGATGCCATTGTGGCACCATTAGGTTGGCTCACCAGTGGCCATCAATTAGCCCTTAACAGCTATGAAAACCGTGTTTATCAAATTGGCATAGAGGAACAAAAAGACATCGTCGCTAAGTTTTATCGCCCTGAGCGCTGGAGTCGAGCCACCATTTTGCAAGAGCACGAGTTCAGTTTGTTTGCACAAGAACGATGAGCTGCCTGTTATTGCGCCGATGGTCATTGAAGGCGAAAGCCTGTTTGAATACCAAGGTTTCTTCATTGCGCTGTTTCCTAAGCAAGGGGGCCACAGCGGCCACATTGAAAACTTAGACGATTTCGAACAAATGGGCCGTCTAGTAGCCCGCTTACATCAAACAGCCAATGCCGTTGAATGTGATCAACGTGGTGACATGACCCCACAAAAATTTGCCCGCAATAGCCGCCAATTTATTCTCGACAATCAGTTTATTGATGAAAGCTTACTGCCCGCTTATGAAAGCTTAAGCTTAGATATTTGCAATCTATTAGATGAGCTCTGGCATTCACCCAAGATGCAATTGGTGCACGGAGACTTACACGCCAGTAATTTAATTTGGCAACATGAACAACCTTATATGCTTGATTTGGATGATTGTATTCGTGCACCGCGAATCCAAGACATTTGGATGCTTTTGAATGGTGATCGCGACCAAATGCAAGCACAACTTGCCGCCATGGCACGCGGCTATGAAATGTTTTTACCATTCCCCGCGGATCAAATTCCGTTAATCGAAGTGTTGCGCACCATGCGTTTAATGCATTACAGCGCTTGGCTTGCCAAACGCTGGGATGACCCAGCGTTTAAAATGGCGTTCCCTTGGTTTAATACTCCACGGTACTGGTCAGATGAAATTCTCACTCTGCGCGAGCAGTTTGCAGCCTTGCAAGAGCCTGCATTACAACTTTTTCCTTAAATAACAAACACGATATTTTAAAACACACTTGATGACTTTATTCCAAATGAATTTTTTAAAACTTAGCTTAGTACTATCAGCCTTACTTTTTACACATAACACCTATTCACTCTGTACGTCTGATAACGAAAAAGCGCCAGAATTCAATACATTTTATATCGGCTTAGGTTTTGGAGAGCATCATGCTTACTCTGAAGATTCATATTATCTTGATGATGAAGAACTAAAATCAGACGGAATGCACTTAACTTTAGGTTGCTTAGAACATCTAAAAGATAATGTTAATCTATTTTTAGAGGCTAGTATAATTGATGTCGATAGGAGGTATATTGGTTACAACAAAGAATCTAGAAGCTTATGGGTCACAAGTGGATTAAAAGTAGACTTAAAAAATAAGATTATAAATTTTTCATTTATACCACAAGCAGGTCTTACAAGTAGCTCTCAACTAATATTGGGCGGTGGTTTACTGTTTCCTATTACCAAAGAGTTATCCCTAAGAGCTGACGTTAAACTTGTGGGCGTTTTAAATACTGCGTCTCAATTTACTTTAATCTATAGCCTTTAAGTACATTAGAACTTTTAATTTAACTCGTTAAATTTTAAAAATCGCGCCTTGGTCTTCAATTTTCTTAGGGGCTGGGCAAAACCAACCTAACTGCCTCTTTGCAGCGTACCCTAGAGCAGGTAAACTACCGCTCTTGTTTAGGTATCAAATACAATAAGGATGTACATGAAATTATTTTTATCAGTATTAACCATCATCAGCCTATGCTTAGGCCAATGCGCACTCGCGCAAGAAGCATCAGAGCAAACCAATATCGACATGAAAAAAATATATTTGGGTGCAGGTATTAGTCATAACCGCATTGACACTTCCTCAATGGGCGGAACAGATGGCAAAGCCAGTGGCTTCCAAGTTTTTGCAGGTTACGATTACGGCCAACGCAGTGGCATTGATATCGCAGCCGAAGCGGGTTTCATTCAAAGCGGTGAGTTCTACGATAACTCTGATGAAGACGCCGATGGTGTATGGGCCGCTGCCGTTGTCTCTAAAGACCTGCCTGAAATTAATGAGAAGCTCGCCGCTATTGTACGCTTAGGTTATGGCCTAGGTGGCGACGATGGTATTTTAATGGGCTTTGGCGCCCAATACCGTGTCAATAGGCAGGCTCTGCTTCGTCTTGAGTATGTAAACAAAGACTTGTCTCAGTCTTATCAGCTAAACGCAGTCTTTAAGTTTTAATCTTTATTGACCGACTACTAACCAGCTACTATAAAAAGGGCTTCTAGTTGAAGCCCTTGCTTTACTTCTTCTAGCTCGCTTTTTCTTGCTTCAAGCCCATAACATGGCCCTTGCCTGACTTAATGACACCTTTACTGGCTGAAACAAGCCATTTTCACTACAATAGCCTAATCAAATTTAAAGTGACGCCCAATGAGCCTAACCCTGCCAAGTCAGCTACTGCTGCAACAAGATTTACCAAAAAACGCACTGCTGATTAATCCACCTCGTGATGATTTAGCCCAAGAGCTAGATGAATCAACTTGGCATGTGGCCAGCTTCAGTTACGCCGTACAGCAGCAATATCAAAGCGCTGGCTATACCAGTACCGATGTTTGTGCACCTCTCACTCAAGAATATTCAAACGTTGTCATTTACTACCCGCCAAAGAACGCCAGCGTGTACTGGGCGACGTGGGAAGGGGCTCTAATTAAAATGAATATGCACAACCGCGTACAGCCTGCCAAGGACAGCATGAACTTAATGCTCAATATGCTCATGGCCCCAGTCGCATAAATCGAAAGCAAAAATATATAGATGCAGCGTGCCTGCATTTTTTAATATCTCATTAAAAGACGATCGGTCTAATTGGTGGGAAATGAATAACGTGGAGAACTATATGACGCACCAAGACGCTCAACTCGTACCGCAAGTAAGTAATGCAGAATCTTTAAAATTAGCCGACAGCTTTACTTTGAAAAATGGCCAAGTCATTAAAAATCGATTATTTAAATCGGCCATGAGCGAGCAGTTAGGTGATAAGCAGTGCAATCCACAACCGGGGCTGGCTAAGCTATATGGGCGCTGGGCAGAAGGTGGCATTGGTATCGCCATGACGGGCAATGTCATGGTGGATCGTGGCGCATTGGGGGAACCTAAGAATGTGGTGTTGGATGAGCACTCTAATCTTGAGCTTTTCAAAGCATGGGCACAAGCAGGTAAAAAAAATGGCGCACATATTTGGCCACAGCTTAATCACCCGGGTAAGCAAATACCAAGTTTTATTGTGAGTGAACCCGTTGCACCGTCGGCTATCTCATTAGGTCGCGGTTTAGAAAAAGGCTTTAATAAGCCACGTGCGTTAACTGAGCCTGAAATCGAAGTGATTATTCAAAAATTTGCCACCGCCGCAAAACTGTCTAAGCAAGCTGGCTTTACTGGTGTGCAAATTCATGGTGCGCATGGTTATTTAGTCAGCCAGTTTTTATCGCCGCGCCACAATCAGCGTGATGACCAATGGGGTGGCCGTTTAGAAAACCGCATGCGTTTTGTGGTGTCGGTTTACCGTGCTATTCGTAAGCAAGTCGGCACAGGTTTTCCGATTGGTATTAAGTTAAATAGCGCAGATTTTATGAAAGGCGGTTTTAGCGAAGAAGACTCCATGCAAGTGGTACAGACGCTTGCTAGTGAAGGCATGGACTTAATTGAAATTTCTGGGGGCACTTATGAAAGCCCATCCATGATGGGAGCAGCCTCTAAAAAACACGTAAAAGAAAGCACGGTCAAACGTGAAGCTTACTTTTTAGATTACATGGACAAAGTACGCAAGCTGGTGGATACACCATTAGTTGTGACTGGTGGCTTTCGTAGTGCGCAAGCCATGACCGAGGCATTACAAAGTGGTGCCACTGATTTTATTGGTATTGCTCGCACAACCGCGGTGGATGCAGGCTTCCCTAATAAGCTAATGGCGGATGACCAATACAGTATGCCACTTGAAAATCTAACCACAGGTAATAAAGGGCTGGATACCATGGGTATGCTAAGTATTACTTGGTATGAGCACCAAATGTGGCGCATGGCAAAAGGCAAAGACCCCAACCCCAGTTTGAGTGCCAAAGGCGTTGTATTTAAAACGGTATTAAGCGCTGGTATTTATGCGTTTAGAAAGCGTCGCGCTTAACCGCTACTGGATTGTTAACGTGTGAGAAACCGTTTGTTCTTTAATTAGAGCAAGCGGTTTTTTTATTGTACTGTTATTGTTAGGTCTAATATCGACGATAAAAAGGCATTTTAAATGAAAAATGAATTAACGGGTGGGTGTTTATGTGGAGAAGTTACCTTTACTTTGGTTAATCACGTTAAAGTGTTTTATCAGTGTCATTGTAAACAGTGTAAGCAACTCACGGGATCTGCGTTTTCATCCAATATATTTACGAATGTTGATAATATTGAATGGTTAACAGGTGAAAACAATATTATTAATTATGAACATCCTTCTAGGGCGTTCTCGAAAGCATTTTGTCAGGCGTGTGGGTCCGCTTTACCTTGTGTTAATAAGACGAAAACGTCATTAATTATACCAGCAGGCTCACTTAATGATGCGTTCGATCTCGTACCACAAGCGAATATCTTTTCAGTTGAAGAAGCATCTTGGCTTAAGTCAGGTTTATGCGCAACAAAATTTGATGGGTTTCCCGAGTAAATATACCCTCGCTTTTAGATTCGAAAATGTGAACTCACAATATTATATGTAATCTATTTAGAGGGAGCCTTCGTACTTAATGTGTATTCTTACACATGCTCAAGGGTTGGATATGAATAAAGTCAGCAGTAAAAAATTATTGCATAGTAAGTGGACAGCGTTAAACCCTAGCAATAAAGAAAAGCACTTTATGGTCACAGATGTTGAATATGACGAAGAGGGTAATGTTACCTTGTGTACAATAGAAGCGGTCATGACAAAACGAGAACAGGCGATCAATTGGCATGACTTAAGCGACCAAAATTTGTGGGCGCAAGGTTGGAAGTATTGATCTTGGCTATATTGTTTATAAATAGCCAATCCCAGAATATATATAAATGATCTAGCTACTATGGCGTTGGTAATGTTATTGCCGACGCTATTGTTCACATTGATAAACAGAGCAATATTATTTTTCCCTCGAATTATTTACGCTCAAAAAGTTAAAATTTACAATGCTGCTAAAAAGGAGTGATGTATGGCGTTTCAAATTGTAATGGGCATGAATGTGAATGATGATGCAGTGTATCAGCGTTACCGTGAGGTTATGACGCCTATTTTACATTCCTATGGTGGCGCGTTCGGTTTTGATTTTAAAGTATCTGAAGTGCTGATCTCAAAAACAACAGATTCTATAAACCGTGTTTTTACTATTGAGTTTCCAAGCAAAAAAATAATGGACGAATTTTTCTCGTGCACTGAATATTTGGCGGCTAAGGCAAGCTATTTTGATCAGGCCGTGTCGAGTAAGACCGTTATTGCAATGCATGAGATGGCATGCTAAATATTCCGCCATTAGTCAAGCTATTGGTCGTTGAGAGCGTTCCTTAATTAAAATTGTTGCTATCTCTAAGGTACTCCATTGTAGAAAATTACCAATGTAGTGACGAACTGATCCTTATAAGTCATTGATAAATAATGCTTTATCCCCGTATGTTAACAACCTAGCCAGTATCTTTACAAAATATATATTGTGGGAGGTTATGAAACATGCATAATGCTGACCATTTAGTCAGCTTATTGTGTGGGTGTAAAAATGAAACCTCTGATTTATATGTCTTTAATGTTTGTAGTCACCGCTTGTGGCGGTGGCGGCTCTAATTCTGTGCCACCTGTACAATTGGAAAAACAAATTCCTAATATCTCATTTTTAATTATTGAAAATTTGCAAGGAGATGACAGTTCACGTTATGCCTTTGAGGGGACCACCCTTATAGTTCGTCATTCATTTGTCGATAATGATATGCATATGATAGATGCCTCGCGTAGCTATTGGTTGAGCCAAGACGATCAAGAGATTCAAGAAGGCGCCAATATTGATTTGTTGAATACACATATTGGTTTTATTAAAGCTTGTGTCGCTCCTGCACTAACTGATGGTCGTAAAGGCTCAGCATTTTGCTCTGAACCAATTGTTATAAAAGCGATTCCAACACTCGCCAGTAAAATCATTAGCCTAGATGCGTTTGATAAAGGAGATTACTTTGAGTCAGCTATTCAGTGGAGCTCAATGCCCGATATCAATACTTGGGAGGTGCGCTGGTTTGATGACAATGATATTTATCACTCAACAGCTGATCAGTTTCAATTTCAAAATTCAAACTTGGACAAAGTTAAGTTTTGTGTTTATGAATTAGTGACGAAGCAATGTGTGAAATATTCCTCTACGGTAGTTGTGCCAAATGCCAAAGTGCCTGATGTCAGTATTTTAGGTTTAACAGGTATATTTTCCCTTGACGGAGAAATTAGACCCAATGTGAGAAGTTCTTACAATTACACTCGACATGTTTCGAGTGAATATAAATGGTTTTTAAATAATGTTGAAATATCAACCAATGAAAAATTAATATTATTAAAGGATTATTTTTCAGAAAATATAAAAATATGTGTTACTCAGAATTATGCAAATTTTAAAGACAGTAATTCGACGCCCTCTGAAGAGGTATGCTTCGAAACGGTAATCAATGAACAAGCTAATCCTGTCACTACTATTTTTGACATTATTGATAATTTATATGCAGAAGGGGCTCCTTGGGTTTTTTCCGGAAAGTTTCGTAGTGCAGAAAAAGTCGATTTTTCAACCATGAGAATAATCTATCAAGATATGCTGCTGACAGAAGACGTTGATTTTGATCTCGTAACGCAGAATGATGCAGATAATAATTTTTCCATACGCATCCCCCAGCAAACGGGCGGTATCGTTAAAATTGGTTGTACATTTTCTTATCTTGGCAAGTTAGTTGATTGCTTTGGTGCTGAAAATACGAACGGGACGGAAATATCGATTCATCATAATAGTAAATTGAGAGATAGTGTTTCTGGTAAAGTAGAGCAAAATAACAGATTAATATTCGAAACGTGCAAAATAGGCGATGAAATTACTTGGAGCCTTGATGGTGTATCTCAACCAATAATTTTTATTACTGATCGAATTTGTTATGGCCCAACGGGTGATGCAGATATTTATTTGACTAGTGATATGGTTGGAAAAGATATAAGTATTGAAGTCAAGCGACGTCCAGATCCGAGTATGACAGATGATCAAATTCAAATTATTGAATTAGATTTGGGTGTGATCAATTAACATTTTCTTATCATGGGTGTCTGGATTAATTCTTTTTATGGAATAATTATTTTTTCAAAAAAACCTGATTCCGGCACCACAAAATATATCTGGCTCGAAAAAAGTGAGCTTACGGTTATTCTTGCGTCTAAAAAAAATTGAAATGAAATAAGGGCAAGGAATAAAGTTCGAAGCATCAATGCCTCATGGATTTGAAAATAGAAAGGCCCGTTGGCTAAAGGCACATTTTTGTGGCTTACAATTGATTAGGTGAAAGAATACTTTATTTAGAGATTAAAAAAACCGTTTGTGTTTCCACAAGCGGTTTATATTTTTAGCGTCTAGTTCGGAAGTGAAATTGATCTTCTAATTAATACCATTCAAATACTATTGAGGTATATCAAAGTTACCGAGGTGTTGTGATAAAACTATGAAACTTGAGACACACAGGCTTATGTGGTTTCTACAAACAAGCTATTCAACTAATTGAAGTAATTTTTGTTTATATTCTTTTTCAGTCAGTATATTTTGATCCCTAAGTATTTTTAATGAGCGTATGGATTCAGTTAAATTATCTTTACTAGTGATAATGCTAAATTCATAATTTAATGTTGGTTGGTATTTGCCAGACCATTTACAGGGATCAATGAACTGAGATTGAGATTGCCCATGATGCCCTAATGGTGGGTGCACTTTTATCTCATAAAGATCAGAGGTTCGAAGCCACCCTGTAGGTGTTACCATTATACCAACCCACTCCTTTGAACATTCTAATGATATTTTTGTGGGAGTTACGCCCTTTTCTTTTCCATTTACATCAATCTGGGCGTTTGACGGTGAGCTTTGAACGGAAAAGACAACTTTATTCGTTGAGCAGCCTGACAAAAATAATAATGTTGTAATTATTATAGGTTTTAATATGAACAAGTATTTGTCCTTTTAATAAATTAATATGTTTGATTTATGATTAAAAAATAAGATATTTCAATTAATGGTGTGCGTTAATTAGACGCATGTATAGTTAAATATCTAACAATTAAATGCTATGGTGGCGTTGTTATTATGTTTTTTAATATGGATTATTAAGTCTATACAATATACGTTGATAGAGCTTGAGGTCTATTTTTTGCAGTGGCTAGAATTTATTTTTCGCTGCGAGCTACATTAACAAATTCATAAGCGGTTATTGCTTGATTACTTATAGCCCGTTCATCCTGAGTAGCGAGGAACGAGCGTGTCGAAATGGCAACTTCCTAAACCTTAGTTAACCAACCAAACTTATCTTCTGCTTTACCCCATTGAATATCGTTCAATGCTTGACGCAGCTTTAATGTGGTTGCGCCTGGTTCGCCAGAACCCACGGTAATCTCTTCGCCGTTGTGAATGAACGTCCCCACTGGTGTTAATACAGCTGCCGTGCCAGAAAGGGCGGCTTCTGTGCCTGGCTTTTGTGCGCGTTCAATTAATTCGCTGACGGTGAAGTCGCGTTCGGTTACGGTCATGCCTAAGTCACGGGCGATGGTCAAAATCGAATCACGGGTAATGCCGTGTAAAAACGAGGTGTCTAATGCTTTGGTGATGATTTCATTACCATCAATCAAAATGAAGTTAGCAGCACCCGTTTCTTGTACGTCGCCATTAGGGCAAAACAAAACTTGGTCTGCGTTGTTTTGCTTACGTGCGCGTGCAATTGGGCCCAGTGCGCTGGCGTAGTTGCCGCCGCTTTTAATCATTCCCATATGCGGCGCGCAGCGCATACCGTCTTCTTCAAGTAATAAACGTAACGGTTTTGCACCACCTGCAAAATAATCTCCTACTGGTGATAGCAGTACGTACAGCAATGAAGTTTCAGAAGAAACGGCGGCTTTACCAATACTCGGCTCAGTACCGATGTGCGTTGGGCGAATGTACATGGAACCCGGTGCCGCAGGCACGTCGTCAACATACATAGCTACGGTTTCTTGGATCATTTGCGCAAGTTGTTCTTTATTGATTTCAGGTAAAAACAATAAGTCAGTGCTTTGTGCCATGCGTTGGATGTTGGCATCCATGCGGAAAATATTCACGCTGCCATCGTCGTGCTTAAACGCTTTTAAGCCTTCAAAGCAGGTGCTTGAATAATGCAAGACATGCGCGCCAGGGTGCAGCTCTAGTTTGTTGGATGCAACAATGCTTGAAGCAGTCCAAGCATTGTTTTCGTATGTTGCTAATGCCATTTTCGGCATGAAAACGGTTCCAAATGCGGCCATTACCTATTCCTAAGTGTGTGCGCGCAAGCCCTAATAGTGGCTTGCCGACTCAATCATTGTGATGCAGTTGAATGCGCTGTCGCAGCAAGGCCAATTAGCCGTTTACTGGGCAGAATTCATAATCTGTTGCCAAAGTGCTTTAACCGTGTCGATGTGGGGTGTTAACCCAGCTTGGTCGAGCTCATTGGGGTCTGACAGTAACTTTTGGTTCTGTAA